>NZ_CP141214.1:0-600000 GCF_035610345.1 Sinorhizobium meliloti | reverse complement strand
TCCCGGCCCTGCGCGAGCACACAGTCGACGTATGAGGTTGCGATGACCTTGGCTCGATCTTCGAGGGTCGGGCCGCTCCCGTCGAGTGCGGCGTCGATCATCTCCGTCTGCCGGGCGTCAAAATCCCGATAGAGCGCTATCAGCAGGCCATTGCGCGTGCCGAAATGATCATAGACCACCGGCTTGGCGACAGCAGCTCCTTGCGAAAGCCTTGGGAGCGTCAGGGCATCCGAACCTTCTTCGCGCACAAGCTGCCACGCCACGTCGAGAAGCTGGCGCCGTCGCTGCTCGCGACTGAGACGGACACGCTTTGCGGGAGGCTGCATTTTCTTCGGCCTGCTTGACATCGCTATATACCAAAAGTAACTTACCTGAAGTATATAGTAACTGCCCTTCAATCGCAACCATCCACCGGCCTCGCGCCGGCGGCCGACTCCGCATGCCTTCGCATGCGGTTCCCAGAGGATTTGTGCCCATGACCGATACTTCACTTCCACGCTCCGCCGATCGAACCGCATGGCTCAGCCTCATCGCCATTTTACCCCTGGTCCTGCTTGTGGCCATGGACGGCTCGATCCTTTATCTCGCCATGCCGCATGTCACTTCGGCCCTCCAGCCGACCGCTGATCAGGCGCTCTGGATCCTGGACATCTACGGCTTCGTGGTCGGATCGCTGCTGATCGTTTTCGGGAATATCGGCGACCGCTACGGCCGGCTGAAACTCATCATGACCGGCGCGGCGGTCTTCGGTGCAGGGTCGCTCGGCGCGGCCTATTCGCAAACGCCAGAGCTGCTGATCGCCTCGCGTGCCCTGATGGGGCTGGGTGGCGCAACACTCCTACCGTCCGGCTTGGCCATCGTCAGCGCCTTGTTCCCCGATCCGCGACTGCGCGCTCAGGCTATCGGCATCTTTGCGGCCACTTTCGCAACCGGCTTTGCGATCGGCCCGCTCATTGGCGGCATGCTGCTGCGGCAGTTCGCGTGGGGCGCCGTGTTTCTCATCAATGTCCCCGTTGTCATCAGCTTCATGATCGGCGCGCCCATCCTGTTGCGCGAGGTGCGCTCGACCGTCGGCGGCAGCATCGACCTGGCGAGCCTCGTCCTGTCCTTCGCCGGCATCTTGCTGTTCACCTATTCGCTCAAGCATGCGGCCGCCTATGGCTTCACTCCGACACAAATCCTTGCCGGAGCCGCCGGCATAATGGCGCTGGCGCTATTCGTTCTCAGACAGACAAGACTTGAATACCCGCTGCTCGACCTCGGTCTCTTCCGCGACCGCATCTTCTCTACCGCTATTCTGACGGGCCTTCTGTCGCTGGTCGTGTGGTCTGCTGCCGGGTATCTGTCGGGCGTCTACCTGCAATCGGTGCTGGGCATCGATGTGTTTGCCGCCGCGCTGTTGACCCTGCCGGGCGCGATCGTGCTGACGGCGACCTGCGTGGGCACCGCCCGCATCGTCGAACGGATCGGCCGGAAGACCGCACTTGTGGCAACGCATCTGCTGATCAGCGCCGGCGCTTTCCTGCTGCTTTTCACGACGACCGAGGCAGGCATTGCGGTCTTCGTCGCCTCCACCATGGTCGCCGGCGTCGGATATGGATTGTCCTTCAGCCTTGTGGCCGACATCGCGGTTTCGGCGGTTCCTGCGAGCCGGGCGGGTGCGGCGGGTTCGATTGCGGAGACCAGCAACGAACTGGGCAACGCGCTGGGTATTTCTCTGCTTGGATCTTTGGCGACACTGAACTTCCGGCTATTCGGCCCCGGTGTAGCGGGGACGCTCGATGAAACGCTCGATCAGCCCGGACTTGCATATCAAAGCCTGATTCAGGCTCAGGAAGCGTTCCTCACCGGCATGCATGTCGCGATCGGCACGGGCGGTCTCGTGACGCTCGCAGTCGGGGTCTTGGCATGGGTCTGGCTGCCGAGCAGGTTGCCGGAATGATGTTCCGTCGCGGCGTATGACGGTCCTGTGCGCCCGACGAAGGAAAGAGGAGATCACTTCGCCGTGAGGCTCGAGCTTCGGCTTGAAACGGGACTGCGCCGCTCCAATTCCGTTCCAGCACGATTTCGCGTGCATTCGGAGGGTGGCGATGGGCCTCTCATTCCCGAAAGCCGGTTTTGTCGCGCTCGTCTCAGCCGTGGCACTCGCCTGCGGCCTGCCCCTCGCTACGGCGCGGGCGGAACTGCTTGCGCGCGTGCCGTCCGCACGCGAGATGGCGGTGTGCGGCGACGTATTGTTCGTCGGAACCAAGGGCTCCTCGGTCTATGCCCTGTCATTGTCCGGCGGCCGCGCCCGCAGGGTCGCCTCTGGATTTTCCAATGCGAACGGCGTTGCCTGCTCACGCGGCCGGCTGTTCGTCGCTTCGGGAAACAGCATAACGGCTTTCGAGATCGGCCGCGGCGGCACTTTGAGCGGCAGACGCGTTGTTCGGCGGGACCTGCCGGATTCGGGCGCCCACGGCTATCGTTATGTCGCCGTCGGCCCGGATTCCCGCCTCTATGTCTCGCTCGGATCACCCTGCAACATTTGCATTCCCCGCGGGCTGCAAGGTACGATCGTCAGCATGAACCAGGACGGGTCCGACCTTCGCAGAGTGGCCTGGGGTGTGCGCAACTCTGTCGGCTTCGACTGGCGCGGCGGCACAATGTTCTTTACCGACAATGGTGCCGACAGAATGGGAGACGATATCCCGCCCGATGAACTGAACGCTTTGCGGCCGGGCGGCTTTTACGGCTTCCCCTATTTCGGAGGCGAGGTGCCGCTCACAGGGTTCGAGGATGCGTCGCCGCCCGCGCGCCAGATTCCGCCTATCTTCAACTTTCAGGCGCATGTCGCAGCGCTCGGGATTCACTTCTTCCGCAGCCTGGGCGGCGATGCTCTGGTGGCCCAGCACGGCAGTTGGAACAGGTCGGTACCGGTCGGCTATCAGGTCGTGCGGGTCCGCTTCCGCGGCGGCCGCCCGGTCTCGGCGACCACCTTCCTCAGAAACGTCGGTCGTCCGGTCGACGTCAAGGAAGCGCCGGACGGGTCCATCCTCGTATCTGACGACGCCGGCGGCGCGATTCACATCTTCAGGCGATGACGCCCCCCACGCAAAGGGATTCGCGGAGGTCTGAAGCGCCTTTCGCCTGCTGGTGGTTGAACAACCCAAAAATTGCTGGTGAAGAACGGTGTTCTTGCCGTGGGTGAGGGCGCCAAAATGCCTTCTACGCCGGAGGCCGTTCGCATTTCCCAGGAGGCGGGTGTGCTGTTCGCCCCCGGCAAAGCCGCGAACGCGGGAGGAGTTGCCACCTCCGCTCTGGAGATGCAGCAAAATGCCTCACGTGACAGCTGGACGTTCGAACAGACCGAGGCGCGTCTTGCAACCATCATGCAGGCGATCCACGATCGTTGCGCCGAGACCGCGGAGGAATATGGAGCTCTGGGAGACTATGTTCTCGGAGCCAATGTAGCTGGCTTCACCAGGGTGGCCGAGGCGATGGATGCCCTCGGCGTGATCTGAGGCTCGGGTGGCGATACGCCGCTCCGGGCGTGTGCCCGGGTGCACTGTTTGGGCTGGCCGTCGGCGAGAGGACCGAGATCCTCGGAGAGGACGGCTGGCCTGAAACCCTCGCGCTCGAGCGCATCGTCTTTCATCCCGAGTCGGGGGCTCGCCTGAAACAGACGAACACCGAACGCGTGCAGCTGATCGACTACGCTCCGCAAGTGGTCGATTTCCGGCCGCGGCCATTCTAACGCGACGTATCCGGTGAGGTCGTCAGATCATTCAGAAAATCCCGGCACCAGCGCGAAACGTCGTGTTCCAGCAAGTGATCCATCATCGTCTTCCAGCGATCCTTCCGCTCTTCCAGCGGCATGCTGAGTGCCCGCGCCATGGCGTTTGCGGTACCCTCAATGTCGTAGGGGTTGACGAGCAGGGCACCTCTCAGATCGCGGGCGGCTCCGGCGAAGCGCGAAAGCACAAGCACGCCCGGATCGTCGGGGTCCTGCGCGGCCACATATTCCTTTGCAACCAGGTTCATCCCGTCTCGAAGCGGTGTCACGAGGCCGACTTTGCCAAGCCGGTAAAGCCCTGCAAGAATATGCCGGCCCACCGAGCGGTTGATATAGCGTATGGGCACCCAGTCGACTGCGCCGAGCGCGCCGTTCACCCTGCCGGCCTGTTCGGCCACGGTGCGCTGCATGGCTTCGTATTCCGGCACTTCGGAGCGCGACTTCGGCGTGATCTGCAGATAGGTGACACGCCCCTGCTGGGCTGGATTGGCCTGGATGAAACGCTCGAACGCGTCGATGCGCTGCGTGATCCCTTTTGAATAATCGAGGCGATCGACACCGATGATCAGGCTTCGGTGTTCGATGCTTTCACGCGCTTTCCTGACGGTCTTGTTGGTCAACGCGTTTTTGGCGAATTCGGCAAAGGCGGCAGTCTCGATGCCGATTGCATATATGCCGCCCTTGAACACACGGCCATAGGCGCTGAAGCGGCCTCCACCGAGTTCATCGCCGATGCCCTCCCGCCGCAGGCAGCCGGCGAAGTTCTCAAGATCATGATCGGTCTGGAAACCGACGACGTCGTAGTGCGACAGGCCGCGCATGATCTCCTCGTGAACGGGCATCGTGAAGAGCACGTCGGCAGGCGGCCAGGGAATGTGGAGAAAGAAGCCGATCCGGTTCTTCAAGCCCATTTGGCGCAGTTCCGCGGCGAGCGGGATCAAGTGGTAGTCGTGAACCCAGATCACGTCATCGGGCCTGACGAGCGGCGCCAGCCGATGGGCAAAGAAGCGGTTGACGCGGAAATAGCCGGCCATCTCCTTGCGACCGTATTCGGCAAGATCAAGCCGGTAGTGGCAGATAGGCCAAAGAACCCGGTTGGCGAAGCCGTGATAGTACTCTCCGACGTCGGTATCGGTCAGATCCGTGAGCGCATAGGTGATATTGCCTTGCTGCAACTGAGCAAGCGGCTGCGGCTCGTGCTCTCCGCTCGATTGTCCCGACCAGCCCATCCAGATGCCGCCATGCTCTTCAAGGGCGACTTTCAGCGCGACCGCCAGCCCGCCGGCAGGCGCAATGCCGCCCTTGTCCGGAACGGGTACACGGTTGGAAACAATGACGAGACGGCTCATGCCGAATTCCTTTCATTCAAGAAAATATATACTTGGCGTTCAAACGTTCAGGAGGGGGAACGCGTTTCCGACGCAGACGATCCAGGCGACGGGAAAATCGCCGGATGCAACTTGCGCGTGGAGCGGCGACGGCCGCTTGGGTGTCGAAGCCGTTTCAAGCGCTTATGATTCGGTGGGGATGGACGAACTGGATAAATGGCGGGTTTCTCGGCGGTGCGCGATGATTTCCGCGCCGCCGCACTTTCATCCTCAGGCCGACTTCCGGCCGGGGAGCTATGCGCCGAAAAGAAAGGGGCGGCCGGAGCCGCCCCTTCATCATCAGAGATTTAAAAGCCACCAATGCTTCGTGGAATTACGCTGGAGCATTTCAATGTTTCTTGGAAACACTGAAATGCTCTAACCCTTTGGTCCGACGCACTTCCGGACGGAAAACCGTTCCACGCTTTTCCTGGAAGTGCTCTAGTGATTATGGCGGGGCGTATTCTTGGCGATCTGCCGGAAGTCTGCTGCGCCTTCGAGCACCGCGCCGTCGGAAAGCTGGGTGACGGACTTGCGGTAGATGCGCTGCCAGGGCGTGGCATCGGCCGGCACGGCGGGAATGCCGTCCGCCTTGCGTCTTTCGATGTCCTCGTCGGAAACCAGCATGTCGCAGCGCCCCAGGTTGAAGTCGATGCGGATCACGTCACCGCTCCGCAGCCAGGCGAGGCCGCCGCCGGCCGCACTCTCCGGCGAGGCGTTCAGGATGGAGGGGCTGTCGGCCGTGCCGGATTGACGGCCGTCACCGATGGTGGGCAGGCTCCGGATGCCGCGTTTCAAGAGGTGATCCGGCGGCTGCATGTTCACGACTTCCGCCGACCCCGGCCAGCCGAGCGGGCCGGCGCCGCGGATCACCAGGATGGTGTTCTCATCGATTTCGAGTTCAGGGTCGTTGATGCGCTTGTGGTAGTCCTCCGAGCCATCGAAGACCACGGCCTTGCCCTCGAAAACGCCCTCGCGGCCCGGCTCCTGAAGATAGCGCTTCCTGAAATCGTCGGAGACGACACTCATCTTCATGATGGCGAAGTCGAAGAGATTGCCCTTCAGGACCAGGAAGCCTGCCTTTTCCTTGAGGGGCTCGTTGAAGGGGCGAATGACTTCGCGATCGGTGGATTCGCGCCCTTCGAGGTTCTCGGCCATGGTTTTTCCCGTGACGGTGCGACAGCCGCCGTCGAGCTTCCCAGCCTTCAGGAGCTCCCACATGATGGCAGGTGTGCCGCCGGCGCGGTGATAGCGTTCGCCGAGATAGGCACCCGCCGGCTGGATATTGGCGAGCAGCGGGATATCGAAACCATGGACCTGCCAGTCATCCGGGTAAAGCTCGACGCCGGCATGCTTCGCCATGGCCGCAAGATGCGGCTGGGCATTGGTCGAACCGCCGATCGCCGAGTTGACGCGCACGGCGTTGAGAAAGGCTTCCCGGGTCAGGATGTCGGATGGCTTGAGGTCCTCGAAGACGAGTTCCACGGCGCGGCGCCCTGTACGATAGGCCATCTGCCCGCGCTCGCGATAGGCAGCGGGGATGGCGCCGCAACCGGTGAGCGACATGCCGAGCGCTTCGGCCATCGCGTTCATTGTCGAAGCCGTGCCCATGGTGTTGCAATGGCCGACGGAGGGAGCCGAATCGAGCGCTGCCTGCATGAACTCCTCGCGGTCGATCTCGCCTGCCGCGAGCTTGCGGCGCATGCGCCAGATCACCGTGCCGGAGCCGACGAGATCGCCTTCGTGCCAGCCGTCGAGCATGGGGCCGCCGGAGAGCACGATCGCCGGGATGTCGACCGTCGAGGCCGCCATCAGGGCGGACGGAGTGGTCTTGTCGCAGCCGGTGGTCAGCACCACGCCATCCAGCGGATAGCCGTAGAGAATTTCAACGAGGCCGAGATAAGCGAGGTTGCGATCGAGGGCGGCCGTCGGGCGCTTGCAGTTCTCGAAAATCGGATGCGTCGGGAACTCGATCGGAATCCCCCCGGCATCGCGGATGCCGTCGCGAACGCGCTTCGCCAGATCCATGTGCACCCGATTGCATGGGGTGAGATCGCTGCCGCTTTGGGCAATGCCGATGATGGGCTTGCCGCAACGCAATTCCTCCGGCGTCACGCCGTAGTTCATGAAGCGCTCCAGATAGAGCGCCGTCAGATCGATATGGTCCGGATTGTCGAACCAGTCCTGTGAGCGCAGGCGGCGCTGGGGTTTGTCAGTCATGGCGGGACCTAATTCCTTGGGTTGAGCTTTTCGAGATGCAGAAGCAGTCCGCTGTGGTCCTGTTCGCCGCCGCCGGACTCGACGAAATCGGCAAATTCCTGCCGCACTTGCCTGGTCAGGGGAAGCTCGAGGGAGAGCCCATCCGCCATGGCCATCACGGCGTTCAGGTCCTTCAGCTGGTTGTTCGAAGCGCCACCGGGCACGAAGTTGCGCTCCACCATACGGGCGCCGTGCAGTTCGAGGATCCGGCTTTCGGCGAAACCGCCGCGGATCGCGTCCCGAAAAGCCGCGCGCGAGGCACCGCCGGCTTCCACCAGGATCATGGCTTCGGCCACCGCGCCGATGGTCACGGCGACGATCTGTTGGTTGGCGAGCTTGCAGACCTGGCCGGCACCGCTCGGGCCAACGTGGGTTACGCGACCGAGTGCCGCAAAAACGTCCTTCAGGCTTTCGACCGCGGCGCCATCGCCGCCGGCCATGATGGCGAGCGTACCGGCGGCCGCGCCGACCACGCCGCCTGAAACCGGTGCGTCGAGGTGACGGATGCCCTTTTCCGCCAATCTGCGCGCATGTTCGCGGGCGATCTGCGGGGCTATGGAGCTGCAATCCACGACGATCGTACCTTCGGCGAGGCCATCGGCGACGCCGCGCTCGAACAGGACCTCCGATACGGCCTGGCCGTTGGTCAGCATGGTGAAGGCGACAGCTGCGCCGGCGACGGCATCGGCCGGCGAGGCAGCGATTTCAGCACCGTCGGCGGCCAGCGGCTCGGCCTTGGCGGCGTCACGGTTCCACACCGTAACCGGAAAACCGGCCCCGAGCAGGCGCCGCGCCATCGGTGCCCCCATCAAGCCAGTGCCGAGAAACGCAATCTTCGTCTTCCCGCTCACAGCTTCCCTCCCAGTTCGTCCTCGATGTGCACGCGGATAATCTCATCGAAACTCTTTTCGGCAGTGAAGCCAAGTTCGGTGGCGCGTTTGGCCTCGAAGCCCGGCGCCCAACCGGCGACCATCTTCATGATCATCTCGTCGGGTTCGCGGCGGATGAGCTTCACGGCCTCTTCGCCGGCAACGCGGCGCAGCGCTTCGATCTGCTCGCCCACGGTGGCACTGAGACCCGGCATGGAAAGGTTGCGCCGCGGGCCGACCTTTTCAAGGTCGATGGTCGCGCCATGGATGAGGAAGCCGACCGCCGAACGCGGCGAAGTGTGCCAGTGGCGGACATCCTCCGAAACTGGCAGCACGGCTTCCTGGCCGACCAGCGGCTCGCGCAGGATATTGGAGAAGAAGCCGGAAGCCGCCTTGTTGGGCTTGCCGGGCCGGATGCAAATCGTCGGCAGGCGGATGCCGATGCCATCGAAGAAGCCGCGGCGGCTGTAGTCGGAGAGCAGCAGCTCGCAGATCGCTTTCTGGGTGCCGTAGCTCGTGAGCGGAGTAAGATGATAATCGTCCGGAATGGGGAAGGGGAGCGGCGCTCCGACCACGGCGATCGACGAGGTGAAGACAAGGCGAGGCTTGTAGCCATCCTGATCGTGAGCAAGGCGGATCGCATCGAAGAGATAGCGCGTGCCCTCGAGATTGATCCGGTAGCCCTTGTCGAAATCGAGCTCGGCTTCACCCGAGACGATTGCCGCCAGATGAAAAATGACATCCGGGCGCCCCGCGACGAGCTTCTCGGCTTCGCCGGAAGCGGAAAGATCGCCTTCGCGTGCAACGACGGTACCGGGAAAACCCTGCGGCCTTTCTGGTGTCACCACGTCCACGAGCGTCAGCTTCTCCACCGGCCTTCCGCCGAGAGCGCCGTCCTTGACGAGGAGCTGCGTGAGCTTGCGGCCGACCATGCCGGCAGCGCCGATGATCAGGATATGCATGAATGTCTCCTCCTTGAGTGAGGCCGCATGCGATCAGGTCTTCATGCGGGTCGAAAATATGTCTTGTACGGTTGTCTGATAACCTTATATGCTTCGGTTGAAAACAGGAGACTGGCGGTTCGGCGAAAGAATCTCGATCGCGTGCAGGCATATGGCGGACGCTTTCGCAGAGACGCGCGAGGAGGGGCAAGGAGCATGACGAGCGCAGGCACGATAGAGGATGTGAAGGGCCCTGCGGAACTGCGCCTGGTGCTACGTCAGATGCTCGGCGAGGATATCGTGCTGAGCGAAACGGAGGAAATGCTCCGTTACTGCCGCGACTGGCATGGCGACGTAACCAGCGGCACCGTGGCGGTGATTCGTCCGCGCTCGACGGAGCAGGTGGCGGCGGCCGTGAAGGCCTGCCGTGAGCTTGGGCTTTCGATCGTGCCGCAGGGCGGCAATACCGGCCTCGTGCTCGGCGCGATCCCCGATGCTCCGGAGAGGCAGGTCGTGCTTTCTCTCTCTCGCATGAACCGCATCCGCAAGATCGATCCGGCCGACTTTTCGGCGGTGGTCGAGTCCGGCTGCATCCTGTCCGAACTCAAGGATGCGATTGCGGAGATGGGCATGTTCTTTCCGCTTGCACTCGGTGCGCAGGGAAGCTGCCAGATCGGTGGAAATGTTTCGACGAATGCCGGCGGCATCAACGTGCTCCGCTACGGCATGACCCGCGAATTGGTGCTGGGACTTGAAGTGGTCCTCCCGGACGGCAGCATCCTCGAAGGTCTGTCGACGTTGAGAAAGGACAATCGCGGCATCGACCTGAAGCAGCTTTTCATCGGTGCGGAAGGCACGCTCGGCATCATCACCGCCGTCTCCATCAAGCTGACGCCCTATCCGGATCACGTGGCCACGGCGCTGCTCGGTCTTGCCTCCCTGGAAGATGCCATCAAGCTCTATCGCCGGGCGCGTCGGGACTGCTGCGACCTGATGTCGGCCTTCGAATTCATGCCGCCGCTCGCCTTCACCTTGGCGCAGGAGGCGATGCCGGATTTGCCGATCCCGATCTCGGCGGAATATCCAGCCTATGTGCTGATGGAGATCTCCGGCTCCGGCCTCGTCGATGTCGACGATCTGATGCAGCGCTTCCTCGAAGGTGTGATGGAGGAAGGGCTCGTCCTCGACGGAACGATCGCCGCCTCGCAGACGCAGGCGCGCAATCTTTGGTTGATCCGCGAGGGCATGAACGAAGGCCAGGCGAAACGCGGCGCTCATATGCGCACCGATATCTCCGTTCCGCTCTCGCAGCTGGCATCCTTCGTAGATGAGGCGGAAAAGGCGGTCTCCGACGCACTTCCCGGCGCCGTCAGCGTTTCCTATGGCCATGTCGGCGACGGCAATGTGCATCTCAACGTCCTGCCGCCGGCCGGCAGTACGCCCGACGAGCGGATTGAATTGATCTACAAGGCCAAGACGGTCGTGAACGAGGTGCTCGATCGCTATACCGGAAGCATCAGCGCCGAGCACGGTATCGGGCGCCTTAAGCGACCGGATTTCGACGCCAGGCTGCCGGAGACCCGCCGAAAGCTGTTGACGGCGCTCAAGCATGCCGTTGACCCGGAGATGATCATGAATCCCGGTTGTCAACTGAGATTCTAAAAGGGAGAGCAATCTTGGCGGCAATGGATTTCGGCCAGATCAGCAGGAGCGAGCATTTGCCCGCGCGCATCGCGGCGAAGATCGGCAGGGAGATCACCGAAGGACGTATCGCACCCGGAGAGAAACTGCCGACGGAGCATCTGCTCGCCACGACCTTCGGAGTCAGCCGCTCGGTGGTGCGGGAGGCGATAGCTCAATTGCGAAATGAGGGCCTGGTGGAAACGCGCCAGGGCGTCGGTGCCTTCGCCACGGAAATCGAGCGCCGGCAATCGCTTCGTATAGAGCAGGGAGATCTCGCCAATCGGGGAAGTTTCCGGGATCTGTTTCAGCTCCGTATTCCGCTTGAGGTGGAGGCGGCCCGGCTTGCGGCGATCCATCATACGCCGCAGGAATTGGGCAAGATCGACGAGGCGTTGCATCAGATGACCGGCGCGGAAAAATGGACGGAGCAGGGGATCGTCGCCGACCTCGCATTTCATCGGGCGATTGCGGCGGCCACCCATAACGAATATTTCCTGCTTTTCATCGGATTCATCGCCGAGCGGATCAGCCTGGCGATCAACGCGGCACGCGCCGCTGCAATTCTGGAGGAGATCGTCGAAGTCACGATTGCGGAACATGTCTCTATCCGAGATGGCGTGGCGGCGCGGGATCCGGCCAAGGCCGAGGAGGCGATGCGCAACCATCTGAACGGGGCGGCGGCCCGCCTGGACCTGACGATTGAAAGCTTTTCGTCCTGAGGTTCGGGTCGGGCGGCGCGGCCCGTGAAGGCGTATCAGACTTTACTTACCAACGGCCTAGACATGGCCAAAAAGTCATACTAGAAGCAGGTCATCTCGTTGTCAGACATCCTGACAATAGGAGACCGTACCCTTCGAGGTACGAGATGAGTGGAGGATTTCTCGTGAGTTTCGAACAGGCACTGAGCGCCGAATCAATCCAGCCCGCGGACGCATCCGGCGCGATGCTCGTCGGGCGCGTCTGGTCCAAAACCGCCGGCGGACCTTGCCCGGTCCTGATCTCGGATGGAGAGGTTTTCGACCTGACCCCACTCGCAGCAACGATTTCCGAGCTTCTTGAGATCGACGGCGTTGTCGACGCCCTGCGCGACCCGTCGCGCTTTGCCAGCCTCGGCTCTCTCGATGCATTCCTTCGTGGCGAGGCGGGCGATCTTCTGGCGCCTGCCGATCTGCAGGCCGTCAAGGCGGCTGGCGTCACCTTTGCGGACAGCATGCTGGAGCGGGTGATCGAGGAGCAGGCCAAGGGCGATCCGCTGCGCGCGCAGGAAATTCGCGGCCGGCTGGCCCCCGTCCTCGGCGACAATCTCAAAGGCCTCGTAGCCGGCTCCGACAAGGCCGCCGAGGTCAAGAAACTGCTCCAGGAGCTCGGTCTTTGGTCGCAGTACCTCGAAGTGGGTATCGGTCCCGATGCTGAAATCTTCACCAAGGCGCAGCCCATGTCTTCGGTCGGTTGTGGTGCTTATATCGGTATCCACCCCAAATCCGACTGGAACAATCCGGAGCCGGAGGTGGTGCTTGCCGTCACGTCGAAGGGCAGGATCGTCGGTGCGACGCTCGGCAACGACGTCAATCTTCGGGACTTCGAAGGCCGCTCCGCACTGCTTCTCAGCAAGGCGAAGGACAATAATGCGTCCTGCTCGATTGGCCCCTTCATCCGGCTCTTCGACGGTGCTTTCACGATCGAGGACGTGAAACAGGCGGAAGTCTCGCTTCTCGTCGACGGCAAAGAGGGTTTCAAGATGACCGGCGTCAGCCCGATGTCGGCCATCAGCCGCAGCCCGGAAGACCTCGTTTCGCAACTTCTCAACGACAACCACCAGTATCCGGATGGCGTGGTCTTCTTCCTCGGAACGATGTTTGCGCCAGTGAAGGATCGTCGGGGCGCCGGGCTCGGTTTCACCCATGAAATCGGAGACCGGGTCGAGATCTCGACGCCGCGCCTCGGACGCCTGGTGAATTGGGTCGATCATAGCGACCGCTGCCCGAAATGGAGCTTCGGCCTGGGCGCTCTGATGAAGAACCTGGCCGAACGCGGGCTCTTGCAGGCGAAACGGGAGGGCTAGATGCAAAAAGCGATCGATACGTTCTATAAACTGCTCGAGCTGCTCTTGATCGTGCTGCTCGCTGGCATGGCGGTGATGGTGTTCCTGAACGTCGTGCTGCGCTACGGCTTCAACTCCGGCATCAACGTCTCGGACGAGATGTCACGGTATTTCTTCGTGTGGCTCACCTTCATTGGTGCGGTTGTCACCTTCCGTGAAAATTCGCATGTCGGGGTCGAGACCTTGGTCTCGCTGTTCGGCCGTAAGGGCCGCATCATCTGCATGATCCTCTCCAATATCGTCGTCATCGCCGTGTCGGCGATCTTCTTCTGGGGCACCTGGAAGCAATCGCCGATCAATGCCTCGATGGCCGCACCCGTTACCGGCATCTCGATGCTGTGGGTCTACGGGATCGGATATTTCACCGGAGCGGGCGTGGTCCTGATCGCGCTCGAGCGCCTTTTCCGCCTGCTGACGGGGCGCGTCACGGAAGAAGAAATCGCCGCCTTCGCCGGTGAAAACATGTCTCTCGAGCAGCTGGCGGAGCGCACTTAATGACCCTTGTCGTCTTCATCGTTTCGTTGCTCGGCGCCATGGCAATCGGCGTGCCGGTTGCCTTCTCGCTGATGTTCTGCGGCGTCGTGCTCATGTGGTACATGGGCATGTTCAACACCCAGATCATCGCTCAAAACATGATCGCGGGTGCGGATACCTTCACGCTCCTCGCCATCCCGTTCTTCATTCTCGCCGGTGAATTGATGAACGCCGGGGGATTGTCGCGTCGCATCATCGATTTCGCAATCGCCTGTGTCGGTCATATACGCGGCGGTCTCGGCATCGTTGCCATCATGGCGGCCGTGATCATGGCAAGTATCTCGGGTTCGGCGGCAGCCGACACTGCGGCACTTGCGGCAATCCTGATTCCGATGATGGCGAAGGCCGGCTACAACGTTCCCCGGTCCGCGGGCCTGATCGCTGCAGGTGGTGTCATTGCCCCCGTCATCCCCCCATCCATGGCCTTCATCGTGTTCGGAGTGGCGGCGAACGTCTCGATTACGCAGCTCTTCATGGCAGGCATCGTGCCCGGTCTCATCATGGGTATCGCCCTTGTCGGCACGTGGCTGCTGGTTGTGCGGAAGGATGATATCCAGCCGCTTCCACGCAAGCCGGCGAGCGAGCGGCTCCGCGCCACCGGGCGGGCGCTTTGGGCTCTTGGCATGCCGGTCATCATCCTCGGCGGCATCAAGGCCGGCGTCGTGACGCCGACCGAAGCTGCCGTGGTTGCCGCAGTCTACGCCCTCTTCGTCGGCATGTTCATTTATCGGGAACTCAAGCCCCGTGACCTGCCGGGTGTCATACTCCAGGCGGCGAAGACCACCGCTGTGATCATGTTCCTCGTTTGCGCCGCGCTCGTTTCTTCGTGGCTGATCACTGCAGCGAACATACCAGCGGAAATCACCGGCTTCATCTCTCCGCTGATCGACCGCCCGACGCTTCTGATGTTCGTCATCATGCTGGTCGTATTGGTGGTGGGCACCGCACTCGACCTTACGCCCACGATCCTGATCCTGACGCCGGTGCTCATGCCGATCATCAAGCAGGCCGGAATTGATCCTGTCTACTTCGGTGTCCTGTTCATCATGAATACCTGCATAGGGCTGCTGACCCCACCTGTCGGCGTCGTATTGAACGTCGTCAGCGGCGTCGGCCGGGTTCCGCTCGGCAAGGTAATTGTCGGCGTGACGCCATTTCTGATCGCTCAGATACTCGTGCTTTTCCTTCTGGTCCTGTTCCCGGACATCGTCATCGTGCCCGCACGCTGGCTCCATTAGAAGGGCTTTAACCCGCAACCCCTCACCAACAATCCAAGGGAGGATACCCCCGTGAGAAAACTGCTTCTTGCCACGACTGCCATCGCTTTCGGTCTTTCGGCCGCGGCGCCGGCTTTCGCCGAGTTCAATGACCGCAACATCCGGGTGTCGAACGGCATCAACGAAGACCATCCGGTCGGTAACGGCATCAAGGCGATGCAGGCCTGTCTCGATCAGAAATCCGGTGGCAAGCTGAAGCTCACCGCTTTCTGGGGCGGCGCGCTCGGCGGCGACCTTCAGGCGACGCAGGCCCTGCGCTCCGGCGTGCAGGAGGCCGTCGTCACCTCGTCCTCGCCGCTCGTCGGCATCATACCGGCACTCGGCGTATTCGATCTGCCGTTCCTCTTCGGCAACGCTCAGGAAGCCTACACGGTGCTCGATGGCGATTTCGGCGACATGATGAACGAGAAGCTGGAAGCGGCCGGCCTGGTCAATCTCGCCTACTGGGAAAACGGCTTCCGTAACCTGTCGAACTCGGTTCGTCCGGTCACCAAGTGGGAAGACTTCGAAGGGATGAAGGTTCGCGTGATGCAGAACAACATCTTCCTCGACACCTTCCAGAACCTCGGTGCCAACGCCACTCCGATGGCTTTCGGCGAAGTCTTCTCGGCGCTCGAAACCAAGGCGATCGATGCGCAGGAAAACCCCTATGTGACGATCGATACGTCGAAGTTCTTCGAAGTGCAGAAGTACGTGACCGAGACGAACCACGCTTACACGCCCTTCCTCTTCCTGTTCTCGAAGCCGATCTTCGACAGCTATACGCCGGAAGAGCAGGCAGCACTGCGTGAATGCGCAGTGGTCGGTCGCGATGAGGAGCGCAAGGTCATCCAGGAGCTCAACAAGAAGTCGCTGGAGAAGATCAAGGAAGCTGGTCTCGAAGTGAACACCCTGTCTGCTGAAGAACAGGCTCGCATCCGCGAGAAGTCCATGGTCGTCTATGAAAAGCACAAGGCTGAGATCGGTGCCGACGTGGTGGACGCCATTCTCGCCAAGCTGGAAGAGATCCGCAAGTAAACAAAAGAACAGGCTGCGCCACGGAGCGTGGCCTTTCTCTATGCTTCCGGGAAACCCGCGGCCGGACGGCCGCGGGTTTTATCCGATTAGGATGATTGTCCGGTAGGGGCTGATCGATATAGCTTACAAAGCGATTCTTCGCTTCAACCTGCAGGCTTATGGAAACGTCGCTTTATCTCCCCGTCAAAGGCTTTCTCGAAAAGGCAGGTTACGTCGTCAAGGGCGAGGTTGACGGCTGCGATCTCGTCGGCCTGAGCGAGGACGATCCGCGCGTGGTCGTGATCTGCGAACTGAAGCTGCGCTTCAACCTGGAGCTCATACTGCAGGCCGTCGATCGCGCCGCTGTCGCGGACGAGGTCTGGATCGCGGCTCGGGTCTCGGCCAAGGGAAAAGGGCGCGAGGCCGACAAACGCTACCGTGATCTCTGTCGCAGGCTCGGGGTCGGCATGCTCGGCATTTCCGATGCCGGCGACGTCAGCGTGATCGTCGGCTCCGTATCGCCGATGCCGCGAACCAATCCGAAACGGCGTTCGAAGCTCATGCGCGAACACCAGAGGCGGCGCGGCGATCCCGCAATAGGCGGGAGCACACGCGCGCCTGTCATGACCGCGTACCGCCAGCAGGCCCTCGGCTGTGCGCTGGCGCTGGAATCAGGCCCGCTGCGCGTGCGTGAAATCAGATCCGGCGTGCCGGATGCCGGGAAGATATTGCTTTCGAATGTCTATGGCTGGTTTGAACGGCTCGACAGAGGCGTCTATGGCCTGACGGAGGCCGGACGGGAAGCACTGCAGCGGTGGCCGCAGCAGGACACGCAGGCAAAAACGGCCGTCCCGGCATGATTTTTTGCCGACGCGCTGAGCGCATGTGGGGTGCTCCATCGCATTATCGGTGGGTATGAGCATGGGGGAGGTGTTCACAGGGCAACCGGCGCTTTAGAGTTGGAGCACCTTAACGATGGGGACCGGATGACCTCTCAGCTCGACATGTTTGCCCGAGATGTGCGACCAGCAGCCGCGAGAACCGAGCGAAGCCGGGCCCGCCGGCAGGCATCGACCTCCCTTTCCGAAACCGAGATGCTTGCCGCGTTGAAGGCGACGGGTCGCTACAGGATATTGCGAAAGCTTGAAGCCCGCACGGTCGTGTCCGACGTGAGACCCGGCTTTCCCCTGAGGGGCGTCATCCTCGACACCGAGACAACCGGCCTCGATGCCCGTAGATGCGAGGTCATCGAGATCGGGCTGGTCGCATTCACCTACAACGCAGAGGGTGAGATCGGCGATGTGGTCGCTGTTTATGGCGGTTTGCAGCAGCCGACCATCGCCATTCCGCCCGACATCACCCGGCTGACGGGTATTACCGATGCCATGGTCGCCGGCCAGTCGATCGATATTGCTGCAGTCCAAGCGATCGTTGGGCCTGCGGATCTCATCATCGCCCACAATGCCGGCTTCGATCGGCCGTTTTGCGAGGCGCTTTCGGATGTGTTTGTCCGCAAGGCCTGGGCATGCTCGGTCTCCGAAATCGATTGGAGCGGCCGAGGTTTCGAAGGCACGAAGCTCGGCTATCTGATCGGTCAGAGCGGACATTTCCATGACGGGCATCGGGCTGTGGATGACTGCTTCGCTCTCCTCGAGGTACTTGAGCAGTCTGCGGACGGCGCCAAGCTGCCGCCCTTTGCCGAACTTTACAAAGCGAGCCAGCGTTCACGGGTCAGGATTTTCGCGGAGAATGCGCCGTTCGACCTGAAGGACGTCCTGAAGGCTCGCGGATACCGCTGGTCTGACGGCAGCGACGGCCGCCCAAAATCATGGTGGACAGAGGTCGCCGAGGAGGAACTCGAGGCTGAACTCGGCTTCCTTCGGAAGGAAATCTATCGCTGGGACGAGGCAGATCCTCCGACGCAGCGGCTGACGGCGTTCGACAGATACCGAGCGCGAAGATAATCGAGCATCGCGGTCGAGCGTGCCCAACCCATTGGGTAGGGGCGGCCGCCCCGGACCATCCTACGCCGAGCGAAGACCGTAAAGCCTTGCAATATCTTCCCGCATGAATGGCACCCGATCCTTGTCGACCTGTTCCTGATAGGTCCGGGCATATTGATGGCCGGAATAGACGGCAGCCGCGATCAGGCCTGGCGCGAGGCAGTCGCCGAGGCGGGTGACGGTCTTGATGCCGGCATCGGCCCACTCTTCTTCGCGTGCTTTGAGTTCCAGCCACAGCGTTTCGTCCGGCAGGCGGGCGGTGACCGGGACGACAGTGGCGCAATCGACCGGACGGGTCCTGCCGCTGTAGACGCAGGATAGTTCCAGCTGGTCTTTCGTCCGACCGGCGAGGGCCATGGCCGTGACGATCTCGACGCCGAGATCGATGAGGCGCTTCTGGATACGTGCCTGCTCCAGCGTGTTCCTGCTCCAGGGCGAAACCTGGGATTCGGGGCTTATGAAGGTGACCGTGCGTCCCCTCCTGGCGAGCAGTTCGGCGAGCACGCTGCCCATGTAGAAGCAATCGTCGTCGAACACGATGACGGGACCGTCGGCGGGCACCGCCTCGGCGCCCCCGGAGAGAATTGCGTCGGGAGAGACGAGGATGCCTTCCGACAGAAAATCGAGCGGCACCCGGTGGGTGCGGCCAACGCCGTCGGTGCGCCAGCTCGCTCCGGTCGCGATCGCCACATGGGGGATGCCGTATTGCAATATGTCGGCGGCCGAAAGCCGACTGTGCAGGTAAAGCTCGGCATTGACGCGGGTGCTGAGTTGGCCGACGCGCCAGTCGCGCACGCGGCCCCAGGTCGCAAGACCGGGTAAGCGACACTCGCGCGCAACGCGGCCGCCCCATTCGCCGCCGCCCTCCGCCAGCACGACATCGACGCCGCGCTGGGCAAGCGCCCGTGCCGCTTCCAGGCCCGCAGGTCCGCCGCCGATGATGAGGGCGGGTTCGGGAGTTTCGGACAACGCGATGGTCTCCGGATGCCAGCCCTTGCGCCATTCCTCGCCGACCGTCGGGTTCTGCGTGCAGCGCATCGGCACGTTGGTATTGTCGCCGGAGGTGCAGATGTTGCAGCCGATGCATTCGCGGATGTCATCGATGCGCCCTTCCTCGATCTTCTTCGGGAGGAAGGGATCGGCGATCGACGGGCGCGCGGCCCCGATGAAGTCCAAAATGCCCTGCCTGATAACCCGCACCATGCTGTCCGGCGACGTATAACGGCCGACGCCGACCACCGGTTTGGTGGTGACGGATTTGACGAAGCGGATATAGGGCTCCTGGTAGCCTTCCTCGGAGAAACGAGCCGTCTGGCTATCGTTCGACCAGTCGGAGAGATTGACGTCCCAAAGGTCCGGAAGTTCGCCGAGCGCCGAAATGATGTCTTTCCCCTCTCCCTCGCAGGTGATCCCGGAGGGGCCCATCAGTTCGTCGACGGCAAGGCGCACCGCGAGCGCACAGGTGTCACCGATCGCCTCGCGCACATCATCGAGAATCTCTCGGAACAGGCGGAGCCGGTTGTCGAAGGAGCCGCCATATTCGTCGCTGCGATCGTTATGGCGGCGTGACAGGAAGTGCTGCAACACGCTCATGTCGTGGCCGGCATAGAGATAGACGATGTCGAAGCCGGCCTTTTTGGCGCGAAGCGCGGCATTGCGATACCAGCGGCGCATGTCGATGATGTCGGCCTTGTCCATTGCGCGCGCCTGGACGGGATCGAGGCTGTCGCTGACGGCGTGCGAGGGAGCGAGCGGGATCATCCGGCTGAAACGGTTGGCGACGTGAAGGCCGTTGTGCACGAGCTGGATGGCCGCGAGGCTGCCATGGGCGTGGATACGTTCCGTGACGGCGGAAAGGGCCGGCAGATCGCCGTCGTCCCAAAGACGAGCTTCGTTGGCTGGCGTCAGGTCCGATGTCGGGTGGATTTCCGCCTCCTGGGTGGAGACGACCGCCCAACCGCCTTCCGCCTTCGTGCCGCGCAGCTGGGCTTCCGCATTGGGGTAGCGGTAGCCCATGCCGGAACAGTGGGGCACCTGATAGAAGCGGTTGCGCGCCGTGACCGGGCCGATCTTTACGGGTTCGAAGAGAATATCGAAGCGGGTGTCTCGGGACATTGCCTTGGATCCTGAAGGGAACTGCGGTCCACCGCGCCGGAGCGCCGCGGTTGGGGTGGCGGCAAGATATCGGGAACCTTCCGTCAGGCAAGAGATTTGTTATACGAGTGTATAATATTATGCTGCGGCGTAGTTTTTGATGTGGCCCGCGGTTCGCATCCCTTCAATGCGGCCGACATGGCCCGACGCACCAGCGCCGAACTTCTTCGGCGCTCGCCGCGAGCCTTTCGCCCCAAGGCGCTTTCCGGATTCACCGGATTGGTCGGGCCACCAAATCGTGAAGCTGCCGGCCGAGTATGCCGTCGGTATCGGCAAGATCGAGCACGACGCTCATGTGGTTGAGATCAGGAACCGGGAGCAGTTCGGCACTTTCGTCCCGGGCACGCAGCAGCTCACATAGCCCGGCCGCCTGACTGTGGAATGGCGTCGTCTCGTCCGCGCCATAGGCGATGACGCGCGTCGGGCAGGGGAGCTGCGAGCTGGTGAGAGGGGACCATGCGGCAGCTTCCATCGGCGTCATTTCCGCTTCGTGTCGAAGGAAGCTGTCCGGTATGCCCGACAGGTCGTAGATTCCGCTTAGAAGCAGCAAGCCTTGAAGCGTCGGCAGGGAGGGCGGATAGGCTTCCTCGGGCCCGGTTGCTGCGAGGAAGGAAGCAAGATGCGCGCCTGCCGAATGACCGCTGACGGTCAGTCGCGCAGGATCCGCGCCGAAATCGCTTGCGTGGGCCTGAAGCCAGAGCACCGATCGTCGAACCTGATCCACCAGCACGTCCAAGCGGCTGCGAGGCATCAGGTCGTATTCGACCAGGGCCGCAATGCCCCCCGCCGCAAGAACCGGTGCAGCGACGAAACGATAGTTGATCTTTTCGCCGGAGCGCCAATATCCGCCGTGAACGAACACATGCAGGGGCGCGCCGGCCTGGAGGCGCTCCGGCAAGATCACATCGACGACCTCGCGGGCGCCGGCGCCGTACGGTATGTCTGCCCGCACATCGGCGCGCGCCGATAGGGCCCGGCTGCGTTCGGCGAACTCTGCGGCGATGGTGTCGAAATCGGGCACGAAGTCGCGAATGCGGTAAAGGTCCTGTGCTGTCATCGTCTGCTCCGCCGATCAATAATCAACTGCATAATATTTCGGCTCCATGAATTCCAGAATGCCGGTCACGCCGCCTTCGCGGCCAAGGCCGCTCTGTTTAACGCCGCCGAAGGGAGCGGCGGGGTCTGACATCAGGCCCCTGTTGATGCCGAGCATGCCGGTTTCGATGTGCTTTCCGACCGTCATCGCACGTTTGAGATCGCGGCTGTAGATGTACGCGGCGAGGCCATACTCGGTATTGTTTGCGAGGCGGATCGCCTCGTCGTCGCTTTCGAACTTGTAGACAGGCGCGACCGGTCCGAAGATTTCCTCACGTGCGATCGACGCGTTTACGGGGACGTTTTCGAGTACCGTCGGCGGATAGAAGTACCCGTTTTCCGTAAGCGGTTTGCCGCCGGTCGTTGCCCGCGCACCCGCGGCGAGTGCCTCTGAGACGAGCCGGTCGATCTTGCGGACGGCGTTTTGCGTGATCATCGGTCCACATTGCGTCTCGGGATCGTATCCGGGACCGATCTTCAGTGACATCATCCGCGCCGTGAGGCCGGCGACAAACGCATCATGGATGCCCGCCTGGACATAGAAACGATTGGCGGCAGTGCAGGCTTCTCCAGCGTTTCGCATCTTGGCGATCATCGCACCGTCGAGTGCCGCTTCGAGGTCCGCGTCGTCGAACACGATGAAGGGCGCGTTGCCGCCGAGCTCCATCGAGCAGCTGACGACCGACTTGGCGGCTTCGGCAAGCAGAACGCGGCCAACGCCGGTCGAGCCGGTGAATGAAAGCTTACGAACCCGCGAATCGGCGAGCATCGCATTCGTTATTCCGCCTGGATTGCTTGTGGTCAGCACGTTGACGACGCCAGGCGGAACGCCCGCCTCTTCGCCGAGTCTGGCCATGGCGTAGGTCGTCAACGGCGTCTCCGAGGCAGGTTTCAGGATCACCGTGCAGCCGGCGGCAAGGGCGGGCCCGATCTTGCGCGTCGCCATAGCGGCGGGGAAATTCCAGGGCGTGATCAGGACGGCAATGCCGATCGGCTCATGGTCAACGAGGATATTGTGCGACCCGGAGGGAGTGCGCCGGAATTCGCCCGGAATGCGGGTCGCCTCTTCAGCGTACCAGCGGAAGAATTCGGCGGCATAAGCGACTTCGCCGCGTGCGTCGACCAGGGCCTTGCCGTTTTCCAGTGCGATGAGAGTTGCAAGCTCCTCGGCGTGCTGTGTCATCAGCTGATACCAGCGTCTCAGGATTTCCGAGCGCTGGCGAGCCGGAGTGGCGCGCCACCCTGCGGCAGCGGCATGCGCGGCATCGACTGCGCGCTGTGCGTCCTCGATGGAGGCGTCGGCGACCTCGGCCAGCAGATTGCCGGTCGAAGGGTCGAGAACGGTTATTCCCCTACCGCTTTGCCATTTGCCGCCGATGTAGAGGCCCGCGGCATGCAGGGCGGGATCGGCGTAGCCGGAAAACTTGGCATGGAAGGTCATGGAGGGTCCTTTCGACTCAGTTCAGGCGCGAGCGGTCGCCGCAATGGGCGGCGGCGACGAGGTTGCGCATCTCGTGCGGGTTCAGGGGGCGGGGATTGTTCTGGATGAGGCGTGCGATACCCGAGCTTTGTTCCGCCACCCAGTCGATCCGGTCTTCCTCGAGGCCGAGATCCCGCAGCGTGGCGGGAATGCCGATGCGTTCGAAGAGCGAAACGAGGGCAGGGATCACTTCATCCGGTCCGCCGAGCCCGGCCGCATGCGCGATCTGCGCGAGTTCGTCGCGGATGAGCGGCGCATTCCAGGTCATGACATAGGGCATGAGACAGGCGACCCCGAGGCCATGGGCCGTATGGGTGAGCGCGCCGACGGGGTACTGGATGGCGTGGGCCGCGGCAGTGCCCGCCACCCCGAAAGCAAGACCGGCGAGCGTTGCGCCGAGCATCACCTTTTCGCGCGCGCCGGCGTCGGCGCCGTCCTTGCAGGCCCTCTCCAGCCCCTGCCACAGGAGGGTAATGGCGCCAAGGGCAAAGTGATCGGAAAGCGCGTTCTTACCGACGAAGACGCGCTGCTGCGCGATACCGGGGACGGGCTCGCGCCGGATGGCCGTAAAGGCTTCGATCGCATGCGTCAGGGCGTCCGCGCCGGCGATTGCAGTCAGGCCGGATGGGCAGGAGAGTGTGAGTTCGGGGTCGCAGATCGATACCGCCGGGATCAGGTGCGGGCTTGAAATGCCAACTTTCAGGCTACGTTCGGCATCCGAAAGCACGGCGACGGGCGTCACCTCCGAGCCGGTGCCGGCGGTGGTGGGAATGGCGATCAATGACATCACCGGGCCCGGGACGGCATGTTCGCCATAATAGTCCTGTGGCCGCCCGCCGTGGGTAAGGAGGAGGGCGACGCATTTCGCCATGTCGAGACAGGACCCGCCACCGATGCCGATGACGAGGTCCGGCGCAAAGCCCCTGGCCGCGGCAGCGCTCGCGATGGCCGATTCCACGGGAACGTCCGGCAGGGTGGAACTGTCCACCATCGCCTCAAGCCCTGCCTCCTCCAGTCGCCGCACCAGCGTAAGCAGGTCGGCATCCACTGCAAGGCGCGTGTCGGTGACGATCAGCGCGCGCCGGCCGAGCTTGGCGGCGATGCCGCCAAGGGCATGGCGCTGCCCGGCGCCGAAAAGCAATTCGCCAGGCGCCCTTAGTGTGCCGAATAGGTTCATTGCGTATGTCCTCCGATGAATTCAGCGACCTCGAGGGCCGTAAGTTGGTCGAAAAGCGTCCGCGGCAGTTCGATGCCAGTCTTCGCTGCTGCAGCGCGGCGTACTCGTGCCCCGTCTCCCGGAATGGCGACTGGTTGCGCAGGGTCGAGCGGGCGGGATAGGCGCAGGCGGTCGAGATAGGCGGCAAGTTCCGGTGTGTTACCCGCGCCTTCCGAGGGATCGATCAGAATGAGAAGGTCGCCTTTATTGGCGGGATGAATGTCGTCGAGCGTTCCATGCACATCAGGCGCCAGATTGGATCCGGCAAGCGCCGCGACAAGAAGCTCGATCGCAAGGCCCAGACCATATCCCTTCGCGTCGCCGAACGGCGCGATCGCCCCTGCCTGTGCCGCGTGCGGATCGGTTGTGGCGCGACCGTCTCGGTCCACTGCCCAGCCGGCCGGGATCGCGAGACCGCGAATCGCATGGTTGTTGATTTTGCCCATGGAAACGATGCTGGTTGCGAGATCCAGCACGAAAGGGCGGTCACCCGCAGGAATGCCGATCGCGACCGGATTGGTGCCGACCATGGCTTGCGTTCCGCCGAATGGGTGCACGAGCGCTTCGCTGGTCGACATGACAATGCCGATCAGGCCGTCTCTTGCGGCGGCCTCCGCATAATAGGCAAGCATTCCCAGGTGATTGGCGTTGCGGATCGCGGCAATGGCGAGTCCTGTCTCCTTAAGGGTGCGTTGCATGACGCGCAGGGCGTTCATCATCACGACCGGGCCCAGGCCGCGTTCGCCGTCGACGCTCAGAAATGAGTCTCTTCGCCAGACTCCCTTTCCACGCGTCGTGGGGTTCGCGAGCCCTTTATCGAGCCGGGTCAGAAGCAATGGCAGGCGTTGCAGGCCGTGGGAGGGCAATCCGCGCAGCTCGGCCTCCAGGAGGAGATCTGCCTGAAGACGAGCGGAGTCGGCGGGAACACCCCGCTTTTCCAGCAGAGCGACGCTCAGATTCCTCAGGCGGGAGGGCGGCAGCCTCATTTGATAATCCTATATCAGATCATATACGATATTGTATTTGACATGCGATATGTTATTTGCAACAAAACGTCGTATGTCAATAAGCAGTCGGAGAATGGCAGTGGCAGTTGCAGCGGAGAGGTCAAGCAGGGGGGCTGGTATTCGCCCGACGAGTGTGGTCGAAGGCGTTTATGACAGCATCTATCACCGACTGATGTCCCTCGATATTGCGCCTGGTGCACGCATTCCGATCGATGTCCTCGCTCGCGAACTCGGCGTATCCCAGACACCGATCCGCGAGGCGCTGAGCCGCCTGGAACGCGAGGGCCTCGTTCGCAAAGAGCATCTGATCGGCTATAGTGCAGCCCCGCAATGGACGCGCAAGCAGTTCGAAGACCTCTATGCTTTTCGCCTGTTGGTCGAACCCGAAGCTGCCCGGCTTGCCGCCGTCAACATGACTCCGGAGGCGCTCCAGCAGCTCGAGAATTCCGCGGCCGACATGGGCCACGGCGAGGCGCCGGTCGATCGTAACACGCGCTACTCCCGCTTTGCCCGCGCCGATGCGCAGTTCCATGACGCGATCCTGAAGATCGCCGGGAACGACGTGATCCGCAGCACGCTGTCGAACCAGCATGTCCATCTGCACATCTTCCGGCTGATGTTCCACATCCGGGTGACTGAGGAGGCGCTCGAAGAGCATGAGAGCCTGCTGGCTGCCTTCCGGGCGCGCGATCCGCAGGCCGCATACTATGCCATGCGCGTCCACATCGAACGCTCGCGCGATCGTTTGCTTTCGGCGTTCGAATGAACGCCGCTCTGCCTTCCAATGCGGTAGCGCCGCCAAACCCCGCTGTTGCCGCACTCGCGGCAGAGGGTCTTGGCAAAGCCTACGGTCCGATTACCGTCCTTTCGGGCGTCACGCTCGAGGTTCGCGCCGGGGAGGTTCACGCCATTATCGGTGAGAACGGCGCCGGAAAATCGACGCTGATGAAGCTCCTTTCCGGCCATGTTGCCCCGACGGCCGGCCACCTGCTCCTGGAGGGGAAGTCGATCGAGTTCCGAAACGCGGTGGAGGCGGAAAATGCCGGCATTGTACTCGTGCACCAGGAAATCCTGCTCGCTGCGGACCTCACCGTTGCGGAAAACCTGTATTTGGGTCGCGAGGTCGGCCGAGGTCTGCTGGTCAATGACAAGGCGATGAACAGTCGTGCCGCCGAACTCCTCGCGCGGGTCGGTTCAGCGGCCCGGCCGCGCGACCGTGTGGGTGAGCTGCCGCTCGCACAGCGCCAGCTCGTGCAGATCGCGCGCGCCCTTCTGGACGAGCGAAAGGTCGTCATTTTCGACGAGCCGACTGCGGTTCTCGCAAACGACGAAGTGGCGGCGCTGCTCGACATCGTTCGCAGCCTGCGCGATCACGGGGTTGCGGTGCTCTACATCTCCCATCGCCTCGATGAGGTTCAGGCGCTTGCCGACCGCGTCACCGTGCTTCGGGACGGCCGCATGATCGGGACTTGGCCGGCGGCCGGCCTCGGCCAGCGTGAAATGGCGGAGCTGATGGTCGGGCGGGAGCTGGAAATGCTCTATCCGCATAAGCGGCCAACCGCGACTGCGGCTCCGATCCTGTCAGTCACCAACCTTGCCGTCGACCACGGCTCGCAGAAGGTCTCATTTAGCGTCAGGCCCGGCGAGGTGCTGGGTATCGGCGGCATGATCGGGGCGGGTCGTACCGAACTGATCGAGGGCCTGATGGGTCTTCGTCCGTCAGAGGTTGAAAGCATTGCCCTGAACGGCCGGCAGATCGGGAGCCGTTCCGTCGGCACCTTAATGGACGCCGGCCTGGTTTACCTCACCGAGGACCGCAAGGGCAAAGGCTTGCTCCTGGAGGAGAAGCTCGGTCCCAACCTCACCCTGCAGGCGCTGGACACGATCAATCCGGGTGTCCTTCTGGACAAGCGGGGAGAGCTTTCCCGCCTTCGAAAGGCGGTGGCCGATTACGACATCCGCGTTCGCTCGCTACGCCTCGAAGCCAGCCAGCTTTCGGGTGGGAACCAGCAGAAGCTGCTCCTTGCCAAGGTGATGATGGCCGACCCCTCGGTGATCATCATCGACGAGCCGACGCGCGGGATCGATATCGGCAACAAGAGCCAGATCTATGAATTCATCGACGGGATAGTGCGCGCCGGCAAGGCCTGCATCGTCATTTCGTCGGAAATGCCGGAACTGGTGGGTCTTTCCGACCGCGTTCTGGTGATGCGTGCCGGGAGGATCGTCGCTGAGCTGAGCGGCAATGAAATCAATGAGGAAAATGTCGTCTACGCCGCCACGACCGGTGGGCGCGCGGACGTCGGGGAGGAGAAACATGACCGCAGCGACAGCAACACTCGCACCCACTGACGAAGGAGCGCGCATCCGCTGGGCCGATCTGGCGCCCTTCATCGCTCTTGCGGTGATCGTGCTGTTCGGGGCGCTGGTGAACTCCAACTTCGTGTCGTCGGCCAATCTGATCAACGTCATTACGCGGAGCGCCTTCATCGCGATCATCGCCGTCGGGGCGACCTTCGTCATCTCGTCCGGCGGGCTCGACCTGTCCGTGGGTTCGATGATGGCCTTCGTCACCGGTATCATGATCATGGCGATGAACCAACTCGCCCCGGCATTTGGACCTTGGGCGATTCCGATGGGAGCGGGCATCGCGCTGCTGGTCGGAGCGCTGTGCGGCCTCTTCAACGGGCTTATCGTGACCGTCGGGCGAATAGAGCCCTTCATCGTGACGCTGGGCACGATGGGCATTTTCCGCGCCTTCATCACCTTCATGACCGATGGCGGCTCGCTGCCTATCGATCGCAGCCTCCGGGAAGCCTATCGTCCGGTCTATTTCGGCAGCGTCTTCGGCATTCCCTATCCGGTGCTCATCACCTTCGTCGTCGTCGTGGCCGGCGCCTTCCTGCTCTACAAGACCAAGTATGGCCGCCGCTTGAAGTCGGCGGGATCCAATGTCGAGGTCGCGCGCTTTTCAGGCGTCAACGTCGCCGGAGTGCGTACCGTCGCTTACGTGATCCAGGGCTTCTGCGTCGCCGTCGCTGCGATCTGCTATGTGCCCCGCCTCGGCGCGGCAACGCCAACGACCGGACAGCTCTGGGAGCTGCAGGTCATCACCGCGGTCGTGATCGGCGGCACGCTGCTCCGCGGCGGGCGGGGACGCATTGGCGGCACGGTGGCCGGCGCCCTCATCCTTGAGGTGATCGCCAATGTCATGGTTTTGTCGGACATGGTTTCGGAATACCTCGTCGCCGCCGTCCAGGGAGCGATCATCATCGTCGCCATGCTGGCGCACCGCTTTACTGCCAACCGCTGAAAACAGCACCGACTTCGAAGGAGGAGAAAATGAAGTCTATTATCCGCAAGGCTGGACTCTTGTTATCGACGGCTACCCTGGTCCTGGCTCTGCCACTGGGCAGCGCTCAGGCCCAGGAGAGGAACGTGACTGTCGCCGTCTCAATTCCGGCCGCAACGCATGGGTGGACGGGAGGAGTCGTCTACCATGCAGAGCAGGCTGAGAAGGAGGTCGAGGCCGCCTTTCCGAACGTAGACGTCGTGCTGTCGACCGCGTCATCGGCGACCGCGCAGGTCTCCGCGCTTGAAGACCTGTCGGCGACCCGCAAGCTCGACGCGCTGGTCATTCTGCCGTTTACGTCGGAAGAACTGACCGGACCGGTCGAGCAGATCAAGGAAAAGGGCACCTTCATTTCCGTGGTCGACCGTGGCCTCACCGACCCGACGATCCAGGACCTCTACGTCGCCGGCGACAACATCGCCGTGGGTTCCAATACGGCGCGCTGGCTTTCCGATAAACTTGGCGGGGAGGGCGAGATCGTCGTCTTGCGCGGCATCCCGACCGTGATCGACGACGAACGCATCAAAGGCTTCTCGGACGTCATCAACAAGACGAACATCAAGATCCTCGATATCCAGTACGCCAACTGGAACCAGGACGAAGCCTTCAAGCTCATGCAGGACTATCTCGCAAAGTACCCGAAGATCGACGCCGTCTGGGCCAACGACGACGACATGTTGCTCGGCGTAATCGAGGCCGTCGACCGCGCAGGCCGCAAGGACATAAAGTATGCCCTCGGCGGCAACGGCATGAAGCAAGTCATCGAAATGGTGAAGGAAGGCAATGAGCGCACACCGGTCTCGACCCCCTATCCGCCGTCGATGATCAAGTCGGCCATCTATATGACCGCGGCACAATTCTCCGGTCAGGCGCCGATGCGCGGTTCGTTCCTGCTCGGTGCACCGCTTATCACTCCGGAGAACGCCGACCAGTTCTACTTCCCCGATTCCCCATTCTGAGTGTTGCCCGGCCTGCTGGCCGGGCATCGATCAAACACGAGAGCGGGTGAGAAAAATGTGTGCGGTTTACCACCCGCATCCCGTGTCTCGACCTATCCAAAACAACAGGAGATATGACATGAGCGGCAAGAAGATCCTCATGCTGACCGGCGAATTCACCGAAGAGTATGAAATCTACGTTTTTCAAAAGGGCATGGAGGCCGTCGGCCACACGGTGCACGTCGTCTGTCCGGACAAAAAGGCGGGCGACCGTATCAAGACCTCGTTGCATGACTTCGAGGGCGACCAGACCTACACGGAAAAGCTCGGCCACTACGCCGACATCAACAAGACGTTTTCCGAAGTGCGGGTCGAGGAATATGACGCTGTGTATGCAGCCGGCGGACGCGGCCCCGAATATATCCGCACCGACAAGCGCGTTCAGGACATGGTGCGGCACTTCCACGACACGGGCAAGCCGATCTTCACGATCTGCCATGGGGTGCAGATCCTCATGGCTGTGCCTGGCGTGCTGAAGGGCCGGAAGGTCGCCGGCCTTGGCGCCTGCGAGCCGGAGGTGACGGCTGTCGGTGGCATCTACATCGACGTGGAGCCCACCGGGGCCTATGTCGACGGCAACATGGTCTCGGCGAAGGGGTGGACGGGCCTCGCCGCTTTCATGCGCGAGTGCCTGAACGTGCTCGGCACGAAGATCACCCACACCTAATGGATTGAGGGTGAGATCGACAACTGCGTGCCCTCGGGTGGTCGGCCCGAGGGCATTTGCGGCGAAAGCCGGTCGCGAGTGCGCTTTTGCTGCACAATCTTGAAACCGGGCTGACTATTTCCGCAGGATTTTCTCCATCGCCTTCCCCTTCGCCAGTTCATCGATCAGTTTGTCCAGGTAGCGGATTTCCCGCATGGTCGTATCCTGGATTTCTTCCACTCGGACGCCGCAGATCACCCCGGTAATCAACGATCGGGAGGGATTCATCCGAGGTGCTTGCGCAAAGAAGTTCTGGAAGTCGGTGTTCTTCGCCAGCTGATCGTCCAGGGCCTGTTGGCCATATCCCGTAAGCCAGCAGATGATCTGGTCGACCTCTGCCTTCGTGCGTCCTTTCTTCTCAGCCTTGGCGATATAGTGGGGATAGACGCTCGCGAGGCTGACCGAATAGATGCGATGCTTCTCCATGCGTCCTCCTGAACGTTCCGGATGTCCTACCGGCCCAGGATAGCTGACGAGCCGGCAAAAGACACAAGGCTGCTGCTTGTCGGGCCGCGCTATGTGTGTTTTCCTGAAGCCCCCTTTAATTGTTTCCAAAGGACGGGAGCCTCCGAACCCGCCGATGCAATGAGCAGACCTGCTACTTAAACGAGGGATTTCTGGAATGGGTATAATCTGGACCATCATCATTGGCTTTGCCGCCGGTATCGTGGCGAAGATCGTCGTGCCCGGCGACAACGAGCCGAAAGGCTTCGTCCTGACGACAATCCTGGGCATCGTAGGGGCTTTCGTCGCCTCATATCTGGGGCAAGCATTGGGGTGGTACAACGCCAATCAGGGCGCCGGGTTCATCGGAGCTATCGTCGGCGCCGTGATCGTTTTGCTCGTATGGGGTGCCGTCGCCCGGCGCGCTTAAGGTTTCACCAAGCAGAAAGGAACTGACATGGCCTCATCTCGCAACACCATGCCGTCGCTCGCGGCGCTATTGGGGCTGCTCGCGGTCGCTGGCTACCAGAACCGGGACAAGCTGGGACAGATCTTTCAGGACGCGAAGGGGGGCGCTCAGAACAGCGGCGGCATTCTCGGCGAACTCGGCAAGATGTTCGGTGGCTCCGAGGAAGGTTCGCTCAGCAAAGGCCTGGGAGAACTTGTCGATGCGTTCAAGAACGGTGGAAACCGGGAGGCCGCAGACTCCTGGGTAAGCGCCGAAAAGCCGTCTCAGGGCGTTTCGGCCGAACAGGTTGAAGCGTCGATCGGCAAGGATACCCTCCAGGAATTAGCCGCGAAGACGGGCCTGGACTACGATGAGCTGCTGAAGCGCCTTTCGACATCGATCCCGGACGCGGTGGACAAGATGACCCCGAACGGTCGGTTGCCGCAGAACGATGAGGAAGTCCTTGGGCGGTCCGCAGGCCCCGCTTCCGCATAGCCAGATCGGCGGGATGCGCCACGTCTCAAATGGCTTTCTCGGCTTCGCCGGTCACCTTTCTGACGGCCAAACGCCACGCGTCGTGATCTTCGGCGCCGGTCATGGAAGCACGTACCCTGGCAAGGATAGCAGCGGATACGCTCTAGCTGCTAACGCCATACGCGCCGCCAGCCAAGAAGATGCCTCGCTGATCGAGCATTGGGATTTCGACCTCGGTGGTCCGCTATTTGACGGCGGGCCAATCTCATGCGTCGACGCCGACGACATCCCTACCAGCATGCATGACAATGCCGGCAACCGGGCTGTGATTGAGGCGAAGACGCGTGAGATCCTGGCACTTCAAGCGGTCCCCATCCTCTTGGGCGGGGATTGTTCCGTGACCTTTCCGTTCCTCGCCGCTTTCGCGGATGACAGGCCGATTTGGGTTCTCCAGATCGATGCCCACATCGATTGGCGCGACGAGGTGGATGGTGAGCGCTATGGCTATTCGAGCCCAATGCGGCGGGCAAGTGAGATGCCGCATGTCGCCGGTATCGTGCAAGTAGGGCTACGCAGCGTCGGCAGCGCTCGCATGACCGATATCGAAGCGGCACGCCGCTATGGCAGCCGTTTTGTCACCGCACGCGAGGTGCATAGCCATGGTGTTGAGGCCGCCCTGCAACAAATCCCGGAGGGTGCGCGTGTTGTCATCACCCTCGACTGCGACAGCATCGATCCCAGCGTCATGCCGGGCGTGGCCGCGCGAACGCCGGGAGGGCTAACCTATACTCAGGTAATCGATCTGATCAGCGGCGTTACCAAGCGCGCACGGATCGCGGGATTTGATCTCGTGGAGTTTTACCCACCCGCAGATATCGACGGAACCTCAGCTCTGACCGCGGCACGCATCCTCGTCAATGTGATAGGTTCTGTGGTTCGGCAGGTTTGAGCCAAAAGCTTAGCGCTGGTTTCGCTCCTCCCGCAAACGCCCCAGCTTGCCAGTGTGCAAAAAAGATGAGATTACGGCTCCACTTACTTCGCCTGCGATGCGGATGCGGAACGACAGTGCAATTTCGTCCTCGCACCGACATCTGGCGCCTTGAAGAGGAAGAACTGATCTACAAATGAGCTTCTGGCATTCCATGTCTTGGAAAACCGAAGGCATTCGGGTCACGGCGCCAGTCCAATGGCGCCAATACGATGGGATGGTCAGCGTCCTTTGGGAGGCGGAAAGTCAACCCGGTGCCAGTGGCTATTATCTCGCGGACGATCCGCGCATCATGTTTTTCTTCAACGACGTCTCGTCGAACGTTCGCATTTCGAACCAGGACACTGATCTGGCGAGGAATTCGCGCCCGATGGCGCGTGCCGTGTATGTTCCTGCCGGTGTGCCGTTGTGGACGGGCAGTCTGAAGACACATAGCTTCAGCCACCTCAATCTGCACCTTCACAAGGATCGGGTGTTACGGTTTCTGGCTCCATCGGTTGGGAGCTCCGCAGCGCTGACGGCGTTGCGCCGTCCGGTCGAGCTTCAAAACGTGGCAGCAATCGATGCGTTGGCGAAGCTGCTGGCCGACGAAATAAAGAGCCCTACCAAGCATGCAGTCTATGCGGAGAGCCTTATAGGCAGCATCGTCGCGGGGCTTCTGGATATTCCTGCCGAGAGGGAGGGAAGGGCCGGCGGCAGGCTGACGCAGGCACAGATGAACAAGCTCATCTCGCATGTCGAAGCGCTTGGTGATTATCGTATGTCCGTCGCCGATATGGCCGCCGTCGTTGGCCTGTCCGAAAGCTGGTTTGCAAGCGTCTTCAAGCAGACAATGGGTAAAACACCGCTGCAATGGCAACTTGCAAAGCGAGTCGAGCTTTCGAAAAAGCTGCTCGGCGAAAGCGACCTGCCAGTCGCCAGCATCGCCGCGCAGCTCGGCTTCTCCGATCAGGCACACCTGACGAAGGTCTTCCGCCAGATCGTTGGCGAAACTCCCGCGGCCTGGCGGCGGATGCGGCAATTCCGGCAATCGTGAAGATCCCGTCGGCAAGTCCCTACCAAGTCTGGCGTAGCGTCGCGAGAATGCTGCGGCCCGGATTGTAGTAGACCGCCCCGGAGTCCTTGCTCGCCACGTGTTTTTCGTCGAATAAATTGTTGACGTTCAGCTGGAACGTGGTGGTTTCCTGAACCTTGTAAGTAAAGGCTGCATCGAAGACGACTGCACTTTCCGACGATGAGCTGTTGGTGATGTCCGTGTAATAGGCGTCCGCGTAGCGAGCTCCGAGCCCGAACATCATGTCGCCCCGCGCGCCGTCGCCCTCCAGCGTGTAAGTGCCCCACACCGAAGCAATATTCTTGGGGACACGCATGAGGCGGTTGCCATCATTAGCACCGCCAGGTTCTTCAATCTTTGAATCGATGTAGCTGTAGGCGGCAATCACGCTGATATTGTTCGTTACCTCCGCCTTGGCTTCGAGTTCGAAACCACGATGTCTGATCCTTTCGACGGTTTGCGGCAGATAGGTGACCTGGTCAAAAACCGTAATGTTGCCTTTCGTCAGGTCGTAGACGGAAGCGGTGAACAAGGCCGGAAAGGCATCCGGACGATATTTGATCCCGACTTCATACTGCTTTCCCGTCGTGGGATCGCTACCTGCGGCAGGCGGCGCGGCCGACTCGGCGTAGCTGATGTAGGGCGCCAGTTCCTCGGTTATCTTATAGCTCGCGCCGATTCGCGTCGTAAATTCACTGTGGTTGCCAGCCCTTGTGGTACCCGCAAGGAGGTTCGTCTCGGTAAGATCGAGCCAGTCATTGCGCAAGCCGACACTCACGGTGATCTTGTCGAAAAACGTCAGATCCTGCTGCAGATAAATCGCGTTGGTCTGCTGGTCGTTGTTCGTGCTGGCATAAGGCGCCATCGCGCCGGGCCCACCTGAATAGATCGGGTTTTCCCAATCGATCGAAGGTGCAGGCGTGTAAAAGTTGGCACTGTCCGATTCGTATTTATTGTAGTCGGCACCTAAGAGCGTGCGGCTTTCCACATTGTCGAGACTTGCTTCGTAAATCAGGTGAGCATCGATGACGAATTGTTCAGTCGATTTCTCATTTCCGAAGAAATAGCGACCCGCCACCGTCGAGCCATCGGTTGGCGTGCTGCCGATATAGGCACTGCCGAACCCGTCGTTCAGCTTGCTGTAGCGGGCGTTGGAGCTGACACTCAGGCCGTTGCCGAAATCGTGGTCGAAAAGAACGCTGTAGCTATTGCGGTTCGTCTCTGTGAAGTAATAGTCCGGCTCCCCAAAAAACTGATCCCTGTCGAAATCGGTCCCGAGTGGGTGGCCACCGCTCCCGGGAACTCCGTCCCTGTCGAGATGATCGAAGACAAATGTCAGATTTGTCGCGTCGGTGGGGCGCCACGTCAGGCCGCCCATGACGAAGTTCTCGTCATTCTGAGAATAATCGTATTCCGCGTCCGAGCGCTGAAATTTGCCGGTTAAACGGTAGGACAGGGTGTCGTCCGCTGTAAGGTTGTCACCGAAATCAAAGCCGAGTTCCTTATGCGAGAACGAGCCGCCCGTGCCATAGACTTCACCGAAACGATCGCTCTTCGGCGTTTTCGTGACATAGTTTATCGATCCGCCGGGTTCCGCCGCTCCAAAGCTTGAGGAGCTGGCGCCCTTCAACACCTCGATGCGCTCGAAGGCATAGGGCTCTTCCCGGACCCCTGCAAAGGTCCTGCCGATCGCCAAACCGTCGCGATACGTATACGGAGTGAAGCCGCGAATATCGAAGTAGTCGTAACGGTCGTCCGAACCATAAAAGTCGGTCACGACCCCCGCCGTATATTGTACGACTTGCTCGATGGTGTCGGCGGCGCGTTCCTCGATTTCTTTGGAGGTGATGACGGATACCGAGGCAGGGGCTACCAGGATATCGGTCGGCATCTTGCCGGCGCCGGTCGTTTCGGTGGCGACGATCGACTTTGAATCGTCCTCCGTATTGAGAACGCTTCCGCCACCGGTGCCGTGCGCCACAATAGTCTCCAGCACCGTTGCGTCGCCTTCAGTGCCTGCGTCCTGTGCGAACGAGAGGACAGGCGTTAAAGCAAAAAGTGCTGTGCAGCCCAACAGAAATGCGTTTCGTGAAAGAAACGGTACCCTCGTTGGCCAGCGGCCGGTCTGATCGATGTCCATGTTCATGTTCCAATTGACGTAAATGCTGAAAGCGGGCCCCAATACCAACGCCCTTTGAGGTCTCCGAACTGCATCGCGTCCGGCCGTCCGCTACACAGGAAAGCTGCGCTCAACCGGCCCCGGCGTGAAGCCGTTCTCCCACGAGCCGCTATTAACTGGAGCAGTATTGTCCAGTATTGTATGTTTCCCCGGATTTGTACGATCCTCCGGAAATCTGCGCGCACTTTCTGGATATCGGCGGCTTTGCCGTTGACGCCGCTTAATTAAGCTGAGACTGGGGGTCAACTTAAAACCTTGGATGGAGTGTGGCGATGAGGCTGTTCCGTTTCGCTGTACTGGCAGTCATAGCCCTTCTTTGGACAGGCAGGCACGACACTGCGTTCGCTGCCGAGAGTGCTGCGTATCCCATCACCATCGAGCATGCCTTCGGCAGCACCATCATCGCAAAGAAGCCGGAGCGTGTCGCAACCGTCGCCTGGGCGAACCATGAGGTGCCGCTGGCTCTGGGCATCGTTCCGGTTGGAATGGCGCGCGCCAACTTCGGCGATGACGACAATGACGGCATTCTGCCGTGGGTCGCCGCGCGTCTCGGTGAACTCGAGGCTGAAAAGCCGGTGCTTTTCGACGAGGGGGATGGCATCGATTTCGAGGCGGTCGCCGCCACGCGACCGGACGTGATCCTCGCGGCCTATTCGGGCCTCAGTCAGGCGGACTACGACACGTTGAGCGAGATTGCACCTGTCATCGCCTATCCGCAGGCTCCCTGGTCCACCGACTGGCGCGAGACGATCCGGATGAACAGTGCGGGGCTCGGGATGGCTGCGGAAGGGGAAGCGCTGATAGCCGGCATCGAAGCTGAGATTGCCCTGACGCTTGAAGGATTTCCCGAGCTCAAGGGCAAATCGGCAATGTTCATTACTCATCTCAGCTCATGGGACCTCAGCGTCGTCAATTTCTACACGACCAACGATACGCGCGTCAGGTTTTTCGCCGATCTCGGGCTCAGATCGCCGAAAAGCGTGGTGCAGGCTTCACAAGCCGGAAAGTTCTCAGGCTCCGTCAGCGCCGAGCAGATCGATGCTTTCGACGATGTCGATATTCTCGTTACTTACGGCGACGGGATGCTTTTCGATGCCTTGAAAGCCAACGCGCTGATGCAGCATATGCCTGCCGTTGCACGGGAATCGATCGTCATGCTCGGCAACAACGCGGTCGGCAATGCCGCCAATCCCACGCCACTGTCCATCAGATGGGTCCTGAAGGACTACGTGAAGCTGCTCAGCGAGGCAGTCAAGAAGTCAAAATGACCGCCGGGATCATCAAGACATCGGACGGGCGTTGGTCGCCCGTGTCCCGTTCCAGCCGGATGCGAAGTCTTTGGCTGGCAGCGCTTTTCGCGCTTCTGGTGGTCTTGCTTGTCGCCTCTGTTACGGTCGGCACACGCTATGTCGGGTGGGACGATGTCGTCGCGGCACTCGGCGGCGCGCAGGATAATATCGGTCGCGCATCGGTCGCCTTGCGCATTCCGCGGACGTTGCTGGCCCTGCTTGCGGGGGGCGCTCTGGGGCTGGCCGGAGCCGTCATGCAGGGTGTGACCCGCAATCCGCTTGCAGACCCCGGCATTCTCGGCGTCAATATGGGGGCATCCCTCGCAGTTGTCATCGGCGTCGCCTGGTTCGGGATGTCGTCGCTGTACGCGTATATCTGGGTGGCCATCCTGGGTGCCGGATGCGCCGCGATCTTCGTCTATGCCATAGGTTCGCTGGGCAGGGGCGGCGCGACCCCTTTGAAACTGGCGCTGGCAGGCGCGGCAACGTCCGTCGCATTTGCGTCCATGGTCACTGCCGTCGTGCTGCCGCGTGGTGATATCGCAGGCGGTATTCATTCCTGGCAGATCGGTGGTGTTGGCGGCGCGACTTACGAGCGCATCCTTCCCTTGGTGCCGTTTCTGCTTGTTGGGTTCGTGATCAGCCTGCTGTCGGCCAGAAAACTCAACTCTCTTGCACTCGGTGACGAGCTTGCGACCGGGCTCGGCGAGAGCGTCGCAACCGCGCGGGCCGTTGCTTCCTTCGGCGCCATCCTTCTCTGCGGCGCGACGACAGCCATATGCGGGCCGATCGGCTTTCTCGGGCTGGTCGTGCCGCATCTCTGCCGCCTGTTGATTGGCGTGGACTATCGGTGGCTGCTGCCTTTTTCGACGCTGGCAGGCGCGTGCCTCCTGCTCGCGGCGGACGTTGTCGGGCGCATCGTCGCGCGCCCTGCAGAGATCGACGTCGGCATCGTCACCGCCCTGATCGGTGCGCCATTCTTCATCTGGATCGTCCGGCGACAGCGCGTGAGGGACCTGTGACAGTTCCCTCATCCACCCTCGGCGTCGTGATCGCACACCGCAGAAAAAGCGCGCGCAGGCACGCTGTCATTCTCGCGGTGTTGCTGACCCTGGTCGCAGTGGTCTTCGCCGTCACCTTGTCGGTTGGGCAATCCGTCACGCCGCCGAGCGATGTTCTGCGCGCGCTCCTCGGTGAACCGGTTTCGGGCGCATCCTTTACGGTGGGGCAACTGAGGCTGCCGCGCGCCGTGCTGTCAATCCTTGCAGGAATATGCTTTGGACTGGGCGGCGTGGCGTTTCAGGTCATGTTGCGCAATCCGCTCGCCAGTCCCGATATCATCGGGATTACCTCTGGCGCTGGGGCGGCTGCCGTTTTCGCCATTGTAGTCCTGTCCATGCACGGGCCGATGGTTTCGGTTATCGCTGTCGTAGCAGGACTTGCCGTGGCGCTGCTCGTCTATGGCCTTTCCTTCCGCAATGGGGTCGCCGGCACCAGGCTGATTCTTGTCGGAATTGGCGTTTCCGCCATGCTGCAAAGTGTCATCGCCTATATCCTTCAATCGGCGCCTGCCTGGAATTTGCAGGAAGCGATGCGTTGGCTTACCGGCAGCGTCAACGGCGCTCAGCTTGGCCAGGCGCTGCCGCTTCTGCTCGCCCTCCTGTTCTTCGGGGCGCTACTGCTCGTTCGCGGTCGCGATCTCGAGACATTGCGGCTGGGCGACGATACGGCGGCCGCTCTTGGAACGAGGGTCTCGCATACAAGGATGCTGGTGATTGTCGCCGCGGTCGGATTGATCGCGTCGGCGACCGCGGCAACGGGGCCGATCGCCTTCGTCGCTTTCCTGTCAGGCCCGATCGCCGGCCGGATCGCGCGAAACGCCGGCTCGGTGCTGATCCCGTCTGCACTGACGGGCGCCCTTCTCGTGCTTGCCGCCGATTATGTCGGGCAGCACCTTCTGCCGAGCCGCTACCCTGTGGGCGTCGTAACCGGGGCGCTTGGCGCACCCTACCTGATCTATCTCATCGTTCGCATCAATCGGATAGGGGGGGCTTTATGACCGATCATCTGCTCGTCGCCAGCGGATTGACGGCCGGCTACGACAATACAGAAATCCTGCATGCGCTCGACCTCACCATTCCTCCGGGCAAAATCACGGTGATCGTCGGCGCAAATGCCTGTGGCAAGTCCACGTGTCTTCGCACGCTCTCGCGGCTGATCGCGCCCAGCAAGGGACAAGTTCTCCTCGACGGCAAGTCCATCCACCGGACACCGTCGCGAGACCTCGCCCGGACGCTGGGTCTGCTGCCGCAATCGCCGATCGCGCCGGAAGGCATTATCGTGGCCGACCTCGTCAGCAGGGGACGGCATCCGCATCAAAGCCTGTTTTCCCGCTGGACGCGACAAGACGACGAGGCGGTCGACCGCGCGCTTGAGGCGACAAAGACGTTCGACCTTGCCGAACGGCCGATCGACGAGCTCTCCGGCGGCCAAAGGCAGCGGGTCTGGATCGCCATGGCACTCGCGCAGCAGACCGAGATCCTGCTGCTCGACGAGCCGACGACCTTTCTCGACATCAACCATCAGATCGAGGTGCTCGATCTGCTGACCGATCTAAACAGCACGCGTGGAACGACGGTGGTCATGGTGCTGCACGATCTCAACCTTGCTGCCCGCTATGCCGACCATCTCGTGGCGATTGCCGGTGGGCGCGTGCACATTTCGGGCACTCCGGAAGAGGTGCTCACCGAAGAGACCGTGCGGCATGTTTTCGGCCTCGACAGTCGCGTCATCAGCGATCCCACCTCGGGCCGGCCGATCATGCTGCCGATCGGGCGACACCGGATGGCCGTCATCGACGACACGAGCGATGCACCACAAAAGGAGAGTCGCGCATGAACGCAATTCATTCATTCAAACTGTCCGGCGTAGCGGTCTGCGGCAGCGCTGCCGATATGCTCGACGAGATCTGCGAGCATTTTGTCGAACATGCCGAGGTCGAACGGATAGACGACCTGGCGGTGCTGCGAAGCGAGCTCGGCGTCGCTCGCATCGGCATTGCAAACGCGGGCCTGTCGATCGAGCTCGACTGCCCGACGCGCGAAATGCTGCACATGAGCCGCACGATCCTGGCGGAACATCTTTTCTATTTCGCCGAAGACCAACCGTTCGAATTGACCTGGTTGGAATCGATGTCCCTGTCGGTGCTGCCGAACCTTCATGAGGTGACCGTCGTCTCGGCGCACGATGTCACTCCGCATATGCGTCGCGTGTTATTTTCCTGCGCCGATGTGACGCCTTTTGTGGGCGGCGACATGCATGTCCGCCTGCTGGTGCCGCCGAAGGGCAAACCGCCGGTATGGCCCGGCTCGCGGGAAGACGGCCGCATAGCGTGGCCGGAAGGCGAGAACACGCTTCTGGTTCGTGTCTATACCATCCGTGCCGTCGATTTGGATCGGGGCGAATTGTGGATCGATTTCTTGCAGCATCCCGCTCCTGGCGTACCGACTCCGGGTGCAGACTTTGCGCGCGACGCGCAGCCCGGGGACGTGGCCGCCCTGTTAGGGCCAGGCGCAGGCGGCCTGCCGGCGGAGCGTTCCATTTTGCTGATCGGTGACGAGAGCGCCCTACCGGCCATAGCACGGATCGCGGCAGAGGCTCCGGCTGAAACGCATATACGTGCCATGATCGAGGTTGAGGACAAGGCGGAAGAGCAACCGCTTCCGACCGATGGCGTGCTCGACGTGCGTTGGTTACACAGGCGGAGCTACCCGGAAGATGCTGCCGACGTTCTCGTGTCCGAGGCGAAAGCAGCGATAGAAGCCGTCGATGCCGAAACGTTTGTTTGGGTTGCGTGCGAACGAAGAGACATACGAGCCATCAGGACCTTCCTCAAAGCGCGGCAACATGATCGCAGGAAGATGTATGTCGCTTGGTACTGGGAAAGAGGGAAAATCGCATAATATATTGACGGGAAGCTTGCCACGTGGGGCCTGGAGTGCCGCAGCCGATCTGTAATGTGTTCTCCGACGCTACAGCTGCTGATCGACGGCGTGTTCGCCGATGCCCGGCATAGAAGTGCGAAGGTCTCACGTGTCGGCGTCGTGGTCCTCAATGGATGCAGGAGCCGCAAAATCGCTGGCGCTGGGACACTCTCGACAGTGGAAGCTATTGGTGGGCGGGCGGTTCGCATCCGCTCAAAGCGATGGACACTCTGAGGCTGGTCCGGGCCCGCAATGCTAGGCAGGTCCAGCGGATTCAACCTGGCCTGCAATCCATCTGCGCCAAGCGTGACGGAACGCATTCAGGCATCTCGGCTGGCAACGGGTAGCTCGCAACGCCATTTTCTGACGCTCAGGCCTGGATGCTGTCCAGACCAGTTGCTGACATACATGACGGAACGGAACATACATTGCGTCAACGAGTCTTGGATCTCGAGCTCCAGGCGCTCCTCACGGCACTTTTCGGGTGCCGACAAAAGGCATACCGTCAGTACAAGCGTTACCGGCTCCATGATAATCCCCTCCCGCGGTGAAATTAAGCACACGCGGATAGCGGCAATGACCGTATTGATGGGCCCTATGAACCCATTCACGCCATGTGCGCCTTCCTTTTGGTGCACGAGCCGCTTCTGCAAGTTTCGGGTTCCAAGCTCTAATTTATGACCGTCACTGGGAAACCCGCAGTTCCAAAGGGAACAGTTTAGCGAAAGCGGGTTCTGCCGATCCATTCTGACCGGCAGATCCTTGCGCTGCCGGTCTCCTTGGAAACTTCTTTCCTGGCTCAGATCTGCTTTCCTTGCTCAGATGTGCCAATCGGCGTCGAGCGAATAGGCCTTGACATAGTCGACCTTCATTTCGGCGCCGTCCATGAGCCCGTCGTCCGGGGGGCCAGCCATCCCGCCGACCGCCAGATTGACAAGCATGTACATCGGATCGTGCATGTCCGAGGGGGTGTCGGCGCGTGCGATCGCGGTATCGTCGAAGTACCAGACGATCTCCTCTTCCGTCCAAAGCACACCATATTTGTGAAAGCCACTTGTATCGGTGACCCTGGCTGCGCTTGCGATGCTGGTCTGCGAACCGGTCTCATTGGAATGCACGGTGGCGATGACCGTATTTGGATCCTGGCCGTACATTTCGACCACATCCAGTTCCGGCGGCCAGGTGCCGTCGGCCGGCAGCAGCCAGAATGCCGGCCACGCCCCCTGATCATCGGGCATGTCGGCGCGCATCTCGAAGTAGCCGTAAGTCTGAGCAAATGACGAGTAGGTCGTCAGCATGCCGGAGGTATAATCATACCAGTTGGTTTCGGCTTGGATCGCCTGCGAGGCCGGCTTGGCGGTGATCGTCAGAACGCCGTCCGTCACGGAGAATGGATTGGCCGAGGCGGTCGGCTGATAGGCCGGATTGACGTACCATTGCAGCTCGTCGTTACCGGTGAGGGTCGCGCCCCTTTCGGGTGCCCACCAGTACTTCGGGTCCCAGACACCGCTGGTGCCGTCGTTGAGCTGAAGCGAGTTGAAGTCGTCGGAGAAGGTCTGCGTCAGAACGGATCGGTCCAGCGCCAGGCTGAACTGGCTCGCCTGCAGCTGATCGGCGGTCGTATTTGCAAAGACGAGACTCTCGCCATCGGTGAGGCTGAGCCTGAGATCCCCGCCTTCCTGGGCAACGTTGCCAAGAATGTGGTCGAATGACGTGAAACCATAATCTTCGAGCCTCACCATATCGTCGGCGCCGAAGTCGCTGATCAGGTCGCTACCGCTGCCCCTTTTGAAAGCGAAAGTGTCTGCACCACCCGCCCCGATGAGGATGTCGTTGCCGGTGCCACCATCGATCGTCTGGCTGCCTGAACCACCGCTGATGATGTTGTCGGCACTATTGCCGAAGCCAAAACCTTCGGCGCCGGTGACCGTCAGGTTTTCGAAATTCTCCGGCAGGGAATAGCTCATCCAGGTCTTGATGGTATCGAGGCCGGCGCCGGGCGCCTCAGAGGCTCGGTTGGCCCCCGAATAAAGATAGTAGATATCGTCGCCTGTGCCCCCGACCATAGTGACATCGGTGGAACTGTCAGCCCACATCGAATCGTTGCCGGCCGTTCCGTAGAGCACCGGTCCCGACGCGCTGGCGGAAAACCATGCCGTAGAACTACCGCTATAGGACAGCGGCTCGCCTGGGGCATTCGTGACAGTTCTGCTCATCGAGAAGTCTCCTGTTAGTGGCTTGACCCCCGCCCGCAGGGCCACCCCTAGCATCCCGTACTGTGACTTGTCGCACACACCTCCCGCCTTAACCGAACAAGATGGAGGTGAGGTGAGCATTGCAACAGCCCACATTCGCAACTGGTGCGCGGTGCAGTGGCCGACGGGTACGACTGCGCTGCAGGCACCATGGCTCGCTAGTACGGGGGTCCATCAACTATCTGTAAAGCGGGTGTTTGGTGGTTGTGTTGACTCTGTGGTGCACTCAGCAGAAAACAAGAGATGACTAAGGAAGGGTATTGCTGATGGCTGACGAGAATAACACCGGGTCAATTGCTGCGGCCGTAGCGCCGGACGCCGACGTGAAGGCATCAGCGGCTAAGAAGAAGAGGTCGCCACGGCGCCGGAAGGCGGCTGCCGAATCGGGGCGAGCTGTATCAGAGGCGCCGGCCGCTAAACCGAGGAGGTATAGCGAACAAGAGAGAAACGAGAAGCTCAAGCTGATAGAGACGCAAGTCGCCGAAGGCAAAGGTACACTCAGAAACGCTATCAAGAGTGCCGGCATTTCGGAGCAAACCTACTATCAGTGGAAGCGGACCGTTAAGCCGGTTGAGCACAGGGCCGAGAAGCCTCTTCCCGCCGGCGAAGAGCTGGCGGATCTTGTTCGGCTCGAAGAAGAAAACCAGAGGCTCCGCAAGCTTCTGGTGGAAAAATTGCGAGAGGAAAATGCCGAACTGCGCAAGAGGCTTGGGCTGGATTAATCACGACCGGAACGCGCGGCTCGCCACCTGAATTCGCTCCCGGTTTCGCATCAATGCCGGCAAAATCCTGCGCTGTTGTTCCCTGCCTTCACCTCGCGAAAGGCAAGCGAGTTGGCGCGTGAGGCATAGAGCCGCCTCGCACGTGGAGGCGTTGAAGCGCGCGGAAAAGGACTGTATTGGTGCACCGTCAGGAATGCCGCGGCGCCGAACGGCGTGGATCTCCCTCGATGAGCTCGCTGCCCTTGACGCAGACAACGAGCGGCTCAGGAGGCCGCTGGCGGAACAGCTTCATGCACAGAACTTGCTCCTCAAGAAGATGCTTGCGCGGTTTGATGCGGGATAGCGGGATTGCATGAGGCGCCCGATTTCGATCCTTCCCGGCAAGGTAGGCGTACTCCGAATATCGCCCGATGCACGCTACCGCTCGGGGCCGGGCGAGCGTATTATCGGAGTTCGGTTTTACGAGGATGGATGATTTGGATTTGCAGGTTTTCCGAGATTCGCTTGCCAAGCCACAGCCGCCCGCCGGTCTAAGCCATGCGCTGCAGGCGCTGTGGTGGGATGGAAAGGGCGATTGGGACAAGGCGCACGAACGCGCGCAGGAGCACGAGGATAGCGCGGGCATGCGTGTGCATGCCTATCTCCATCGCAAGGAAGGTGATCAATCGAACGCCGAATATTGGTATCGCCGATGCGGTACCACACCGTCGACCTTGACGGTCGATAAAGAATGGGAAGAGCTCGCACGGGCACTTTTGGTGCAAGTCTGAATTCTGCTCCTCGCGAAGTGGTTCTGCATGTTTGACGCGAGAGCGCATCAATGCGCGAACCGCCGAATCGACGGCAGTATTTTTGATCCGCGGGCACTAGGAAGGCGCCATTGCCTATGGCCAAAGAACCCATCAGACGTCGGCTTGCAGCCATTCTGGCCGCTGACGCGGTCGGTTACAGCCGGCTCATGGAGCGGGACGAAAAAAGCACGCACACATTGCTTATGGCTCGGTGGAAAGAGGTGCTGGAGCCGCTCGTCGGCATTCACCAGGGCCGTGTCTTCAAGAGGACTGGCGACGGCGTGCTCGTTGAATTCGGCAGTGCGGTCAACGCCGTCGAATGCGCTGCAGCACTTCAACAGGCGATGGCGGCTGCCAATAGAGACCTGCCGGAAGACCGGGCTATCGTACTGCGCGTCGGTGTCAACCTCGGCGACATCATGGTTGAGGACAGCGATCTTTTCGGCGACGGGGTCAATGTAGCTGCCCGTATCGAGGCGCTTGCCGATCCCGGCGGCGTGGCGATTTCTGATGGAATTCATGAATATGTGCATGGTCGCACCGACATCGACTTCGTCGACAGCGGTTATCATGAAGTCAAGAACATCGAGCGGCCGGTGCACATCTGGACCTGGTCGCCTAACGACCGCACGAGCGAGCCCCATGAAATTGCTGCCGAACCGCCCCCGCAGCTTCCGGCGAAGCCGTCCATTGCCGTCCTTCCATTCGACAATATGTCCGGCGACCCGGAACAAGGTTATTTCGCCGATGGCATCACCGAAGACATCATCACCGATCTCTCGAAGGTTTCCGGCCTTTTCGTAATCGCCCGGAATTCCTCTTTCGCCTACAAAGGCAAGACGCCGGACATCCGCAAGGTGAGCCGGGAACTCGGTGTACGCTACGTCTTGGAAGGCAGCGTGCGCAGGGCAGCCGATCGCATCCGCATCAACGCTCAGATGATCGACGGTACGACCGGCGGCCATTTGTGGGCCGAGCGCTACGATCGCGGGCTTGAAGATATCTTCGCCGTACAGGACGAGGTGACGCGCACCATCGTCAGCGCGCTGCGCGTGAAGCTGACGGCCGGCGAAGAGGAGCGGCGCGAGAGCCGCGGCAAGGTCGACCCGCAGGCCTACGATCTGCTCGTCCGCTCCCGTCAGGCGATCCTGCAGTTCAGCGCGCTGTCGTCCATGGACGCCCGCCGCATGCTGCACCGCGTCCTCGAGATCGATCCAGGGATGGCGGCTGCCCATGCTTCGCTTTCGATCATTGCCTTGACCGACTTCATCAATCAGTGGAACGGCGCGACGCCCGACAATCTCACACAGGCGCGCGAACTGGCCCAAAAGGCCATCGATACCGACGATACCGAGCCGCAAGGCCATTACACACTCGCGCTTGCCCTTTCCTGGATGCGGCGTCTGGACGAAGCGGAGCACGCTGCCGAGCGAGCGATCGAACTCGACCCCAATTCCGCCAACGCCTATACGGCACTCGGCACCATACGGGATTTCCAGGGCCGGCACGAAGAGGCGCTGGCGCTGTACACACGAGCCCACCGGTTGGATCCGCAATTCGACCTGTCACTGCATTTCCAAGGGAGGGCCTTGTTGAATCTCGGGCGTTTTGACGAGGCCGAGGTCGCCTTCAAACGTCGTCTGATGCTTGCGCCTCGATCGGACATGACGCGCTTCTATCTTGCCTGCCTTTATGGTCGTACCGGGCGGCACGAAGAAGCGCGGGGCTATTGGCGGGAAGTACTGGGGGTCAATCCGAGCTTTTCCGTCGATCACCTGAGGCGATCTTTACCCTACCAAGATCCCCATCTAATGGACCGGATGGTGGAGGGACTCCGCGAGGCGGGAGTCTCCATCTAGAGCATTTCCGGGAAAGTGTGTAACGGTTTTCCTGCTAACATTTTGGGAACAGGGGGTTTGCAGATCTAGTTCAAAGGGCGCCGCCGTGGATTTCATGCTGATGGTTCGACCGCTTGAAATCTGGTTCAGGACATTCGTCCTCAGCGAATGGACATTCTACCAGCTTGGGATTATCGCCGCCGGTTACGTTTTCGCCTCCTTCGTCGCATCCAGATCCGAGCCGGCGATGGAAACCAGGGCTCGGCGCATCAAGGGCAATCCGGACCTGCTGCGCGTTATCATCGCCTTCATGCGCCGCCTGAAATGGCTTTTTCTGACCCTGTGGCTGTGGCTTGCGAACGTCATTCTCAAACAGGGTACCTGGCCGTCGCAGCGATGGCTGGTCTCTACGGCGCTATCCCTTGCGGCCGCCTGGTTCATAATTTCCGTCCTGACCAAGATCATCCGCAACCCGACCTTGTCGCGCCTGGTGGCGATCGTAAGCTGGGGATACCTCGCCGTATATGCCACCGGCCTTGATGGCCCCGTCCTGGCGGCGCTCGATGCTGCCGCCGTCAATCTGGGCGTGATGCGTCTTTCACTGCTGATCGTTCTGAAGGCGGTCGTTCTGACAGTCGCCCTTATCTGGGTCGCAGTGCTCGTCGGCAATGTGCTTGCCCATTGGGTTCAGCGTTCCGGCGACCTTTCGCCATCGTTCAAAGTGCTGATCAGCAAGGTCATCAAGATCGTTCTGATCATGATCGCCGGTGCAGTCGCCTTGTCCGCGACGGGTATCGATCTCACGGCGTTGACGGTGTTTTCGGGTGCTGTCGGTGTCGGCGTCGGCTTCGGACTGCAGAAGGTCGTGTCCAATTTCATTTCCGGAATCATCATCCTGCTCGACAAGTCGATCAAGCCCGGCGACACCATCACGCTTGGAGACACGTTCGGGTCCATCCGCGACCTCCGTGCGCGTTTCGTGTCGGTCATTACCCGCGACGGGAAGGAATACCTCATCCCCAATGAGGACTTCATCTCGCAGCAGGTGGTGAACTGGTCGTTTTCCAGCGACTACGTACGGATCGATGTCGATTTCGGCACGTCCTACGACAGCGATCCCCATGAGGTGGTACGGATCGCCATCGGCACGGCATCGAGCGTTCCCCGCGTTGTCAATGCCTACAAGGCGCCGGTCTGCTGGATGACCGCCTTTGGTGCCTCCTCGCTGGATTTCCGCCTCCGCTTCTGGATCTCGGATCCGGCCAACGGCCTGACGAATGTGCGGGGCCAAGTTCTGATGGCACTATGGGATGCCTTCAAAGAGGCGGGGATATCCATCCCCTTTCCACATCGGGAAATCATCATGAAGACGCCGGTGGAGATTCAACGGCCACCGCGAGGATAGATCTACAGTCTGATCGGCTCCGGTTTCCGTGGGAGTACGTAGCGTCAAGTTGTTAGAGCGGTTCACTGTTTCAATGAAACAGTGAAAATGCTTTGGCGTCAGGGCGGCGGAAATGATTTCTGCTGTGCCGGCCGACGTGGCCATTCGGGTTAACAGCGGCGGCGTCCCTTGGACTGAAGGGGTTAGAGGGAACCGGCTGCGATCAGCTTGGAGATTTCCGCGGCGGGCAGGGGGCGCGAAAAGAGGTAACCCTGCACCTCATTGAAACCTTCCGAATTCACCACCGCCAGCTGATCCTCCGTTTCGACGCCCTCGACCGTTGTCGTCATGCCAAGGCTCTGCCCAAGGCCGGCGACCGCCTTGACGATCGCGAGCGACTCCTTGCCGTGCGGCAGGTCCCGGACGAAGGCTTGATCGACCTTGATTTTGTCGAAGGGAAAGCTGCGCAGGTAGCCGAGCGACGAATAGCCCGTTCCGAAATCGTCCATCGCGATCTTGACGCCGAGCCTTCGCAGGTCCTGTAGCAACTCGAGATTATGCTCGCTCTCATCGAGCAGAACCGTCTCGGTGATCTCCAATTGCAGACGAGCGGGATCAAGGCTGGTGGCGGAAAGGGCGTTGGCGACGGCCCGCACCAGGTTGCGATGCTTGAACTGGACAGGGGAGAGGTTTACGGCGACGCTCACATGTTCCGGCCAGCGCGCGGCTTGTCCACATGCCTCACTCAAAATCCATTCGCCGATCGGAACGATCAAGCCGGTCTCTTCGGCAATCGGAATGAATTCGGCCGGCGCGATCATTCCCCGTTGAGGGTGTCGCCACCGCAGCAACGCCTCGCAGCAGCTCACGCAGCGCGACTCCAGGCTCACCAGGGGCTGATAATGCAGCTCGAACTCTCCCCTCGCCAGCGCATCCCGCATTGCGATCTTCATCTGCTGGTGTGCTTGCAGCTGCGCATGCATCGCCACGTCGAAGAGCTTGTAGGTGCCGCGGCCGCTGGATTTCGCACTGTAGAGCGCGATGTCGGCCGCCTTGATCAGCTCATCTGCAGAGGTTCCGTCTTCCGGCGCAAAGGCAATCCCGATGCTCGTCCCCACAGTTGCGGCGACGCCCTCGATGCTGAAGGGTTCGGAAAGGGTATCGATCATCCGCTGTGCGAGGCGGAACGCTTCGTCACGTGACTTCGTCAAAGGTTGTATTATGGCGAATTCGTCGCCCCCAAGGCGCGCGACAGTCTCCGTGGTTCTGACGGATTGGATCAGCCTTTGAGAGACCTGACGCAGTAAAGCGTCGCCGGCGGGATGGCCGAGCGTGTCGTTGACGGCTTTGAAGCCGTCAAGGTCCAGGCACAGCACTGCCATACGGGCATGGCTGCTCTCGTTCAGCGCCTGCTCGAAGCATTCGCGGAAAAACATCCGGTTCGCGAGGCCCGTAAGCATGTCGTGCCTGGCCATATGCGCGATCTGCTTTTGGGCCAGCAGCGTGTCCTCTTCTGCGCGACGCCGCTCGGTTATGTCTCGGCAGAAAATGGAAATGCCGTCTTGCGTCGGGGAGGCATTCGCTTCGACCCACCGGCCGAGCGACGACAAATGGTCCTCGAAAAAGGAGCGGACCCGGCGGTCCATCACTTCGCGGCAATGCTTGGCGAAGCTCCCCTTTTCCTCTTCGGGGAAAAGCTTCCAGAACACTCTTCCCAGCGCCTCGTCTCCGACCTGCAGGAGCTTGCGGGCGTTCTCGTTGAGATAGCGCACGCGCCAGTCGGCGTCGAGCAGCATGACGCTGTCCATGGTGCTCTCGAGAACCGAAGAAAGTTGGTCGGCAGCGGCTTCGGCGTGCCTTTGCGCACGACTGATTTCGTCGCTTGCTCGCTTCGCATCGGTAATGTCGCGCCAGATCGACAGGATTCTGAACGGTTTTCCTCGATGGTCCGTGATCGGGGCCGAAATCACGTCCATGCATCTTTCTTCACCGCCGGCATCCAGAACGGAAATCTCGAAACGCGCTGTCTCCCCGTGTCTGACGCTTTCCCAGGCGGCCTCGACCTTGTCGGCGTCGGAAGCTCGCCCAATGGAGTCCCATGTCTGCCCCGTCACCGGAGCACCCTCATCCAGTCCGAAGATACGCCGCCCGGCCTCGTTCATGAGCAGCGGCCGTCCCTCCATGTCGAGCACGCGCACACAGTCGGGACTGCTGTCAAAAATGCTTCTGATAAACGCCTGAGCTTCCTGCTGAGCTACCTCCGCGGCTCGCCGTTCGGTGATGTCGAGAACGGACCCGACATATCCGAGGAACGTTCCGTCGGCGGAGAAGCGCGGTTGCCCGACGTCGATGACCCATGCCCAGCTTCCATCGGCCCGTCGCAACCGGTACTCGCTGTGCACCGGTTCCTTGCCCGCAGTCGCCCTGAAGAATATTTCCTGGACTGCCTGCCGATCATCGGGATGGATGACGTCGACCCAACCGAAACCGAGCGCCTCGGCCTCTGTTTGCCCCGTCGTTTCCAACCACAAGCGATTGAAGAAGCTCGTGTCGCCTGTGGGGTCGGCAACCCAGATCATCACGGGCGCGTTGTCAGCGATTGCGCGAAAGCGGGCCTCGCTTTCGCGCAAGGCGTCGGCGGCGCGTCGCCTTTCGTCGATATCTTCCAGGAGGCCGTACCAGCGCACGATTTTTCCAGCCGCGTCTCGCTTTGCAGCTGCGCGAGCGCGGAACCAGCGATAGTGGCCGGTCCTGGTCAAAAGCCTGTATTCGCAGTCGAATGGTGCGCCGCTTGCCAGGGAGCGGTGCCATTTCTCTTCCAAAGAGTGCGCGTCCTGCGGATGAACAGCTTTGGCCCATCCACTGCCGAGCGTTTCTCTTTCGCCCAGGCCAGTCAGTTCGCTCCATCGCGGGCCAACCTCCAGGACCTCTCCCGCCGTGTTTGCGGTCCAGGGAACTTGCGGATGAAGGTCAACCAGAGAGCGATAGTGCTCCTCGCTTGCTCGGAGAGTCTCTTCGATCCTACGCAGGTCGGTGATATCTACGATCGTCACGACCACGAACCTCTCCTCGGTCGGACCGGCGGGAATGCTCACGCACCGCTTTTTCGTCAGGAGCGTGCGCTGTGTCCCATCTGGCGTCGTGATTTGCTCTTCGAGCTCGTGGCCTTCACCCGTCAAAAGCACGACCCTGTCAAGCGAGACGATCCTGTCTGCCTGCTCCCGCAGTAATATGTCGTGGTCGGTCCGTCCGATGAGCTGGTTCCGGTCCTTGCCCAGAAGCTCGCAAGCCGCGTCGTTGATGAAGACGAACCGTGACGCATCGTCCTTGACGATTACCGCTTCGGCAATGCCATCCATAAGCCGGTGAAAGAGATCATGGGGCCTATGGGAGGGCGGTTCGGGCGTCGGTGCGTTCATGACACGACACTCAGATTGGTGAGGCGCTGTATCGCATTGGAAGAAAGCCCCCGCTAGGTTGTGCAACCTGGGTCAACTGCTCGCGACCGTAAATTGTTCCCGGAGAAAGACACGAGCCCCTTGTGCTTCAAGAATAGGCGCGCGCTTAGGCCGCTTCGAGCCGGCTGAACCGAACCGGGATCAGTTGCCGCGCCGCGAATTGCCCGGCGGAATCCTTGTCGATGACGGTCAGCACCTGTTCTTCCGAGCCGACAGGAAGAACAAGGCGGCCCATTGGCTTGAGCTGCTCGAGCAAAGCCGGGGGCGGCTGCTCAGCCGCCGCCGTAACGAGGATCTTGTCGAACGGAGCGTGCTCGGGCCAGCCGCGAGAACCATCGCCGATACGAATGCCGACATTCGACATGCCGAGGCCGTGCAGGAGAGCTTCGGCCTGACCTGCGAATTCCTCGATGATCTCGACGCTCCAAACTTGGCCGGCGAGTTGCGCGAGGATTGCGGTTTGGTAGCCCAGGCCGGTGCCGATCTCGAGCACGGCCTCATGCGGTTGGGGAGCAAGGAGATCGGTCATGAGAGCGACCATGAAGGGCTGCGACACGGTCTTATCGAAGCCGATCGGAAGCGGCATGTCCTGGTAGGCAAAGGGCGCAGCCGGGACCGGCACGAAAAGATGCCGGGGCACCCGCAGCATCGCTGCCATCACCCGTTCGTCGAGCGCCGCCTTGCCGAGTTCTTCGCTTGCAAGGTCGGCATAGATTGCGACAACCTCGACCATGTGCCTGCGCAGAACCGCGAGATGCTCTTCGTTCATTGGCTTCATGAGGGCGGGCTCTCCTCAGCCAGTCGGCCGGCAAATGGGCCTCTAGACATTAAAGGGTGACCGACATGCAATAGCAAGATCAAATGGCAACAATGGGCTGAGCGATCCGGCGCGTCGTAGGCAATCTCAGAAGGTGTAAGCCGACGGTCGCGCAAGCGCGGACAGAGCATCGGGGATTTGTCAAAGCGACAATAATCTTGTGAAAGACCCGATACTAGGGCACAATTTGTGAGTGCGGCGCTATCTCGACTCCGGCCGTCTTGCGCCGAGAGTTCGTGGCGAAAGGTCGGCGTCGATGCATCAGGGGTTCTTTCTTCTGTTCGCTACGGTGTCCGTGGTCACAGCCCTGACACTGGTTCTGGCGCGCAATCCGGTTCACAGCGCATTGGCGCTGATGGCGTGCTTCCTGCAGATTTCGGCAATCTTCGTCATGCTCGGTGCGCCGCTGCTCGCGGTCATCCAGATCTTCGTCTATGTCGGCGCGATCATGGTCCTGTTCCTGTTCGTGATCATGATGGTCGACGTGCGCGAAGCGGTGCTGCAGCGCTTCATGCCGGGCGGCAACCTGCCGGCGCTCGCGCTGCTCGTCCTGCTCGGTGCCGAGATGGTCGTGCTGGTGCTCTGGAGCGATCGCTTCACCGCAACGCCGCCCGTTGCCGAGCGCGGCGGCGATGCGATCAGGGATCTCAGCAAGACGCTCTTCTCCGACTATCTCCTGCCGTTCGAAGTCGCCTCGGTCATCCTGCTCGCGGCCCTCGTCGGCGCCATCGTGCTGGCGCGGAAGGAACCTGGCTGATGGTCCCGCTCTGGTGGTCGATCCTGCTCGGAGTGGCCCTGTTCGTGATTGGGGCGGGGGGCGTCCTGCTGAGGCGCAATATCCTGATCGTGCTGATGTCGCTGGAGCTCCTGCTCAATTCGGTCAACATCAATTTCATCGCCTTCGCCCAGTACTACGACGACTTCCGCGGACAGATCTTCGCGATCTTTGTCATCGCGATCACCGCGGCGGAGGTTGCCGTGGCCCTCGGTATATTGGTCGCGCTGGTGAGGAACAAGTCCACCCTCAAGGTAGACGACGTCACCATTATGAAAGGATAGCGGCTTGGACCCGGTGATATCGACCCGGCCGCTGCTCGCCGTCGCCGTCGCCGGACTGGCGGCCCTCGCCATCCTCTTTCTCAACAAGCGCGAGAAACTCCGCGACGCGGTATCGCCGGTCGCGGCGGTCGCCATGTTTGCGATCGTCGTCTCCATGGCGCCCACAGTGCTGGCCGGCGGCACCGTCGAACTGCGCCTGTTCGAGATCCTGCCGGGGATCGACTTCGCGTTCCGCGCCGATGCGCTCGGCATGGTGTTCGCCACGGTCTCGTCGCTTCTGTGGATCGTGGCCGCGGTCTATTCCATCGGCTACATGCGTCACTTGCACGAGCATGCGCAGACCCGCTTTTTCGCATGCTTCGCCACCAGCCTCGCGGCCGCGGTGGGCGGCGCCTTCGCCGCAAATCTGTTCACGTTGGTTATCTTCTACGAGGTGCTGAGCCTCGTCACCTATCCGCTCGTCTACCACCACGAGGACGAAGACGGATGGCGGGGCAGCCGGAAGTATCTTGTCTATCTGATGGGCGCTTCGAAGAGCGTGCTTCTCGCTGCCTTGGCGCTGACCTACCACATCGCCGGGTCGCTCGACTTCGTGGCGGGCGGGCTGCTGGCCGGCGCCAATGCCTCGGCGACGCTGCTCGCGGTCGTCTATTTCTGCTACCTTTTCGGCTTCGCCAAGGCGGCGGTAATGCCGATGCATGCCTGGCTGCCCGCCGCGATGGTGGCGCCGACGCCGGTCAGCGCGCTCCTGCATGCCGTGGCGGTCGTCAAGATGGGCGTCTTCTGCGTGCTGCGGGTGATCTTTCATGTCTTTGGTGTCGGCATGGTCGGGGAACTGGGCCTCGGCATCGCCACCGCCTATCTGGCCTCGTTCACCATCCTGATGGCGTCGGTCTACGCGCTGACGCGGGACGACCTGAAGGCGAGGCTCGCCTATTCGACCGTCAGCCAGCTCTCCTACATCGTCTTGGGCGCGGTACTGCTATCGCCGCTGGCGATGGTCGGCGGCATCATCCACATCGCGGCGCATGCATTCTCCAAGATCACGCTCTTCTTCTGCGCGGGATCGATCTATTGTGCGTCCGGAAAACGCAATATCAGCGACATGGCCGGCATCGGCCGCAGGCTTCCCTGGACGATGGGGGCATTCTTCGTCGCGTCGCTGAGCATGATCGGGATCCCGCCGACGGCAGGGTTCGTCAGCAAGTGGTATCTGGCGGAGGGCTCGGTAGAGGCCGGGCAGATGGCGTTCCTCGCCGTGCTGCTCGCAAGTTCGGTCCTCAACGCCGCCTATTTTCTGCCGGTCAGCTACACCGCCTTTTTCGAGTCGGAGACCAAGGAGAGCCGGGCGCCGGTCCGCGAAATCCCGCTTGTCACGATCCCGCTGGTCGCGACCGCGATCCTCTCTGTGCTGATGGGCATCTTCCCCTACTATTTTCTCACCCTCGCGGACGGAGTGATCCGATGATCAAGCCTGTCGTCGTTTTCTTTGGTGACGCGCAATATGCGAGGCTGCGCCGGCGGCTGTTCTATCTGGTGCTCGTCCTGATCGTCGTCGCCGACTTCCTGGTTCGCCGCGACCACGCCGAATACCTGTGGGAGCGCCTGCCGGGCTGGTCGGCGGCGTACGGCTTCGGCTCCTGCGTGCTGCTCATCTTCGTTTCCAAGTTTCTCGGCCACCGCGCCGGGCTGATGCGGCGCGAGGACTATTATGACTGATTTCGTCCATCCGGCCCTCATCTTCATTCTGGGCGCTCTGCCGATCCCGTTCTTCACGGGACCGGCGCGTAAAGCCTATCTCGTGCTGATCCCGGTACTGGCGGTCGTCGTCGTCCTGGCGATAGAGCCCGGCAGTTATGGCGAGACGCAGTTCCTCGGCCAGGAAATTCTGATTGCAAAGGTCGACCAGCTCAGCACCGTCTTCGCTACCGTCTTCACCATCATGGCGCTGATCGGGACGGTCTATGCATTGCACCTTTCCGGCGCCGGCCAGCATGTAGCCGCCTTCGTCTATGTCGGCAGCGCGCTCGGGGTGGTGTTCGCAGGCGACTATCTGACCCTCTATCTGTTCTGGGAGGGCATGGCATTCGCGTCGGCTTATCTCGTCTTCGCTCAAGGAGGGGGACAGGCGATCCGCGCTGCCTTCCGGTATCTCATGGTCCACGTCACCGGCGGCGTCATCCTGCTCGGTGGAATTCTGCTCCATGGGGCAGCCGCAGGCTCGCTGCTCTTCGGTCCGGTCGAGGGCGCTTTGGACGCGGGTACCTACCTCATTCTTGCCGGCTTCCTGCTCAACGCGGCGGTGCCGCCGCTCAATGCCTGGCTCACCGATGCCTACCCGGAGGCGACCGTCACCGGCGCGGTGTTCATGAGCGCCTTCACGACCAAGACCGCCGTCTACGTGCTGGCGCGGGCGTTTCCGGGTATCGAACTGCTGGTCTGGCTCGGCACGGTGATGGCGCTCTACGGCGTCATTTATGCGGTGCTGGAAAACGACTGCCGCCGCCTTCTTGCCTATCATATCGTCAGTCAGGTGGGCTACATGGTCGCGGGCATCGGCATCGGCACCGAGCTGGCGGTGAACGGGGCCACCAGTCACGCCTTCGCGCACATCCTTTACAAGGGGCTTTTGTTCATGGGTGCCGGGGCGGTGATCTACGTCACCGGCCGGCGCAAGCTCACCGAGCTTGGCGGGCTCTACAAGGCAATGCCGCTGACGGTAGCGCTCTATATGATCGGCGCCTTTGCGATCTCGGCATTTCCGTTCTTCTCGGGTTTTGTCAGCAAATCGATGGTGATAGCCGCGGCGGGGCAGGATCACCGCGCGCTGGTGATGCTGGCGCTGACGATGGCGTCGTCCGGGACGTTCCTGCACACCGGGCTCAAGCTCCCCTATTACATGTTTTTCGGTACCGACCGGGGGCTGCAGGCACGGGAGCCGCCCGGCAACATGCTGGTCGCGATGGGGATGGCGGCGGCGCTCTGCATCGCCATCGGCGTATTCCCCGGCCCGCTCTACGCGCTTCTGCCCTATCCTGTCGATTTCGAGCCCTATACCGGCGTCCACGTGACCGAGAGCCTCGGGCTCCTGATGTTCACGGCTTTGGGCTTCGTGATCTTCCTTCGGGCGCTCGATCCCGAGAACATGATCAGCCTCGACACCGACTGGTTCTACCGCAAGGGCGCCCGCGCCTTCATGTGGTTCGCGGAAAGACCGTTGGCGCGGTATGAGAAGGCGGTCAGCGACGTGTCGGAGACTGCGGTACTGCCCTTCCTGCACGGCTCGGCGCGCACGGGGGTGCGGCTCGATCTCAATGGCGTGGACGGCGTCGTGAATGGTTTTGCCCGATCGATCCTTGACGGCGGCAGCGTATTGCGACGTTGGCAGAGCGGCGTCGTCACCCATTACGTGCTGGCGATGATCGCCGGCCTGATCGCGGCCATCCTCGTCTTTGCGGTGGTGTGGAGGTAGGCACGATGTCGATCCCGCTGCTGAGCCTCATCGTCTTCCTGCCCGTCGCCGGGGCGGCGGTGGTGGTGTTCATGCGCAGCGACGATGCGGTGCGGTGGACGGCGCTCGGTTTCGGGATTGTCGATCTCGCGCTCTGCATCGTGATGCTGGCCGGTTTCGACACGACGACGCACGAAATGCAGTTCACCGAGAGCCGTCCCTGGGTGCCCGCGCTCGGGATCACTTACGCGCTCGGCGTCGACGGGATCAGCGCGCTCTTCCTGTTCCTGACGGCGCTTTTGAGCTTGATCTCCGTGCTCGCTTCCTGGGTGGCGGTCGACCGCAAAGTGAAGGAGTTCATGGTCAGCCTGCTGATCATGCAGGCGCTGATGCTCGGTGTCTTCTGCGCGCTCGACCTGTTCCTGTTCTACGTCTTCTGGGAGGCGATGCTGATTCCGATGTATCTGATCATCGGCGTCTGGGGCGGGGAAGGCCGGGTCTATGCGGCGTTCAAGTTCTTCCTCTACACGCTGGCTGGCAGCATCCTCTTCCTGATCGGCGTCATCGTGCTCTATTTCCAGGGGGGCGAGACCTTCGACATACTCGCCCTGACGGCGCAGGATCTGCCCTTCGGCGTTCAGTCCTGGCTGTTCTTCGCCTTCCTGGTGGCCTTCGCCGTCAAGGTGCCGATGGTGCCGGTGCACACCTGGCTGCCGGACGCACATGTCCAGGCGCCGACGGCGGGCAGCATCATTCTCGCCGGCGTGCTCCTGAAGATGGGCGCTTACGGGTTCCTGCGCTTCTCGCTGCCGATGCTGCCGGAAGCATCGCTCTACTATTCGACGCTTATGCTCGTGCTTTCGGCTGTTGCGATCGTCTATGGCGGCTTGCTGGCCCTGGCTCAGGACGACCTGAAAAAGCTGGTGGCCTATTCCAGCATCAGCCATATGGGATTTGTGACGCTCGGGATTTTCGCGCTGAATCTGCGCGGGCTCGAGGGCAGCATCCTGCAGATGTTCAACCACGGGATAACGACTGGCGCATTGTTCCTGTTCGTGGGCCTGATCTACGAGCGCACCCATACCCGCAGCATCGCGAATTACGGCGGGCTGATGAAGGCGGCGCCGGTCTATACCGCCTTTCTTGCGCTCTTCACCCTGTCTTCGATGGCGCTGCCGGGGACGAACGCTTTCGTCGGCGAACTGCTGGTGCTGTCAGGCGGGTTTGCGGCAAACCTCGCCGCGGGCGCCGCGGCCGTAGTGGGTGCGTTGCTGAGTGCCGCCTACCTGCTCGGCATGTACGGGAAAGTGGCGCTTGGTCCGGCGAATGTGACTGCCAGGTACAAGATAAACGACGTGAATGGCCGCGAGCTGGCTGCCATTCTGCCGCTCGCCGTCTTTGTGCTCTGGGTCGGGCTCTATCCGCGACCCTTCCTCGGGATCATCGATGCGTCGGTGCGAAATCTGCTGGTGCAGGTACACGGTGAAGGGAGCGGTCAATGACTGCTGCCGCGCTTCTCCAATGGGCCCTGGCGAGCGTCCCCGAAATCATCGTGGTCACCGGTGCCTGCATCCTGCTGATTGTCGGAGAGCTTGTGCGCAAGGGGCGGGACGAACTGCTCCTGTGGGTCTCGGTCGCGATCGTGCTCCTTGCCGCGGTGGCCACGCTGATGCTGGCAGGCGAGATGCGGCCGGCCTATGCGGGCATGTTCATTTCCGACCGCTTCGCCGTCTTTTTCAAGATGGTGTTTTATCTGGCGACCATCCTGACCTTTTTCCTGTCGCGGAAATACGGCGAGATCGAGGGGATCGGCAGGAGCGAATATTATGTCCTGCTGCTCTTCGCCCTTGCGGGGATGATGATTATGGCCTCGGCGATCGACCTCCTGTCGATCTATGTGGGTCTCGAGCTGATGGTGCTCTGCACCTATGTGCTGACAGGCTTCCTGCGCAAAGAGCGGCGGTCGAACGAGGCGGCGTTGAAATATGTGATCCTCGGCGCAGTATCGACGGCGATTTTCCTTTATGGCGTTTCGCTCATCTACGGGCTCACCGGTACGACCCAACTGGACCGGATGGCTGAGGCGGTGAGCGGCGGTCCACTCGATCCCGCCCTGCTGCTGGCGGTCGTTTTCATCGTTGCGGGGCTCGTCTTCAAGATCGGCGCCGTGCCGTTCCATATGTGGGTGCCGGACGTCTATGAAGGCGCTCCCACGACGATCACTGCCTTCATGTCGGTCGCGCCCAAGGCGGCCGGGTTCGCGGTGATTCTCCGGGTGTTCCTCAATCCTCTCGTCGAGGTCTCGAACGCCTGGATCATCGTCGCGGCCATTGCGGTGGCAACGATGGCGCTCGGCAGTTTCGTGGCGCTGGTGCAGGACAATTTCAAGCGTCTGCTCGCCTATTCCAGCATCGCCCATGCGGGTTTTGCTATTTTCGGTGTGGTGGCCGGCGGCCAGGACGGGATCGCCAGCGTGATGCTCTATCTGCTCATCTACACTTTCATGAATCTCGGCATTTTCGGCGCCGTGATCATGATGCGGAACGGCGATTTATCCGGCGAGGTCATCGAAGACTACGCAGGTTTCGCCAAGTTCCATCCCGGGCTCGCGCTTCTGATGCTCCTTTATCTCTTCTCGCTCGCCGGCATCCCGCCGACGGCCGGTTTCTTCGCCAAGTTCTACGTGCTGGTCGCGCTGGTGGAGCGAGGTTTCGTCGTGCTGGCGGTGATCGCAGTCCTGCTCAGCGTCGTCGCCGCCTATTTCTATATCCGCATCGTGATGGTGATCTACATGCGCGAGCCGGAAAGGACGTTCGAACCTGCGCTGACGCCGCTCGTCCGTGCCACGCTCGCCTTCACAGCAGCCGGCACCATCGGCATCGGCCTGTTTCCGGCGTGGTTCCTGAGGCTTGCTCAACAGTCGGCTTTCGGGGGGTAAGGCGGGTCTTCGCGCTGTATCGTCGATTGTTGCAGGCGGGCCAATTCGGATCATACATTACTAATCGATTGGATTTGCATTGATCCGCCCGACGGCATAGACTCGCCCTGGAGGAAAAGGATTGCCCAGACCGCCTCTCGAGGCGCCGGCATCCCCGGTTCCGAAGGGACCGATCGCGGCTGAGAAAAGCCGCTGGTTGGCCAAGGCCAAACGCTATGACGGCAATGGAGTTCCTGCCGGTTCTGTTCATGGTTACCGGGATAGTCCTGGTGGCGACGGCGACGCTTTTCGTCTCCTCGCTTCTGCGTCCGTCCAATCCCTATCCCGAAAAGAACGCCCCTTATGAATGCGGTATGGAAGCGGCGGGCGAGGCCGCGGGCGGCCGCTTCCGGGTTCCTTTCTTTATCCTCGCCATCCTCCTCGTGGTCTTCGATGTCGAAGCGATGTTCCTCTTTCCCTGGGCGGTGGTCCTGAAGGAGATCGGCATCGTCGGCTATATCGAGATGTTCGTCTTCATGTTGCTGCTGCTTGTGGGCTTCGCCTATGCCTGGCTGAAGGGGGCGCTGGAATGGCAGGAATAAACGACGCGATCCGCGACAGCGTACTGTTTACCACGGCCGACAGCATCATCGGTTGGAGCCGGAGGTCGGCCTTGTGGCCCGAAACCTTCGGCATTGCCTGCTGCGCCATCGAAATGATCTCGGCCGGCTGCGCGCGCTACGACCTCGACCGGTTCGGCGTGGTGTTCCGGCCTTCTCCGCGGCAATCCGACGTGATGATCATCGCCGGCACGGTCACGCGGAAATTCGCGCCCGTCGTGCGGCGGCTTTACGATCAGATGCCGGAACCGCGCTGGGTGATTGCGATGGGGACCTGCGCGATTTCGGGCGGGGTCTACAACACCTATGCCGTGGTGCAGGGATCGGAAACCTTCGTCCCCGTCGACGTGCATGTGCCGGGCTGTCCGCCGAGGCCGGAGGCGCTGATGCACGGCTTTCTCCTGCTTCAGGAGAAGATCAGGAGGTCCCGCGCCCTCACCGGGTCGCCCCTAGGACGGGTTGTAGCATCATGACCGGGGAGCGGCGTGTCGATCTCGAGGCGATCATCGGGAGCTTCGCGGGAGCAGTCGAGAATCTCGGCACTGCGCATGGTATCTGCGCCTTTGCCGTCCAACCGGAGCAGATCGTCGACTTCTGTCGATTCCTGAAAGAACACCCGGCGCTTGAGTTCGATTTCCTCTCCGACATATGCGGCGTCGATCACTACCCCGAAACGCCGCGTTTCGAGACGGTTTACCACCTCTATTCGCTGAAGAACAAATGGCGCGTGCGCATCAAGTGCCGGCTCGGCGATCCACCGCATGTTCCCTCTGTTGCAGGAGTCTGGCGCACCGCCAACTGGCATGAACGCGAGGCCTGGGACATGTACGGCATCCGTTTCGAGGGGCATCCCGATCTGCGCCGCATCTATATGTGGGAAGGCTTCGAGGGCTTTCCGCAGCGCAAGGATTTTCCCTTGAGGGGCTACAAGGACAAACTGAACCCCTTCGGTGCCGAGGGGCCGCCGCCGACGCAGCCGGACCTCGCCACCAGAGATATACCGCAAGGAGGCCGTCAGACGCCGGAGAGTTGAGATGACCGAAGTCACCGAGCTCATGAGGCCGGAAGGCGAAGCGCTCAATACCAAGGAGGTGCTTCTCAATCTCGGTCCGCAACACCCGAGCACCCATGGGGTTCTGCGGCTCGTGCTCCAACTCGACGGAGAATATGTCGAACGCGTCGACCCGCATATCGGATATCTGCACCGCGGCACCGAAAAACTGGCGGAGAGCTTCACCTATACTCAGATCTTCCCGCTGACCGACCGGCTCGACTATCTCTGTCCGCCTTCGAACAACCTGGCCTTCGCGCTCGCCGTGGAGAGGCTGCTCGGCATAGAGGCCCCGATCCGGGCGCAATATATCCGTGTGATGATGGCCGAACTCGCACGGATTTCCGGTCATCTCCTGATCACCGGCGCGCTGCCGATGGATCTGGGCGCCATGACGGCGCTGCTTTACGCCATGCGCGAGCGCGAAATGATCATGGACCTATTGGAGATGATCACCGGTGCGCGCATGCACACCTCCTACTGCCGCGTCGGCGGAGTACGCGAGGACCTGCCCGACGGGTTTATTCCGAAGATCAGGGAGTTTTGCGAGATCTTCCCGAACAGGATCCGCGACTATGAGCGCCTGATAGAGAACAATCGGGTGTTTCTCAGCCGCACGCAGGGGATAGGCGTGATCTCCGCAAAGGACGCGATCGACCTCGGCTTGAGCGGGCCGAACCTGCGTGCCTCCGGCGTCGACTGGGATATCCGGCGCGACGAACCCTATGAAATCTACGATCGGCTCGATTTCAACGTCATCACGCGCGAGGAGGGCGATTGCTATGCGCGCTGGCTTTGCCGCGTCGACGAGATGCGCGAGAGCATCCGCCTCATCGAACAATGCATGGAGCAGATGCCGGAGGGGCCGTTTCAGGTCGATATTCCGACGATCGCCTTCCCCGTCGACAAAGAGCGCGTGCATTGCTCGATGGAGGCCCTGATCCAGCATTTTGATCTCTCCGCCTATGGCTTCGACGTGCCGAAAGGCGAGGTCTATTCGGTGATCGAGGCGCCTAAGGGAGAACTCGGCTTCTACATCATCAGCGACGGATCGCCGAAGCCGTTCCGCATGAAGGTGAGGGCGCCTTCCTTCGTCAATCTTCAGGCACTCTTCGGCGTGACCAATGCACGCTACCTCGCCGACATGATCGCCGTGCTCGGCAGTCTCGACCCGGTGATGGCGGAGGTGGACAAGTAGCAGGGAGGATCGGACGCGATGAGCATGCGCGAAGAGATCGAGGCGGCGGCGGCACGATACCCCGAACGGCGGTCGGCGATCATGCCCGCGCTCATGATCGCGCAGAAGGAGCATGGTCATCTGCCCGGGCCGGTGCTCGAAGACGTCGCCGAGATTCTCGGCGTCGAACGCGTCTGGGTCTATGAACTGGCGACCTTCTACACGCTCTTCCATACCGAGCCGATCGGCAGGTTCCACCTGCAACTCTGTGACAATGTCTCCTGCATGCTGTGCGGATCCGAGGCGCTGCTGAAGCATCTGGAAACGACACTGGGGATCAGGAAGGGCGAAACCACCCCGGACGGTGCGTTCACGCTTTCGACCGTCGAATGTCTCGGGGCTTGCGAAATGGCTCCGGTGATGCAGGTCGGCGACGATTACCACGGCAACCTTGATCCCGCGCGGCTCGATGCGCTGCTGGAGAGCTTCCGCGCGGCGGAGCGGGCGGCGAGCATCGAGCGCGCTGCTGCGCCGGCGCCAGGAGAATAAGCCATGTTCGAGCCGGTCCTGCTCAGGAATGTCGATGTGCCGGACGGTCATCTGCTGTCGACCTATGAGGCCGGCGGCGGCTACCGGGCGCTCCGGAAGGCGCTCGGCGAATATACGCCGGACGAGATCGTCGACCTCGTCAAGGAATCCAACCTGCGCGGCCGCGGGGGTGCCGGTTTCCCGACGGGCATGAAGTGGAGCTTCGTGCCGAAAGCGGCCGGCAAGCCGAAATATCTCTGCTGCAATGCAGATGAAGGGGAACCCGGCACTTTCAAGGACCGCATCATCATGGAGCGCGACCCGCATCAGCTCATCGAGGGGCTGGCGGTCAGCGCCTATGCAATCGGTGCCGAGACGGCTTACGTCTACATTCGCGGAGAATATGTGACGGCTATTCGCCGCATGGAACAGGCGATCGCCGAGGCCCATGAAAACGGCTGTCTGGGCACCGGCATTCTCGGCTCGAACTTCAATTTCATGGTCTACATCCATCGCGGTGCCGGCGCCTATATCTGCGGCGAGGAGACCGCAATGCTCGAGTCACTCGAGGGCAAGCGGGCGCAGCCGCGACTGAAGCCGCCGTTTCCTGCCGTGGCCGGGCTCTACGCCAGTCCCACCGTCATCAACAATGTCGAGACGCTTGCCTGCGTGCCGCATATCGTGATGCGCGGACCGGGGTGGTTTCGCGGCATAGGGCCGGACAGGAGCCCCGGCCCGAAGCTCTACTGCCTCAGCGGTCAGGTTCGCAAACCCGGCCTCTACGAGCTGCCGATGGGCATATCGCTGCATGAACTCGTCGAGGAGCACGCCGGCGGACCCCTGCCGGGGCGAAAGGTCAAGGCGGTGATTCCCGGTGGGGTATCGGCACCGGTTATCCCGGCGAGCGAGCTCGAGGTGGGCATGGATTTCGACTCGCTAGCTGCCGCCGGTTCGATGCTCGGCTCGGCAGGCGTGGTCGTGATCGACGACTCGACCTGCATGGTCAAGCTCGCCACGCGGATCATCGAGTTCTTCCACCATGAATCCTGCGGCAAGTGCACGCCATGCCGGGAAGGTTTGGACTGGGTCGTGAAAGTTCTGCGGCGCATCGAGGCAGGCGAGGGTGAAACGGGCGACCTGGAGCAGTTGGAGATGCTCTGCAAGGGTATTTTCGGCAACACGTTTTGTGCCCTGGGCGACGGTGCGGCCATGGGATTGCGGGCCGCGCTCAAGCATTTCCGCGAGGAGTTCGTCGCCCATATCGAAGAGCGGAGGTGCCCTTTCCACTGAAACGGGCACACGGCCGATCCGGGAGGAAGTATGGTCAAGGTCACGATCGACGAACAAACGCTGGAGGTCGAGACTGGCTCCACGGTGCTCGCCGCCGCCGAGCGTCTGGGCATCGACATTCCCACCTTCTGCTATTGGAAGCGCCTGCCGCCACTCGCCTCGTGCCGCATGTGTCTGGTGGAGATCGAGGGACTGCGGCGGCTGCAGCCGGCCTGCGCCACCGTGGCATCGGACGGCATGGTGGTTCGGACAAATACGCCGCTGATCGAGGAAACGCGCGCGTCGATGCTCGACATGCTGCTCGCCAATCACCCGCTCGATTGCCCGATCTGCGACAAGGGCGGCGAGTGCGAACTTCAGGACATGGTCATGGCGTATGGGCCCGGTGAAAGCCGGTTCCGCGACCCAAAACGCGTGTTCCATTCGAAGGACATCCGTCTGAGCCCGGTCATCATCATGAATGTCAACCGGTGCATCCAGTGCCAGCGCTGCGTGCGAATGTGCGAGGAGGTCGTGGGCGCGGTGGCGCTAGGCACGGTGGAAAAGGGCATGGATACCGCCGTCACCGGCTTCGAGGGGAGTCTTGCGAGCTGCGACCAGTGCGGCAATTGCGTCGAGGTCTGCCCGGTCGGCGCGCTGATGAGTTTCCCCTATCGCTACCGGGCACGGCCCTGGGATCTCGCCGAGACCGACACGATCTGCCCGCATTGCGGCACCGGATGCCAGCTCACCGTCGGAGCGCGCAAAGGCGAGTTCATGCGGGTCCGCTCTGACTGGGAACATGGCGTCAATCGCGAAACGCTCTGCGTGCGCGGCCGCTTCGGCCTCGACTTCATCGAAAGCCGGGATCGCATCAAGCGGCCGATGATCCGCCGCGACGGCGCGCTGACGGCGGTGTCATGGGAGGAGGCGGGCGATTTTGTCCGCCAGCGCATCGGTGTAATGGAGGGCATGACCGCCGGCGGGCTCATCTCGCCGCGTCTGCCGAACGAGGTGCTCTACCAGTTCCAGAAACTGATGCGGACGGTGTTCCGCACCAATAACGTCGACTGCTCGTCGCGTTGGTCCACGCCCCTCGACATCCTGGCGCCGCTGGTGGCAAGCTTTTACAGCCGCGGCCCTCTCGAACAGGTGATCGGCAAGGACTGCGTGCTCATCATCGGCGGCAACGTGACCGAGGAGAACCCGGTCACCGAATACCTCCTGCGCGATGCCGCGCGCCGGCAGCATACCCGCTTGCTCATGCTTTCGGCGCGGCCATCGCGGCTCGATGCCGATGCGGCGGCGGTCCTTCGCGCCCATCCCGGCGGCGAGGCTCGGAGCCTTGCCGCGGTGGTGGCTGCTCTCGTGGCCGTGACCGATCAGGGCTTGCCGGGCGATATCGTTGCGATGACCAGCGGGACGATCACCGGGTCCGACGCCAATGACGCGTTGGGCCGTCTGGTTTCAACGCTCAAGGAAGGTCGGAGCGTCACCCTCCTGGTAAGCGTCGATCTGCTGAGATCACCGCTGGCACGGGAGACGCTGCAGCAGCTGGGCAATCTTCTCCAACTCCTGTACCTGCTCGGCAAGGAACCCTCTCTGCAGTTTCTCTTCGATCGTGCCAATCAGATGGGCGCCTGGGACATGGGTGTTCTGCCCGGAGTTTTGCCGGGCCTTGGCCCTGTCGCCGATGAGGCGACGCGCACGGAGTTCGCACGGAGCTGGGGCGCGGAGATCCCCCGCGACCCGGGCGCCGATTTCGATGCGATGCTGGAACTCTGCGTAAACGGGCGGATGGGCGTCCTCTATGTGGTCGGAAGCGACCCGCTGATGTCCTATCCCGACCGGGAGTTCGTCGAGCGCGCACTCGGTACCGCCAATCTTCTGATCGTGCAGGACGCGTTTCTCACCGATACGGCGGCATTGGCCGACGTCGTGCTGCCCGCAGCCGGTTACGGCGAAGAATCCGGGACCTTCACCAACAATGAAGGCCGGACCCAGGCGCTTCGAAAATTCCGCGAACCGGCTTTTGACGCCAGGAGCAATCTGGCGATCTTCGACTTTATCGCGGCGCTTCGGGAGCAGCCGCTGCAGCCATCGACCGAGACCGCCATCTTCGACGAGATGACCCGGTTGGTTCCCGCCTATGACGGCTTGACGCGGGAAGGGCTTGGTGCCGACGGTGCCTTCACTACGTCAGCCCCGCAGCCATGGGCAAGCGGGTTCTTCGCTCCTCCGTCTGCTCCTGAAGTGACGGACGTGCTCCAGCTGATCACCGGCAACTGCCTGTTCCACAATGGCTATGTTTCCGAGCGCTCGGAAACCCTGAATTCGGTCGCAGACGACCCGTTTATCGAAATGAGCGCTCAGGATGCCGCGCGAGTCGGCCTTTCGGACCGGGATCAGGTGCTCGTGCGGTCCGCCCGGGGCGAGCTGACGGCGAAGCTCAAGGTCAACAGGCGCTTTCCGGACGGGCTCGCGTTCGTTCCCGAAAACTACCGCGCCCTGCGGCTCAACAGTCTGATGCGGCGGGGAGAGTATCCATGTCCGGTGGAGATCCGCGCCTGCGCGAGGCGCGCAGAATCCGCTCTGGAGGAAGACCGGGTCTGATTGCATCCGGATCTGCGGGGCAGAGGGGGTATTTGCTGCAGCCTTGCTGTCGATCGGGTCAACTCAAAGGCAATCTGCGGCAGGCGTTTTCGTCAGCGGTAGTTGGCTCCGCAAATGTAGTCGTGCATGTCCCGCTCCGCTTGCAATGCCTCTTCGAGCCGGTGTTTGACCACGTCGCCGATGCTGACCACGCCGACGGCATCGTTGCCGTCCATGACCAGCACATGGCGCGTGCGCCGCTCGGTCATGATCGACATCACGAAGGGCAGGAAATCCTCCGTCGAGCAGGTCGCGACAGTGCGGTTCATGATTTCTCCCACCCGCATCAGCGGTGCTTCGGTGCCGTACTCGGCCACGGCATGGCAGCAGTCCCGCTCCGAGAGCGTGCCCAGGCATTCTCCTGGCGAACGGCCGACGACGACGAAGCCGATATTCCTGTCGCGAAACAGCCGCAATACTTCGACCATCGTGTGGTCCGGCGTGACCGAGACGATTTCGGGAGACTTGCTTCCCAGGATTTGGCAGATGTGCATCTGAGCCTCCAGTCCCTGCTTCGGCGCGACCCCGGCGCGCCTTCACTTTCGTCGAATATTCCGCCACCAATTGTACCCGCGCGGCTCGCTGGATTGGACCAGAACATCCCGTTCGGTGTTCAGGCGCGCAGCGACGACACCGCCGCCGGTCATCGCCTTGCCCGGCTTGGCGAGCAGATCGTCACGGCCGATCACCAAGTCGCGCGAGGAGAAACTCGAAAATTCATATTGTTGGCCAAGGGCGATCGCGTCCGCCGGGCAGGCGTCCTCGCAGAGCCCACAGAAGAGACAGCGGGCCGTGTCGATCTCGAATTTGGCCGGGCGCCGGTTGCCCTTCTCGTCCTCGTAGGGGACTACTTCGATGCAGTCGCAGGGACAGATCCGCGCGCAGAGCTCGCAGGCGACGCATTTGATCTCTCCCTCGGCGTCACGTTTGAGGAAATGGTGCCCGCGATATCGCGAATAGGGCAGCCACTTCTCCTTGTCCGGATATTGCATGGTGACGGGTCTGGAGAACATGTAGCCGAAGGTCAAAGCCAAACCATTCGCCAGATCGGCGAAGAAGGCCCAGCCGATCCATCTTCCAGCTTTGTCCAGTGCGTGCGACATGGCCGCCTCGCTGCGGCTCCTGAGAGTCGTCTTGCATGTCCGCGCCCGGAGCTTACGGGCGGCATGCATCAAGAGAAAACAACACCGCTGATGATTATGTTCGCCAAAGACAGGGGAAGCAAGACCTTCCAGCCGATCGCCATCAGTTGGTCATAACGGTAGCGGGGGAAGGTGAAGCGGAACCACATGAACAGATAGACGAAGAAGGCAACCTTCAGCAAAAACCAGAGGAGCGGCGGCAGCGGGATGAGCACGCCGTTCCACCCGCCGAAGAACAGGATCACGGTGAGGACCGACACCAGCACCATCACGACATATTCGCTGACCATGAACAAGGCGAAGCGGATGCCGCTATATTCGGTGTGGAACCCGGCTCCCAGATCGCCTTCGGCTTCCGCCAGGTCGAAAGGAATTCGCTGCGCTTCTGCAAGTCCTGCGACGAAGAACACGAAAAATCCGATCGGCTGATAAACGATATTCCAGACGTCGGTTTGCGCCCGCACGATGTCGAGCAGGCTCATGGATTGCGCCAGCATGACGACGCCGATGACCGCGAAACCCATCGGAATTTCGTAGCTGATCATTTGCGCGCAGGTCCGCAGAGAACCAAGCACGGCATATTTGCTGTTGGCCGCCCAGCCGCCGAAGATGACGCCATAGACCTCCAGCCCGATCACCGCGAAGACGAAAAGCAGCGCTACGTTCAGGTTGGAAATGTAGAGCGTGATCTCGTTGCCGAGAACCGAAACGGTTTCGCCGAAGGGGATCGCGGCAAACACCACGAAGGGCGGGGCAAGCGCCAGGATCGGAGCCAGTTTGAACAGGAAGCGGTCGGCTTCGGCCGGGATATGATCCTCTTTGGTCAGGAGCTTGATCCCGTCCGCGACAGGCTGAAGCAATCCGTGCCAGCCCACGCGCATCGGTCCCATCCTCTGCTGCATGTGCCCGGCAATCTTGCGTTCCAACCAAGTCAGCGGCAGGGGCAGCAACAGCAGGATCGCGATCAGCAAGGCGACCTTGAAGACCATCACGCCGAGGGCGACGATAAGTTCCATGACTTTGCGTCCGTTGCCCAGCCCCGCGCGTGCTGTCGGACGCGCAAAGCACGTGGCACCTTGGATCGCTGCATGACTTCGCCCTTAGCTCGGCCAGGTACCTAAGGCAGCATGCAGCAGCGCGCTTTGCGCACCTGTCAGCCTCACGGTACAGCCGTCACGCTCCACTTGCAATGAGGCGGCAGGAACCGGCGCCGACAGCATCCGCGCGGTCGCTTGCTTCCTTGTTCACTCCCATTCTCCTACAATCACTTCCACACACAGAGGAGTCCTGCCATGAGCGAAGATGCCTTCAATATGTCGATCCGCAAGTTCCTGAAGGAAGTCGGAGTCACCTCGCAGCGAGAGATCGAGGAGACGGTGCGCAACGGGCAGATCGCAGGCAAGACGTTGAAAGTCCGCATGACGCTGACGGCGGAAGGCACCGGCCTCAATCATGTAGTGGCGGGTGAGATCGAACTGCCATAACTCGAGAACGGGAAGCTCCGGCGTCCCCGCCACTTTGCCTTGAACGCTAGCTCGCCGCCCGGAATGGCTTTGCCAGCGACGCCGGGAAGTGCAACGTCAGCAATTGGCGATTTTGCGAGATGATCACGAGGACTATGATAGTCGCGAGATAGGGAAGCGCCGAGAGCAGCTCCGAAGGGACCGCGATGCCGAGGGCCTGGCCCTGCAGCTGCAGGATCGTCATGCCGCCGAACAGCCAGGCGCCGATCAGGACGCGCAGCGGCCGCCATGTCGCAAAGACGACCAGTGCCAGCGAGATCCAGCCTTTGCCGGCCGTCATGTTTTCCACCCAGAGCGGCGTGTAGGCGACCGAGAGATATGCCCCGGCAAGGCCGGCCATCAGACCACCGAACAGCACCGCCAGATACCTGATCCTGATGACGGGATAGCCGATCGCGTGCGACGTTTCGGGCGACTCTCCGATGGTGCGCAAGATGAGGCCGCCCTTGGTACGGTAAAGGAACCAGGCGATGAGGCCGAACATCGCGATTGCCAGATAGACCATCGGATCGAAGCGGAAGAACATCGGCCCGATCACCGGAATATCGGAGAGAAAGGGGATATGGACGCGCTTCAGCGCATCGATCGGCGCGCTGCCGAAACCGCGCCCGAGAAAGGCCGAAACCCCCGACCCGAATATGGCGAGTGCCAGGCCGGCAGCATATTGGTTGGTCAGGAACGTCAGCGCCAGCACCCCGAAGAGAAGCGAGGTGGCGGCACCGGCGAGTGCCCCGGCTGCGATGGCTACGGGCATCGGCAGGCCGGCGATCACCGCCCAGAAGGCGAAGGCCGCCCCCATCAGCATCATGCCCTCGAGGCCCAGGTTGAGCACGCCGGACTTCTCGACGACGAGCTCGCCAAGGGCTGCGAATATCAGTGGCGTCGCCGCGATAATGGTTCCGGTGAAAATGGCAATGAAAAGATCCATCAGGCGTGCTCCGGAAGGCGAAGACGGTAGTAGATGAAGAAATCGGCGGCCAGCAGGAAGAACAGGAGGATGCCCTGGAAGATGCGAGTGAGCGCCGCCGGCAGGCCGAGGGTCATCTGGACGGTCTCGCCGCCGAGGAAGAGGAGCGACATCAGCAGTCCCCCGAGCACGATGCCGAAGGCGTTCAGCCGTCCGATGAAGGCGACGATGATGGCGGCAAAGCCGTAACCGGGCGAGATCTGGGGCGATAATTGTCCGAGCGGACCGGCCACTTCCGCCATACCGGCGATGCCTGCCGCCGCGCCGCCCGCAAGCAGCCCTGTCCAGACTGCGGAGGATTCGCGAAAGCCCGCATAGCGTGCCGCCAGGGGGGCGGCGCCGCTCACCGACATCTTGTAGCCGAGGAAGCTGCGATCGGTGAAGAGCCACATCATGACGACCGCCACGACCGTGATGAAGATCGACGGATTGAGCCGGTAGGCATAATCGAAAGGTTCGAACATGGCCGCCGCCGGCAGGAGCGCCGTTTGCGGATAGTTGAACCCGGCCGGATCGCGCCACGGGCCGTGGACCAGAAAGGACAGCAACAGCGTCGCGATATAGGTCAGCATGAGCGTGACGAGGATCTCGTTGGTGTTCATGCGGGCTCTGAGAAATGCCGGGATCGCGGCCCATGCCATGCCGGCGCCTGCGCCTGCGAGAAACATCAGGGGAATGAGGAGCGGGCTCTCGGGATCGGGATAGAAGAGGCCGACGCCACAGGCTGCGACAGCGCCGATAATGAGTTGCCCCTCGGCGCCGATGTTCCAGATGTTGGCACGGAATCCGACCGCCAGTCCGCAGGCGATCAGGATCAGAGGCGAGGCCTTGAGCAGCCACTCCGAAAGGCCGTTGATGGAATTGATGGGCGCCACGAAGAAGGCGTACAGCGTCGCCAGCGGATCATAGCCGAGGGCGGCAAACAGTACGGACCCCGCAAGGAAGGTCAGCACCGTGGCGATCACCGGAGCGGCGATCCGCATCTGCGCGGATGGTTCCTGCCTTTGTTCAATCCTCAAGGGCAACTTCGGTTCTCCTCGTTTCGCCATGGCCGACCCGGGTCATCAAGAGGCCGATCTCTTCGCGATTGGTTTGCTTTCTGATCAATGGCGGCGAAACGCGGCCGTTGGAAATGACCAGCAACCGGTCGCAGATCTCGAACAGCTCATCGAGCTCTTCCGATACGACCAGCACCGCTGCGCCGGCGCGGCTGAGATCGACGAGCGTCTGGCGGATGAAGGCGGCTGCACCGACATCCACGCCCCAGGTCGGCTGGGACACGAGAAGAATCTTCGGCTCCAGGGTGAGCTCGCGCCCGACAATGAATTTCTGCAGGTTGCCGCCGGAGAGGCTTTGCGCGCTCGCTTGCGGTCCATTCGCCTTTACCTTGAAGCGCTCGATAACGCGCCTCGCAAAATCGCCGGCTCTCCTGCGGTCGACGAGGGCGTTGCGTACGAGGCCAGCCCGGTGGGCCGTCAGCACGGCGTTCTCCCACAGGGCGTGGGGCGGCACCGCGCCACGACCGAGGCGTTCCTCCGGGACGAAAGCCATGCCGAGCTTGCGCCGTTCGCCGGCGCTGAGGTGGCCGGACGGTCTGCCGCCGATGAGGATCGTCTCCGCACGCGGATGGGTCCGCTCGCCGCTCAACAGCGCGATCAACTCAGCCTGGCCATTGCCCGACACACCGGCCAGTCCGACGATCTCGCCGCCATGCACTTCCAGGGATACATCCGTCAGCTCGGTGCCGTACTTGTCCCGGGCGGGAGCGGATAGCCCGCGGACTTCCAGCAGCGGCTTGGCGCTGGGGGCTGAAGGGCTGACATGCATTTGCGGGAGCTGCGAGCCGACCATCATCCGGGCGAGCTCCAGAGACGTCGATTCCTTGGGTTTTGCCGTGCCGGTCACCTTGCCGTTGCGCAGCACCGTGGCGGTGTCGCAAAGTTCCTGCACTTCATCGAGCTTGTGGCTGATATAGACGATGCTGCAGCCTTCGCTTGCCAGTTGGCGAAGCGTTTCGAAGAGCTTCACCACGGCTTGCGGCGTAAGCACCGAGGTCGGCTCGTCCAGGATCAGAAGCTTGGGTGACTGCAGGAGGCAACGTACGATCTCCACGCGTTGCCGCTCGCCGACGGAGAGATCGTGCACCCTGCGGTGCGGATCGATGGGCATGCCGTAGCGCGCCGACAAGGCCTTGATCTCAGCCGCGAGCCGGTCGAGATCGAAAGTGCCTTTGACCGCCAGGGCGATATTCTCGACCACCGAGACCGATTCGAAGAGCGCGAAATGCTGGTAGACCATCTCGATCCCGAGCGAGCGCGAGATTGCGGGATTGTGCGCTTCGATCCGTCTGCCGTCGCAATAGATCTCGCCCGAGTCGGCTTGAGCTGCGCCATAGATGATCTTCATCAGCGTCGATTTGCCGGCGCCGTTCTCTCCGAGGACGGCGTGTATCTCTCCCGGCAGGATCGACAGCGAGACGGCGTCGTTCGCGACGGTGCCGGGATAGCTCTTGGTAATGCTGCGCAATTCGAGGCGGGGGATCATGGCCGCTCCTGCCGGGGTTGTGCGTTGGCGACGACGTGGCCGCGACGCGGATTCCGCCGCGGTCACGCCGATTTCAGGACGCGGCTCAGCTGAGCTTGCCGATCATCCCCCTGACGAACCAATTCATCCCGCGGATGTCGCTGTCCGAAAGAACTGACCCCGCAGCGACCTTGACGTTGCCGTCCTGGTCCTTGAGCTCGCCGGCATAGGGATGGATCTTGCCCGCTGCGATATCAGCTTCGAGCTGCTTCAATTTGGCCCGGATGTCGGCAGGGATCGCCTCGTTATAGGGGGCCATCTTGACGACGCCGGCGGCAAGCCCGTCCCAACGCGCCTCAGCCTTCCAGTTGCCTTCCGCTACGCCCCTTGCGGCGCGCAGATACTCACTTGACCAGTCGAGGGTAAAGGCCGTGAGCTGCTTGCCCGAGCCGAACTTGGCCATGTCGCTGGCGTAGCCGATCGACCAGGCGCCGCCTTCACCGGCCACCTGTACGCCGGTTGCCGTATCGGTCATCGAACAGATGACGTCGCAACCTTGCGACAGGAGCGTGTTGGCTGCTTCCTTCTCCTTGCCCGGATCGAACCAGGAGTTGAGGAAGATGGCGTTGCAGGTGACCTCCGGATTGACGCTCTGCGCGCCGAGAAGAAGCGCGTTCGCCGGCCCGACAATGTCGGGGATCGGGAACCCGCCGATGAAGCCGATCTTGCCGGACTTGCTCATATGCCCGCCGGCCGCGCCGGCGACGAAGGTGCCCTCGTAATATTTGGCCTCGAAGGTGCCGAGGTTCGCGCGGTGCACGATGCCCGAACAGTGCTCGAACGCCGTCTTGGGGAAGCGCGGCGCCACCTTCTGCATCGGCGTGCCGTGCGAGAAGCTGGTCCCGAAAATCAGCTGATTTCCGGAGGCGGCGAGCTCGCGGAACACGCGTTCGGCATCCTGGGGCATGAAGATGTTGTCAATGACCGTTATGGCGACCTTGTCGCCGAATTCCTCCCTGATCGCGTCGACGCCCAGGCTGTGCTGTTTGGTCCAGCCGATCTCGGCGATCGGCGAGACGTAGACGACACCGATCTTTAACGGCTCCTCTGCGCTCGCGAAGCTGGCAAGGCTTCCGGTTCCGAGTGCCACACCGGTCGCGCCGGAATATCGAAGGAATTGTCGTCTGGTCAGGTTGAACATGGCAGTAACCCCTTTGTCGGTTCGTGTCGTTTCTCCGGCTTGTGGCCGCCGGATCTATTTCGTGGCGTGGACGTGCCGGCTCGCGCCGGCCCCGCCGCTTTCTCCCGTTTTCTTGCGTGGCGCCGGCTTGGACGCCTCATCGGCTTTGCCGTCGAGATAGGGCTGCAGCGCCTCCCGCGGCGTCAGCTCCGGAAAGACCTGCCGATCCATGATATAGCCGCGCACGACGCTGCGGTGATGGGTGTCGATCAACTCCATGACAGGCTTCAGCCGGCCCTTTTCGAGCAGGTCGATCACGCGCTGGTGGTCGTCCAGCAGATTGCAATAGTCGAAATCGGCGGAGATCAACGAGCGCAGGAGCGTGGTGCGCCGCACGAGCTGCGCGTGAATTTCCTGCATGACCTTGTTACGGCTGAGGCGGACGAAGAGAGTATGAAATTCCTGGCCGAGAACGTCGGCAAGCGCGTCGTTGCCGGATGCGACGGCCTGGCGCTGCCGCTCGACGTGCTGGCGCAACTCGGCGAAGCCGGCGGGCCCGAGCCGGTCGCAGAGCTGGGCGGCGACGCCCTGTTCCACGAGCGTCAGCGCGTCGTAGATCTCCATCGCTTCTTGCATGCTCGGGCGTGCGACGAAGGCGCCGCGATTGCGCTCGATCTGCGCCAGCCCGTCGTCGGCAAGCCTGATCAGCGCCTGGCGGATGACGATGCGGCTGACCTCGAAGATTTCGGCCAGTTCGCGCTCACCGAGCTTGCATCCGGGTACGAGCCGGTGATCGATGATCGCCCGGGTCAGGATGTCGGCAATCGCCTGCGAACGGCTGCTCATGACAGGTCTCTCCATCTCCCGCGGAAAAATCTGCGGGACGGTCGCACCGGAGCATTGCACGGCCGCATATCCGGCGTTACGAATTCCATATCGGTATTCAATCAAATCAAGCTGTCAATCAAAAAACGCATTTTGCCATGCAATTTTTTGTTGATTGGTATCCAATCTTGTGGTTCCAATGAGTCCATCACGGAGCTAGGTTCATAGGGAAGTGCTAGCCAGGGAGGATGCGATGAGCAGAACTGCCCTTTGTAGCGATCGAGTTCTTCTTAATGATTGCCATGTCGTTGCGGACCTGACGTCGTCGGGCGTGCCCCTTTACCCGCGCCTGATCGCTGTTGACCTCGCCACCCAGTGCCGTGGGCGGCTATCGCCGGCAGGTGCTTCGCAGCGGTAGCAGCGAGCCGGTGAATTCCGACAGCCGTTAGGGTTTCCAACCGCTTGATGACCAGACGCCATTCACGGAGATGAACGACATGAGCCCGACCAAATGCCAGGACCAGGTGGTTCTCGATCTGTGGCACCCGCTGGCGGCAGTGGACGAGGTGCCGGCGGGGACGGTTCAGGACACGGTGCTGCTCGAGGAGCGCATCAGCTATGTTTCGGATGGCGAAGGCAAGGCGGCCGTTTGGCGTTCGCGCCCGGAGCTCCCTGCCGGCAGTCCGGTCGATATCGGTACGCTCGGCGGCTGTCTACCGATCAAACTTGCCTATGGCTATATCTGGACCTCGCTGGGGACGCCGCCCGCCGAGCTGTTTCCCATTCCCGAATATGCGGAGGCCGATCGGCGCAGGCTCAATGCCGCCACCATCGGAGTCAATGTTTCGGCACCCCGCGCTATCGAGAATTTCCTCGACATGGGCCACTTTCCTTATGTCCATACCGATATTCTGGGTGCAGAACCCCATACGGAGGTCAAGGAATACGACGTCGAGCTTTCGGTCGAGCGCGACGAGATCGTCGCCACGCGCTGTCGCTTCTTCCAACCAATGGCCTCGACCGCATCGACCGGGGGCGCCGATGTCGAATATATCTATCGGGTGCCGCATCCCTATTGTTCGGTGCTGTACAAATCCAGCCCCATTGACGAGAGCCGCCTCGACGTCATTGCCGTTTTCCTTCAGCCGGTCGATCAGGAGCATGTCCGCGCGCATATGATGCTCTGTGTCCTCGACGAAGAGAACGAAGACAAGGTGATCAAGCGCTTCCAGCAAACGATTTTCGGCCAGGACAAGCCGATCCTGGAGAACCAGTTTCCGAAGCGTTTGCCGCTCGACCCGCGGGCCGAGACGCCGATCCGCGCCGACAAGTCGGCGATCGCCTACCGCCGTTGGCTCAGCCAGAAGGGCGTGACCTACGGGGTCATCCCGGCCGCCACCTGACGTTTCAGAATTCTGGAGAGAACGATGCTCGATACCGCCAAGACCAGATGGCATCCCGTTGCCGCGTCCTATGATCTGCCGTTCCGCCACGTCTTCCACGCCCAGTTGCTCGGCCGCGAGTTCGCCGTCTGGCGTGCCGACGACGGCTACGTCAATATCTGGGAGAACCGATGCCTGCACCGCGGCGTCCGCCTCTCGATCGGCATCAACGATGGCCGCGAGTTGAAGTGTCAGTATCACGGCTGGCGCTATTCCAACCGCACCGCCGGCTGTACCTATATTCCGGCGCACCCGGCCGACGCTCCGGCCCGCACCATTACCAACCGTACCTTTGCGGGCGTCGAGCGCTATGGCCTCGTCTGGTCGGCGGAGGAGCCTCAAGGGGACGTGCCGGACGTTGCGGGCCTCGCCGAAGGCGATCTTCTCGCCCTTCGCGGCATTCCGGTCAATGCGCCGGCCGATGTCGTGGTAGCGGCGCTGACGGGCTATCGCTTTCAGCCGAACGGCTGCCTCGAAGGCACAGCGGCAGATATGTCGCTTAAGGCGAGCGACGGCTTCTCGGTAGCGCTTACGGCCCGCGAAGACGGCGCCGAGACGCTTGTCGTCTTCTTCGTCCAGCCGGTCGACTCCAACCGTTCGGTCATCCGCGGCGTACTCGACGGCTCGCCGCGCGGCGCCGAGCGGATCGCCGTTCTGCGCCATCACAACGAGCGGCTTTCGAAGCTTCGCGAGATCGTCGAGCGCGAGGCGGCCGCCGCACCGCAGCCGGCGCCGCTCGAGCCGGTGATCGAGCGCGTCTCGCCGGAACTTGCGGAGATGCCGGAAATGACCGCCCACGGCCGCAAGGCGACGGTTCGTGTAACGGTCGCGCGGAAGTGGATGGCTGCCGAGGGCATCGCGGCGTTCGAGCTTCGCCCGGTCAAGGGCCTGCTGCCGACTTTCCAGCCCGGCGCCCATATCGACGTTCACTTGCCGAATGGCCTCATCCGGCAATATTCGATCACCAATGGCCCCGGCGAAAGCGACAGCTACGTCATCGGCGTCAAGCTGGAGCGGGATTCGAAGGGCGGCTCGCTCTGCATGCATGAGACGCTTCGCGAGGGCGATGTCCTGGCGATTTCGGAGCCGCGCAACAATTTCCCGCTGCGCCGCGATGCCGAGAAGACGATTTTCGTCGCCGGCGGCATCGGCGTCACGCCGCTGATTGCCATGGCACAGGCCCTTAAGAACCAGAATCTGAACTTCGCCTTTCACTACTTCGCCCAGAACCAGGAACAGCTCGCCTTTCCGGAAAAGACCGCTCTCCTCGGCGAGGCGCTGAAGCCTCACCTCGGACTCCGCCCGGACGCGACTGCCGCCGAGCTCGAGGGCATCCTTTCCGGGTATCGGCCCGGCATGCACCTCTATCTCTGCGGTCCGGGGCCAATGCTCGAGGCGGCGCGCCGGATCGCGGCGGATCGCGGCTGGCCGGAAACGGCGGTGCATTTCGAATATTTCAAGAATACCAACACGATCGACGACAGTTCGAGCTTCGAGGTGGCGCTTGCGCGCTCCTGCGTGACGTTGAAGGTCCCCGCCGGCAGGACGATCCTGGAGGTGATGCGCGAAGCCGGCATCGACATGCCGTCATCCTGCGAGCAGGGCGCCTGCGGCACCTGTCTTGCGACCGTTATCGAGGGTGAGCCCGATCACCAGGACGTCTACCTCAACGATGCCGAGCGCAGGTCCGGCACCAAGATCATGACCTGCGTGTCGCGCGCCAAATCCGCGCGCCTCGTCCTCGATCTCTAGGAGCTGCCGGATGATCACTCTCTACGATTACGAACTCTCGGGCAATTGCTACAAGCTGAGGCTTCTGATGAGCATGCTCGCCATCGAGTACAAGACGGTACCGGTCGATTTCTATCCCGGCCGCGAACACAAGTCGGATTGGTTCCTGAAGCTCAATCCGCTTGGACAGCTGCCGGTGATCGAGGATGACGGACTGGTGCTGCGCGACGCGCAGGCGATCCTCGTCTATCTCGCCTCCAAATATGATCCCTCCGGCACCTGGTACCCGCGCAGCGATCCGGCGCTTCTCGGCGAGATCGGCCAGTGGCTCGCCTTTGCGGACGGCATCACCGGCACGGCTTCAGCCGCGCGTCTCCACGACGGCCTGTTCTACGAACTGGACGTCGAGGCGGCTCGGGCTGGCGCTCACAGGCTGTTTCGCATCCTCGACGAGCATCTCTGGTTCGGCGAGCAGGAAGGGCGTGACTGGATATGCTCGGCGCCGCACCCGACCGTGGCCGATATCGCCTGTTTCCCCTACATCATGCTTTCGGAAGAGGGGGGCATTCCCCGGCAGGATTATCCGGCAATCCGTCGTTGGTGCGATCGCCTCAAGCGGATCAAGGGCTTCACGGTCATGTCAGGTGTGTTCCCGGCCGGGCCGGCGCGTGCCGCCTAAGGGGCAAGCGACCGGATCACAGCAGTCGACACTCTTACGGCGCTCTTCTTGGCGGAGTGGGAACTCAGGGCCCAGGAGGCTACGGCAGAACTGCCGCGATCGCCTCGGCCAGACGGTCGACATTCCCGATCCGACAAGTCTCGCCCATCAGTCCGATGCGCCAGATACGGCCGGCGAGCGGCCCGAGTCCTCCGCCGATCTCTATCCCGAACTCGTCAAGCAGGCGTCTGCGCGCGGGCGCGTCCTCCACGCCTTCCGGGAGCCAAACCGTATTCAGCTGCGGTAGCCGGTGCTCCTTGTCGACGACGAAGCCGACGCCCAGCCCTTCTAACCGTTCGACCAGCCGATCATGGGCGGAGCGGTGGCGCGCACAAGCGGTCTCCAAGCCTTCGCCAAGCAGGCGGGTAAGGCTCTCGTGCAGGCCGTAAAGCGCATTGACCGGCGCGGTGTGGTGATAGGAGCGGGCACCTTCCCCATCCCAGTACCCAAGCATAAGACCGAGATCGAGGAACCAGCTCTGGATCGGCGCCTTGCGCGCCTTGACTGCCGCGACGGCGCGATCGGAAAAGGTGATCGGCGCAAGGCCTGGCGGCGCGGACAGACATTTCTGCGTGCCGGCATAGACGGCGTCCGCCTGCCATTCGTCGACCAACACCGGAATTCCGCCGAGGCCCGTCACGGTATCCACGACCGACAGCAACCCCGCTTCGCGCGCCAGGGCGCAGAGCGCGGCCGCATCCGACCGTACGCCGGTTGAAGTCTCCGCGTGCACGAAAGCGAGCAGCTTGGCCTGCGGGGCCTCCAGAATCGACGCGCGGACCGCCTCGGGATCGACAGGCTTGCCCCATTCGACGGAAACCAGCCGTACCTCCGCGCCCGCGCGCCGGGCAATTTCGGCCATGCGTCCGCCGAACACGCCGTTTTGCGCAATGATGGCGGTGTCGCCTGGCTCGAGCAGCGTCACGAACGCCATCTCCATGGCGAGCGAGGCCGGGGCCGATAGGGGGAAAGTCACACGGTTATGTGTTCGGAACGCGAGGCGGAGTTGGTCCTTGATGCGGTCCATCAATCCGACGAAGCTGGGGTCCAGATGACCGATCGTCGGTCGCGCCTGTGCCGCGAGCACTTCCGGCGCGACGTTGGACGGACCGGGGCCCATCAGCAGGCGGGGCGGCGGCGAAAAAGCATTCATTCGAGCATTCCTCTGCCGGCGGTCCCCGGCGCGTTTGTTCCCGGGAGCACGATGCAGGCACAGGGGGCGATAAGTAAAGTTTAGTTTGTTTAGGAGTTCGGTAATAATAATTTACTATGCATTGCGGGGTGCACTCTTGTGGCCGCCTGCATTGTGTCCGACTTTGCGCCCCCGGCGCGGGCACTGCGGCAGTGGTGAGACGCGGCGTGCGGCGCATCGATCTCGCCGCCCTCGAGAAACTCCTCCACCTGTGATCCACATGCCGCGATTACTACCAACCCGGCTGCCTTGCCGCGAGCAAGCCATTGCCCGCAAACCTACCAAGGTGCGCACTTTTAAGCAGCGTCGATATCCGTTTTTGAGAAATCGTCGCCTTTGAACAGAAGGGGAAGGCGATATTCCTTGGCGCAGGCATAGGAGAAGCAGTCACCAAAATTCAGCCGCGCCGGGTGCCCGACACAACGGCCATAGTTGCGAGCCGCTTCAATTGCATTGCGGTGTAGGGAGCCGCTCACGGACACTTCGCGCGCGCCGATCGTCTCCAGGAACTTCGCTACGTCCTCTTGAACCTCATCGATCAACTCGGGCGGAGTAGGGACCTGATCGCCGAACTGCGAGATCGAGACTATACGGGCTAAACTGATCACGGCCTCGGACATCGAGAGCGGCGAGTAGATCTTAATACCTTCCGACATCTCGATCTTGGCGAGAAGGTAACCTGCATCCTCTTCACCAGCCAAGATGGCGACGATCGCCGATGCATCCAAGAACATTAAATCTCCCACATTTCGTCGGTAAATTTCTTCATGTCGAACTCCGGCTTGTTTGGTCCCATCTTGGCTCGAACACTGTTCTGAATCTTTTCGACTCGCTGTTTTAGCGGCACTGCTTGTTCCACTCGCGCCAACTCATTTTCTAGAGCGCGTCGGACCGCCTCGGTCTTCGTGGGGGCTTTGGTGACCTGCTGCACCTTCTTTGCCAGGGCATCAACATCGTCGTCGCGAATGTAGAGAGACATGGCCGTTTCCTCATGTATATTCAGCATGGAATATACGGATATATTAGCTGGAATATACATCAATCGCAAGGGTCAGGGCGCATCCACCTCTCCAGACGGCTTTTGCTTAGGGCAGAAGAGAAACGATAGGGGCTGGCTTGTAACCGACCGGGACCCGCGCGTGGCATGCCGGACACAGTTTCCAGGAAGGCAGCGACTCGCTCTCCGACGAAGCTCCGGGTGATCTCTGCTACTATGCTTCCTGGGGCCTTCCGCGGAATTTCGTTGTAACGCCGTCGCTTCCGGGATGTCGCTTGGCATGCGACGGCTTTTGTTGGCGCGAACCTGCCATAAGTGGCGGCGCGGTGTCGATATCGATCACCTTCATGATTTTCGGTCGACCCGGCCTAACTCATCGTGATCTAGTGCGGAACTGTGCCTAAAGCAGGAGACGGAGAATGCCCGAGAAGCACGATCACGATCATCACGGAGAGGACCACTGGAGGAACAACGGCGTTCGCGTCATCAAGGGTGACCAACTCGACGCCAACACGGCTCAGACGCCAGGCATGTATCGGCAGGCGGCAATCAACCATGCCCGCGTCGGCGCCCAGAAGATCTGGGCCGGGACCGTTGCGATCGAGCCCAATGCCAAGACCGGGGTGCATCATCACGGGCCGCTTGAAAGCGTGATCTTCGTGCTTCGCGGCAAGGCGCGCATGCGTTGGGGCGACAGGCTCGAATATGTCGCCGAAGCCGGACCCGGTGACTTCATCTACGTGCCGCCTTTCGTGCCGCACCAGGAAATCAACGCGGATCCGGAAAATCCGCTCGAATGCGTGCTGGTCCGATCCGATAATGAGGCGGTCGTTGTGAACATTACCGATGTCGATCCGGTCGAAAAGCCAGAGGAAGTCTATTGGGTGGATCCGATCCACAAACATCCTGGCTGACCCGGCGTTCTTCCAGTCTTCCGGCAGATACCGCACCGGTTCTGCGGTGTGGGCTTCAGAGGGACGGCATAGATTTGTTCGTCACATTCGAAGTCTTTCACCTGCCGGGTCGAAGGGCGGCCGTTCCAGGATGACGGCGTCATGAGGGCGGCCGAGGATTGCGACACTCACCGTGTCACCCGGTTTCGCCATTTCACCCTTGATGTAACAGAGCGCCAGCGACATGCCGACGGTATAGCCGTAGGCGCCGGATGAAACATGGCCGATCGGGGTGCCGTCACGAAGAAAGATCGGCTCGCCGCCGGTGGCGTCCGCATCCGTGGCGTCGATCGATATCATGGCGAGCTTCTGCCTCGGACGCTTCCCGGCGATTTCCTGGTAGGAGGCCTTGTTCAGGAACGCGTCCTTGTCGAGCTTGATCAGCCGCTCGAGAGCGCATTCCTGCGGCCAGTATTCGGGCGAATACTCGCGGCTCCAGCTGCCATAGCCCTTTTCGATGCGCAGCGAGGCGAGTGCGCGTGAGCCGACCGGGCCCGCGCCGAGATCCGCACCGGCCTTCAGCAAGGCATCGTAAAGCGCGACCTGCCGGTCGGCGTCGCAGTAGAGTTCCCAGCCGAGATCGCCGGTGAAGGAGACGCGCAGTGCGACGACCTCGACGCCGGCGACGCGCATCCTGCGCGACCGCATGAAGGGGAAGCTCTCGTTGGAGAGGTCGTCGTTCGTCAGGCGCATCAGCAACTCGCGCGATTTCGGCCCGGCGATGTTGAAGGCGCAAAGGCGCTCCGTCATCGAGGTAAGGCTCGTGCCCTCGGGCAGCGGAACCGCATTGAAGAAGCGCTGGTGGTAGCGTTCCGCCATGCCGGAGCCGAAGATCATGAAGTCATCGTCGCCGAGCTTCGTCACGGTGAAATCGCCCGCGATGCCTCCCCGCTTTCCGATGAGAGGCGTCAGGCACGAGCGGCCGACCGTCGTGGGCATGCGGTTGGCGAAAAGCGCGTTCAGCCAGTCCGAGGCACCCAGTCCCTTCACCGCGTATTTCGCAAAGTTGGAAATGTCGATGATGCCGGCGCTTTCGCGCAGCATTCGGGCCTCGCGGCCGACGGGCGCCCACCAATTCTGGCGGGTAAAACCGGTCGTCTCTTCCTTGGGCTCGCCATCGGCGGAAAACCAGAGGGGATGTTCCCAGCCGAAATTCAGGCCGAAGACGGCGCCCATCGCCTTCTGCTTCTCGTAGGCCGGCCGGGTGCGTACCGGGCGTCCGGCCGCCCGCTCCTCATTGGGGAAGTGGATCTTGAAGCGGTGGCTGTACTGGTCCTGCACGCGCGCCCTGGTGAAGGCCTTGTTCGCCCAGTGGCCGAAGCGCGCCATGTCCCAGCCGAACATGTCGAGCGACGGTTCGCCCTCGATCATCCATTCCGCCGCAAGCTTGCCCATGCCGCCCGACTGCGAGAAGCCTGGGATGATGCCGTTGCAGCAGAAGTAGTTCGTCATTTCCGGCACGGGGCCGAAGAGGACCGCGCTATCGGGCGACCAGATCATCGGCCCGTTGATGACGCGCTTGATGCCAGCCGTCCCGACCACCGGCACGCGGTCGATCGCGCGCATCATGTTTTCCTCGATGCGTTCGAGGTCGTCGGGGAAAAGTTCGTGACCGAAGCCGAGCGGCGTGCCCTCCTCGGCCCAGAAGCGCATGTCGCGCTCATAGGCACCGATCAGCAGGCCCAGGCCCTCCTGCCGGAGGTAATATTCGCCGTCGCGGTCCGCGACGGAGGGAAGCCGCCGGTCGAGGGCCGCAATCTCCGCTATGGTCTCGGTCACGAAATACTGGTGTTCCGTCGGCATCAGCGGAAGTTCGAGCCCCGCCATGGCCGCGACTTCGCGGCCCCAGAGCCCGGCGGCGTTGACCACCCACCGGGTGCGGATGTCGCCCTTCGGCGTGCGCACGATCCAGCTGCCGTCCGCTTGCGCCTCCGTACCGGTGACGGGCGTGAAGCGGTGGATTTCGGCGCCGCGCTTGCGCGCGCCTGCGGCATAGGCCATCGTCACGCCGGAGGGGTCGACATTGCCGCCCTCCGGCTCGTACATGATGCAGCGGATGCCGTCGAAGTTGACGAGCGGATGCAGCCGCTCCGCTTCGTCACGGCCGATCTCGTAGAAGTTCATCTTGTAGCGGCGCGCCTTGGCCTCCTGGAGCCGGAGCTGGTGTTCGCGCGCCTCGGTCTGCGCAAGATAGAGCGAACCCGGCTGGAAGATGCCGCAGCCTTGCCCGGTCTCGACCTCCAGCTCCTTGTAGAGCGCCATCGTATAATGCTGAAGCAGACTGATGTTCGTGGAGTCGTGCAGGCCGTGGATGTTGGCGGCCGCATGCCAGGTCGATCCCGATGTCAGCTCGCTGCGCTCGAGAAGCACGACGTCGGACCAGCCGAGCTTGGTGAGATGGTAGAGAATGGAGCAGCCGATGAGACCGCCGCCGATGACGACCGCTTGAGCGTGGGAGCGCATGAAAATCCAGCCTTGAAACGATGACCTCTGCCGCCGGCAAATCTCTGCCGTCGCGGCTTCAGTTTAGGGACGAGCCGTTTTTTGCAAAGCGGCCCAGAGCGGGAAATCGGCCCCTATTGTCATCGAATGGACAAATAAAACGAGGTCATTGATCTCGCAATTTTCGTTTGTTGCCGGATGAGCTCGGGCTAGTCTGTGATCGGCCCTTTCCGGTATCGGGGGTGAACCCGGTCAGCCGATCACCTTCTGAGCCTCGGCGATGATCCAGTCGCGCACCTTCGAGACGGTCGTTCCCTTCGACGCCTGTCCTTCGGCGAGGTAGTAGTTCCACGCGCTCTTGGTGCGGATCTGGAACGGCTCGACAAGCAGGCCGCGATCCACATAGGTCCGCGCCAGCGACTGGGTGGTCACGATGCAGCCGGCGCCGCTCGCCGCCATTTCCAGCGCGATATTGGTGGAATTGGTGGAAAGCCGCTTGTCGTTCGCGGAGGCGTCTATTCCGAGCGCATCGGCCATTTCCTGCCAGAACTCCTGCCGCCCGTGCACCGCGATCCAGTTCGATTTCAGAACGTCGGCCGGCGTCCTGATCGCATTCTGCCCGTGAACGAGCTGGGGCGCGCATAGAAGCACAAGCCGGTCGTTCCACAATTGCATGCCGCTTGCCGGCATGTTGTCGAAGCGCCGGATCGAAATGAGGATATCGGCGATCTGCTCGGTCGAATCCTCCCAGATCGTGCCGTGCAGAAGGATTTCAACGTCGGGATGTTTCCTGCTGAACCCGGCGACGCACCTTGCCAGCCAGTTTTCGGCAAGGCTCGTCGGGCAGGAGATGACGACGGTTTTGTTGCGCGCCGACGCAAGTACCGCTTCCGTGGCGAAGTCGATCTGGTTCAGAGCCTGGCGCAGGGTCGGAAGAAAGGCCTCTCCCATCTCGGTCAGCTTGAGGCTGCGCGGATAGCGGATGAAGAGCTGACGCCCGAGATATTGCTCGAGCGCCCGCACATGATTGCTGATGGCGGCTTGCGTATAGCCCAGTTCGTTGGCCGCCTCGGTGAAGCTGAGATGCCGGGCGGAGCATTCGAAGGAGCGGATGTAGTTCAATGGCGGCGGCGGCTTCATCTGAAAGTTCCCCTTTTGCTCCATGCTAGTCAGGCCCGTCCGGGACTTGCAAGGTGCACGCGTGCCATGACATGGTTTTTTTTGGCCATTGCCGCCGAACTTATCATGTGAAGACCGGTGCATGATTGGCCATAGTTTCGGGGAGCGGAACAGAAAAAGCATAAGTATCCGGAGCAGGGCCTTCTATGGGGCAGCTGCGCGGATCAGGGGATGAAAGGCAGTTCTCGATGAGCGGCAGACGCGGCGGCGGAAGACGATCGCGGGCGATCCGGGGCGGCGACGGTATCTCGCAGCTGCCATGGCAGGAGGTCGTCAACACCTATTCCCCGATGCAGCTTCTCGACGAGGATCGTCTCGAGGCGCTTCATCGCAATTCGATGCGCATCCTCTCCGAAATCGGGATCCGCGTCATGAGCGAAAAGGCGATGGCGTTGTTCGAGAAGGCGGGCGCCATCGTCGACCGCGAGAACCTGATGATCCGCATCGACGAATCCATCGTCGAGGCGGCGCTCGCCACGACGCCGTCTTCCTTCACGCTGACCAGCCGCAATCCCGAAAAACGCCTGACAATCGGCGGCAATAGGATCGCCTTCGGCCTCGTGGCAGGTCCTCCGAACGTGCACGACCGGATCAACGGCCGGCGGCAGGGAAATCTCGCAGATTACCAGAACTTCACCCGTCTCGCCCACCACTTCAACGCGATCCATATTCTCGGGAACCAGGTCTGCGCGCCGATGGAGCTGCCGGCCAATTCCCGGCACCTCGATACCTACAAGGCGAACATCACGCTCAGCGATCTCTCATTCCATTGCACCGCCATCGGGCGGGGGCGGGCCGTGGACGGCATCAACATGATGGCGATCGCGCGCGGCATCAGCGTCGAGGAGATGCGCCGATCCCCCGGCGTCATCACGATCATCTCGGTGAATTCGCCGAGGCTGTTCGACGACGCGATGGCGGACGGACTGATCGCCATGGCCGAGCACGGGCAGCCCGTGACCATCACGCCCTTCACGCTGATGGGCGCCATGACGCCGGTGACGCTTGCGGCGGCACTCTGCCAGCAGAATGCCGAGGCGCTGTTCGGCGTCACGCTTGCGCAACTGGTCAATCCGGGTACGCCGGTCATGTATGGCGCATTCACGTCCAATGTGGACATGCGGTCCGGCGCCCCCGCCTTCGGCACGCCGGAAAACGCCAAGGCCAACATCATCGCGGGTCAGCTCGCGCGCCGCTACAAGCTTCCCTATCGCACGTCGAACGCCAATGCCTCCAACGCCGTCGACCTTCAGGCGGCCTATGAGACGGAGATGGCCACCTGGGGTGCGGTGCTCGGAGGTGCCAACCTTATCTATCACGCTGCCGGATGGCTCGAAGGTGGCCTGACGGCCTCCTATGAGAAGCTGGTGCTGGACGTGGAGATCCTGCAGAACATGATGGGCTTCCTCGAGCCCATGCCGTTCTCCGAGGACGATCTCGGTTTCGACGCCATCAAATCGGTACCGGCCGGAGGACACTTCTTCGGTTCCGAACATACGATGGCGCGATACGAAACTGCTTTCTACCAGCCGATGCTGTCCAACTGGCAGAATTACGGCAGCTGGCAGGAGGCCGGCGGGCACGACGCGCTGGAGCGCGCGACCGGCATCTGGCAGCAAGCCTTGAGCGAATATGAGGAACCGGTCCTCGACCCGGCGATCCGGGAAGAGCTCGATGCCTACATGACCAAGCGGCGAGCGGAGATCGGGGCGGGCGAACCTTGAGGGGCAGATGAGGGATACGCAGGAAATCCGCTTCGCGGTTTTGATGTTTCCGAACTTTCCGCTGATGGCCTTCAGTTCGGTCATCGAGCCGCTGCGCGCAGCCAATACGCTCTCCGGCAAGCGCTGCTATTCCTGGATTACCGTGGCGGCCGGCGAGAAGATCACGGCGTCGAACGGCATCGGAATCGAGCCGGACTTTCATGTGCGCAACGCACCGGAGGTCGACCGGATTGTCGTGTGTTCGGGCGGTGACGCAGAGCATCTCGTTGCGGACGAGGAGATGGCGTGGATCCGAAAGAATCTCCGATCCGGTGCGCAACTCGGTGCGGTAGCCGATGCTGCCTTCTTCCTGGCGCGCAAAGGGTTGCTCGACGGCCATTCCTGCACGCTCCACTGGACCAGCCAGCCGGCCTTCAAGGAAGCGTTCCCGCAGCTCGACATGCGCTCGGATCTCTATGTGATCGACCGCCGCCGCTTCACTTCCGTCGGCGGCATCGGCAGCCTCGACATGATGCTGGACATGATCGGACGGGACTATGACGCCGAGCTCGCCGACGGCGTCGCCGGCTGGTTCATGCACAGCCCGCTGCGACCCGACGCCGATCGCCGGAAGCTGACCTTGCGTATCCGGTGCGGGATCGCCGACGACCTCGTCCTTTCCGCTGTGGCGATGATGGAGAATGCGATCGAGGACCTATTGCGGATCGGGGACCTGGCCGACCGGCTGAATGTCTCGTCCGATAAGCTCGAACGCGCCTTCAAGGCCGAACTTGGCGTGTCGCCCAACAGCTATTACCGCAATCTGAGGCTTGGGCACGCGGCAGACATGCTGACGCATTCCAGTCTCAAGGTGAATGAAGTCGCTGTCGCCTGCGGGTTCGGAAATGCCGCCAACTTTTCCCGCGCCTTCAAAGAGCAGTTCGGATATGTCCCGCACAGCGTTCGCCGCCGCGTTTCGCGAGCGGGCGAGGCGCCTCGCGCAGTCGCGGGGCTGAAATAATGAAACTCTGCGGATTCCGGCATAGATACCGCGGAATTCGCGCAAATGCGCGCTCCGACTCTTCTCCATCCTGCTGGAAAAGGAGAATGTCATGAGCATTGTTGTATTCGATCCCGACAGCGTGGATGACGTGGACTTCAAGGACCGGATGCGCCATCCGGAGGCAGCCGATCCGGCCGGCGGCATGTGGCTTTCAGACACGGAACCGTCCTTCATCGACGCCGACGCCCTGCGCAAGGGGAGGCTGAAGAAGCTTCGCGACTGGATGCGCGCGGCCGGCTACGGTGCGGTGGTCCTTTTCGATCCCTATAACCAGCGCTACGCGACGGGCTCCCGAAACATGTTCGGGTATTTCCTGCGCAACTCCACCCGCTATTTCTTCATCCCCACTGAAGGTCCGGTCGTCCTCTTCGAATATCCGCAGAGCTATCATGTCTCGATGGTCCTCGACACGATCGACGAGGCCCGCCCTTCCAAGCTTGTCTGGTCCTCCGTCTCCGGTAAGGACGACGAGACCGCCGGGCCCTTCGCGGACGAGATTACCGATTTGCTCAAGCAGCATGGCGGCGGGTCGATGAAGCTCGGCATGGACCGCTGCAGCCATCTGCAGGCACTGGCGCTCGAAAAGCGCGGGTGCGAGGTAAAGGACTGTCAGGGCGAAATTCTCGCCGTCAGGGCCGTCAAGACTCCCGAAGAGATCAAGTGCCTTCAGGTATCCATGGCCGGCGCCGAAGCTGCCGTGGCCGCCGTACGCGAAGCGATCAAGCCGGGTGTTTCCGAAAACGAGCTCTTCGCGATCATGTATCATGAAGTGATCCGGCAGGGCGGCGAGTTCATTGAGACCCGGCTGCTGAGTTCCGGCCAGCGAACCAATCCCTGGTTCAACGAGGCAAGCGGCCGCAAGATCAGGCCGGGCGAACTCGTGGCCCTCGATACCGATACGATCGGCTGCTACGGCTACTATTCCGATTTCTCGCGAACCTTCCGCTGCGGTCCCGGCAAGCCGACCCCTTACCAAAAGTCGCTCTACCGAATGGCCTACGAACAGGTTCAGCACAATATCGACATCGTCAAGCCGGGCATGGCTTTCCGCGAGATCGCCGAAAAGGCCTGGAAGATACCGGACCGCTTCGTCGATCAGCGTTACACGTCCGTGATGCACGGCGTCGGCATGCACGGCGAGACGCCGTTCATCGCCCATGCGATAGACTACGAGACCTACGGTCGCGACGGATGTCTCGTGCCCGGAATGGTCGTCTCGGTCGAAAGCTACATCGGCGAAAAGGGCGGCCGCGAGGGCGTGAAACTCGAAGACGAGATCCTCATCACGGAGAACGGCACGGAACTCCTGTCGCGCTTTCCCTATGAGGACGAATTCCTGAGCGGGGAGACTTGATGAAGAAACCGTTGCGGATCGACCGCGCAAAAGCTGCCGCTCTCTTTATCGATCTCCAGGAGGAGCATCGCCACGACGAGCGCTATCTCGTAGACGGTTACGAGACGGTGCTCGGCAATGCCGCGCGCCTTCAGGAGGCGGCCCGCCGCAGCGGCATCCCCGTCTTTCATTGCGCCTATATCGTCGATCTCGCCGAGAATCGTCGCCCGTTCCATCCCATCGGACCGGATGGACGTTCCGCCTTCAGCGACAAGGACGACCCGCTCACGGCGATCTGCCCGGAGGTCGCTCCGCTTCCGTCGGAGCGGCTGCTTGTCAAAAACGAAGCGAGCGCATTCGGCAAGAGCCCCTTGATCGGCGAATTGCGGGACGCAGGCGTGGAATGGCTGGTGATCGCCGGCGTCTGGACCGAGGCTTGTGTCGATGCAACGGTCAAGGACGCGATCAACCTTGGCCTGCATGTCCTGCTCGTCAAGGACGCCTGCGGCAGCGGCGGCCTTGCGATGCACCAGACCGGCATTCTCAACCTGGCGAACCGCCTCTATGGCGGCGCGGTCGTCGATACCGAAGCCGCTTGCGCCCTTCTGAAAGGAGATACGGTCGAAGCATGGCGGGTCGAGGGATCGGTGCCCCTGCGCTACACTTTCGGGAATGCCGCTAAACTGTACGGCGAGCTCTGACGAGCGTTTGACAGGGGCGCGCATCAGTGCGGAAGGCCGGGTGTCCCGCCTGCCGCCCGCTCTGATTTTTTGGAATCGGTCACGCACGGTTCAGGTCGAATCCGACCGAGACATCGTGACCCAGTTTAGGAAAGGCAGGCCGCAACGAATGGAGATCATACGGTTCATCATCGACAATCTGGACGTCATAGGCACGCGGACGATCGAGCACATTTCGATCGTCTTCCTGGCGGTCGGGATTGCGATCGCGACGGCCGTGCCGATCGGGATTGCGATCACGCAGTCGAAGAGCACGGCCGATACCGTGCTCTATCTCGCGTCGATGATGATCACGGTTCCGTCGATTGCGCTGTTCGGCCTGATGATCCCGCTGCTCTCGCCGATCGGCCACGGCATCGGCTATGTCCCGGCGGTCGTAGCCGTCATTCTCTATTCCCAGCTTCCCATCATCCGCAACACCTACACCGCCATCACCAATGTCGATCCGTCTCTTCGAGAGGCCGCGAAAGGCATGGGGATGAGCACCTGGCAACGTCTGCGCCAGGTCGAAATCCCGCTTGCCATTCCCGTCATAATGGCCGGGGTCAGGACGGCCGTCGTCATGAACATCGGCGTGACGGCGATCGCGGCTTATATCGGCGCGGGCGGCCTCGGCACGTTCATCTCGCGCGGCATCAGCCAGTCCGATCCGCGTCAGCTGGTGACCGGGGCGCTGGCGGTCTCGCTGCTTGCGATCGCAGCCGACCTTTTCCTCGCGCTCGTACAGCGCCTTCTCACGTCACGCGGTATTCAGGGGGAGGTCACGCCATGATCCGGCTCGAAAATCTGACGAAACACTACGGCCCGGCGCAAGATCCCCTCATTGCCGTCGACAATGTAAGTCTGGATTTACCCACAGGAGAGATCTGCGTGCTGCTCGGCCCTTCGGGGTGCGGCAAGACGACGACGATGAAGATGATCAACCGGCTGATTCAGCCCACCAGCGGCAAGGTCTTCATCAACGGCAAGGACACGAGCACCATCGATCCGATCAAGCTGCGGCGGAGCATCGGCTATGTGATCCAGCAGATCGGCCTTTTCCCGAACAAGACGATCGAGGAAAATATCTGTGTCGTGCCAGACCTCCTCGGCTGGGATCGCCGCAAGTCGCGCGACCGCGCCAAAGAGCTCCTCGAGCTTGTCGGTCTCCAGCCCGACCTTTTCCTCACGCGCTATCCGAAGGAACTTTCCGGCGGCCAGCAGCAGCGTGTCGGCGTCCTGCGCGCGCTGGCGGCCGATCCGCCGGTCATGCTGATGGACGAACCGTTCGGGGCGATCGATCCGATCAACCGCGAAGTCATCCAGGAAGAATTTCTGAAGATGCAGCGGGAGATCCGCAAGACGATCATCTTCGTCTCGCACGATCTCGACGAAGCGGTGAAGATGGCGGACAAGATCGCGATCTTCCGCAGCGGCAGGCTCGAACAATATGCCGCGCCCGACGAGTTGCTCGCCCGTCCCGCCAACAGCTTCATCGAAGACTTCCTGGGCTCCGACCGGGCACTCAAGCGGCTGAGGCTCGTCTCGGTGCGCGACGCCATGGAGACGGGTTTCATCACGGTCCGGAGTACGGACTCGGTCGAACATGCGCTCGAGCGCATGCGATCGTCGCGCAGCGCTGCAGTCTTCGTTCTGAACGCCGACGGCGCACCGCAATCTCTCTTGAGCGAGCAGGTGGCGGAGCTGCGCTCCGGTACGGTGGGCGATCATGCGGAACCGGTAAAGTCCGCCGTCCCGACCACCGGCGATCTTAGGCAGGCCGTGTCGATGATGTTCGCACACGACATGGCGCTGCTGCCCTGCGTCGACGAGGGCGGGCGGATGGCGGGCGTGATGAGCTACCGTTCCATCGTGCACAATCTCGGCCATGGAGGGAAGGCATGAGCGCTCTCGCCGGCCAGGCCGCACCGCAGCATCGCCGCCGGATCGAGACCGCACCGATGATCGTGCTCGTCGTGCTGGCCGGAGCCGTCGTCTGGCTGTGGTGGAGCGGCATGGCGGAGGAAATCCTCGCCTATTCCGACGACATTTCCTATCTCGCCGTGCAGCATCTGGAGCTGGTCGCCTGGGCGGGAGGGCTCGCCATCCTTGTGGCGGTACCGGTCGGCATCGTCCTTTCACGGCCTGCCTTCCGCCTCGTTTCGGAAGCCGTGATGCAGATCTTCAATATCGGCAGCACCGTGCCGACGCTCGCGATCCTGGCGCTTTCGATGACGCTACTCGGGATCGGCACGGTGCCCGCGGTGTTCGGCCTCTGGGCGGCCACCCTCCTGCCGATCGTGCGCAACACCTATGCCGGCCTGCGCGCCGTGCCGCCGCACCTTGTGGAGGCCGCAACCGGGATGGGCATGACGCCGCGGCAGGTTCTGTGGCGCGTCGAACTTCCAAACGCCCTCTTCGTGATCTTCGGCGGCATCCGCACGGCGCTCGCGATCTGCGTCGGCTCGGCGCCCCTGGTCTTTCTGATCGGCGCGGGCGGGCTTGGCGAACTGATCTTCACCGGGATCTCGCTGGACGAACTCCCGATGATGATGGCCGGGGCCATTCCCACGGCAATGCTCGCGGTCCTGGTCGATTTCATCGTCGGCCAGATTCAGTACTACCTCGTTCCACGGGGCATCAATCCGCTACGATAACAAAATGAGAGAGAGGAACTGAAATGAACTTCGCACCGAAACTTGCCAAGACCCTTCTGTCGGCGGCCGCCATCGCGCTCGTCACGACGACTGCCTGGGCCGCCAGCCTTACCGTCGGCGGCAAAAACTTTACCGAGCAGCTGATCATCGCAGAGATCACCAAGCAGCTCCTTCAGAGCAAGGGCCACACGGTCGACAAGAAAGACGGCATGGGCACGAAGATCGTTCGCGCCGCACTGGAGAACGGCGAGGTCGATCTCTACTGGGAATATACGGGGACGTCGCTCATCACCTTCAACAAGGTGACGGAACGGCTTTCGCCGGAAGAGACCTACAACCGCGTCAAGGAACTCGACGGCGAAAAAGGCCTCGTCTGGCTGGCGCCGTCCGCAGCGAACAACACCTACGCCTATGTCATCAAGCCGGGCAACGCCAAGACGGACGGCATGGAGACGATCTCCGACCTCGCCAAGGCGTATAACGACGGCAAGGATGTCCTCATGGGCACGACGGCCGAATTTCCGAAGCGTCCGGACGGCCTGATCGGTTTGGAGAAGGTCTACGGTTTCGAAACCGGTCGGGCCAATATCAGGCCGATGGATCTTGGTCTCGCCTATAACGCTCTCGCCAATGGCGATCTCGACACGATCGCCGCGCAGGCGACCGACGGCCAGATCGCGGCGCTCGGATTGAAGACGCTGAAGGACGACAAGGGCTTCTTCCCCAACTATGCGCTGACCCCCGTCGTGCGCAAGGAAGTGCTCGACGCGAATCCGGATCTCAAGGAAACGCTCGAAGCGGTCTCGAAGAAGCTCGATGACGCCACGATGCAGCGTTTGAACAGCCAGGTCGATGTGGAGAAGAAGACCATCGAAACGGTCGCCGCCGACTATCTGAAGTCGCTCGGCATGTAAAACGCGCCGCATCTATCGACGAACGTCTCGTCCCGCCTGCAGGTCTCCCTGCCGGCGGGCGGGAAGGGTGCGTGCCGGAGAACCCGGCGCAGATATACCGGACCGGCCGTGCCGGCCGTCTTTTCGAGGAACTCCGAGAATGGTCAAGATATCAAACGTCCGCGTCCGCCCGCTGGTACTGCCGCTCAAGCAACCCTACCACTGGTCCTACGGCATCCGTGAATCCTTCGCGGTCAACCTCATCGAGATCGAGGCAGATGACGGCACGGTAGGGGTCGGCGAGTGCACGGTCGCGCCGGACCAGACCGGTACGGCGGCTATCCTCCATCGCCTCGCCAAGCACCTCGTCGGCCATTCGCCCCATGATGTGGCGCCGCTCATCGCGCGCATCTTCCACCAGGAATATCTCGGACACGGCGCCAATATCATGCGGGCGGCCAATCAGATATTTTCCGGAATCGACATGGCCATGTGGGATCTGCAGGGCAAACTCGCCGGGCTGCCGGTCCACCAGCTGCTCGGGGGGGCTCACCGGAAGGCGGTCGGCTACTTCTATTTCCTGCAGGGCGAGACCGCCGAGGAGCTTGCGCGCGATGCCGCGGTGGGTCATGCCCAGGGCGAGCGGGTCTTCTATCTCAAGGTCGGTCGCGGCGAGAAGCTCGACCTGGAGATCACCGCGGCGGTTCGCCGCGAGATCGGCGACGCGCGGCTGCGCCTCGATGCAAACGAAGGCTGGAGCGTCCATGACGCGATCAACATGTGCCGAAAGCTCGAAAAATTCGACATCGAGTTCATCGAGCAGCCAACGGTGAGCTGGAGCATCCCGGCCATGGCGCATGTCCGCGAGAAAGTCGGTATCCCGATCGTTGCGGATCAGGCCGCCTTTACGCTCTACGACGTCTATGAGATATGCCGCCAGCGTGCCGCGGACATGATCTGCATCGGCCCGCGTGAAATCGGCGGCATACAGCCGATGATGAAGGCGGCAGCCGTGGCGGAGGCCGCCGGACTGAAGATCTGCATCCATTCTTCCTTTACCACCGGCATCACCACCTGCGCGGAACACCACATAGGGCTTGCCATTCCCAATCTCGACGACGGTAACCAGATCATGTGGCAGCTCGTCCGGAAGGATATCGTCTCCTCGCCCGATCTGGCTCCCAAAAACGGCTGGCTGGATGCCTTCAGGAAGCCGGGACTCGGTTTCCAGCTCGCCGAAGACCTGGTCGCCGAAGGCGAAAGACGCTACGCAGCAAGTCGATGACACCGGTCGAAACCTCCCGTGAAGAGATCGAGGCAGTTTGCCTCAAGGCGCTGGCGGTCCATGGTGCGGCAGCCGAAAACGCACGCGCCGTGGCGAGCGCGATCGCCGCAGCGGAGGCCGACGGCAATCGCGTCTGCGGCCTTTACTACCTGCCGATCTTCTGCAGGCACCTGGCGATCGGAAAGGTCGCTGGAGAAGCCGTTCCCGAGGTGACGACGCGCGGTGTGACGGTCACGGTCGACGCAAGATCCGGCTTCGCACATCCCGCCATTGCCGCCGGTACGCCGGTCCTGATCGACCTCGCACGCCAAGCGGGCCTCGCGGCAATGGCGGTGCGCAACTCCTATAATTGCCTCGCCCTCGGTCATCACGTCCGGCCCCTTGCCGACGCCGGCCTGATCGGCATGTGCGTTTCGAATGCGCCTGCCTCCGTTGCGCCGCCGGGGGCGACGCGGGCGCTCTTCGGCACGAACCCGCTTGCCTTCGCCGTACCTTCGAAAGAAGGGGCACCGGCAATCGTCGTCGACCAGAGCATGAGTGCCGTCACCAAGACCGAGATGATCCTGCGCCGAGATCGCGGCGAGGCAATCCCGATCGGCTGGGCGCAGGACGGGAACGGCCAGCCGACGACCGACGCGACCACCGGGCTGGAAGGCTCGCTGCTGCCCGCCGGCGGCCGCAAGGGCGCCAATATCGCCCTTCTCGTGGAAATCCTTGCTGCCGCCCTGACCGGTTCGGCCCTCAGCACGGAGGCGAGCGCCTTCGGAAACGACGAGGGTGGGCCGCCGCATGTCGGCCAATTCCTGATCGCCATCGACCCTGGTCACTTCGCCGCCGATCGCTTCGGCGAAGCGATGGATAATCTGGTCGCCTCCCATGGCGCCGCCGGCGTAAGGCTTCCCGGCCACTCCGGACGAAAGCAGCCCGTTTTCGTCGATGCCGATCTCTGGAAGAAGGCGGTTTCGCTTTCGGAATTGAAGGACGGTCGAAATCCTTGTTAGAGCTGGGCGCTCGTGTCTATCTTGCGAAATCGCATTCCCTGCCATATATTTTGCACAGGAAATATGCTTTTGGATATGGCGCAAGATGGCTCAGGCTCAAAAGACCCAAAGCGATGGCGGACCGCTGATACTGTCCTACATGGACAAGGGCGGAAAGATCGCGGTTCAGCAGGTCGCGGACGGCTTCGGCATGTCGAAAACGCAACTTGCGGAAACGGCCGGGCTTGCGCGTGAAACGCTCTACCGGCTGGAGCGCAGCCGGGCGACGAAGACGCAGAACCGCCTCCGCGAAATGCTCGAGATCATCAGCCGCGTCACCGACTGGGCGGGCGGCAAGGAGCAGGCAATGGCGTGGTATCGCGCCCAGCCCCTCCCGGCATTCGGCGGAAGAACGGCCGAAGCTCTGGTGAAGGACGGCAAGGCGGCGGCCGTGCGCGATTATCTCGACCACATGGCCCTCGGGGGCTTTGCTTGAGGTTCACCGGAACCTGCTATCGCGCGCATGACCCACGCTGGGCTTTCAAACCTACATCCGGCGATGGCGCGGCAATAAAGGGCGCACGCTTCAACCCGAAGGGCGTGAAGACGCTTTACCTTGCACTCAGCATCATGACAGCGGTCAAGGAGGCCAATCAGGGCTTCGCCCATCGTATCGATCCTTGCGTGCTTTGCTCCTACGACATCGATTGCGCCGACATCGCTGATCTGACGACCGAGAGGGGGAGGGCGGAACACGGGGTATCGCTGGAGGAGATGGCCTGCAGCTGGGCGGGCGCGCTTGCCGAGGGGAGGCGTCCGGCCTCCTGGGCCATTTACGACCGTCTTCATCCGCGCGGGACCGCCGGCATCCTGGTTCCGAGTTTCGCGCCGGGGACCGAAGCGGAAGACCGGAATCTCGTACTTTGGACGTGGGGACCGGATCTGCCGCATCGCGTCGACGTGTATGATCCAAGTGGCCGGCTGCCTAAAGATCAGCTCTCCTGGGGCTGACTGCGTTTCCGTGGTGAAGTGCTTTCCGAGAATTCCGTCCGCGTCGCATTGCGCCGGAATTGCGCCGGGGACTTTCCGGTCCATTTCCGGAATGCGCGGTGAAAGGCGCTCGGCTCGGAAAAGCCGAGCTCGACGGCAAGCTGGGCCACATTCGTCCGGCCGTCGGCGAGGGCTTCCATCGCAAGCGCCCGGCGCAGGTCCTCCTTGATCGATCGATAGGTCTGGCCCTCCTGCTTCAATCTGCGTCGAAGGGTCGGCGCTGCAATCCGCATGCGCGCGGCAAGCGCCTCGAAACCCGGCCAGGCGGACGGAGCCGTGGCATGGAGCCGCTGGCGTATTGCCGCGGACAATCCCGCGTCGTGGCGATAGCGCACGAGAATATTTGCAGGCGCATGCCGGAGGAAGTGCTTCAGTGCCCGCTCGTCACGAATGGGCGGCAGTTTCAGGTACTCGGCATCGAAAACGAGCCGCGTCCGGGGCTGATCGAAGTGGACGGGCGCGCCGAAGAAGAGCCGATAATCGGTTCCGGCGGGGGGCGCACTGCAGCGGAAGTCGACCCAGCGGATCGGAAGCCGGCGTCCGATCAGCCAGCAATTGACGCCATGCAGGATGATCCAGAAGGTACGATAGGCGAAGGCGGAGCGCGTCGCGCCGGCGTCCTTCAGGACGATCTGTGCCAGCCCGTTTTCGACGACCAGCTCGCCATGCGGTTCCTCGAGGACCACCCTGAGGAAGCGCAGCGCTCGCCGCAGCGCATGTTCGAGCGTCACGGTCGAAAGAATGGCGTGGCACAGCAATGCGAAGCTGCCGGCGCGCATCGGCCGAGCGCCCTCGCCGAAAAACTCGTCATCCATGGCCTGTGCCACCGCATGCCAGAAGGCGCCGTATTGTTCGGCCGAAACCGGACCGGTGACGACGGATGGCAGGCCGGCTTGTGCAAGGAGGGGTTCGGCGTCCACTCCATGGCGCTGGAGGCATTCGAGCGTATCGTCCATGAAACATGGGGCGATCATCCGGCGTTCCATGGGCGACGCCCCTCTCGTCGAACATTGCAAAAGCGATCACGTAATCTGAGTCATTCGGTCATTGCATACCATATTTCTCCTCTGCATCATCCCGGTTGGAAAAGTTGGAGCTGGAGCCTATGCAACTCAAGGGCCGCGTCTTTATCGTCACGGGGGCCAGTTCCGGACTGGGCGCGGCTGTGACGCGCATGCTGGCTCAGGAGGGCGCGAGGGTGCTGGGGCTCGACCTGAAGCCTCGAGCGGGAGAGGCGCTTGCCGCCGAACTCGGCGCGGCGGTGTGCTTCCGAAATGCCGACGTGACGAGTGAGGCCGACGCCACCGCCGCTCTGGCGTTCGCGAAACAGGAATTCGGGCACGTCCACGGATTGGTGAATTGTGCCGGCACTGCGCCCGGCGAGAAAATTCTCGGCAGGAGCGGCCCGCACGCGCTGGGCAGTTTCGCCCGCACGGTCGCCGTCAATCTGATCGGGACATTCAACATGATACGGCTTGCCGCCGAGGTCATGTCGCAGGGAGTGCCGGACGCCGACGGAGAGCGGGGGGTGATCGTCAATACCGCCTCGATCGCCGCTTTCGACGGGCAAATCGGCCAGGCCGCCTACGCTGCGTCGAAAGGCGGCGTCGCCGCGCTGACGCTTCCGGCCGCGCGCGAGCTCGCGCGTTTTGGAATTCGCGTCGTCACCATTGCGCCTGGCATCTTCGATACGCCGATGATGGCCGGTATGCCTCAGGATGTTCAGGACGCGCTCGCGGCAAGTGTGCCCTTTCCCCCGCGTCTTGGTCGGGCCGAGGAATATGCCGCCCTCGTGAAGCATATTTGCGAGAATACGATGCTTAATGGCGAGGTCATCCGCCTCGACGGGGCTTTGCGCATGGCGCCCCGGTAAGCATGGCCATGCAGGGAGGTTCGAATGAACAAGCAGGATCCTGTGGTCATCGTCGGGCAGGCCCGAACCCCGCTTGGCAGTTTCCAAGGTGAGTTGAGGGACCTTTGCGCCGCCGAGCTAGGGGCGGCCGCGATTGCCGATGCTCTGAAACGCGCCGGACTTGCGCCGGATGCGGTCGATGAGGTGATGTTCGGTTGTGTCCTGACCGCGGGACAGGGACAGGCGCCAGCCCGTCAGGCTGCGCTCGCTGCGGGTCTTCCTCCCGGCGTCGGCGCGACCACCGTCAACAAGATGTGCGGTTCGGGCATGAAGGCGGCGATGCTGGCACATGACCTGATCAAGGCGGATTCCGCCTCGATCGTGGTTGCGGGCGGCATGGAAAGCATGACCAATGCCCCCTATCTGCTCGACCGCGCGCGGCAGGGCTATCGCATCGGCCACCAGAAGGTGCTGGACCACATGTTCCTCGATGGCCTCGAGGATGCCTATGACAAGGGGCGCCTGATGGGCACCTTTGCCGAGGATTGCGCCGAAGCCTACCAATTCACCCGCAGCGCCCAGGATGAGTATGCCATTGCGTCCCTCGAGAAGGCGCAAAAGGCAAGTGCCGACGGCAGCTTTGCGGAGGAGATCGTCCCCTTGAGCATCGTCTCGGGCAAGGGGGAACGAACCGTCAGCCTGGACGAGCAGCCGCAAAAGGCGCGGCTCGACAAGATTCCCCTGTTGAAACCGGCTTTTCGCGACGGCGGCACGATCACGGCTGCCAACGCCTCTTCGATTTCGGACGGCGCGGCGGCGCTGGTGCTGATGCGCCGGTCGGCGGCGGATCAAAAGGGCATCGCGCCTCTGGCGACGATCTGCGGTCACTCCACCCATGCGGATGCCCCCAGGCTCTTTCCGACGGCGCCGATCGGAGCGATCAAGGCACTCTGCCTGCGCATCGGCTGGGACATCGGTGAGGTCGATCTCTTCGAAATCAACGAGGCCTTTGCCGTCGTGCCGATGGCGGCAATGCGCGAACTGGACCTTGCCGCGGAAAAGGTGAACGTCCACGGCGGCGCCTGCGCACTGGGCCATCCAATCGGCGCCTCGGGCGCCCGGGTGATCGTCACGCTCGTCAATGCGCTGCGCCGCCGCGGCCTCAGACGCGGCATAGCTTCCGTCTGTATCGGCGGCGGCGAGGCGACCGCAGTGGCGGTGGAGATATCAGGCTGAGGGAGGACAGGGCGCAGCACGCACGGGCGGCGCGCCTAGCAGGTGGAGGGTGGCGGGCATTGGCGGGCGCCGATGCCTCGGAGAAATAGAAGAGGCCCGTCCAGGGAACGATACGATCCAAAGTCGCCGGTACGGAATGCCTGACGCGTATCTCTGCGCGCCAGACGGCTTTCTGCGTCACGAGTGGGCAGCGCAGGAGGCTTCATCGGGGGCCCGCAGCAGTACTGGGAGCGCAACAATGAAGAAACTACTCTTGTCCGCCGTGGTCGCGACGTCGATCGTCGCACCCGGAGGCACTGCCTGGGCCGACATCCTGATCGGTGTCGCCGGTCCGGTCACGGGACCGAACGCTGCTTTCGGAGCGCAGTTCGTCAAGGGCGCGGAACGTGCCGTTGCCAATCTCAACGCCGCCGGTGGTGTGCTTGGCGAAAAGCTCAAGATCGTCATCGGAGACGACGTTTCGGATCCCAAGCAGGGCATTTCGGTTGCCAACAAGTTCGTCGCGGACGGCGTCCGCTACGTCGTGGGGCATTACAATTCCGGCGTATCGATCCCCGCTTCGGAAGTCTATGCGGAAAACGGTGTCCTCCAGATCACGCCCGCATCGACAAATCCGCAGTTCACCGAGCGCGGCCTTTGGAACACGTTCCGCACCTGCGGGCGTGACGACCAGCAGGGCAAGGTCGCGGGCGAGTACATCGCCGCCAATTTTCACGGGGACAAGATAGCGATCGTTCACGACAAGACGCCCTACGGGCAAGGTATCGTCGACGTGGCAAAGCAGGTGCTGAACGGCTCAGGCATCGAAGAAGTGCTTTACGAGGGAATTACCGCCGGAGAGAAAGACTTCTCGGCGCTGATCGCCAAGATGAAGAATGCCGGCGTAACGCTCATCTACTTCGGAGGACTGCATACCGAGGCCGGCCTGATCATGCGACAGTCCGCCGATCAGGGGCTCGGCGCCACCCTCTTTTCCGGCGACGGCATGGTTTCCAGCGAACTGGCATCGATCGCCGGCGACGCAGTCGTCGGGACGCTGAACACCTTCGCTCCCGATCCGCGGCGCAATCCGGCCGCCAAGGAGGTGGTCGAAACCTTCCGTGCCGCCGGCTTCGAGCCGGAAGCCTATACGCTCTACGCCTATATCGCCGTGCAGATCGTTGCCGCGGCCATCGAGAAAACGGGTTCGGCCGACGACGCGCAGAAGGTCGCCGAAACCATCAAGGCGGGCGGACCGTGGTCGACCGTCCTGGGTGAGATCGGTTATGACGACAAGGGCGATATCACGCGTCCGGATTATGTGATCTACGAATGGAAAAGGGGCGAGGACGGAAGGCCGACCTATTTTCAGAAATAGAGCACCGACGGTTGCATGAAGTGCGGCGTTCGTGAACATCATGGCTGCGGCAGGAGAGGGGCCCGCCGCAGCCATGATCCGGCGACGGAATTCAGATCCATATCTCAAAGCGTTGGCAAGACCGCCCGAACATGTTCGGCGAAGGCCGCGACCGCGGGAGATTGGTGGTCGGCGTCAGCGAACGCCAGCAAGATGCCCAGATGCGGCAGTTCCGGAAGCGGCGCATTCAGGATGTGGAGATCCGGTGGAACGGCTTCCTGCGTCATGACGCTGACGGCAAGTCCGGAGCGTGCAAGACCGATCAGACCAGCAAGACTATTGCTCGCATAGGATATCTTGTAGCGCAATCCGGCGCGCGCCATCGCCTCCCGGGCTGCGCGATGGTCCATGGCGTTCGACGCCGGCAGGGCCAGGGGCACCGTGTCGCCGAAATCATGCAGCTCCAGCGCCGGCTTGCTGCCGACCCAGGCGAGCGGCTCCGTTCTGATGATGGTTTCGACGTCGTTCAGGTTGGGCGTCGAAACGAGCGCGAGATCGACCTTGTGCGATTGCAGAAGCGCCCGCAATTCGGCCGTGGGAGCGGATACGACCTTGATTTCGACGTCGGGGTATTTTGTGCCGAAGCTCCTCAGGAGCGCCGGAAAGAAGGATATCAGATAGTCCTCCGGGCTGCCGAAAACCATGGAGCCGTGCAAACCCTTTTCAGAAAAGGCCGACACCGCCTCGTCGTGCATTTTCAGGATGCGTTCGGCATGAGGCAGGAAGCGTTCGCCGCTGCCGGTGAGCCGAACACCGCTGCCGCTGCGATGCAGCAGGCTCTGGCCGAGCATCTCCTCGAGCCGCTGCATCTGCATCGTGACCGCGGATTGCGTACGCCCGACCTGCACCGCCGTCGCGCTCAGCGACCCGGAATGGGCAGCATGCACGAAGGTGATCAGCAGGCGAAGGTCGAGCGGTCCGTGCATATCAGTTTTCCTTATATCTGAATCCCAATACTATCAATTTTACACAGAACTTGTCAGCCGCTATCGATTCCCAGGTGTTTGGAGGCTTACAATGTCGAACAATCAGGATCCCGCCTTTTGGGCGGCCGCGAGCAGGCATCTGATACGCTATGGCGGAAGCTTCGACCCGGCGATCATCGAGCGGGCCCGGGGCTCCTTCGTTTTCGATGCGGACGATCGGCCCATCCTCGATTTCACATCGGGACAGATGAGTGCGTTGGTCGGCCATTCCCATCCGCGGATCGTCGAAACCGTCCAGCGACAGATGGAAAAGGTCGCGCATTTGTTCAGCGGAATGCTGTCGCGGCCTGTCGTCGACCTGGCAGAGCGCCTGGCCGCGCTGGCGCCCGGCCTCGACCGGGTCATGCTGCTTTCGACCGGGGCGGAGTCCAACGAGGCGGCGATCCGCATGGCCAAGCTGGTCACCGGCAGGCATGAAATCGTCGCCTTCTCCAAAAGCTGGCACGGCATGACGGGCGCGGCGAGTTCCGCCACGTACAGTGCCGGCCGCAGGGGATATGGCCCCGCGATGGTCGGCTCGCTCACCATTCCCGCGCCCAACGCGTTCCGTCCGCGCTTTCGCCATCCGGACGGCAGCCTCGACTGGGAGACGGAACTGGAGGATGCCTTCGCGCTCATAGACAGCCAGTCGACCGGCAGCCTCGCCGCCTTCATAGCCGAGCCGATCCTGTCGAGCGGCGGAATGCTCGAATTGCCGCAGGGCTATCTCGCAGCGCTGAAGGAGAAATGCCACGCGCGCGGAATGCTGCTCATTCTGGACGAGGCGCAAACCGGGATCGGCCGGACCGGCAGCATGTTCGCATTCCAGCGCGACGGCGTCACGCCCGACATACTCACGCTTTCGAAGACGATCGGCGCCGGCTTGCCGCTTTCTGCCGTGATGACGACCGCCGAGATCGAAGACGCGGCACATGAGAAGGGTTTCCTCTTCTACACGACGCATGTCTCGGATCCCTTGCCGGCCGCGGTAGGGCTGGCCGTGCTCGATGTCGTTGCCGAGGAAGGGCTCGTCGACCGCGCCCGCCTGACAGGCGCGAAGCTCTCCGACGGACTGTCGCAACTGAAGCAGAGGTTCGAATGCGTCGGCGACGTTCGCGGCCGCGGCCTCATGCTCGGCGTCGAGATCGTTAAGCCGGGCCCGAGCAGGAGCGCCGATCACGAGCTTGGCGGCAGGATCGCCGCCGAGGCTTTCCGCCGGGGATTGAGCATGAACATCGTCAAGCTTCCCGGCATGGGCGGCGTGTTCCGCATCGCGCCGCCGTTGACGATTTCCGAAGAGGAGATCGACCTCGGGCTGGGCATCATCACGCAGTCCATCGAGGCGGCTCTGTCCCTCGGCGCGGGCCTTCCCCACCTCGCGGCAGAATAGGGAAGGCAGCCGATGACCGAAACGAATCGCACCGGCGATGGCCTTGGCGACGACGCCGAAACTCCGTCGCACGCGGCGGACACCATTCGTGTCCTTGTCGCCAAGCTGGGCCTCGATGGCCATGACCGCGGCGCCAAAGTGGTGGCGCGCATTCTGCGCGATGCCGGCATGGAAGTGGTCTATACGGGGCTCTACAAGTCGCCGAAGGACGTCGTCGCGGCGGCGATCCAGGAGGATGTCGACGTCATCGGCGTCAGCCTTCTTTCGGGGTCGCATGTCCCGCTGTTTCGCGAATTGTGCCGCTGCCTTCGCGAGGAGGGCGCCGAGCACGTTCTCGTGGTCGCCGGCGGCGTGATCCCTGAGCAGGACTATCCCGCCTTGCTGGAATGCGGCGTCGATGCGATCGTTCCGCAGGAGGCGCGTGCGGAGGTGATCGTCACGGCGATTGCCGACCTCGTCGCCGCCCGTGGCCGCATATGACCGTCGTCACGCAGCCCGGATCGGCGAAGCGCGGGGTCTACACGCCCTCCACGGAGTTGGCCGAGGGCGTCCTGGCCGGGCGGCCGATCGCCATTGCCCGGATGATTTCCCGCGCCGAAGAGGGGCACAGGGAAGCGGCCTTTGCCCTGGGCGAACTCTACAAGCGCGGTGGAAGAGCTCATGTCGTCGGGATTACCGGTGTCCCGGGCGCAGGCAAGTCCACGCTCGTTTCCGCCCTGATCAAGGCCTATGCCGCCGAAGGCCACAAGGTCGGCGTCATTGCGGTCGATCCGAGCAGCCCGTTTTCGGGTGGCGCAATACTGGGCGATCGCGTCCGGATGAGCGATGCGGCCGCGGCGGGCAATGCCTTCGTGCGCAGCATGGCGACCCGAGGTCACCTCGGCGGACTGGCGCGCTCGACACTCCAGGCCGTCGATATCCTCGACGCGGCGGGTTATTCGCCGATCATCATCGAAACGGTCGGAGTGGGACAAGACGAGGTGGAGGTGGTCGCGGCGGCGCACACGATCGTCGTCCTGTCCGCGCCCGGCCTCGGTGACGACATACAGGCGATCAAGGCCGGCATCCTGGAAATCGCGGACATTCACGCCGTCAGCAAATGCGACAAGCCCGAGGCATCGGCAACGGTGTCGGCGCTTCGGGGGATGATGGCGCTTGGCGGAGAGGGCACCGGTTCGGACTGGAAGCCGCCTGTCCTGCCGGTCAGCTCCGTTTCGGGCGAACGCATCCGCGAATTGAAGAACACCATCGGGGAGCACTGGGCGCATCTGAACGGAAGTGGCGAACTGGCCGACCGTCAGCGCAACATCTGCAGGACGCGCATTCTCGGAACGGCCAGGCACCTGTTTCAGCAGAAATTTCAGCGGGAGCCAGAGACGCTCGAGCGGCATGTTCGAGCCGTGGCGGACCGGCGGATCGATCCGTCCGTCGCCGCGCGCGCTCTGCTGGGTTGGGAGGACGACTCATGGACGACGTGAAACTGTTCTCGGGAGCGGCGATCGAAGACATCCGGCGAAGACAGACCGAATGGGAGGAGGGCGCTCTTGCCGCCGCTCTCGAAAGGCGGCCGGAGGAGAAGCCGGTGTTTGAGACGGAATGCGGCATCCCGCTGAAGCGGGTCTATACGGCGGCCGACATTGCCGATATTCCCGCAAGCGACCTCGGTTTTCCGGGCGCCTATCCGTTCACGCGGGGCGTCTATCCGACCATGTATCGGGGCCGGCCCTGGACCATCCGCCAGGTCGCCGGCTTCGGCAACCCCGAGGCGACCAACCAGCGCTACAAATACATGATCCAGACGGGTCAGACCGGTCTTTCGACCGATTTCGACCTTCCTACGTTGCTGGGGCTCGATTCCGACGACCCTATGGCCTTCGGCGAGGTCGGGCGTGTCGGCGTCGCCATCGATACGGTGGACGACGTCGACCGCCTGTTCGACGGCATCGACCTCGAGAAGATCTCGGTCTCTCTCACCATAAATCCCTCAGCCTGGGTCATCTACGCCATGTTCGTCACGGTGGCGGAACAGCGTGGTTGCGACCTGCATAAGCTCACCGGCACGCTGCAGGCCGACCCGCTCAAGGAATACGTTGCCCAGAAGGAATGGATCTACCCGGTTCGGCCGGCCGTCCGGCTGCTGCGCGACCTCATCATGCACAGCGCCTGCGCCACCCCGAAGATCAATCCCGTCAGCCTCAGCGGATATCACCTCTCGGATGTCGGCGGGAACGCGCTTCAGGAAATCGCTTTCATCATGGCTTTCACCATCGCCTATTGCGAAGAGGTGACCAAGGCCGGCATGGATATCGACGAGTTTGCCCCCCGCCTGTCGTTCTTCTTCATCAGTCATCAGGACTTCTTCGAGCAGATCTGCAAGTTCCGGGCCGCGCGGCGCGTCTATGCCAAGATCATGTCGGAGCGCTTCGGCGCACGCAGACCGGAATCCATGCGTCTGCGCGTGCATGTGCAGACCGCTGCCATGAGCCTGACCAAGGTCGAGCACCACAACAACCTCATGCGAACCGCCATTCAGGCGCTCGGCGCCGCGCTCGGCGGATGCCAGAGCATGCATACCAACGGTCTGGACGAGGCTTTCGCCATCCCGACCGAGGAGGCGATGAAGCTCGCCATCCGAACCCAGCAGATCATCCGCGAAGAGATCAACGTGACCTCGGTGATCGATCCTCTCGGCGGCTCCTACTTCATCGAGCGGCTGACGAAGGACATGGAGGGCGAAGTCTGGAAGATACTCGATGAAATCGACGAACGGGGCGGCGCGATCAAGCTGGTGGAGGAGGGGTGGTTCCAGCGGAAGCTCGCCGACTCCGCCTATGCGACCTTCAAGAAAATCGACTCGGGAGAAAAGATTTCGGTCGGCGTGAACAAATACGCCGATCCGGCGACCAGTACGGCGGATGTTCACATTCATCCCTATGACGAGCATTGCACGCAGCTGCAAATCGACCGTCTGAACGCCGTGAGGGCGAACCGTGACAACGGGCGCATCCAGCGCCTTCTGAAGGAGCTTGCCGAGCAGGCGCAATACGAAGACGTCAATCTGCTGCCGAAAACGATCGAACTGGTGAAGGCCAAGGCGACGCTCGGTGAGATCTGCGGCGCTCTTCGGGAGGTCTGGGGCTCCTATGCCGAGCCGATGATCGTGTGAGGAGGGAGACGATGAACAACACTGTCATCTCCAAGAACGAGGGAGCGGTCGCCTGGGTAAGGCTGAATCGCCCGGAGCGGCTGAATGCGATGAACCGGCAGCTCGTCGACGGGCTCTCCCGGGCGCTCGCCGACGCGGAAGCGGACGAAGGCATACGCGCCGTGATTCTCCATGGCGAGGGCAGGGCATTCTGTTCCGGCGACGACCTCAAGGATCTCGATGCGCAGACCGCTTGCGAGGCGGATACGCGAGCCTGGGTCGAGGCCATTCAGAACATCACGCTCCAGATCATGCAGTCGCGCAAGATCGTGATTGCGGCCGTGCACGGCTGGTGCGTCGGAGGCGCGCTGGAATGGGCCATCAACTGTGATTTCCGGCTGTTTTCCGAAAGTGCCCGCTGGTTCTTTCCCGAGGTGACCTACGGCTTGTTCGTGACGGGAGGCGTAACCGCATTGCTGACGAAGCAGGTCGGGCCACAAGTGACGAAGGAGCTTCTCATGCTCGGCGAGCGGCACGATGCGAGGAAGGCGCTGGACGTCGGCATCGCCTGGAAGGTCGTCCCGGACGATCGCCTGCTGGAGGAGGCGCGGGAACTGGCTCTGAGGATCGCGGAGCGTCCCGCAGACGCTGTCGCGGACGCCAAGCGCGCCATCAATGCCGGCCTTCACTCGACCCTTCAGGACGCTATGGCACGAGAGACCGCAGCCACGGTTCGTGGTTTCCTCTCTCCGCAGGCGCAGGCAAGAGCAAAAGAGTTTTGACCGTGTCGCAAACAACAGTCACCGTTTCCCGCTCGCCCGTTCCGGGCATGCACGACGACGAGATCGAAGACCGCGTCCTGCCGAAGATCCTTCTCCGTCAGGCCGAGCGTTTGGGATCAGCGCCCTTTCTCGATATTTGCGGGCGCCGGGCGAATTTCGAGGAGATGTTCGATGTCTCCTGGCGACTTGCGAGCGGTCTTCGCATGCTAGGCATCGGCAGGTCCGACCGGGTTGCGATGCTGCTTCCCAATTGCTTCGAACTCGTGGCGACCTGGTTTGCGGTTTCGAACCTCGGAGCCATCGAAGTGCCGAACAATCCCGGTCTGAAGGGCGAACTGCTCTGGCACAATCTGAACAATTGCGGGGCGGGGGTGCTGGTCACCGACGCGCGTGGCGTGATCGAGCTCGCAAGGTTGGAGCAGAGGCTGCCGGACCTGCGTACCCTCGTCCTGGTCGGCGTCGATCCCGCCGAAGCGCGTGCGGCCGGCCTGCGGATCGACCGCATCCTCCGCTTCGAGGAATGCCTGGCCTCCCTGCCGGCCGTCGACCTTGCAGGGCTGCATTATTCCGACCCGATGGCGATCCTCTATACTTCCGGTACGACCGGCCCCGCCAAGGGCGCCCTGATGTCGCATCATCATTGCTATTCATGGGCGGCGGCCATGGCCGCCAATCTCGGATACAGCACCGACGACAGCTATTTTTCGGCATTGCCGCTGTTTCATACCGATGCCCAGATGTTCGGCGTCTACTTGCCTTTGATCTACGGCACCCGGGCGACGCTGGTCGAAGGGTTCAGCGCCTCGCGTTTCTGGGAGCAGGTTCGTGAAAGCGGTGCGAGCGCGACCAATCTCCTCGGAGCCATGGCCGTCATACTGATGCGGGCGGCGCCCTGCGAAAGCGACAAGGATAATCCGGTGCGGGTTTGCCAGTGCATTCCCATGGTGCCGGAAAAGGAGGCCTTCGAGCAGCGCTTCGGCATGCGCCTCGTCACTGGTTACGGCCAGACGGAAACCAGCTTCGTGACCCTCGACACGGTGGATGCCACGCGGCCGGGCTCTTGCGGAAAGCCGCACCCCGACTGGGAAGTGGCCGTCGTCGACGAAAAGGACAGGCCGCTGCCGCCGGGCACGGTCGGCGAGATCGTCTCGCGCCCGAAAAAGAGCTGGAGCATGTTTTCCGGCTACTACCAGGCAGACACCAAGACGGTGCAGACTCTGAGAAACCTCTGGTACCATTCCGGCGATGCGGGGGTGATGGACGAGGATGGCTGGCTCTACTTCAAGCACCGGCTGAACGAGGCCATCCGGCGCCGGGGCGAGAATATCTCTGCCTATGAAGTGGAAACGCTGGCCGAAGCGCATCCCGATGTCGTCGAGAGCGCCGCATTCGGCGTCGCGTCCGAGTTCACCGAGGAGGACATTATGGTGGTCGCTTCGCGCCGGCCGGGCTCGACGCTGACGCCGGCGGAACTGCTCGACCATTTCCGCGCGCTGGCGCCGCGCCATATGGTCCCTCGTTACCTCGAGATCACGGACGCGCCGCTTCCGCGCACCCCGACCGAGAAGATCGCCAGGAGCATCCTGCGGCAGCGCGGTGTCAGCCCGGGGACATTCGACCGGGGTTCACGCTGATCCCGCCTCGCCGGCGCCCGCCCGGCTTGCCATCCTCCCTTCGATGCGAGAAGTAGGAGCGTATATCGAATTGAGCTGCGGCAGCCGACGTCTGTAACCGGCAGCCGATCCACGCGGACTTCTCCGGATTGCGGCGGTCCGCCGAACCGGAGAAAGGGCGAATGACGACAATCACGATAGACGATGCGCTCGACCGCGCCGGAACCGGCGCCTACCAGCGTCGCCTCATCGCCATTTTCGGTCTGGTTTGGGCTGCCGACGCGATGCAGGTGCTGGCGGTCGGATTCACGGCCGCATCGATCGCCGCCACTTTCGGGCTGTCGGTTCCGCAAGCGCTGCAGACGGGCACGCTGTTCTTTCTCGGGATGTTGTTCGGCGCCGCGGGTTTCGGCAGGCTTGCGGACCGTATCGGCCGCCGGCGCGTCCTGATTGCCACCGTCGCCTGCGACGCAGTCTTCGGCCTGCTGTCGGTCTTTGCACAGGATTTTTCCGTCCTGCTTCTGCTGCGGTTCCTCACCGGCGCGGCGGTGGGGGGAACTCTGCCGGTCGACTATGCGATGATGGCGGAGTTTCTGCCTGCTCGCAATCGCGGCCGCTGGCTGGTGATGCTGGAGGGCTTCTGGGCCGTCGGCACGCTCATCGTGGCGCTCGCCGCATGGGGTGCGAGCCTCGCCGGGGTAGCGGACGCCTGGCGCTACATTTTCGCCGTGACTGCACTGCCGGCGCTGATCGGCCTGGGGCTGCGTTTCCTGGTGCCGGAATCGCCGCTCTATCTGCTTCGCCGCGGAAAGACCTCCGAGGCGAAGGCCATCGTCGATCGGATCCTCGTCGTCAACGGCAAGACGCAGCTTGGTGCCGATGCATCGCTGGTGCCCTCGCCGGTGGCGCAGAGCGCCGGCATTTTTTCGGTCGATCTTCGCAAGCGCAGCCTGATGATCCTGGCCATCTGGTTTCTGGTCTCGATATCATATTACGGCGTCTTTACCTGGATGCCTCCGCGGCTCGCGGGCGAAGGCTTCGGGTTCGTTCGGGGCTACGGTTTCCTCGTCGTCCTGGCGCTGGCGCAGATCCCCGGCTACGCGCTGGCCGCCTACGGGGTCGAGAAATGGGGCCGAAGGCCTACGCTGATAGGCTTCTGCCTCCTCTCGGCACTTGGCTGCCTGCTCTTCGTGATTGCCGGCACTGCAACGCTGATCGCCGCGTCGCTCCTCATCATGAGTTTCGCCTTGCTCGGCACCTGGGGCGCGCTTTATGCCTACACGCCGGAACTCTATCCGACGGCATCGCGGGCGACGGGAATGGGTGCTGCCGGCGCCATGGCCCGACTCGGCGGCTTGCTTGCTCCATCGCTGATGGGGCTGGTGGTGGCGCAGAGTTTCGGGCTCGCCATCGGCATCTTTGCCGGCCTTCTGCTCGTGGCTGCCGTTGCGGCCTTTCTGATCGACGCCGAGACGCGCCAGGTATCGCTGGCCTGAGTTCTCCGCAATGATGTGAGCTCGCTGCGATTCCCGGCAGGTCGGCAGGCTCGTTCTACTCTGCCGCCTTACGTCGGCCAAGCGAGACGTCCGTCGTGTAGTTTTCGCGCATGAAGTCGATGAAATTCTGCTGGAACTGCCGCGTATGGGCATGCGCCAGCTCGTCGGCGAGGTCGACGTTCTTCACCCGGATCGCCTCGAGCATCAGATTGTGTTCGTCCGTCAGCAGATATCCTTCATGCGTTCGCTCCAGATACTCGAAATGGAGATGGAGCATCCGTTGCCCCTGGTTCAACAGCCGCTCGTAGAACGCGGCGAGATAAGGGTTCTTGCCGGCCGCGGCGATCGCAATGTGGAATTGCTTGTTCGCCTCCGACATCTGCAGATGATTGCCGGACTTCACCGCCGCTTCGAACTCCTTCTGCCGCCTGGCGATCGCCTTCAGGTCGGCCTCTGTCCGCAGTTCGGCGGCAAGGCGGGTGTTCATGCGTTGCGCGATATCAAGCGCTTCAACATATTTCGGGAAGGTTCCGACCTCGATCGGCGCGACGATGGTGCTGCGGTTGGAAAGCGTGACGACGAGGTCCTCGCCGGCAAGCCGGATCAACGCCTCGCGAACGGGTGAGCGCGACATGTCGAACCGCTCGGCGAGCGTGTTTTCGTCGAGAAGCTGGCCGGGGGGGATGGTCAGCGCCAGAATCTCGTTCCGCAACGTCTCGTAGACGCTTTTCCAGCCGGTACCCTTCGCCCGTTTCGTCTCTGTTTCCTCAGACACTTACGTCCCTTTCCCGTTGTCCGGCCGCATAACGCCAGAACGCGCATCCCAAGACAATGTAATTTTTCCGCTTGACAATGTCGACACAGAGACGACATTAATTTGAATGTCGACACGAAGACGACACCAAAACTGAAGATCGGCTCCAAGCCGGCGAGAGGAACCGCGCGTCACGCGCACGTCAAACAGAGGAAACGACGATGCTTTCGAAGATGCTTTCGCCCGTGCTGCGGGTGCTGCCTGCGCTTGCCTTGATGACTGGACTTTCAACCGCTGCCGCCTCGGCCGAGACCGCCGAAGGCTACTGGCAAGGCGTACAGAAAGCCGGCGTTCTTCGTTGCGGCGCCGCGGTCGCACCGCCCTACGTCATGCGCGACCCGGCTTCCGGGGAATATTCCGGTTTCTTTGCCGATCTTTGCCGCGAGTTCGCCGATGCATTGAAAGTGAAGGCGGAATTCGTGGACACGAGCTGGGACAACATCGTCGCCGGTCTCCAGGCGGGAAAATGGGACCTCTCCCTTGCCCTGAACAGGACGCCCGCCCGCGCTATGGCCGTGCAGTTCTCGATCCCCGCGATGGAATATCAGATCTCGCTCGCCTACAATAAGGAAAACCCCAAGGTCCCAAGCGGCGCGACGTCGGTTGCCGACGTCGACAAGAAGGACGTGACGCTGGCCGTCATGTCCGGGACTGCGCAGGACAAGGCGATTACCGCCGCGATCAAGAACGCGACGATTCTACGGCTTCCCGGCAACGACGAGACACGACTCGCCCTCGTATCGCGGCGCGCGGATATCCTCGTCGATGCCTCCGACACCAATCAACTCTTCACCCAGTCCAATCCCGAGTGGGCGGTTGCGTTGAACCCGACGCCGGCACTGGCGAAGCAAGGCGTTGCATTCGGCATGCCGCATCGGTTGTCGGCGGCCGACGTCGAAGTGCTGAACATCTTTCTCGAGGAAAAGGTCGCGACCGGTCACGTGGATGAGCTGATCCGCAAGGCCGTCGACGAAGTGCTCAAGAGCGCTCAATGACGAGGGCCGGGCCGGGCACGTCACCGATTGCCCGGCCTCTCATCCCTTCTTTTGACCAGCGAGATCGGCGATGACCATGTCCTTCAGTGCTCCCCTTGTCAAAATCCAGTCTCTCCACAAGAGCTATGGACCGCATATCCAGGTGCTCAAGGGCTTGGACATCGAAATGAAGCCCGGCGAAAGGGTCGTAGTCATCGGCCCGAGCGGCGGCGGGAAGAGTACGCTGCTGCGCGTCATGATGGGCCTCGAGAAGATCGACAGCGGTGCGATCAGCTTCGGCGGCAAGCCATACATATCATCGCAGGGAGCCGACAAGAAAACCGTCATCGACACCGAGGTGCGGCGCTCGATCGGCATGGTGTTCCAGCATTACACGCTGTTCCCGCATCTGAACGTCACTCAGAACCTGATTCTCGCGCCGTGCAAGGTGCGCGGCGAGAACAAAGCCAGTGCCACTAAGCGTGCCCAGGCGCTGCTCGAGCGCTTTGGCCTTGGCGCAAAGGCCAATGCCTATCCGGCGCAGCTCTCCGGTGGCCAGAAACAGCGCGTGGCGATCGCCCGAGCTCTGATGCTCGACCCCAAGTTGATGTTGTTCGATGAGGTGACCTCGGCGCTCGATCCCGAACTCGTCGCCGAAGTCGAGCAGGTCATCCTGCAGCTTGCCGCCCAGGATATGCCGATGATGATCGTCACCCATGACATGTGGTTTGCGAAGAACATCGCCTCGCGCGTCATCTTCTGTGCCGGCGGCATCGTGGTTGAAGACGGGCCGCCGGAGCAGGTGCTTGGTTCTCCAAAGGAAGAGCGCACCCGCGAATTCATCGACCGCGTATTCCATATCCGGCACTAGGAGCGGGCGATGGATTACACTTTCGACTTCCAGTCCATCTCCTGCGGGCCGCTATGGGAAGGGCTGATGGTCACGCTGCAATTGACAGCCGCTGCCAATCTCATCGGCGTCTTGCTCGGCTTTCCGCTGGCACTCCTCATCATGAGCCCCTTTTCGCCGGTACGGCTGCCGGCGGTGCTTTTCGTCGAATTCTTCCGGTGTACGCCGGCGATCGTGCAGATCGTCTGGTTCTTCTATTGCGTGCCGATGCTGTTCAACGTCTTCCTCGGATCGATGACGATGGGCATCCTCGCACTCGGCCTCAATCTGATGGCCTTCAACGCCGAAGCATACCGCGCCGCGATCCAGGCGGTCCCACGTGAACAGCTCGATGCCGGCATCGCGCTCGGGCTCAATCCGCTCCAGCGCACCCTCCATATCGTCCTGCCGACCGCGGTTCGGGCTTCGATCCCGGTCCTGCTCACCAATGGTATCGGCATCTTCCAACAGAGCGCCCTGGTCGCGATCGTCGCAGTACAGGACCTCATGTATCAGGCGAAGACGCTCGCGACGGAGACCTATCGGCCGATCGAGACCTTCACGATCGTCGCGCTCGTCTATTTCGCCGTCTCGTTCCCAGTCTCGCAGATCGTCGGCTTTCTCGAACGCCGCCGTCAGCTGATGATGAGCTGAGGAGAATACTGATGGCTCTCGACTTCTCCATCGTCCTCCGCTTCCAGGAAGCCCTTGCGCTCGGTCTCTGGATGACCATCCAGCTGACGCTGATCTGCGTCGTCCTCGGATGCAGCCTCGGCTTCTTCGTCGGTCTCGCCCGCGCATCGCGGAGCGGCATTCTGCGGGCCGTTTCCGGCATCTATGTCGAGTTCTTCCGCGGCACGCCGGTGCTGATCCAGCTCTTCTGGATATTCTTCTGCCTGCCATTGATCCTCGGCGTCGAGCTCTCCAATCTCGCCTCGGGAGTGATCGCACTCACCCTCTACATGGGCGCGATCACCAGCGAGACGTTCCGTGCATCGCTGAAATCCATCGGCCGCGAGCAACTCGATGCCTGCGTCGCGCTCGGCCTGCCGCGCCGGGTTCAGGTGACGAGCGTCATCCTGCCCCAGGCGGTGCTGCGCGCCGTCCCGACGCTGCTGTCGAATTGCGTCAGCTTGTTCAAGGAAAGCGCGCTCGTCTCCGCAGTCGGCATGGCCGACCTGATGTTCGTCGGACAGAACATTTCCAACAACACCGCGCGCCCGGTCGAGGTGCTGACGGTGGTCGCCCTCATCTACTTCGTCATTGCCTTCCCGCTGACGCGCGCAGTCACGCTCGTCGAGCGGCGCGTGCTCGCCAAGCTCGCCATCTGAACCGAATTCTTTCTAAAGGAGATATTCCATGAAACTGTCTGGCGTCATGCCCGCGCTCGTCACTCCGTTCGACGCGAACAACAGGATCGACTTCAAGGCTTTTGAAAAGCTTCTGGCGCATCTGCGCGACGCCGGTGTCACAGGCTGGGTTCCGAACGGCTCGACCGGCGAGTATTTCAGCCAATCCACTGAAGAGCGCCGCGACGTGCTGCAATTCGTCAAGGATTTCGCCAGACCGGGGGAAATTCTGATCGCCGGCACCAACGCGTCGGCCACCCGCGAGGTCATAGAACAGACGGCGATCGCCAAAGAGATTGGCTACGATACTGTGCTGCTCGCTCCTCCGTTCTACACCCGGCCTACGCAAGCCGAACTGATCGGGCACTATGAAACCGTGCTCGGTGCCGTGGACGTAAACCTGGTCCTCTATTCCTATCCGGCCAAGGATGGGTCGGATATCGGTTACGAACTGATGGACCACTTCGCCGACAATCCGCGCGTGATCGGCATCAAGGAAAGCTCCGGGGTGCTGCAGCGCGCAATCGACATCGCCAGTCGCTACGACGGCCGCATTCAACTGGTTTCCGGCTCCGATGACATCGCGCTCGACTTCATGTTCTGGGGAGCAGAGAGCTGGATCTGCGGACCGTCGAACTGCATGGCCAAGGCCTGCTGTGACCTCGACCGGACCTTCAAATCCGGCGATCTGGACACGGCACGTCAGCAGATGAAGACGCTCTTCCGGGCGATGAACATCCTCGAAAGTGGCAAGTTCGTCCAGAAGATCAAATATGGTTGCGAACTTCAGGGTTTGCCCGTGGGTGAGTGCCGCGCGCCGCTCGGTCCTCTGACCGAGGATGAAAAAGCCGAGTTCCGCGCCGCGATGGAGCCGATCCTGAACTGCTAGAGCGGGATGACGAAAAGCGTGCGGTTATCCGCCCGCATCCCGCGTCTCAAAGACCATCGTGACCTGAGAGCCGGGGGAGAAATGGAAGTCGCTCTTCGGTTCTCACGCTCAGGATTAGAGGATAGATCGTGTCTCCCATCGCAGTCGTCGGCGCCGGCATCATCGGTGTCACCATCGCCTTCGAGCTTCAGCGCCGCGGACTGAACGTGGTGCTGGTCGATCGCGACGGGCCTGGCAAAGGTGCCTCCTATGGCAATATGGCCTCGATCGCGATCACGGAGTTCATGCCCGCCTCGCGGCCTTCGGTCTGGGCGAAGATGCCGAAATGGCTTGTCGATCCGGAAGGACCGGTGCGCATCCGCCCCTCCTATCTGCCGAAGCTCGCGCCCTGGTTTCTTCGGTTTGTCGAAGCGAGCCGTCCGTCGCGTGTGAGGGAGCTGGAGGCGGCAGGGGCCGTGCTGTGCAGCCGCGTCTACGAAGATCTTCTGCCTCTCCTCAGAAGGGCGGATCTTGAGGACATGTTGACGGAGGAGGGCTGCCTCAGCCTCTATGCGGACGAAGCCGAGTTTCGGGCGGACCGGGAGCATATACAGGTTCTCGAACGCTTCGGCTTTCGTCACGAAATCCTGGACGCGTCCGGGATTCGCGACCTTGAACCCGCATTGACGTCGAAGATCGAGAAGGCGGTTCTTTTTCCCGACAATCGTTCCGTCGCCGACCCGTACAAGCTCGTGGTGAAACTGAGTGAGAAATTCCTGTCGCTGGGCGGCAGGATCAAGCAAGCGGAGGTCCTCGGCTTCAAGCATGCGGATGGTGTCAAAGGGCTGCGCCTCGACGAGGGTCGCTCGCTTGATGCATCTGCGATCGTGCTTTGCGCCGGCGCCTATACAGGCAGGCTGTCTCGACTTCTCGGTGAGCCGATTCCGCTCGAAACCGAACGCGGATACCACACCCAGATCATGGCTTCAGGCATTTCGATGCGCCACTCGGTGATCTGGCCGGCGCGTGCATTCATGGTCACTCCGACGGCCGGCGGCATCCGCGTCGGCGGCACGGTGGAGATGGCGGGCCTCGACGCCGCTCCGGACTATCGGCGGGCAAAGGTGCTCGTCAGGCGGGCGCAGGACGCCCTGCCGGATTTGCGACCTGAGAAGGCCACGGAGTGGATGGGCCATCGGCCGGCGCTCCCCGACACGGTGCCCATCATCGGCCCTTCGGCGAAGCATCCCGGCATCTTCTACGCCACGGGTCACGGGCATCTGGGGCTCACCTATGCGGCGACGACCGCGCGGCTCATCGCCGACCTCGTCACGGGCGCCCAACTCCCGATCGACATCAAACCATACCGCGTGAACCGGTTCTGATTTCAGAACGGGCGGCGACCAGAACGAATGGAGCGAAGAATGCGCAGCGGACTCTTTATCGACGGAAAATGGGTGGCACCGGTCAAAGGCGGAACTTTCGAGATCGTCAATCCGGCCACGGAAGAGGTCATTCACAAGGCTGCCGCAGCGAGCGCCGAGGATGTGGACATTGCCGTCACGGCGGCACGCCGTGCTTTCGACAAGGACGGCTGGCCGAAACTTTCCGGCCGAGAGCGCGCGCGCTACCTCCGGGCGATCGCCGACGGCATCCGGGCACGGCAGGGGGAGATCGCGAGGCTGGAGGTGATCGACAACGGCAAGCCGCTTCCTGAAGCGGACTGGGACGTCGCCGATGCTGCGGGCTGCTTCGATTTCTACGCCGGACTTGCCGAACAGCTCGACAATGATCCGGAGGAGCCGATCGCGCTCGCCGATGTCCGGTTCACGTCGAGGGCCGTCAGGGAGCCGATCGGCGTTGCCGGCGCCATTATCCCCTGGAACTACCCGCTTCTGATGGCCGCCTGGAAGGTTGCGCCGGCGCTCGCCGCCGGCTGCACGGTCGTGCTGAAACCGGCGGAGGTTACGTCTCTTACCGCACTCGAACTCGCGGCGGTGGCCGACGAGGCGGGCTTGCCGCCGGGGGTCCTCAACATCGTGACAGGGGCAGGCTCCGTTGCCGGGCAGGCGCTCATCGACCACAAGGGGGTCGACAAGCTGGCCTTCACCGGCTCCGGTCCGGTCGGTTCGAAAATCATGGCTGCTGCGGCTCGCGACATTAAGCGGGTGAGTCTGGAACTTGGCGGCAAGTCGCCTTTCGTCGTTTTCGACGATGCCGATATCGACGAGGCGGTCGAATGGATCATGTTCGGGATCTTCTGGAACCAGGGTCAGGTCTGCTCGGCCACGTCGCGCGTCCTCGTGCAGGAGCGGATCTATGATCGCCTGCTGTCGCATCTGATCGAGGAGACGAAAAAGATAATGATCGGCAACGGTCTCGAGGAAGGCGTACTGCTCGGGCCGCTCGTCTCCAGGCGCCAGTACGAGCAGGTGCTCAGGGCGATCGAGGCGGCGAAAGCGGCCGGCGCGACCATCGCATGCGGCGGCAAGCGCCCTGAAGGTTTCGATAGGGGTTACTATCTCGAGCCGACGATCCTGACCAACGTGCCCTTGGAGAGCGACGCGTGGCGCGAGGAGATTTTCGGGCCGGTCCTCTGCATCCGCCCGTTCTCGACGGAAGACGAAGCAATCGAGCTTGCAAACGATTCCCGCTTCGGCCTCGCTGCGGCTGTCATGTCGAAGGACGATGTCCGCGCCGAACGGGTCGCCGCCGCCTTCCGCGCTGGCATCGTCTGGATCAACTGTTCGCAGCCGACCTTCACCGAAGCGCCCTGGGGCGGTTACAAGGAGTCGGGCATCGGCCGCGAGCTCGGCCGCTGGGGTCTCGAAAACTATCTCGAGACGAAGCAGATCACCCGCTTTGCCGCTGGCGAGAAATGGGGTTGGTACATCAAATGACCGGCAATATTTCGATGGATTGGGACCACTCGCTCGACCTGCTTCTGGTTCATTGCCAGGGCGAGATCGGCAAGGTGATCGTGGGCGGTGCGCCGGAAATCCCGGGCGCGACCATGCTCGACAAAATGAACCACATCAACATGGTGGACGACAGCCTCCGCCGCTTCGTGACCTTCGAGCCGCGCGCCGGCGTTGCCATGTCGGTCAATCTGCTCGTCGCGCCGACGCGGCCCGACGCCGATGCGGGCTTCATCGTGCTGCAGGCCGACCGCGCTCACCCCATGTCCGGCAGCAATTGCATCTGCGTCGTGACCGCACTGCTTGAAAGCGGACGGGTTGCGATGCGCGAACCCGAAACGATCGTCCGGCTCGACACGCCTGCGGGATTGATCGTCGCACGAGCCGATTGCTTCCAAGGGCGCTGCCTCTCGGTCAGCCTCGACAATGTGCCAGGTTTCGCGGAAGCGTTGGACCGGGACATAGAGACGCCGCGCTGGGGCCGCATCAAAGTCGATGTGGCTTTCGGAGGCGTCTATTACGCGATCGTCGATGTCGACCAAATCGGCAGCGATATCGCACCGGCCAATGCGCGCTATCTGGCCGAGGCGGGCATCGAGCTGAAGTCGTTGCTTGCCGAGCAGGTGAAAGTAAAACATCCGGATCTCCCCGGGGTCGATGAGATCGCCTATGTGATGTTCCGCGGCCATGAGCCTGACGGGGTGGTTCGCACATGTACGACACTTAAACCGGGCCGCGTCGACCGGTCGCCGTGCGGCACGGGAAGCTCGGCAAACCTTGCGACGCTCTATGCGCGCGGTGAAGTTGTCGTGGGAGACCGGCGGACGTCCCGCTCGATCATCGGCGGCGAATTTGTTGCGGAAGCGATCGGCATCACGGAAGTGGGCGGGCATCCCGCGGTGCTGCCCCGGATCACGGGGCGCGGCTGGGTCTACGGTCGCGAACAGCTCCGTATTTCCGATGAGGACCCCTTCAAGAATGGTTTTGCACTCTCTGACAGTTGGGGACCACAGGTTCACTTGCTGACGGAGGAAGAATGATGGCCGACGAACCGGAGTCGCTCGACGGCCAGAGAGTGCTCGTGACCGGAGCCTCCGGTGGCATTGGCGCATCGATCGTCGAACGCCTCGCTGCCGAAGGCGCCCGGCCGTTGATCCACTACGGTAAAGACAAAGCCGCCGCCGAGGCGCTTCTTGCCCGCATTTCCGGGCGCGGCATCATCCTCCAGGCTGACCTGTCCCATTCCCAAGGCCCTTTCGAACTTTGGCGCAAGGCCGAAGAGGCGGTCGGGCGAATACACGCCCTGATCAACAATGCGGGCATCCGCACCGAGATATCGATCGACGCCGATCCCACAGCCTGGAAGGCGGCCTGGCAAAGGGAGTTTCAGGTGAACTTCTTCGCAGCCGCAGATCTCTGCAAGGAGGCGCTCAGGCATTTCAAGGCGAATGGGGGCGGCCGGATCATCAGCATGGCGAGCCGGGCGGGTCAGCGCGGCTACGCCGCCGACGCCATGCCATATGGCGCCACGAAAGCGGCACTCGTGAACCTCACAAAGTCGATTGCCCGCAGTTTCGGCCGGGACGGCGTCGTCGCCATCGCCGTCGCTCCCGGCTGGGTGCGTACCGGCATGGCCGAGGATTTCGTCGCCCAGTACGGCAAGCAGGCGGTGGTCGCCGACATTCCAATCGGCGAAATGGCGGAACCGACCGAAGTGGCCGAACTGGTCGCATTCCTGTTGCGCCCGTCGCAATCGTCGCTGAATGGGGCGACGCTCGACGTCAACGGCGGCAGCTACATCCGATAAGAGAGTTTAGGAGCTGGGCATGAAGAGGTTCCAAGGCAAAGTCGCCATTGTCACGGGCGGAGGCGGCGGCATTGGCTCTGCGGTCTCGCGCAGGCTATCGGACGAAGGCGCATTGGTCGTCGTCTCCGACGTAAACGCCGATGCGGCGGACGACGTCGCGGCGGAGATCGTGGCGGCGGGCGGCTCCGCGATCGCAATCGCCGCCGACATCGCCCGGAAGGAGCCATGCTTCAGCCTCATTGCTCAGGCTTTCGATCAGAGGAAGCGCATCGACATTCTCGTCAACAACGCGGGCATCAACCGGCGCGGCAACCTCCTGTCGCTCACGGACGACGACTGGAATGCGAGCTTCGCGGTAAACCTCGATTCGATGTTCCACCTATGCCGCGCAACCATCCCGCACATGATCGATGCCGGCGGCGGCGCGATCGTCAACACCGCCTCGCAATGGGGCCTTTACCCGGCACCAGATCACATCGCCTACAACACGACCAAAGCGGCGGTCGCGGCGTTCACGCAGAATCTGGCCCGGGACTATGCTCCGCATAAGATCCGCGTCAACGCCGTGTGCCCCGGCGAGATCCACACGCCGATGCTCGAAGCGGGCGTGAAGCGATCAGGACGAACCATTGCCGACCTCGACAAACTCGTTCCCTTCGGGCGAATCGGAAAACCGGAAGAAGTGGCAGCCCTCGTCGCTTTCCTCGCATCCGACGAGGCCGCCTTCATGTGCGGCTCGCTCGTTGAACTAACGGGTGCGCAGGCCGTGGCATAGAGCACTTCCAGGAAGAGTGTGTAACGTCGATGGCCGGGCAATCACCTCGACCAACTCTCTGGCTTCCAAGTGCCGTTTGACCTCGTATGCGATGCACGCTTCGGCGCCGTTGGCGACAACGCGCGCGCAGCGTCCGGGAGTTCGGCGTCACACACAGACAAATGCTACCGATTCAGGTGCTCTTTATCTTGCCGTTCATTCCATTGGGGTAAAAGCCACCCTTGCTGACGCCTTCCTTGTCGGAGAGATAAACGATGCGTAGCACCTCTTGCGGGGTCCGGGTGAACGCGATCGCATCCGGCGTCGAGGGAACGATGTTGGCCTTGCCATCCATCTGAATGCCCTGATCCTTGTCTTCCGCGCCATCAATTTTATCCCGTGCGTCGGATACCGCTTGCGCGGCCTTCCAGGCTTCTTCGCCCTTCCGGTAAAGGGTGGATCGCGCCATGCCCATGTGATAGGCCTCGACTGCCAGGATGCCGGCGGCGGCGGCGAGAAAGTCCTTGTTCTTGAGGACGGTGGCTGCTCCGGCATAGGCGGTAACGCCAACATCTTCGAATAGCATGCCGCCGAGCACGAAGTTCGTCTCATTACCGAACGGATCAAAGTCCTCGCCGAGCCCTGCCGCTTTCGCGACCGCGGCAAAGCCGGCGTCGAAATCAATGGCCGGCCTCGGCACAGCCTGATCTGCGAGCGTCTTGCGATAGAATTTGACGTGTGCAAGTTCGTTTTCCGCAACCTCCCGCATGAACGCGCCAATCGCAGGGGTAGCGAAGGAGACTTGCTTGCCGCCGGTCACCGGGCCGGCGTCAGAACCTGCATCGGATTCATCGATGCCTTTGCCAGTCGTGCCACGCAGATAGTACTCAGCTTCCATGTATTCGAGGTTGAGCGCAAATTGGAATATGTCCTCGTCCTCGACGTCACTCGGCTCGTCAGCCTGCGATATCGAGGGGAAGCCTGCGGTTGAAACGAGCGTCGCCCCGAGGCCAAGCTGCAAAAGGCGGCGGCGCGGAAGGAAAATTGATGGCAGTGCACGGATCATGGCTTCCTCCTTGAAGCCCGCCCGGCGTCAGTCTTGGCTCCTCAGGTGCGGGCCAACTCTATCGAACGTTGCACGAGGCGAAATGTTCCGGAACATGCTTGCTGTCGCCCCTTATCCGAATTCGTTTCAGGCTTGCTGCATCTCGTCCGCGCGTAACCGGTTAGAAATCTGCTGTACCGCCGCTCGATAATCCCATAAGATGTCTGCGACAACTAACAGTCGTAGTCATATGATGATTTTAGATGCGGGGTATGGGAATATTCATGCCGAGTACGAAAAAGGGAGGCGCTCGCCCGTCGCTGTCCTCGCAGGTGGCAGACGCCATAAAGGCGCAGATCGAGGCGGGATACTATGCGCCGGGCGACAAGTTGCCGACCGAGCCGGCTTTGATCGACAAGTTCGGCTTCAGTCGGACGGTGGTGAGGGAGGCGATCGCGGCGCTTAGGGCCGATGGCCTGGTGGAGTCGCGGCAGGGGTCGGGCGTCTTCGTGATAGGGCCGCGGCAGAGCGACCCGGGCCTCAGGCTTTTCACCGGCGAGACCGACAAGATTTCCGATATCATCGAGGAGCTCGAACTGCGCATCGGCATCGAAGTTGAGGCGGCAGGCCTGGCGGCGGCGCGCAGTTCCCCGGCGCAGGAGGCCGAAATCCAGACCCAGGTCGAGCGCTTTGCCCATCTCGTCGCCGAAGGAAAGCCCACGGATGAGGCCGATTTCCAGTTTCACATGGCTATAGCGACGGCCACCAACAACACCCGCTTCCGCACCTTTCTGGAGCATGTCGGGCGCCGCATGATCCCGCGCGTGAAGTTTCGCACGGTCATGGGCGGCGTGGATCCATTGCCGAGCCGGGACGAGCCCATTCTCCTCGAACACCGCGAGATCGCCGAGGCGATCCTCGCACGGGATCCGGACCGGGCTCGGGAGGCCATGCGCCGCCATCTCGTCACCGGGATCAAGCGGTACCGCTCGCTGACGACCTGGCGCCCGAGTGAAAAATCCGGCGAGGTTGATTGACTCATCTTAAAAGTCATCATATGAATTTCCCATCTTAAGCTCGCAGCCGGAGGGAATTCATTGTCGCCTGAAGAAATCAAGTCGCGTGTCGGTTCGGGGCTCTTGTCCTTTCCGGTCACGCACTTCACGTCGGACTACACGCTCAATCTGGAGAGCTACCGACGTCATGTGGAGTGGCTTTCCGGCTTTGATGCCGCGGCCCTGTTCGCTGCCGGCGGCACCGGCGAGTTCTTTTCGCTCTCGCCGAACGAAGTGGGCCAGGTCACCCGTGCGGCCAAGGACGTATCGGGCGAGGTGCCGATCATTGCGGGTTGCGGCTACGGCACGTCCCTTGCCGTCGAGACGGCGAAGATCGTCGAGGAGGCGGGTGCCGACGGTATTCTCCTGCTGCCGCACTACCTGACGGAAGCGCCGCAGGAAGGCATCTATGCCCATGTGAAGGCCGTCTGCGATTCGACGGGCCTCGGCGTCATTCTCTACAACCGCGCCAATTCGGTCGCCAACGCCGACACGGTCGCGCGCCTTGCCGAGGCCTGCCCCAACCTGATCGGCTTCAAGGACGGAACCGGCAAGGTGGACCTCGTGCGTCATGTGACGGCCCGACTCGGCGACCGGCTCTGCTATATCGGCGGCATGCCGACCCATGAGCTCTTCGCGGAAGGCTTCAACGGCGTCGGCGTCACGACCTATTCGTCGGCGGTGTTCAATTTCGTGCCGGAACTGGCGCAGCGCTTCTACCGGGCTATGCGTGCCGGCGACAAGGCGGTGATGGAAGGCATTCTTCATACGTTCTTCTTCCCCTTCGCGGCCCTGCGCGACCGCAAGGCCGGCTATCCGGTTTCGATCATCAAGGCGGGGGTGGAGCTTGCCGGTTTTGCGCCGGGCCCGGTTCGCCCGCCGCTGGTCGACCTGACCGGCGAGGAGCGGGAGATCTTGCAGGGGCTGATAGAGGCATCGCGCCGCTGAAAAGAAACATCGGGCCGGGCGCCAGGAGGATGGCGCCCGCCTTAAACGTCGTCGTTCCAACTGGGGAGGAGTGCAATGGGAAACAAATCTGTTCGCGTCATCGCGGGCGCAATGGTGGTGGCCGGCTGGGCCGGCTGGGCCGGCGCGCAGAGCGCCTCGGAAATCAAGATCGTCCTGCCGGAACAGCCGGCCAATCTTGAGCCCTGCGGTACCATCATCACCAATGTCGGTCAGATATTGAGCCGCAACGTCGTCGAGCCGCTGACCATCGTCGATCCGAAAAGCGGTCAGCCGACACCCGGTCTTGCGACCGAGTGGAAGCAGACCGATCCGAACACCTGGCAGCTCAAGCTGCGTGAAGGAGTCAAGTTCCAGGACGGAGCCGCTTTCAATGCGGAGGCGGTCAAATTCTCGATCGAGCGGATGACCGGCGGCAAGCTGACCTGCAGCAACATCGCCAAGTTCGGCGATGCCAAGCTGACGGTGACGCCGATCGCGGACCTGACAGTTGAGATCAAATCGGACAAGCCGCAGCCGATTCTGCCGACGCTGCTCAGCGTGGTCATGATCGTCTCGCCGAACACGCCGGCGGACAAGGCTGTGAACGACCCGGTCGGAACCGGGCCGTTCAAGCTTTCGAGCTTCACCCCGCAGACGGTGGTGCTGGAAGCCTTCGACGGCTACTGGGGCGAGAAGCCGGCCATTGCCAAGGCCAGCTATGTCTGGCGCCCGGAATCCTCGATTCGCGCCGCCATGGTGGAGACCGGCGAGGCCGATCTGACGCCGTCCATTGCGATCCAGGATGCGACCAATCCGGAAACGGACTTCGCCTATCTGAACTCCGAAACCACCGCGATCCGCATCGATGCCGGCTTTGCTCCGCTCGACGACGTCCGAATCCGCAAGGCGCTGAACCTGGCGATCGACTGGGATGGTCTCGCGCAGCTTTTCGGCGAGGACGTACAGCGGGCTTCGCAGATGGTCGTCACCGGCATCAACGGCCACGACGACAAGCTGGCGCCCTGGGCCTTCGATGCTGAAAAGGCGCGCGCACTGATTGCCGAGGCCAAGGCCGCGGGCGTACCGGTCGATACCGAAATCGAACTGATCGGCCGCAACGGCATCTACCCCAACGGTACGGAAGCCATGGAAGCCATGATGGCCATGTGGCAGGATGTCGGGCTGAACGTCAAGCTGACGATGCTCGACGTGAACGATTGGCTGCGCTACCTGCAGAAGCCCTTCCCGGAGAGCCGCGGGCCAAACCTGCTGCAGATGATGCACGACAACAACAAGGGTGATGCCGCCTTCACCGTTCCGATCTTCTACACCTCGGGCGGAAGCTATTCGACCTTCGAGGATGCGGGCCTCGACAAGGAGGTCGCCGATGCCATGGCTGCCACCGGCGAGGACCGTACGGCAAAGTTCAAGGCGATCTTCGCGAAGGTGCATGACGATCTCGCGGTCGACATCCCGATGTTCCACATGATCGGCTACACCCGGGTCGGCAGCCGCCTCGAGTGGAAGCCGGACATCACGACCAACAGCGAGATCCCGCTCGCCAATATCGCCCTCAAGGACTGAGTGTCACCATCCGGGCGGGCGCGCGACACGTTCGCGCGCTCGCATGAACTGCAAGGGAATCCAGAGGCTCCGCATGATGCTCGGCTATATCGGCCGGCGGGCATATCACAGCGTAATTTCGGTGATCGGCCTGCTGACGCTCGTCTTCTTCCTCACGCGTTTGACCGGCGATCCGTCGGCCCTCTACCTGCCGCTCGATTCAAGTCTCGAGGCGCGCCAGGCCTTCGCCCGCCTGAACGGTCTGGACCAGCCGATTTACGTGCAGTTCTTCCAGTATCTGCACAACCTCCTGTCCCTGGATTTCGGCCAGTCCCTGCGACAGAATCGGTCGGCGATCGAGGTCGCTCTGGAGGCCTTTCCGGCCACGTTGAAGCTGGCTTTGGTCGCGATGACGCTCGCAACCGTTCTGGCCATCGTCGTCGGCGCGCTGGCCGCTGCCCGTCCCGGGAGCCTGTTCGACCGCGTCGCCGGCCTCGTTTCGCTGGCGGGTGCGAGCACCCCCGATTTCTGGATCGCGATCGTCGGCATTCTCGTCTTCGCGGTCGGGCTCGGCATGTTGCCGACGTCGGGTACGGGAACTGCCCTACATTGGATCATGCCGATCGTCGTGCTGATGCTGCGTCCTTTCGGGCTGCTGGTCCAGGTTGTGCGTGGCACGATGATCTCTGCGCTCGCCTCGCCCTTTATCAAGACCGCCCACGCCAAAGGCATGAAGCGTCGCAAGATCATCTTCGGTCACGCGCTCAGAAACTCGCTGCTGCCAGTGATCACCGTCGCCGGTGACCTGGCGACCGGGCTGATCAACGGCGCCGTCGTCGTCGAGACGATCTTCGGCTGGCCGGGCATCGGCAAGCTGATGATTGATTCGATCGTTCAGCGCGATTTTGCCGTTGTGCAGTCGACCATCCTCGTCACGGCAATCGCCATCTTCATCGTCAACATCGCGATCGATCTTCTTTACGCAGTGCTCGATCCGCGCATCCGCTACTGAGGGGAGGCGACAATGACCGACCTGGCATTGCCATCCGTAAGATCGCCCGGCGCCCTGCGGCAGCTCGCAATCTATCTCACCCGGGACAAGCTGGCGCTCTGGGCAGCCGTCTTTCTCTTCGTGCTCATCGTTTGCGTGCTTGTCGGACCGCTCTTCGTCGGCGAACTTGCGGGCAAGCTCGGGCTCAGGCAACGCAACCTGCCGCCCTTCGCACTGGAACACGGGTTCATCTACATTCTGGGAGCCGATACGCTCGGGCGGCCGATCCTGGCGCGGCTGATCGTCGGGGCGCAGAACACGCTCGGCATCGCAGCCGCTGCCGTCTTCTGCTCCATGGCTTTAGGCGGCATTCTCGGTCTTGCCGCCGGCTATTCGGAGCGCTGGTACAGCCACGTCATCCTGCGCCTGGCCGATGTGGTGATGAGCTTTCCCTCGCTGCTGCTGGCGCTCATCGTGCTCTATACGCTCGGCCCCAGCATGACGAACCTGGTGATCGTGCTGGCGATTACCCGCATGCCCATCTTCATCCGCACCGCACGCGCCGAAGTGCTCGAGCTGCGCGAACGCATGTTCGTCAGTGCCGCGCGCTCCATGGGCGCGAGTACCGGACGCATCCTGTTCCGTCATATCGCACCGCTCGTGCTGCCGACGCTGGTAACGATAGCCGCGATCGACTTCGCTACCGTCATCCTGGCCGAATCCTCCTTGAGTTTCCTCGGGCTTGGCATTCAGCCTCCGGATTTCACCTGGGGCGCCATGGTGGCCAACGGCCGCGGTTATCTGAAGACGGCGTGGTGGATCGCTTTCTGGCCGGGACTCGCGATCCTGCTGACGACGCTTTCCCTGAACATTCTCGCCAGCTGGGCCCGGACCGTTGCCGATCCGCTGCAGCGCTGGCGTCTGCAAGCGCTGCGAAAGGCTCCGCGATGAACGCGCCGGACAAACCCATACTGCGGATCGACAAACTCACCGTCGACTTCCTGTCCGAAGGCGACCCCGTCCGTGCCGTCGACGACGTCTCGTTCGACGTCTGCCCGGGGGAAACCCTCGTCATCCTGGGCGAGAGCGGATCAGGAAAGAGCGTCAGCACCGGAACGGTGATGGGGCTGATCGATTGCCCGCCGGGCGACATCGTCTCGGGCTCGCTGGTGTTCGACGGGACGGATCTTTCCCGCCTCGATGACGAAGGCCGGCGTGAACTGAACGGCCGCCGCATCGCCATGATCTTCCAGGATCCGCTGGCCTATCTCAACCCGGTCTATACTGTCGGCAGGCAGATCGCCGAGGTGTTCGAGAGCCATGCCGGAGGCGAGGGGGGTGCGGTGCGCGACAAGGTCGTTCGGCTGCTCGAACGGGTCGGAATTCCTGAAGCCGACGAGCGGATCGACTATTATCCGCACCAGTTCTCGGGCGGACAGAGGCAGCGCGTGATGATCGCCATGGCGATCGCGCTGAAGCCGGACATCCTGATCGCCGACGAGCCGACCACGGCACTCGACGTCAGCGTTCAGGCACAGATCCTCGAACTCCTGCAGGACCTGCAGCGCGAGACCGGCATGGCGCTGATCATGATCACCCACGATCTCGAGGTCGCCGCGGCCATGGCGGATCGGATCATCGTGATGAATGGCGGCAAGGTGGTGGAGAGCGGCAAGGCCGAGAACGTGTTCACCAATCCGAGCCACGCCTATACCCGCCGGCTGATGTCGGCCGTGCCCCATGCCGACGCGCCGAAAGCGCCTCGGAATGCCGCACAGGGAGAGGTCCTGCTGCAGGTCGCCGATTTAAGCAAGCATTACAAGCTGGGGTCCGGTCCGTTCTCGCCCAAGCGGGAGTTCAAGGCCGTGGACGACGTCAGTTTCACGCTTCGGCGCGGGGAAACGGTCGGTATCGTTGGCGAGTCCGGTTCGGGTAAATCGAGCATTGCACGCATGCTGCTGAGGCTGAACGAGCCGACGTCGGGCGCGGCACTCTTTGCCGGCGAGGATATTTTCAAGCTCAAGGGCAGGGCGCTCAACGGTTTCCGCCGAAAGGTGCAGATGGTGTTCCAGGATCCGTTCGGGTCGATGAATCCGCGCATGAACGTCCGCTCGATCATTTCCGAACCCTGGGCGATCCATGGGGACATCCTGCCGCGCGGACGCTGGAACGACCGTGTCGTGGAGCTGCTGGAGCTTGTCGGCTTGAAGGCGGAGCATGCCGAACGGCATCCGCATCAGTTTTCGGGCGGGCAGCGGCAACGCATCGCCATTGCCCGGGCACTCGCCAGTGAACCCGAGCTGATCGTCTGCGACGAGGCGGTTTCGGCGCTCGACGTGTCGATTCAGATGCAGGTCATCGAGCTTCTGGCCGATCTCCGCCAGCGCCTCGGCCTCTCCTACATCTTCATTACCCACGATCTGCCCATCGTGCGCCAATTCGCCGACCGGATCCTGGTGATGCAGCGCGGCAGGATCGTCGAGGAAGGCGAGACGGAAGCCCTTTTCGTCTCACCTCGGCACGAATACACGCAAGCCCTGCTGCGGGCCGTTCCGCAGCCGAAGTGGTTGCAGCGCGAGCCGGCCGTGATTGCCGAGTAGAAAGCTGGAGGCGGTAAGTATTATTGTCAGTACCTTCAGAGATTAGGCTGCCTCGTGCTTATCTGGTCAAAAATCTTCGAGCAGAACTCATACTGCCAAGCAGCTCCACGCCCAAACGAATTCTTCATTATCATCTCCTGCAGAATGCTGCGCGCGACCAGTGGATCAATCGAATCTTTTACTCTGTTGCGCGTCATCCCGTTAGTTCCTTGCCCGTGCGCTAGGGCGCCAGGCGCTGCCGGTCGCCCTCTGTCAGTTTTGGTCGCCAGCGCGTCAACGAATTTGCTGCCTGACGTCGTCCTGCACAGCGAATATGGCAGTCATGTCGCGATCGAGCCGCTCCGTCCCCTGTGCATCATGGCTCATATTGGCGAAGGGCAGCACGGCCATCGACAGGTTCGGCTAAAGTGCCGTCGCCGACCGGCTCGTCGCGGATCTCGGGGTGGCGTTTGCGTTTGCACTGATCTCGGCTTTTGCCGACGCCCAGCGAATATACTCGGTTAGGCTCGGCGATGTTGCAAGTAAGGGTCCGCCGCTCGACGTTTCCACATACGAAGCTATCTACGTGCTGGAAAGCAGGAAGCCTTAGTCCCGTACCTGCCGCTCTGTTACGTGGCCTTTTCTTCGGAGGGAGGACCTATATGCTGTTCCGTCCTGGAGTTTTCGTCGCAGCGACCATGCTCTGTTTGCCGGCATCTGCTGAGGAGACTGTGCGGATATCCGGCTGGGGTGGGTCCGAGGTCGCCATTGTCAACGGGCTATTGACGAATGTTGTTGCCGAAAAGCTCGCGAAAGAGGGAATCAGGGTAAAGTACGAGCCTGTTGATGGCGACTATTCGCAAATCATCATTAACGGCCTGTCGGCGGGCACCGCTCCAGACCTTTTTTACGTCGATACCTTTTGGGCGCGGTCAGTATTCAGCGCCGGTCAAGCCGCACCGGTAACAAGCGACGTTTCTGGTTTTGCAGCCAATCTCCTCACGGCCTTCACCTACGATGGGAAGCTTTACTCGACCCCCAAGGATTTCAATACGCTGGCCATACATTTCAACAAGGACATCTTCGATGACGCGGGCGTCGATTATCCGAGCAACGACGACACGTGGACGACGCTGCAAGAGAAATTGGTGGCCGTGCACAAGTCGCTTCCGGAGGTCGATGGTCTCTGTGTTGTTCCGGAATATGCCCGGTTCGGCGCCTTTGCATTATCGACAGGCTGGTCCCCCTTTGATACTCGGGGAAAAACCATCCTGGATGAGCGCTTTCGTCGGGCTTTCGGTTTCTATACCGGCCTCGTGAAGTCCGGGGCCGCCGTTATGGCCGCCGACGCCGGACACAGCTGGACTGGCGGTTGCTTGGCGTCCGAGCGGGCTGCCGTAGCGATAGAGGGTGCTTGGATACTCAGCGCGTTGCGCGATAGTGCTCCAAACATGAATCTCGGCACTGTCCGGATGCCGAAAGACCCTGAAAGCGGCAAACGAGGCAATATCGTCTTCTCCGTCGGTTGGAGCGTCAACGCGGCCTCGAAGGTCAGTAAGGCTGCTGCAAAAGTTGCCGAACTCCTAACCACCGAGGAGGCTCAGCAATGGGTTTTGGAGCAGGGGCTGGCCCTCCCGAGCCGGACTAGTCTGACTGACAACCCCTGGCTGCGGGGCGGCGAGCCTGAACAGATCGCAAGCCGAGTGGTCCTCGAAGGCCTCTCGGACGATCACGTTACACCGTATTTTTTCGGGGACGTCGGAGGGAGTTGGATGCAGCCGATCAATGCTGCGCTCAATTCTGTCATCCTCGGGGAGGAGGATGCGAACAAAGCTTTGCAATCAGCGCAAAGCGCCTTTGATCGGATGCTCGCCAGGTAAATTGCTCTCGGGCTTGCCACGGTTAGAGAACGCACGAAGCAAGCGCCCGCGGGAGGAGCGTGCATGTCACGAACAAGGTCAGAAGAGAGGAGCGGCTGGCTCTTCGTATTGCCCTTTACAATCTCTATGATGCTGTTTTTTGTCTTTGCGATTGTTCGGACTGCTTACTACAGCTTTACCGATTTCGACTTGTTCGAGGCTCCAAGCTTTGTTGGAATGTCCAATTACACTGCACTGGTCTCCGACGAACTTTTCCTCCTCGCCTTGCGCAACACTATCGGCTTCTCGCTCATCGTAACAACGACCCAGACCGTGCTCGCACTTGCTCTGGCGGTCCTTGTGAACCATGCCGTCCGGGCCAGGGGACTCGTTCGGACGGTGTTTTACCTGCCATCGATCATGTCCAGTGCGGCCATGACGCTTATCTTCCTGTGGCTCTTCCAGAGAAATGGCTTCATGACCGCAATCGTCAGCGTCATGCTTGCCTATCGCCAGCACATCCTTTTGTTCCTCGTGGGCATGGCTGCTCTGCACGGCGCGCTGGTTCTCAACGCGCGACGCAGCTACGAGGGTGTGTCGATCTTCGATCCATTCTTTCTGCTCGTCGCCGCCGTCGGCGCGCTGGCGCTTGCTGTTTCCTGTGCCCTCGCGGGATTGCTGTCTGTTTTCGACAACAATCTGCCTATTTCCTGGCTAAATACGCAGCGCCATTTCCTTTTCATGCCGGTCACGCTGTGGTCCGTGGCGTTGATGAACGTTTTTACGACGGTCCCGACGCTGATGCTGTTGTTCCTGGCAGGCCTGCAGTCAATCCCGAGCAGCTTATACGATGCGGCTGAGGTCGACGGAGCCAACGCTTTCCAGCGATTTCGCCACATAACCGTGCCGGCGCTCAGGCCGGTAACCTTTGCCGTCGTGACGATGGGCGTCATTGGTACCCTACAAATGTTTGACCAGGTCGCGATTTTAGGAGATGCGGCTCCCCTCGCAAGTCGAGTAACGCTTGCCTACTACGTTTATGAGAACGCCTTTCCCGAAGGCGCCTCTTCGAGAATCGGTATGGCAAGTGCTGCGGCCCTCGTCCTTGGCATCCTTACAATCACAGCCGTCTACGTGCAAAAATCGCTCGGCGTGAAGGAAAAGGGCGAATGATGGCGAGCACGCCGGCTGCTAAAGTCCCTCCCTTGCGCCGCCGTTTACCGGCCGGCGCGCTTCGTCGGCGGCAGCTTGCGGCGAGCGCCTGGGTATATCTGACCTTTCTTGTTGTCGCGATCATCATGGCGGGGACATTCGTTCTTGCCTTTATAGCGAGCTTGAAGGTCGATCCACTCGAGAGACCGTTTCGCATCTATTTCGATCAGCTCAATCCGGCCGCATGGATCGCCGCGGCTCGCTTGGGGCAGGAGGGTGCGGGTGACGCTTTGTGGGGAGGGCTTGCTCCTGGCGCGAAGGTTGATTTCAGCGTGACGTACGCGGCACCCGCCGATGCTACGATTGTTGAACCCAGAGCCGAGGTTCCTCGCCGCCGCCCGGGCTCGGGCATCGCCGCTGCGCTCATGCGGCATTATGCGGCGGATTATGCGTCAATTGCATTGAGAAGCTCCAGTGCGGCAACGATGCAGGCTCGTGACGAGAAGGGAATTCGGCAGGGTTGGCAGACGCGGACATTCGTCTATGAGATCACCTACCGCACCGACCGCCAGAATGGCCCCTGGATCGAACGTACGCCCCTAAATCTTACCGCCCCGACCTCTCAAATTCTTATCGACAGTCCGATTTCGCCATCCCGATCCGAGCGGCGCGGACGTTTGCTGAGCTGGGACAACATCACACCAGGCGCTCTTGGGTTGATCTTCAACAACTACCGGAGGGTGATAAACGAGACCGCTGACCTGCAGACTGGGAAGAGCCTGCTTGGAAGCTGGCTGGGCAATAGTCTTGTGATCGCAACTGGGCGCCTGGTCCTGACGCTCGTCGTCGCTAGCCTTGCGGGGTATGCGCTCGCGCGGCTTAAGTTCAGGGGCAGCCGCTTACTATTCGCTGCAGCACTCTTCTCAATGACAATCCCGGCGCAAGTGACCTTCGTGTCAAACTATCTGATTTTCAGGGATCTGTCGCTTCTGAACACACCCTGGAGCGTAATCGTCGTTTTCGTAGCTTCAGCTAACGTCCTCTTGATGAAACAGTTTTTCGAGGGGTTTCCAAGGGAGATAGAGGAAGCTGCAATCGTCGACGGCGCCAACCGTTTTCAAGTGTTCTGCAAGATCGTTCTGCCAAACGCCAAACCGGCCTTATTGGTCAACGCGATTCTCGCGTTTCAAGGAGCCTGGAACGACTTCTTTTGGCCCCTCGTCCTCATCACCAGCCCACCCGAAGCGCTGACGGTCCAAGTCGGGCTTCTCAGCCTACGTCGTTCGTTCGGTGGTGCGCAGGGTGATTGGGGACTCGTTTTGGCAGGTGCGTTCATCTCGATCGTGCCAGTTGTTATCCTTTTCGTGCTCTTCCAGCGGCACATTGTTTCCACTCAGTTCGCCAAGGGCACCCAATAGCATTGCCACCCAAGGGTCCTTTGTGAGTGCCGGAGTGTGCATTGCAGGTCACATACTTTATTCATAACGCAGTGCTTCCAACGGCGACTTTTGCGATGCGCGGATCGCCGGATAAAGGCCAAACACGAGGCCAACCAGTGCCGAGAAGAAGAAGGCAAGCAGAACCGGTGCAGCCGAAAGCTCGACCCGCATTCCGAGCTGCTGTTCGGCGAAGACTGCCCCGCCGAAACCGATCGCGGCACCGGCGACGCCACCTGCTATGGACAAGAAGGTCGCTTCAGCGAGAAACTGTGCCATGACAATTGCCGGCTTCGCCCCGACCGCCATGCGGATGCCGATCTCGCGGGTGCGTTCGGTGACGGAGACAAGCATGATGTTCATGATGCCGATGCCCCCCACGAATAGGGAGACGGAGGCGATCGCCGCCAGCAGACGCGTCAGCGCAGCGGAGGACTCTTCCTGAACCCTCGCACTTTCGGCGACATTGTTGATACGGAAGTCTTCGGGTTGCCCGGGGGCCAGCCGATGCTGGAACCGCAATACATCGCGAATTTCCTCGACAACCTCTTCGATCCGCCGTTCGTCCTTTGCCTTGACGGTGATCATCGATACGGATCTGGTCTTCGCCGTGCTGCGCCCGAAGAGCTGATCGCGAGCGGTGCTGAGCGGAATGAGAGCCACGTCATCCAGATCCGAGCCGTCCATCGTTTGCCCCTTCCGCGCAAGCAGCCCGATCACCTCCATCGGCAAGTGATTGATACGGATGGTCTGGCCGATCGGGTCGGCTTCCTCGAAAATCTTCTCCGCCGTCGTGGCACCGAGCATCACAACCTTTGCGGCACTTTCGACATCCTGTTCGTCGATTTGGCGCCCAGCGGCCAGTTCCCAGTCTCGTGCAGTGAAATACTCTTCCGTTACCCCGTGAACACCAGAAGACCAGTTGTCGATCGCCGTCGCCAAATGTGCGACCCCCGCCACGCTCGGAGCCGCGGCGACGATACCGGCCGCATCGTCGTTGATAACGGCAGCGTCTTCATCGGAGAGAGTCGGACGTGTTCCGGCTCCAAGTCTGGCTCCCGCCGCATTTGCCGATCCCGGAATGACCATCACGACGCTCGCGCCGAGTTTCTCAATCTCTTCCTTGATCGCAGCCTGCGTTCCGGCGCCGATGGCGACCATTACGACAACGGACGCGACGCCGATGATGATCCCGAGCGTCGTCAGGGCACTTCTCAGCCTGTTGCCGCGCAGGGCACGGGCGGCGGTGCGCAAAATATCCGCCGGTCTCATGCAAGGACCTCCTGGCGGTCTAGCGTGCTCGTCCGCAGGTCGGCTGTGATCCGCCCGTCCGCTAAGGTAATCGTCCGGCGCATCCCGGAAGCCACGTTGCGGTCGTGAGTAACGACGATGACGGTAGTCCCAAGGGCGTTAACCTGATGGAGAAGCTGCAGGATTTCGCGCCCGGTCGCACTATCCAGGGCGCCGGTCGGCTCGTCGGCCAGGATCAGATCCGGTTCATTGACGAGCGCCCTGGCAATCGCCACGCGCTGCTGCTGGCCGCCGGACAGTTGATTGGGATAGTGGAGCGTCCGATCTGTGAGGCCGACGCGCTCGAGAGCTGCCATTGCCAGGGCACGCCGGGCCGACGGCCGCAGACCTGCGTAAACCAGAGGCAGTTCCACGTTCTCGATGGCCGTCGATCTGGGCAGCAGGTTGAAGCTTTGGAAGACGAAGCCAATTCGACGGCAGCGTGTTTGCGCCAGCGCTTGCTTTGGCATCACCCCAACCTCCTGTCCCGCCAAATGATAGCTTCCAGTTGTTGGCGTATCGAGACAGCCCAAAAGGCCGAGCAGCGTCGACTTGCCGGAGCCGGAAGCTCCCATTATAGCAACGGAATCGCCGGCAGAGATTTCGAGCGAGATGTTGCGAAGAGCATGCACAGGCATGGAGCCGACTCCGTAGCGCTTGCTGATCCGGTCGAGACGGATGATCGCCATCAGAATGCTCCGACAAGTCTTCCGCGGGACGATTTCAGATCGCGTTCGCGGCCCGATGCGAGTCCCGTTATCACCATGTCCCCCTCCGTAAGCGCGTCGCTCAGGATTGCCGTGAACTTGCCGTCGGTTGCGCCGGGCTGAACAGGTACCGCCACCGCGTGCCCATTCCTTTCGACGAACACCCGGGATTCAAGGCTTCTCGGTTCTCCGGGAGGACGGAAGCGCAGCGCAGCCGTCGGAACGGTGAGCGTGGAGTCGCCCTCCTTGACAACGATACGCGCGGTCGCGGTCATGCCGGGCAGCAGCCGCAGGTCGACGTTTGGGGCGCTGGCAACCACGGTGTAGGTGACGACGTTTTGGGTCACTTGCGGCTGCTTTCGTATCTGCACGACTTCGCCGTGGAAGAGGTGGCCTGAGTAGGAGTCGACTGTGAACTCCAGCCGCTGTCCGACGCGGATGCGACCGATTTCGGCCTCCGGGATCGAAGCGTTGACCTGCATTTCGCGAAGGTTCTGCGCAATCGAGAAGAGCACCGGCGCTTGAAGGCTAACGGCGACGGTCTGACCGACTTCGATGCTACGCTGAATGATTGTTCCGTCCACCGGCGACCGGATAATGGTGCGTTCGAGATCAGCGCGTGCCTGTTTAAACAGCGCTGCGGCGGCCAGCAGAGCATGCCTGGCGTTTTCGACTTCGGCAGAGGCGAGATCGCGTGTTGCTCTGGACTTGATTTCTTCCAGCTTTGAGCCGGTTCCGCGGTCGGCGAGAGCCTGCTTTCTCACGAGATCTGCTTCCGCATCACGCAAAGCGACTTCGGCCTTCCTCAACCCGGCGCGCGCGATGCCCACCTGAGCCTCGGCCTGCTCTGCGGCGATCTCGAAGGAAAGCGGATCAATCAGTGCTATCGCGTCGCCCCGGCGAACCTCGTGATTGAAATCCGCATAGATCTGCTTGATCTGGCCAGACACCTGGGAGCTAACCGAGACAAGTGCCACCGGGGCGAGGGAGCCCGTCGCCTGGACACTCTCAACAATCGGGCGGTGGGTTACAGGCGTCACACGAAAGGCATTCCCACCGGTCGCACCTGCCGTTTCGGTAGGTGCTGCGTTGGCAGCATCGCTGGCGACGAGGCTCGTCACTTCGGCAATTGTCGTGCCGTCCCCTAGAAAACCGGACTGCACCAGGAGCAAACCGAAGCCGGCAAGAATGGCGGATGAAAACAACGACGACGGTATCTTTCGCACGGCGATTTGACCTTTCGTGCCAAGTAGGCGGGGTGGGGAGGCATTAATGCCTCCCCGGTCTTATGGCCTCAAAGGGGGCAGGCTGGCAGGGTGCCGCCGGGATTGCAGACGACTTCGTTCAAAGTGCTGGTGCCGCCCGGAGCGATCGTCTCGACCACGGTCGTCGTTGTCGAGTGATCAGCGTTGATCTTGCCGGTCGGGTTAAGGGCGGTGCAGGTGACCGTGGCGGTTGAGATCGTCGGCGCAGTGATCGTCGTCACCTCGGCTTTGCCGACATTGCCGTTCCCCTGGTAGGTAATGTCACCGATCGTCGTGGATGTCTCGCCGCCAGAAATAACCGGTTGTCCATAGCTGATTGCCCAGCTCCACTTGGCATTCGGCAGTTCACCGCAGACGTTTGATCCCTCAACGACTGCGGCATAAGCCCCGGACGTCATCCCCATGACGGCTGCGGCGGTAATAATTGTCCTCAGATGCATTTCGACTCTCCTGTTACACGCTTTCAATTGTCACAGCCCCAGCCCAACTGAGACTGTGCAATAATGCTAATACACTCTTAGGGTGAAGCCCGTCGTTAGCGTCGAATCCGGCTACTTATCCGCCAGTACATAATTTGCTTAAAAGCGTACCGTATCGCCTAAGACCCTATCGCCCCGCGCTCGAGGGTGGTGCGTCGATGTGTTTGGTTGATGGTGGTGGTCGTTATGGCGGGAGGGCACGGAACCTGCGATTCCCGTCTGCGTTGTTTGCTAGTCAACGGAAGGAGGCCTTTAGATGACGGACGACAAGACTAAGACGGTAGCTGGCCGCCGACTGGTATCGGGCACCCAGAAGTATGAGGTTGACTACTTTGCGCGAAAACACGGCATCGCAGCAGCGGATGCACGCCGCATCATCAAACAGCACGGCAACGACCGCGACGCTGCCGACAAAGCGGCCAGCCGCCTGAAGGGCTAGAGGCAGGTGTGTTGCGACCACTAAGTCAGTTTAAAGCCCGCTTCTATTTTACCGAGACCCCTGGCCTCCTTTGGCAGCCTTTGGCGGTATGCGGATGCTGTGACTAAGCGACTGCCGTCGTATTATGTCCGAAAGCCAACTGCCGAAAAAATCCTCAGCACATGTCTTAGTTTATTTGTCGCTAAATTAGACTTTGGTAGTGTGCTCGCCTCGTGGGATGGAGGATTTCTATGGAGCGCATTCAGCCGCAAGCCGCAATAGCAGAGGCTGCAACCAAAATGTGGTCAGTGCCGGAGTTCTGCCGACGGCAAAACTTGTGCGAGGAAGAAAAACGGCGCTTGACCCGCCTATTCGGCCGGTTTGCCACGGCTCGCGAGTTGCTTCACAACGCAAAGCGCGCTCCCAAGTGGAGGTATTGAAGGTTGGGGCGAGGGTATCCTGGGCGCACACCGAACGAACTATCTAGACGGTCTTAGCGCCAGCTCTTCGCCGACGGTGCCGGCCTCGATCGGGCGCGGTCGAAGGCGCCTTCGCCGCAGAAATGCATGCACACTGTGGAATGTGCGACCTGCACCGGCCTGACTACCAGTACGAAAAAATTTGTGAGAACGCCGCGCGCTATAGAAGAAATGTTATCTGGCGGGCGCGATATAAGAAGCCGCCGAGGCATTGTCGGCGGCCCTTGGACGGCCCATACGCCGCATCGTAGCCCTCACTGCACGGATCAGGTAACGGCACCCGGCCCGTAGGCTTGATGCGAGACAATCAGGTCACACTCTGACTTGTTGCAACGGAGCCTATAAGCTGAACTGATAGGAAATCGGCAGCCAACGATAACCTCTATCCTTCCGCTCAACGAACCCGAGCGAGGGGAATGACGTATGGTATCCGGCGACGGGAAGCCGATCGGTTGCAACCATGTCATAGATGTGCCGCCGGGTCTCCGCGCCCTTGGCCTTATCCATGTCGAAAAAAGCGTGCCACTCGGGATGCGCAAGCGATGCTACCTCGTGATGCGCGCAATCGCCCCATACAAGCAGTTGTTTGCCCTCGCTTTCGATGTGAAATGCAAGGTGGCCCGGTGTATGCCCATAGGCTTCAACCGCACGAATGCCGGGAACTACGTCGCCACCCGGTTTGATAAAGCTTGTACGTTCGGCCAAGGGAATGACATTGCTGGCGAAGAGCTTTGCCGACACATACTCGTTGTCGCTGGGAGGAGCCGCGAGACGGTCCTCCGACGACCAGAAATTGAACTCCGCATCCCCGATCGCATATCGCGCGTTCGGGAATAGTGGTCTTCCACCCTCGATGAGGCCGCCGATATGATCAGCATGGCCATGGGTCAGGACCACGATGTCGATCTGCTCCGGCGTAAAGCCGGCCGGGCCCAACAGGTTTGCTAGCCAGCCGCCATTGGGCCGTGGGACAAAACCGTTTTCGCCGTTGCCGGTATCGAAGAGCACGAGCTCTTTGCCCGTGTTCACGATTGTAGGGGTAAAGCCCGGCCGAAATTTCCTTTCAGGCAGTAGGCTTTGCCGCATCAACTCGTCAACCTCGGTCTGCGGGCGATCTTGCCCGACGATCGGCCAAGGTCCATTGAGCACGGGGCCGGCATCGAGGATATTGGTCACTTCAAATCTTCCCAGCTTGATACGGTAGTGCGTCGGCATAGACGGACCGAGTGGCATGCCAGCACCTTGTGCCGCCGACCCGCACAGGCCGGTTATGGCCGGAGCTGCTATCAACGAAGCGGCGGAGGTCAGAACTTGTCGTCGAGATAGGTGGGGTAGAAGCATCATGCGGTATCCTCCACGTGGGTACTGATCTCTGCTGGAGCAGCTCCCACTGCGCTCGAAGCAGTGAGCCGCGTTCGCGGCAGCCGATCTGACTGCGGAACGCTCCAGCACAGGTTCATTCCATTTCTGCGAGGTTCACCTACACTGTAGTCCCGCGATCGGGATGAGGTTAGGTGGTCGCAAGTATTGGGAGGTTAGCTATGTCGGCACCGGATAGCTTGTATGAACGTGCTGCTCCGGACGGCATCCCCCGCCCCTTTTGGCACGTGGATGAAATGCATACGTTCTTTGTAGGACCTCTCGAGTACAACAGGCTCCACCAGCACGGCGCTCCCGTCTTCCTGGCTGGAATCTACAGCGAATTCAGGTTGCGAATCCATGGGGGCCACTGGCATTCGTGCCGTACGGCGGTCATTCCCGCTGGTGTGCTTCACGAGCTCGATCTCGGCGGCTATCCACTGGCGGTATTTTACATCGAACCAAAACAAGGCGGCACCGAAGCACTTGTGCCGCTGTCCGGCAACAGTTGGGAAGTGGACGGCGTTCTCATGGGGCGCAGTGGCGAGGTTTCCGTTATGCGCGAGCTGTGGGAGGATAGTGCCGCCGCCAGATGGGCCGGCTTGGCTCTGGAGGGCTTGCTCGGCTTTTCCGCACGACGGGCCTCTAGAAGCCGTGACACGCGCATAGCAGCGGCTATTGATTACCTGCGAACGCATTCGGACGAGCTCACCTCGGTATCGCCGCTCGCAAAAAGCCTAGGCCTATCACCGTCACAATTTCAGCGCGTATTCACCCGAGAGGTGGGTGTGCCTTTTCGTCGCTACCGCGCTTGGAACCGGATGCGTGTGGCCATAAGCGAGATCGTGAACGGCAGCAACTTTACGACGGCCGCTCACACCGCGGGCTTCTCGGATCAAGCGCATTTCAGCAATGATTTCCGCCGGACTTTCGGTGCGCCGCCTTCAGTCAGTCTTCTGGCTTTGAGGAACCCTCCTTCCCAGTGAATGGAACAGTGGGTTACGGGGTCGGATCGAAGTTCGCCTCGATGTCTGTCCCAAGAGCGCGCTCCGGCCTTGAACGCCCGACGTTGACGTCTCGCTGTAGTTCTTGGCCTCACTCGAGAGTTTGACCGAGGGTCTAACCGAGTCAGGGCATTCATCCAGCGTATCGGCTTTGGGGACCGGAAACCGATGCTCAATGTTGGGCATGAGGGCGGCCGCAGGTAGGCGAAGCCCTTTTGCCGATGTCTCTCGGTGGCAGGATTAAGCCTCAGGTTCGTGGCAAACGACTTCGATGTTGTGCCCGTCCGGACCGATGACGAAAGCTGCATAGTAGTTCGCGTGGTAGTTCGGGCGCAGACCAGGAGCACCATTGTCTTTGCCACCCGCCTCGAGAGCCGCGCAATAGAAAGCTTCGACTTGCTGGCGATTCTCGGCTGTGAACGCCAGGTGGAGATGCGCCGGCTTCTCCTCGGTTTGGTACAGGCACAAGGAAGCCTTGCCCTTTGGGCTAAGCTCGACACCGTACGTCGGCAGACCCTCCGAAACTACGGCCACGCCGAGTGGTTCAAGTGCCTTGAGGAAGAACGCTTTGCTCGCTGCGTAGTCGCTGACGCCGAATTTGACATGGTCAAACATGAGTTCTCCTGAAGTGTGTGGGCCTGCCTGACGAAGATGCGCCCGAGCGCACCTCTGCTGCGCGCCCTGCAATGTCTGCTTGCACTGAAAAGGTCTTCGCGGCCGCTTGCGTCTCACACTTGATGGCATGTCTCAGCCATTGATGGCAAGGAACAGAGGGTGGGGAGTGCCGCACGGCAATACCCTTAGAATTCCCAGGACAAGCGGCTGTTCGGGCAAGGCCCGGGCATCGAAAACATCTTGTAACGGGTGCTTGCCTGTCGCCGGCCGAAAGCTTGGGTCGAACCGCGACAACCTTCCGGCAGGTCGTGCGTTAGTAGACGAAGTAAATTGGAGCGCGGAGAGCACGATGCCCTCAAGATTTCGTTTTGGCCTACTTGCGAAAGCAGGCTACACGGCCCGTGGTGTCGTATTCCTTCTCGTTGCCGGACTCGCTCTTTTCTCCGGAGTGACAGGCGGTCGGCCCGAAATGAAGTCAGCGCTCTTGACGCTGCTCGGACAGCCCTTCGGCCGGGTCTGGGTCGGATTGATCGGGCTCGGCCTGCTCGGGTTCGTCGCCTGGAGATTGGCCCAGTCCCTTGCGGATAGTGACGGCCACGGATCCGATCGCAAGGGGCTCACTGTGCGCAGTGCACTGTTCGGCAGCGCCGTAGTGTACCTTGGGCTGGCCGGCTACTCCCTCGGACATGCACTATTTCTTGCAAGTGGAAACCAGGAATCTGGCGAGAAAGGGCTGGCGGAATGGATCATGTCGAAGCCGTTCGGCTCGTACCTGGCGATCGCGGTCGGGATCGGCTTCATCGTCGGTGGGGTCGTCACCGCGTACAAAGGCCTCACACGAAAGTTCGAGCGATATCTCCGCATTCCCGACCGGAACCGCGTCCTTACCTCAATCTGCATTTACGGCCTCGTCGCGCGTGGCGCTGTCTTTGTGATTATCGGCATCCTGTTCGCCTATGCCGGATTCCGGGTTGACCCGGAACAGGCTGGCAGCATGAGCGATGCCCTGGAGTGGCTTCGACAACTGCCGTTCGGCTCGATCCTGTACATCGCCGTGGCTGCCGGTATTGCTGCTTTCGGCATCTATAACCTCATTGAAGCGCGGTATCGGGTCGTCCGCGGCCCCGATCTGGCAGCGGTGAAGCAGCCGATCTCGCTGCAGAAAACCTGACCCAACGCAGGTGGTTAAGTCCGAATTGGCCGCCGTCAGGTGACGAGATTCGCCATGGCGTTCATCGGGATATGTGCCGGGTAAATTTTCGGCAACTGCCGTAAGACTTTTGTCAGGATCCATGGGACTAAGGTCCGATATATACTATTGCCCCTTCCCGTCGATATATGAGGATGACACTGGTTTCTCGGAGAGATTACTGACGCAATGCACCTGTGAAGGTGTCTTTAAGTAGATATCTCGCGACAAACCTGCGCCATCCGAATGTTGTCTCCGAGGCGAACGCGATCACCGATTTCCTTGTCGGAAATGTTGTCGCCGTCTTCTTCTTTTACCTAGATTCAGGGAACTTAAATCTTCTGTGATGGTTTCGATGAAGGAAAGTACGACAAGGAGAAACAACATGGCTGATAGAGGACCAACAGTTGTGAATACCGGAGGCAACGGTGCTGGTTGGGCCGTCGCAGTGATCGTGGTTCTGCTGATCGTCGGAGCCTTGTTCCTGTTCGGCGGCGACCTGTTCAACGGCGGCGGAGGCGGCGGGAATACCGATGTCGACGTGAACGTGCCGAACGTCGAAGCGCCTCAGGCACCGTCTGGTGGAGAAACATCGGCGCCTTCAGGCGGCACGGCGACGCCAGCTCCCTCGGGCGGCGGACAGCAATAGCTCCTGCAGAATGCAGACGGAGTTCCTGCACAGAAGTGGCGGCGTCGACGGAGGGTGCGGCGCTGCCACTCTTTTTGAGATCTCGCCCTTGAGTGCAACCGCGGAAGACGCTTCGGCCCTCGTTGGGTCTTCAACGAATGCGCAGACTCGGATGCAAACCCGATGAAACGACAGGCCTATCGAATAGGCCTAAGCAACGGTCGGCCCGCTGGTGCGCCGGGTCACCGGCAACGCGTTGTCCGGGAAGCTGCCCGCGGCACGTTGAATGATGTCCCGTATCCACGCGATCGCCGGTTCTTGAGCAGCCGCGATCCCCCAGAGGAGCGAGAGCTCCGATCGTCGCGCTGGTTCAAGGCGAAGCAGTTTTAGATCCGGATGGCTGCGCATCAGCGCGCGGGCGGAACGGTCCGGCAGCGACGAAACCAGGTCGGTGGTTTCCAGCAGATGGCCAAGTGCGGCATAGCTCGGTAGCGAGACGGCAATGTTGCGGTGCTGCCCGCGCCGCGCCAACTCCACATCAAGGTAGTTCTGGGAAATTGGCCACGGAAGCGGATAAACATGCCGATGGGCTAGAAAAAGCTCGGTCGAAATCCGATCGGCACAATCGTAGAGATCCGAACGCTGACCGGCGAGGACAACGAGTTCGTCCTCCCACAAGGTGATTCCGTCCACCAATGCTCCGACAGGCGTGGTTCCACCGATGGAAAACACGAAGTCGACGCGACCGGTCGCGAGATCTGATACATAGCTGCGCCGTTCAAACGGCTCCACTGTCAGTGTCCAGTTTGGAGCTTGCTCGTGCAATATGGCTATAACAGCCGGCACCAGCGTAAGCTCCAATGCCCCGGGTGAAACGATCTTAACATCTCTCACCGACTCGGCCGGATGGAACGCCGTGGTGCATTGGCTCCCTCGCGTCTTTTCGAGCTCGGCGTTCAAAACCGTACTCAGGAGCGAAAGCGAGCGTTCCAGGCTCTGCGCACGAATTGTAGGCAACATCGCCCCGCCGCTGCGTACAAAGAGAGGATCCGAGAACATTGTTCTCAGCCGGGCGAGTGCATGGCTGACTGCAGAGGGAGAGACAAAAAGACGATCGGCGCAGCGGGCAACGCTCCGCTCTTCCAACATGACCGCCAGCACCTTCAAGAGGTTAAGGTCGACCTTGCACCAGTTCATAAAGTGAATCTCATTCAGGTTACGCTGAGATTCTATCATTTGGCTCAGTTTGCGTCCTATGGCAACAACTTGCTCGAAGCACATCCTTTGATTGGTGAGAGCATGCCAAGAAACATCTACATGACCGCTGCGGTCGCAATTCTCATAAACCTCTTTTCTTCTCGAATATTCGCAGGCGAGATCACTCAACCGGACCGTCTTCGTCTGGAGCTCGAGACACTCGCCGACGCGCATCCCGGCCGCGTCGGCATTTGCGTGCAGGACCAGCCTAAGTCGCCTGTTTGTGTGAACGGCGCTCAACGCTTCTCTCTGCAGAGTGTCATGAAATTGGTCGTCGCTGCAGCCGTCATGCAGGCGGTCGACGAGCAGCGTATCCGGTTGGACGACCAAATCACCATCAGGCGCGAAGACCTGAGCGTAAACATCCAGCCCATCGCCGATATCGTCGCCAGGCATGGCTCCTTTGAGACGAGTGTTCGGGATCTTGTGCGCCGGGCGGTCGTCGCAAGTGACAGTGCGGCTACGGACGTGTTGATCGCCCGCCTGGGTGGGCCGAAGGCGATACAGGCCTTCCTCGAAAAGGCGGGACTGACGGGCGTCAGAATCGACCGAACCGAGCGCGAGCTTCAAACTGAGAACGATGGGTTGATGTGGCAGCCAGAGTTCGTCTTTCCGCAGAGGCTGGAGCAGGCGCGCAGGGAAGTCCCCGCGGAAGCCCGCCAAACCGCCTTCGAGGCCTACATCAAGGACCCGCGCGACACCGCGACGCCCCGCGGCATGGCTGCTTTCCTGTACAGCCTTGCGTCAGGCAGCCTCCTGACTGCGGGCTCGACGGAATTCCTTTTGACGGTCATGAGCCAAACGACCACCTTTCCCGATCGGCTGCGCGCGGGCATCCCTCCAGAATGGGGTATCGGGCACAAGACAGGCACGAGCCAAACCCGTGGGGGCATCAATGGTGTGACCAATGATGTCGGTATTCTGACGGCGCCAGACGGGAGGCGCATTGCCGTGGCCGCGTTCGTTGCAGAGTCTCGCGCCGGTCAGGCCGAACGTGCTGCCGTCATCGCGGCCGCGGCTCGAGCCATCACCGCAGCCTACGAATAACAGTACGGAGTCCTCGCGAGCACGGGCATGACGCATTCCGCGTGCTGATCGGCGCAGATGAGGTCTTGTTTATGCTCCATTCGATCCACTATCGCGCATCCTCAGGCCTCGACAACGGATGGCAGATCATGACGAACAGCGCGCAGATGCAGGAACAGCGATTGAAGGCACTCGAACTGACGAGGAATGGCGCGCCGAAGCTGCCGTCCAATCCTTTCTTCGGCGTCGGCCCGATCACTGACGCGACCACCGATGAGGTGGACAGCCGCTTGCGGCGGATCGCCTTCGACGCCTGGATCGAGAAGACCTATCGCAAGTTCGACGACAGCGGCAATGATATCGGCGGCTTTACCACGGCGGAAATCTCCCGCAGCATGCATCGCGGCTATCCGGCCGACAAGATTTTGACCGACATGATGCGGGCGATCCATCGCTATTTCGGTTTTCCGAAGGCGAACCGTATGGCAGTGGGTCTCGGCGGCGGCCACAGCGGCTTCACTGTCTGCGTCCAGCACCTGATGAACGCCAACGACGCCTCCCAACGCGTCTATGTCGATACGCCGCGGCCAGAGAGCGATCCTTCGAGAGCCGCGGGCTTCTTCCGCCAGTCCTGGGCGACCCAGCTCGTCGAAATGCAGCGATTCGCCGAGAAGGGCTGCGAGAGCCGAATTCATTTCGCAGCCTCCGAAGGCGTGATTCCGACGGCAGAAGAGCTTTCCGCCCACGGCGTGTCGATCTTCGTCGGCGTCGGCCACGAGACGACCGGCGCCAATGCCTATACCAGCGGGGAAATCTGCGAACTGTTGAAGTGGATCGACGGTGATCCGGCCAACCGGCATGCGGTTTTCGATGCCACCTCGATGCTCGGCGCCATGCCGTGGGAGCCGGAACTGGTCAGCGCCGTGATGGCGAAGTGCTGCCTGTTCATGCCCTTCCAGAAGGCGATCGGCGGGGTCTCCGGTTATTTCGTCGCCTCCTTCACGCCGCATGCCCTGACGTTGATCGAGAAGAACCAGCAAGACCCTGCCTGGGCTATCCCGCGCCAGCTGAAGATCGCGCCGCCGGTCGACCCGAGGCAGCCATTTTCGGCCAAGCGCTCTGTCGACGCCGGCCCGTTCTATGATGCCGCCGAAGACCGCATGCTCGGCGGCGTCATAAATACTTACAGCGCGCTCGCGTTCGCCGAGACCACCTTCGGTCTCTTGCAGTCCGAGGCGCGCGTCGGCTCCGTTGTCGAGCTCAACCGGCGCTCCGCCGCCAATCGCAAGGTGATCGACGAGTGGGTGGAGACGCATCCGCTCCTGAAGCTGACCGTTGCCGATCCGGAGCGCCGCGGTGCGGCAGTGACGCTCCTGAAGGTGGTCGACGAAGACATCACAGATACAGACATCCACGCCCGCATCATTGCACGTTCGAAGCAGCTGCTCGGCTATGAGGGCATCACCCATCCGAATGGCCAATACGAGCCCGGCCTCGACGCGGCCCGCTATGTCAATGCCTTCCCCGGCACACCCGGGGACTATCGCGCCTGGGTCGGCGGCATCCGCGAGCCAGACGACGTCGTCGCACTGCTGGAGAACCTGCAATACGCCTATCTGCGCGCCAAGATCGTCGTCCTCGAAGAGGAACTGGCGAAGAAGGGCGTCACGTTCGAAGCCCCTGCCAAAGCCGGCGAGGCCGTCCGCAAGGATGATCCCGACCGTGCCTACACCGTGCTGATCGCCGACCTGGTCGGACTGCGCTTCGGTGCCGATGGCCGGCCGGATCACGGCGAGGTGAAGGCCTATATCGAGGAAAAGGGCGGCGTGTTCCACCTGGGGCCGATCGGCGACCGGTCTGCCCTGGAGAAGGGCCGCATCCACTTCTTCTACCAGCCGGACCTGAGCACCGAGGCGGAAATTCTGCCGCAGACCGACAAGGGCCAGTACGACGCGCTGATTGCGGCGGCGACCTTCATTCCGAAAGCTTCCGTATTCCCGCTCGGCGGCGTGCGCATTGGCGCCGGCACCGGCAACATGGGCTCGGCCTCCTGGGGCGGCGGCAATGGCGAGGGCGGCCAGGCGCCGCTGATGAACACGCCGGGCATAAACAGCCGCGCGACCGCCCAGATGGCGATGAAGGCGATACTAAAGGTCGTTCCAGACCTGCCGGTGGACAGGCTGCACCGGATGGTCGCAGAGGGCGACTTCGATACCGGCCGTCAGCTCAAGGATTTCCCGACCGCCAAGCTCGAGGGCCGCAGGATCGCCATTCTCGGCTACGGCAATATCGGCCGTGAAGTCGCCAAGCTCGCCAAGGCCTTCGGTATGCATGTCGCGATCTACGCCCGCCACCACCACAAGCACTGGATCGAGACAGAGGGCTTCGAATATGCCGAAAGTGCCGTAGTCGCGGCAACCGGCGCCGACGTGCTCTCCATCCATATCGGTCTCGGACGCCTGGATCCGGTGACCGGTCTCTATTCCAACGCCGGGACCGTCGATCAGAAGGTGCTCGGCGCTATGAAGGATGGCGCCGTGCTGGTCAACTACGACCGGGGCGAGGTGGTCGATACCGCCGCGCTTGACGAGGCGCTGTCGACAGGCAAGATCGCGCATGCGGCGATCGATGCCGACCTCTTCAAGGACGTCGCAACCGGCAAGCTCAGCGGGCCGATGCTTCCTTACCTGGCACTCGAGGAACGCCATAAGGGCCGGCTGGAACTCCTGCCTCACGCGGCAGCCGACACGGATCATCCTTCGCGCGTGACCGGCGCGAAACAGGCGGTGGACCAGATCTTCGATGTCATCCGCTTCAAGTCGGTCACCAATCTCAAGGGGGATCTGCCCGAGGGCTACGTATCGGCCGGCAGCCGCACGCCCGCCGGCATCGGCCGCGTAACGAAGCGGCTGGTCGCCGAGGTCGGTGGCAAGGCGGAACTCCTGGTGGAGCTGCGGCAGACGTCGGAAAGGGTTGCGGCAATCCTGGGCGCGCTCGCCGCCGTTGCCGACCCGGATCACCGCGGCCGGATCGTCGATCGCTATACCGGCCTGCTCGTCGAAAGTGTCGATCGTCAGCGGGCGCTGCTCGACCGGCTCGGTCTCTACGGACCGGTGGAGGAGTAGACCGGTCGTCATCCGGCCACGCCGTTCGCGCTTGACGCCCAGGGCGTGGCCGTAAAATCTGAATTCGATCAGTGCTTCAGGGCTCTTTCCTGATCGATTTTCTCGGTCAGGAAGATGGCGAACGCCGTAGCGGGCAGCGCAAGCCCGATCATGGAGGCGAGCCACCACCCGCCAGAGGCAAATGCCCAGGCGCCCAGGGCAGAGCCGATAGCGCCGCCCGTGAAGAATATGGCCATGAACAGGCCGTTGAGCCGGCTACGCAACTCCGCGCCGAGTTCGTAGATCGAGCGCTGCCCGGTCACCAAGGTCATGGTCACGCCGAAGTCAAGCAGGATCGCCGCCAGCGTCAGAAGCGTGAGCGCGGCAGTGGACCCTTCGGTAGCGACCTGCGTCATCAGGAAAGCGGCTCCTACACCGACAAGGCCGAATGCCGTCGCCGGCCGGATCAAGCCCTTATCCGCGAGGCGCCCGGCGATGGGGGAAGCAATTGCGCCCGCGACACCGGCCAGGGCAAAAAGCGCAATGCCATTATGACCAAGCCCGAAGCGCGGGCCGGCAAGATAGAGCGGCGTGACGGTCCAGAAGAGGCTGAACGCAGCGAACTGACAGGCCTGATAGGCGGCGCGGCGCTGCAGGACCGGCTGCGTCGCGAGGAGCTTGCCCATCGACTTGATGAGCTGGCCGTAAGTCATCCGGGCCGCCGGTCGGCGGGTCGGCAGCTGCACCCACAGCAGGCTGCCCAGCCCGACCATGACGACGGCCGAAACATAGAAAACGGCATGCCAGGAGCTGAGGCCGGCGATCAGCCCGGAAATCGGCCGCGCCATCATGATCCCGACCATCAGCCCGCTCATGACATTGCCGACGACGCGGCCCCGAGCCGCATCCGGAGCAAGGTTGGCAGCGAAGGGTACGATCATCTGGACTGCGACGGAGCCTAGACCGATGGCAAGCGAAGCTGTGAGGAAAGGCCCGGGTGTGGTCGAGAGACCGGCCGCGATCAGGGCAAGAGTGACCAGTCCGATCATCGTCACGATCAGCCGACGATTTTCCAGGAGATCGCCCAGCGGCACGAGCAGCAGCAATCCGATGCCATAGCCGATCTGGGTCAGGGTAACGATCAGGCCGGTCGCCTCTGCCGGCAGGCCGATGTCGAGTGCGATCGGGCCGGCGAGCGGCTGGGTATAGTAAAGGTTGGCGGCAATCAGGCCGCAGGCGGCGGCCATCAGAAATGTCATGCCGGCAGAGAGCCCGGCCGGATGCTGCGTCTGGGCGATGGATACGGGAGCTGTCATTGAAGAGTTCCTTGGGAGGCAGGAGGCGGACGGTTCAATCAGTCGAGAATGCGCAGGACGGCTTCGGCGGAAGCGAGCATCTGGTTTTCCAGCTCTCCGGTTTTGCCGGCGATGCGGACGCCCTGAAGATAGGAAAACAGCGCAAGCGCGGTCCCCGCAGGATCGACGTTCTGGCGGATTGAACCGTCTTGGTGGCCTTCGCGGATGAAACCTTCGAGCCGGGAGACGAGATGGCGATTGTGTCCGGCCACCTTTTCGGCGATCTCGGCGTCCGACAGAACCAGTTCCACGGCAGCGCCAATGGCCAGGCATCCACGCCTGCCGGTTTCGCCGCAGGCGGAGATGGCATAGAAACCGACGACGCCGGCGATCTTTTCGCGACCGGTTGAGGCTGAGGACAGCGCCTCATCCAGAAGATCGGCCCGGATTTGCTTATAGCGGTCGTAGGCGGCTACGAAGACGTCACGCTTGTCACGAAACGCCTTGTATATGCTGCCGGCGGTCAGTCCCATTTCCGCCTTGAGCTCGGCGATCGAGGTCCCGTGATAGCCCTTCTCGGAAAATATGCGGATCGCCGCATCCAGAGCCTGGTGCATGTCGAATTCGCGCGGCCGCCCGACGGGGCGAGGAGAGATGCTTTCGAAACTCATCTGATCGACCTATTAGGAAACGTTCATTTCCTAATAGGTCGCGGAATCGATTTGGTCAAGCGCCTCCTTGAGTTCTCATGACGAGCAGTTGCAGTGCAGGGTACAACTTCTAGAAACGTCGCCGATCTCTTCGACGTCCTGCCGGAATTCGAAAGGCGCTTCGAGGCGAGCACGGCAATCAGGATCTGCCGGAGAGCTCGAACTGGCAGTGGCTGAAGAAGGCCCGGACCGTCTCGTTGTCCTTCAGGAAGTGCGCCGTCCCGAAATAGATGGGAACAGGCGTGAGGCTCAGCAGCTCCACCCGGGTTATCGTGTCATCGTCCGGTCCGACGGACCAGGTCGGCAAGATGGAAAAGCCGAGGCCTTCGCTGACGTAGCGCCTGATGCTGACGCTTGACGACACCGAGATCAGCGGCTCGACAACCGCACCCTTGCTGCTGAGGAAACCGGTGGCGATGTCCCTTATTATCTGTCCCGGTTCATGCGAAACGAAAGGACGGCCGCAGGCCCATTCGGGGATACTGCCCTCGGCGGGAGCGGGTCCCCAGGTTCGGGGATAGACGAGCGAAAGGCTGTAACGGCCGATCAACTGCTGGATCACGACGGAGTCGCCAAAGTGCCGCTCCGCAATGAATATGTCGAGGCTGCCCTGGCGGACGAGATCCGATAGGGCGGTGTCGCGCTCGTATACGACAAGCTCCACGTCAGGGCGGCTTTCATGGAATTTCCGGACGACCCGGGGAAAGAGATCATGGAAGATTCCCTGCGGCATGCCGATCCGCAGCACAGGACGCTGGCTCTCCATCAGTCGCGTCAGACGCGTCAGCATGATGTCGAATTCCGGACGGATCAGCTCGTAAAGCGCAAGTCCCCGAGGTGTCAGTCCCACACGCCGTGCCCCGCGCTCGGCGACGACCAGCCGCTCGCCGAGGAGGTGTTCCAGCCGCCGGATATGGTTCGCCACGGATGGATGGCTGAGATTGAGTTCCCTGGCCGCGGCGGAATAGGAGCCGGTCCGTCCGAGCTGGTAGAACGTCTGGACGAGTGAGAGGCTGATGCTGGGCAAGTGGCGTTTCCTGCGGCTCGTGGGCATTCGCGCCGAGGACGTTACGGTGAGCAGGGGCAGGGCCGCAAGGCGCAGAGCCGGCGAGTTGTAAGTTTTTTCATAACTCGTCCCCTTGTTCTTTTATCGACGCGGTTTTGCCGGGCGCGCTACGATCTGTCCCGAAACCTCCTTGCAAGGCGTTCGGATCAGGTGCGCGAGCAGCATTTTTCACCACCAGTCATCGTCATCGGAGCGGGCATTGTCGGCGCCTCTACCGCGTCGTTTCTCGCACTCGCGGGTACGCCCGTTCGGCTGCTCGACGCTTCGACGCCGGCCAGCGGGGCGACCGGCGCTGCGGATGGTGCCGTGTCGGTGGCGAGCAAGCGCCCGGGCCCGATGATGACCATGGCCCGGGCCGGAGCGGCGCTTTATCGCGAACTCGCGCAGGAGGGATTGTTCCAGGGCCTGTTCCACCGGCGGCCCACCTTCCTCGTTGCGACGAGCGACGCGGAGGCCGAGGTCCTTTCCGACCACTCGAAAGCTCTCGCCGAGGTCGGTGCGCCGGTGCGTTGGCTCACCCGGGATATGGTTGCAGACAGATTGGCCCTGCTCTCCCGAAAAACGGTGGCAGTGCTGGAAGTCGAAGACGAGGGGCACGCGATCGGCTACAGCATAGTCTCGCGTCTGATTTCCGCCGCAGGGTTGAAGGTGGAGCGCAATTCCCCCGTTGCGGCGCTGGAATACGACGGACGATCCGACCGGGTCAGCGGCGTTCGTGTCGGGGAAGCGGTGATCGAAGCCTCGGCGGTGGTCGTCGCCGCAGGTGGCGGCGCGGGCAAGCTCATAGGACTTCCCGATGTGTCGCGTCCACGCAGGGGGCAGCAACTGGTGACCGAGCGGGCACCCGCTCTCAATGCCGGCCTGCCGGGTTCGCTTCTCTCCTGCAGCTATCTCCTCAGCAAGAAGCACCAGGGCACGCAGGTGGATGCCCGGGGATACGGCGTCGTCATCGATCCGCTCGATACCGGCCAGTTCCTGATCGGCTCGACACGGGAGGAGGGCCGCACCATCCCTGAAAATGATATCGAAGCGGTTGCTCACCTGGCGGCCTCCGCCGGGGACATGGTGCCCGCGCTAGGGCGCTTGCGCATCCTTCGGTGCTTTGCCGGCATCCGCACTGCCATATGCGACGGCCTGCCGATGGTCGGCAGGATGCCGGGCGTCGACAATCTCTTCGTCGCAGCCGGGTTTGAAGGAGACGGTATCTGTCTTGGGCCGCTGACCGGCCGGATCGTTGCGGATCTTGTTCGAGGGGAGGAGCCGGAGGTCGATGTTTCGCCGTTCGATCCGGGGCGGTTCGCCGGTAGGAGCATTGCGGCATGACCACCGTCGGGATTTTCTTCTGGCGGGGCGCCGAGGTGCCGTTCCGAGCAGGCGAAAGCATTGCAGCCGCCCTTGCCGGTTCGAACATTCATGTATTCGGAAAGGATCCCGCCGGGTCACAAACCCGGTATTTCTGCGGCATCGGTGCCTGTCAGTGTTGCCTCGTCCGCGTGGATGGGCGCGCAACCGAGGCCTGCCTCGAACCGGTCTATGACGGTATGATCGTGATGGCGCTGGAGGATGACGATGCGAGAAGCTGACGTCATGGTCGTCGGCGGCGGACCGGCCGGCGTTTCGGCGGCGATCGAAGCTGCGAAATCGGGGCTTTCGGTGACGCTTTGCGAGCAGAGACCTGCGCTCGGCGGCGCTATCCATCGCCAGCCGGCCGAAGGCGCGGCCCCCATTGCCGTCTTAACGTCGCTTAGGGGCCGCTGGCAGGCCCTGTCTGCGGAGCTTTCCGCCTCGAGCGTGGATGTTCGGACCCGCCGGGCATTCGTCGGCATCGACAGCACAGGCGCCGTGTTGATCGAAGACCGGGCAGCCGGCAAGGTCGAAGTACGCCGGCCGCGCGCCTTGATTTTAAGCTGCGGGGCCGTGGAGCGGGTAAGACCGCGTCCGGGCTGGCATTTGCCTGGCGTCGCTGCAGCAGGCGGTCTCCAGGTGATGCTGAAGGAGGGCCGCGTGCCGGAGGGACGCATCCTGCTTGCGGGAAGCGGCCCGCTGCTGCTCGCTTTGGCCGCACAAATGACGGCAGCCGGCAATCCGCCGGTGGCCGTCATCGAGGAGGGAGATCCTGCTTCGCGGCCCCTGGCTGCTGTCCGTCTGCTGGCTCATCCGTCCATCCTTGCGGACATGGCTGCCTTGATGCTGCCTGTCCTGCTCCGCCGCGTCGTGTGGCGCCGCGGCACGCGTCTGACTGAGATCACCCGATCCGGCGATATGCTCACCGCATGCCTCATCGCGTCAAATGGGCGGGAGGAGCGGATCGAGGTAGACCGCATCGGTCTCCATGACGGGCTGCGTCCGAACGATTTCGGCCTGCCGACCAATGATGCGGCGGCAGGCCTGGTCATCCTGAGGGCCGGAGACGTTCGTGAAGTGCTCGGCGCGCACGCCGCCGAGGCGGATGGAGCCGAAGCGGGCCGCGAAGCTGCGGCCCGGCTCGCAGGGCGCGCGCCGCGCAGTGGCCGGAGCGGGATTCGACCGCTGCGCTCCCTGCAGACCAGCCTTTCCCGCCTTTTCGCACCCGTCCGCGATGCGCCGATCCTTGGCGATTGTCCGGACGAAACGGTGATCTGTCGTTGCGAGAACCGGACAATCGGCCATCTGAAGGCGCAAATGTCAGGGCTGGACACTGTTTCGGCACGAGAATTGCGGCTCAACGGACGGTTCGGCATGGGTGCCTGCCAGGGACGCTTCTGCACAGAATGGACGCTTTCACTGATGTCCGAACTGCGCCCCGCAGCCGCTCCGGCAAGCATTGCCGAAATGGGCGCTTGCCGGTGGCCGTTGCGGCCCGTACCCCTGTCGTCGCTCGCAAAGGCCGGCATGAGCGGCGACACCGGAATCCGGGAAAGGAAACTGCCGGCTGAAGCCATTGAGACCTGAAACAAAAAATAGGGGAACGTGAATGAGGAAGATACAGAGACTGTCTGCGGGTGCCCTGATGTTACTCGCGTCCACACTTGCCTGTTCGCCAGCATGGGCACAATCCATCACCATCGCCATCGGGTCGGAGCCTTCGACGCTCGATCCGCAGCTTAGGGATGACGGCGGCGAGCGACAGGTCAACGACAACATCTATGAGACGCTGATGGCAAGGACGCCGACCGGCGAACTCGTGCCGGATCTGGCCGCGCAGCCTCCGAAGCAGATCGACGCCACGACCTGGCAGTTCAAATTGCGGGACGGCGTCAAGTTCCACAATGGCGAGCCTTTCAATGCCGATGCCGTGGTTGCATCCGTCTCGCGGGTCATCGATCCTGCCAACAATTCCGAGCAGATGGCGTATTTCGGTACGATCAAGGCGGCCGAAAAGGTCGATGACCTGACAGTCAACCTCATGACCACAGGCCCGGATCCGATCCTCCCTTCGCGCATGTACTGGATGAAGATGATCGCGCCCGGCTATGCCAAGGACGGCGATCTTGCCGGTGCGCCGGTCGGAACCGGTCCGTACAAGTTCGACAGCTGGAACCGCGGGACGGACCTGAAGCTCGTCGCAAACGCGGACTACTGGGGCGGGGAACCTGAGATCGACGACGTCACCTACCGCTTCGTGACGGAGCCGGGCACACGTCTTTCCGGCCTGCTTTCCGGCGAATTCGACGTGATCACAAACCTCCTGCCGGAGTTCACGACGAATGTGCCGAAGTTCGCTGCCGTTCCCGGCCTCGAGACGTCCGTCTTCGTCCTGGGTACGGACAATGAAGTTACAAAGGACCCGAAGGTGCGCGAGGCGCTCAACCTCGCCATCGACCGCAAGGCCATGGTCGAGGGCCTTTTCATGGGCTATGCGACGATCGCCAAGGGGTCGCACATCAATCCGGCCGCCTTCGGCTTCAACGAGAAGCTGGAGCACTATCCTTATGACATCGAGAAGGCGCGGGCTCTGATCAAGGAGGCAGGGGCCGAGGGCAAACCCCTCGTAGTCGTCGGCGAATCCGGCCGCTGGCTGAAGGATCGTGAGCAGATCGAGGCGGTCGCGGGTTACTGGGCCGAGACCGGGCTGAACGTCACGACCGACATCCAGGAATTCTCGCAATATCTCGACAGCCTGATGGGCGACGGGCCGCGGCCCGACGCGATCTTCATCGCCAATTCCAACGAACTGCTTGATGCCGACCGGGAAATGTCCTTCATCTACCACAAGGACGGTGCAGCGGCATCGAACTCGGATGCCGAGATGGCAACCATGATCGAAGCGGCACGCGTCGAAACGGATACCGCAAAACGCAAGGCGTTTTATGACGATATCCAGAAGAAGGGGCACGACCTGAACTACACGGTGCCGCTGTTCAATCTCCAGGACATCTACGGGATGTCGGAACGCATGGAATGGCAGCCGCGTGTCGACGCGAAGTTGATGGTGAGCGAGATGAAGGTCACCGAATAGCGTCGTCCGCAGATGGCGTCACCCTTGCCGCGGACCAGTTCTGCGGCAAGAGTCGCCCCGACAACAGGAATGTCTCATATGCTGGAATTCATCCTCCGCCGCCTGTTCCAGGGGGTGCTCGTCGTCTTCGGGGTGACAGCGACCGTCTTCGTCGTGACCCGGCTGGTGGGCGATCCGGTTGCGCTGATGCTTCCGCTTAGCTCGACGGAGGCGCAAAGGGCTGCCTTTGCCCAGCAGATCGGCCTGGACCAGCCGATCGCCACGCAGTTCCTGCGTTTCGTTGGGGACATCGCCACTCTGGACTTCGGAAACAGCCTCTGGCAGCGGCGTCCTGCGATCGAAGTCGTGTTCGAGCGCTTGCCTAACACGCTGCTGTTGATCGCAGTGGGGCTTGGAGCCGCCGTCATGCTTTCGATACCGATGGGCGCCGTTTCGGCTCTGCGTCCGGGCGGACTGGTCGATCGGCTGACCATGTCGGTCGGCCTTCTCGGGCTCGCGATGCCGCAATTCTGGCTTGGTCTCGTCGCCATCATGATTTTTGCGGTGACGCTGAGATGGCTGCCGACCTCCGGCATGGGCACGGCCGCGCACCTTGTTCTTCCGGCCCTTACGCTCGCACTGACGCCGCTTGCGCGCTTCACGATGATGGTGCGCGCGTCAATGATCGACGAACTCAACAAGCCCTACGTCAAGACGGCAAGGGCAAAGGGCCTCGGACTGACGCGCATTCTGCGCGTCCATACCTTACGCAACATCCTGGTTCCCTTTCTCTCTATCTCCGGATGGGAACTGATCGCCACTCTTTCCGGCTATACGGTTGTAGTCGAAACGGTGCTCGCGTGGCCGGGGCTTGGCCTGACGGCCGTGCAGGCGATCCAGCGGGGCGACCTGTTTCTGATGCAGGCCATCGTCTTCGTCATCGCTTTCCTTATCGTCTTGATCGGGATCGTGCTCGACATCCTGTCGAAGGCGGTGGATCCGAGAATGGAATTGAACTGATGGCCGCTCCTGCTTCCGCCGCTTCATCCACTCCTGTCAGCACGCGCGTGCCGCGCGCGGGCATATCGGAACTCTGGCACGACAAGGCCGCTGCCATCGGGCTTGCCTTCATCCTGCTCATCGTTTTCCTGGCTCTGTTCGCTCCGCTTATCGCACCTTACGATCCGGCCGCGCAGTCGATCGTGGCACGGCTGAAGCCGCCGGTCTGGATGGAGCGCGGCACTTGGGAACACTTGCTCGGAACCGACAATCTCGGCCGCGACGTCCTGTCCCGCATCATCTGGGGTGCGAGGGCGACGCTGACGATCGGCGCCGTCACCTGCCTTCTGGCGGCGACACTGGGGACGGTCATCGGCCTTTGGGCAGGCTTCATGGGAGGGCGCACGGACTCGATCTTGATGCGTCTGGTCGACATTCAGGTCAGCTTCCCCGGCATCCTTCTCATCCTCCTCGTCGTCGCGGTTCTGGGGCCCGGCGTCTGGACGCTTGTTGCGGTCCTGTCGGTGACGAACTGGATGGTCTATGCCCGGCTCGTGCGTGGCATCGTCTCGTCAACCCGTCAGACCCCTTACGTCGAAGCAGCCGAAGTGATCGGCTGTCGTCCTGCACGGGTCATCTTCAGGCATATCCTGCCGAACATCGTCTCGCCGCTGCTGACGCTGGCGATCCTGGAGTTCACCAATATCGTGCTGGCGGAAGCAGCGGTGTCGTTTCTCGGCTTCGGCGTTCAGCCTCCGGCGACGTCATGGGGGCTCGACGTCGCCTCGGGACGGGACTACCTGTTCATCGCGTGGTGGCTCGTGACCTTTCCGGGCCTTGCGATCGTCGTCACGGTGCTGTCCATCAATCTCTTCGCCAACTGGTTGCGGGTAACGACCGACCCCGAGGAACGGGAGAAACGCTTTGCGCGCGCCGAGGCGGTCAGGCGGCGGCGCGGGCGACGGACGGTGGATGCATGACCATGCCTCTGCTCGAGATCGACAACCTGCATGTCTGTTTCGATACGCGCGCCGGCACCGTCCAGGCCCTGCGCGGGGTATCCCTGACCGTCGCACCGGGCGAAACGCTCGGCATCGTCGGCGAATCCGGATCCGGGAAGAGCGTGACGGCACAGGCGGTAATGGGCCTGATCGACGTGCCGGGGCGCATCTCGGACGGTGAGATCCTCTGGGAGGGAAAGCCGCTCGCCGGGTTCGAGGTCGCCAAGGCTGCACGCGATATCTGGGGCAGGGAGATCACGATGATCTTTCAGAACCCGATGACATCGCTTAATCCGCTGATGACCGTGGGGGCGCAAATCGCCGAGGTGATCGAGGTTCACATGGGATTCAGCAGGCGGGCGGCGCGGCAACGGGCGGCGGAACTGCTTTCGGCGGTCGGTATCTCCGGGGCGGAGCGGAGGCTCGATCAGTATCCGCACGAGTTTTCCGGCGGCATGCGACAGCGCGTCATGATTGCCATGGGCATTGCCTGCGAGCCCAAGCTTCTAATCGCCGACGAGCCGACAACGGCCCTGGACGTGACGATCCAGGCCCAGATTCTGGAGCTTCTGGCGGAGTTGCAGGAGAAGATGCGGCTGGCGATCGTTCTGATCACCCACGATCTCGGCATCGTCGCAGGCCTCTGTCACCGCGTCGCCGTCATGTATGCGGGGCAGATCGTCGAAACCGGTCCGGTGGATGCCATTTTCGAGAATCCATCGCATCCCTATACGCAGGGTCTGATCCGCTCGACCCCAGGCCTCGATGACGACGAGGAACGGCTGACGGCGATAGACGGAGCTCCGCCGGGGCTGTTGCAGCCGCCTTCCGGCTGCGCTTTCCTGCCTCGCTGTCCGATCGGCGACGAGGGTTGCCGGGTGCCTCAAATTCTCCGTGCGATCGGTGCGGGCACAGTGGCCTGCCGCAAGGCCGGCGAACAGGCATGGAGGGAGGCAGTATGACGGTCGCCCCAGTGCTGTCGGTTTCCGGCCTCGCCATCGATTACGAACTCTCGTCCGGCGGACTTTTCCGCAAACGCCGGAGCGTCAATGCCGTCAGTGATGTGAGCTTCGACCTGGCGCCGGGTGAAACGCTCGGTCTTGTCGGCGAGTCCGGCTCCGGCAAGACGACCGTCGGCCGCGCGGTGCTCCGCCGCATTCCCGCTGCGCAAGGCAGGATCGTCTTCGGCGGCGAGGACATTACCCATCTCGGCGGCGAGCCGCTGCGACGCCTGCGGGCGCGCATGCAGATCGTCCTGCAGGACCCCTATACGTCGCTCAATCCGCGCATGAAGGTCTCGAGCATCGTCGCCGAACCGCTTATCGTCCACGGCCTCGCGGGTTCCGCAGAGGAAGCGCGTGCCGCTGTTGCCGAATTGCTGGAGCGCGTGGGACTGCCCAGCGATGCCGCGGACCGCTATCCGCACAGCTTTTCCGGCGGACAGCGCCAGCGGATCGGCATCGCCAGAGCCCTGGCGCTGAAGCCCGCGCTCATCGTGGCGGACGAGCCTGTCTCCGCCCTCGACGTCTCGGTGCGGGCTCAGGTCGTCAACCTCATGCAGGACCTGCAGCGCGATCTGGGAATATCCTATCTCTTTATTGCCCACGACCTCGCCATCGTGCGGCACATTTCTCACCGGGTGGCGATCATGTATGCGGGGAGGATCGTCGAGGTCGCGCCGCGCGACGCCATCTACGAGCGGCCGATCCATCCCTATACAGAGGCATTGCTGTCTGCGGTTCCGGTTGCCAATCCGAAGCTCCAGCGCGCGCGGCGACGCATCGTGCCTGCGGGCGAGTCCGTCGATATCGCCAATCCGCCGACCGGCTGCCGCTTCCATCCGCGCTGCTCGCTTGCGACGGACCGGTGCCGCGAAGAGGCTCCGCAGCTCCTGCGCAAGACCGACGATCATTTTGCCGCCTGCTGGAATCGGCACTCATGATGGAATTGTTGCTCAGCCCCCAGGGGATAGCCGCGGCTGTCGCGCTCATCCTTGCCGGTGCGGTTCAGGGTTCCACCGGTTTCGGATTCAACATGCTCGCAGCGCCGATGCTCGCCATCATCGATCCCGCCTTCGTGCCTGGACCGATGCTGGCTATGGCCATAGCCGTGAGTGCCGGTGGTACGGTTCGGGAATGGAGCGACGTCAACCGGCAGGATCTGGCCTTCTCCCTGACAGGGCGCCTGCTGGCGGCAGGGGCGGCCGCGTTCTGCCTGCAATTGCTAAGCCCGGATGCCTTTGCGGCCGTCTTCGGCTTCGGCGTGCTCTTCGCGGTGGCGCTCAGCCTTGCGGGGCTGAGGATCGAAACGACGCGCAGTTCGCTCTTCCTCGCCGGGGTTCTTTCCGGTTTCATGGGCACCCTGACCTCGATCGGGGCTCCGCCCATGGCCATGGTTTATCAAAATGCCGGCGGCGCACGCATGCGTGCGACCCTGAACGCCTTCTTCGTCGTCGGCGGCATCATCTCGATCGGAGCCCTTTTCGTCGTCGGCAGTTTCGGCCTCTCCGATCTCCTTCTTGCCGCGACCATGCTCCCCTTCGCCTTCCTCGGCTTTCTGCTGTCGGGCTGGGGACGACGGCTCGTCGACCGAGGGCATGTGAAGGCCATCGTCCTCATCGTGTCGGCGGCTTCAGCTCTTGTTCTGCTTTTGCGCGCATTTTCATGAGGATGCCATGACAGACGCACCAAGAATTCTCATTACCGGTGCTGGCAGCGGAATCGGCGCCGCAATCGCGCGGCGCATCGCGACGCCCGGCATGCGGCTTTTCCTGCACACGGGCGCCAATGCGGAGGGACTACGGGCAGTCGCGGAGGAGGTGAGCGCAAAAGGTGCCGAGGTTGTCACGGAACTCGGAGACCTGTCCGATCCGGCCGTTCCCGGACATCTCGTCCGGGCGGCGCGTGCAGCCTTCGGCGGGCTCGACCAGATCGTTTCGAATGCCGGCCGCGCGCAGCGATCGTCGTTCGGTCAACTGACGGACGAAGACCTGCAGACGGCGTTCGACATGATGCCGATGGCCTTTTTCCGGCTGGTCGACGCCGCTCTGCCGGACCTGAGAACATCCACGCAGGGACGAGTGGTCGCCGTCAGTTCGTTCGTCGCCCACGGCTTCGGGACGAACGGCATGCATTTTCCCGCATCCGGTGCCGCCAAGGCTGCGCTGGAGGCTCTGGCCAAATCGCTTGCCGCCCAGCTCGCGCCTGAAGGTGTGACGGTAAACTGCGTGGCACCCGGCTTCACGCGCAAGGACAGCGGCGGCCATGCCGCCACGACATCAGCAGCGATGGAAAGCGCACGTGCGGTTACACCGAACGGCCGGCTCGGGGAGCCGATCGACGTGGCCGAATTGGTCGCCTTCCTTCTGTCACCCGGAGCACGCCATATCACAGGGCAGGTCATGCATGTGGACGGCGGACTGCTGCTGGCATGAGTTGTGTGGACAGCCGAAGTTCGACCCTCGGGGGCGGTCTGCTTCGGGCCAAACCGAGCCACTCATCGTCCGGATGGCGCTGGTCTGCAATAGGGCCGGTTGCGAAAGTCTCCTACAGGGTAAATTTATCGAACGGCCGCCCCTGGGCAACCTAGGGTGCTGCTGTTCCGAGCGCTGCGGCCAGTACGTCGGCCAGGCCGCGTCCGGCGCTGCCGTCCTCATCAAGGCGCGGATTGTAGATGGTAATCTCGATGCCGACTGCCTTGCCGCTTGCCAAGGCAACCCGAAGCGCGGTCCCCAGCTCGTCCCACGACAACCCGCCGGGCATGCGGAAATCGACAGCCGGCATGACGACATCGTCGAGGCAATCGGCGTCGAGATGGATGAAGAAGCCATCCAGCTCCTCTCGCGTCAGGTGGTGAACCGCTTCGCGGGCGGCGGCCTCGACGCCCATCGCGCGCACGGCGGGGAGGTCGATCGCCTTGAGCTCTTTGGGAAGCGGTTGGCTTCCGTACTCCTCCTGGTCCTTGTGATCGCGATACGCGAACGCGACAGCGTTTTTGGGAGGGACCAGAGGACCGCGACCTTCAATGTCAGCCAGTTTCGACGGGCCGTAGCCGGTGACCAGGGCAAGGTCCATTGAGGCGCCCTCACCATTGGGCTCCGCCTCGGGCTGGAAAAAATCGGCGTTGCCGTCGATGAAGAACAGGCCGTAGCTGCCGCGCCGTCGAAACGCGAGCATCGAGCCCAGCACGATCGTGCAATCGCCGCCGAGTACGACCGGAAATTCGCCCGCGTCAAGCACCGCTTCCACCGCGTCGGCGAGCTTGGGCGACCACGCGGCAATTGCACTGGCATTCAGGGTGCCGGTCTCCGGATCAGGCGTTGGGTCCTTCGGAAGCACCGTCAGCCGCTCGGCGCGGCGCGCTTGAATGCGCTCCGCGAGACCGAGGCTCAAGAGCTGGTCGGGCAAGTGCTCCACACCGTCGGTCGCGAGGCCTAGCGTAGAGGGGGCTTCGAGAATTGCGTAGGGAAGGGTCGGCATGGGCGCCTCCGTTGGCGGCTGCTTTGCGGAGTAGGCATCGTAAAGCGCTTCGAACGCCCGACATCATTCGTCCCTACCGAGACATGGTGGATCACAACTACCTCCGCTCCAGCTTTGTCCCCCTAACAGCCGCTTCTGGTCATTGTTCCCTCAAAGCCGACTGTCGTTTGTGGCCAGAATGGACCGAAGCGAATCCGGAACCGCTGAGCCGGCAGCAACCGGTATCGCTTCCACGCCATCCGGGTTACGATGCGTAGCTGAGAACGGGCGTCTCGTCGGACCACCTGCGTCAGGAGGGCAGTGTGAAATCGCCAACGGTGAGAGTTATGGCCGCGGCCGAGGAAGATCTGGCGATCGAAACGGTCATGCTGGCGTTTGCAGCGGATCCCATGGCGAGATGGACCTGGCCGCATGCACACCAGTACCTTGCGGCCATGCCGCGAATGATCCGGGCGTTCGGGAGCAGCGCATTCGCTAACGGAACCGCCTTTTGCACCGACGGCTGCGCCGGGGCGGCGCTGTGGCTATCGCCCGGGGTGCATTCCGACGAGGAGGGGCTTGGTGCGGTGCTCGAGAGCACGGTTGCGCGCTCTCTTGCCCCCGAAACCACGGCCATATTCGAGCAGATGGCCACGTACCACCCGACCGAACCCCATTGGTACCTGCCCCTGATCGGCGTCGATCCGGCGCATCAAGGCGAAGGTCACGGCGACGCCTTGATGGCGTACGCACTCGCACGGTGCGATCGCGATCACGCGCCAGCCTATTTGGAATCCTCGAACCCGCGCAACATTCCGTTCTATCGACGCTACGGCTTCGAACCGCTCGGCGCGATCCAGGCCGGTTCGTCGCCGACGCTCGTCCCGATGCTGCGGCCGCCGCGTTGAGCTTCAATCAATCGGTCGGAGAGTCGCCCGTCCCTTGCCAGAAGTGCCGTTTCCGGTGGTCTGCGGCACGATCCGCGACGACTTCGAAGCCACTGCTGCTTCGGCAAGGCGCGTCTTTCCTGCCTGCGCCGCTAGCTTCCCTACTACCAGGGCGTAGGGCGGGCGCCGGCTGACCATTTTGATGAACCGGACTAAGATGGTGGGTGTATTCTCCCGACGCGCGATAATGCCGTCGGGAGCTTTGCGACTACTTCTCGGCCGACGCTGCGGCCTTCTCGATAAGTTGGGAGACGGCTCCCGGATGGGAAACCATGAGGACGTGCGAAGCGCCCTTGACGACGACGGTCTCTTTGGACTTTGCGCGCTCAGCCATCCAAGACATCGCGGCGGGCGGAATGTTCTTGTCAGCGTCGCCGTAAACAAACCACGACGGGATTTTCTTCCAGGCAGGCGCGCCAGCCGGCTCCTTCAACGCGGCTTCGGCGACAGGGCGTTGCCCCGCTGCCATGAGCTTGGCTTCAACGAGCGGAACGTCTGCGGCGAACTGATCGTGAAACTTGTTCTGGTCGATGTACAGATCATGACCACCATCCGGCAGGGTGACCGGCGGGGCGAGGGTAGGGCCCAGGGTACTGCCGGGGAACTTTCCGGTGAGATCGATGGCCGTTTCTCCCGCTTCCGGCGCAAACGCCGCGACGAAGACCAGAGCCTTGACGTTCTCGTGACCGTTCGCGGCGCTGGAGATGACGCTGCCGCCGTAGGAATGGCCGACAAGAACAATCGGCCCCTTGATCCCGGAGAGAATGGCCGAAACATAATCAGCATCGCCCTTGACGCTTCTGAGCGGATTGGCGGCCCCTACGACAGGATAGCCGTCTTTTTCCAGCTCCCGCACGACACCGTTCCAGCTGTTCGATTCTGCGAACGCACCATGCACGAGTACGACAGTGGGCTTCTGACCGGCAAAAGCCGGCCCAGCAAGGGCCAGAGCACTCGCTGCCAGGGCCGCGAGGATATGCGTGTAGCGGGACATGTGATCTCCTTTCGCTTGAAGTGACCCGCGAATAAGAGCTTTCGGGTGTATCCGCGATATGTTCGAAACGCGCGGCGGTGTAACGAAGTTTGTCGCGAGAACGCAGCCGTACATCTGCTTACAAATTTCATATGGAGAGCGTCGCCGCAGAAGGGGCGCGGACGCTGGCAAATCGATCCCCGCGGCGATGCCGGAGCCGGCGAGAAGCGCGGGGATGAGGCTATAGTATATGCTATGGGCATCATCGCTGAAGGGCAAGACGAAGCCCGCAAAGCGAAGGCGCGGCCTCCGGAAGGAAGCCGCAGCGATGTGGAATTGGAGTCTAACGCATCGACTTAAAAGCGGCCCGCAATTCCTCGGCAAACAGCTGCGGCTGTTCCCAGGCAGCGAAATGGCCACCCTTTTCGACCTGGTTGTAGTAGACCAGAGACGGGTATGCCTGCTTGCTCCAGCTTTCCGGTGCCTTGTAGATTTCCTTCGGGAACACCGTGATTGCCACGGGCACCTTGATGTCTTTGGTCTTCTGGGCGTCGGAGCTGAAGTTGTTGTTGTTGTTCTCCCAGTAGAAGCGCGACGACGACGCACCGACGTTCGTCAGCCAATAAAGGGTGATGTCGTTGAGCATCTCGTTCCGGGAGAGGACATTTTCAGGCACGCCGTTGCTGTCGCTCCATTGAACGAATTTCTCATAGATCCACGCCGCTAGACCGGATGGCGAGTCCGCTAGTGAGTAGCCGATGGTCTGCGGGCGGGTCACCATCATTGCGCCATAGGCGGCGTTCCTGCCGAAGAACGTGCTAAGCGACCTATAGGCTTCCCTTTCGGGCTGCGATAAGCTTACCGGTGCCGGATCGCCTGCATTGATGCCCCTCATCAGCTCCCCTGGAACAGTCGCGGGCATGTTGAGGTGAATGCCGAGCAAGCCCTTCGGAGCTTGCCGCGCCAGCGCATCAGAGATCACCGAACCGTGGTCGCCACCTTGGGAAACATAGGTCGAATATCCCAGACGTTTCATGAGCACGTCCCAAGCTTTCGCGACCCGCTCCGGTCCCCATCCGAGTTCGGTAGGCTTGCCGGAGAATCCATGACCGGGAATCGACGGGATCACGACGTCGAACGCATCTTCCGCGCGACCACCGTAGGCGGTTGGATCGGTAAGTGGACCAATTGTCTTGATGAACTCGAACTGCGATCCCGGCCAGCCGTGCGTTAAAATGACGGGGAGGGCGTTTGGGTGACGCGACCGGACGTGGATGAACTGGATATCGACCCCGTCAATCGTGGTAATGAATTCCGGCAGGGCATTCAGTTCCTGCTCGGCCTTACGCCAATCATACTCGCTTCCCCAGTAGCGAATCAGTTCCTGAACACGTTGGAGCTGGATGCCCTGGGAGATATCGCCGACAGTCTCCTTATCCGGCCAACGCGTGTTCGCGATCCGCTTGCGAAGATCGTCGAGCTGAGACTGCGGGACATGAATTTCAAACGGGCGAATGCTTTCATCCGCCTGCTGGTTCTTGGAACTGACTAAGGTGGTTTCAGCGGCACTTGCCTCTCGCAGGGCTGTGACCGGCAGCAGCATCATGGACCCAATAGCAAGCGCGATGGCGCGGTCAGCAATATGATTCCGGCGGGAAAATGTGTCGATAGCAGTCATGTGGCCTCTCCTTGTCTGTGTCGATTGACGACAATCAGTGCGGAGCGGGATCTACGAACCTGACGTGTCTGCCCTGTTTCAGGATTTTATGCAGTTGTATCAAAGCGTTTACTGAGCGGCTTTGACACGATTCCATACGAAGAATTCCGGAGTTAAAGCGGCGCGTCGCCCGAATGGGGGCTGTCGATAACCCCGAGCAAAGGTGTTCACCATCAACTAAGACCTTGCAGTTGAAGACGCCGCATCCGGATCGGGCGTGTCCTGCTAGATGGCTTTTCGCATAATGCCGAACAGCGTTACCATCGAGATTTCTTTCAGCACCGTCCGGGCCGGAATCGGTTGATTGGGCCATTCTTTGTTGCGTTTTCGCCGCATTATTACTACGCAAAATCAATTACTTTTCTACAATTGTTAATGTACGAGTCTCACCGGCTGACAATGAATATAGAGTCGCCCGCCTACTTCCTGCTCTTGGGTCCTCGCCGACACCAGCACATTCAAGAAGCTCCGGCCCGCCAACTATCGCGCTCAAATCGCTGGCCACCGTAGTGAAGCAGCTTAAAGGAGACATCCGCGACAAAGCTTCGATCCCATCCTCGACTCGTGCGCAAGCTTCAAGAAGCGCTTGGCGATCAGCTCTGCGTTGCATTGGATGATCCGAGCGTCACCGAGATCGTGCTGAAACCGGACGGAAAACTGTTCATTGAACGCTTGGCCCCGGCGTCGCACCGGCAGGCGAGATGTCGTCGGCTGCTTGACGGACATCACCTGCTACTGCACTTTATTTACAGACCCATAACGGCAACCCTCTTTTGATGGTGACCAATGGCGGCTGACTACATCATAGGACCGAACACAGAGAATCCACGGCTGACGCGATCTGTCATGGGCGTGGATCATCTTGGCGAAAAGCTCGAACTTTCGGTTATCGAGGAGCGGCCCCTCACCATCTTCCTCAACTCGCAGGAGATCGTCACGGCTATGACGATCGGCGACTACCCGGAATACCTCGCGCTCGGGTTCCTGCGTAATCAGGGGATGCTAGATCCTGCAGAAACGGTTACCGATGTTGAATATGATGAGGAACTTGACGTGGTTGTCGTCCGGACCGAGAGCCGCACGACGTACGAAGAAAAGGTCAAGAAGAAGACCCGCACGAGTGGCTGTGCTGTAGGTACGGTGTTTGGCGATATGATGGAGGGCCTGGTGGGGCTGACCTTGCCGGCCGCGCCAATGCGGACGTCGTGGCTCTACACGCTGGCCCGCACGATCAACACTACGCCGAGCCTGTATCTTGAAGCTGGCGCGATCCATGGAACGGTGCTGTGCAAGGAGGACCGACCGCTGGTCTATATGGAAGATGTCGGTCGTCACAACGCGGTCGACAAGATCGCCGGCTGGATGCTCTTCGAGAAAGTGGGAGCTGAAGACAAGATTCTCTACACCACCGGGCGGCTTACGTCCGAAATGGTCATTAAGACCGCCATGATGGGGATTCCGGTGCTCGCGTCGCGCTCAGGCTTCACGGCCTGGGGCGTGGAGATTGCGCGCCAGGTAGGGCTGACACTGATTGGACGCATGCGTGGTAAACGCTTCGTCTGTCTAACGGGAGAGGAGAGGCTGATCTGGGATGCTGATCCCGAAACCGTACCTGAGGATGAGAAACATCACCGCCGCAAAGGCGCACTAATTGACTAAAATTATGGGTGTCATACTGGCCGGAGGCCGTTCCACTCGTATGGGTGGCGGCGACAAGGGCTTGCTGCGGCTCGGCGATGTAACGCTGCTCGGTCATGTACATGCACGGCTTGCGCCGCAATGCGCGGAGCTTGCGATCAACGCCAATGGGGATCCAGCGCGCTTTTCAGATTTCGGGCTTCCTGTGCTTGCCGATACGCTGCCGGATTATCTTGGGCCTCTGGCGGGTGTTCTCGCGGGCCTCGAGTGGGCGGCCGAAGAGGGCGCGGATGCGATCGTGACTGCGGCGGCCGATACGCCTTTCCTCCCCCGTGACCTGGTGGCCAGGCTCAGCGACGCGGCGGCACAGAAGAAGGTTCCAATAGCGCTGGCCGCCTCTCCGGACGAGGCGGGATCGCTGCGCCACCATCCCACCTTCGGTTTGTGGCCTGTCGGTTTGCGCGAGGACCTCCACGCCGAACTTTCAGGCGGGCTTCGCAAGATCATGCTTTGGGCCGAACGGCATGGCACCGCGACTGCGCTGTTTGCGTCGGCGCCGTTCGATCCGTTTTTCAATGTCAACACGCCGCAGGACATGGTGCGCGCCAATGCGATTCTGCACGGAGATTTGACATGACCTTCTACGACGCGGTCGACTGTGCCAGCACACGAAAGATCGGCGCCGTCGGTCTCGTTTTTCATTGGGCTTGCTGATGTCGATGACGCCTCCTCCGCTTACGCCACCACGCTTGAAGAACGATTGTTTCGCCCTGCCGCCGGGCGTCGATTGGGCCCCTGTGGATACTGCGCTCGGCCTGCTACGGGCAAACCTGTCTCCTGTTGTGGATATCCAGGAACTCGACGTCTCTGATGCGCTCGGCCGCGTTTTGGCGCACCATGCAGTTGCACGTCGCTCCAATCCGCCCGCCGCCAACTCAGCCGTCGATGGATACGGTTTTGCTCATGCGGCTACCGGCGAGGGACTCCAGACGCTGCCGCTGATCGAAGGCCGTGCGGCGGCGGGTGTGCCATTTTTAGGCCCTGTGCCGGAGGGAATGGCGGTCCGCATCCTGACCGGAGCAATTCTTCCCGTAGGGGTCGACACGGTGGTTCTGGAGGAGGATACCGCCACCGATGGCCACCGCATAGCCTTCCACGGTCCGATCAAGATGCGAGCAAATACCCGTAAGGCCGGCGAGGACGTGATCGCCGGCGATGTCGCATTGCCGGCCGGGCATCGCCTGCGCCCGCCAGATCTGGCGCTGCTGTCTGCCGTTGGCGCCACAAGGGTTTCGGTTTTCCGTCCGCTGCGCTTGGGTGTGCTGTCCACCGGTGACGAGATCGCCGCGGATGCTGGCGGAGCCCTTCTGGAAGTCGGCCGCATCTATGACGCCAATCGGCCGATGCTTCTGGCAATGGCTCGGCGCTGGGACCATGTGCCTGTAGACCTTGGTCATGTCGGCGATGACCGAGCAGCACTGGCCGCCCGGCTTGACCGAGGGGCAACAGAGGCAGATGTAATCTTCACCTCCGGCGGGGCCTCGGCGGGAGACGAGGATCATGTCTCGGCGCTGTTACAGGAGGCCGGTGTGATGCAAAGCTGGCGTATCGCCGTCAAGCCGGGCCGCCCGTTGGCGCTTGGCTTGTGGAGGGGTGTTCCGGTGTTCGGCCTGCCGGGAAATCCGGTCGCGGCCTTCATCTGCGCTCTAATATTCGGCCGCCCGGCCGTCTCCGTGTTGGCCGGCGAGGGATGGGAGGAGCCAATGAGTTTCACGGTTCCGGCCGCTTTCGAAAAGAACAAGCACGCAGGCCGGCGCGAGTATCTGCGGGCGCGATTGACGCCGGAAGGTCACGCTGAGGTTTTCCGGTCGGAAGGTTCGGGGCGGGTCAGCGGGCTTTCCTGGGCCACCGGACTTGTCGAACTTGCCGATGGCGCCCGCCGGGTCGCACCGGGCGATCCCGTTCGTTTCCTTCCCTACTGCTCTTTTGGATTGTAGTCCATCAAAACGGACGAGGACAACGCTACCGCAAGGGCTCGGAGTGCCAACGATGGAACCTAAAATCGGTGCCAGCGGTTACCGTTGAACTTGCAAGTTAAGCGATGATCCCGCATGTTAAGCAAGAATTTCCATAGTCGCTGCCTGATCAACAAGACAAGGAGCTGGCGATGAGAGAAATCATTCTCGCGGGAGCGTTCGCACTCTCAACTTCGACTTGCCTGGCGCAGACTGCGACGCCACCGGCGCCCCTATCTCCCCAATCGGCCTCGCCAATAGAGGCGGCTGCCTCGCCACCAGGCGGTCCGGCCAACCTGTGTCAGGAGATTCTTGGCTTCATGAAGGCTCCCCCTCCAGACGCGCCTCAAGCTGCCGATGCGAAGAAAACTGCCGTGACGGCCGCTCAGCAGGCAAAGCCTCCGCAGCCCGCCTTGAGCCAGCAAGGCTCGGCCGGTTTGGCTGGCACGGCCACCACCGGCAAAGACCCCTCGGGGGGCGGCGGGAGTAATTCGGCGCAGGCCGTTACCGGACAGGACGGCGTCGCAACCGATGCACCTGAGCCGGGCAAGGATCAGGCGAATGCCGGATCGGTTGCAAACGCACCGCAGAAAGAGTCACGGGCAGCGCCGCTCCCGCCCGCCGATGTGATGAGCACGCCCAAGGAATCCGTGCTGAGCATGGAAGCGGCCCAGCAACTCGCCGACGCGAACGATATCGCGGAATGCCAAAAGACGGCCCGGAAGATGAGAGTTGCCGGCGTTGCCATGCCACCGCCGCTGATTGCATTGGCAGCATTGGATATCCGGTATCAGCAGAATTCAGGCGCAGCTCAAAATCCCCCTGGGACTAGCGGCCCGTAGGAGAACGATAAGATGCCGGAATTGTGCCCAGACGAATAGCCCGTTGGCACCTGGTCGCGGCTGCATCGAGTGGCAACGGAAGCGAAGGAGTCCGCAATGGGGATAATCGTGACGGGAGTAGTCGTTGTAGGAGCGATCGCGTTTGGTACCGGCTTTTATTTTACGAACGTACAGCCGGCAGAGCCCGCTTGGGAGGTCTACAGGACCGAGGGCGCCCGGGTTGGGGATCCAGGTCACAATCTCGTCGGAAAGAACTGGTCGGGCGAACCCGGCAGCGTTTCTGCGGACAACGAGGAGAAACCTTCGTAGGAGGCTCCGAGCGTCTTTTGCACAGGTGACATTCAAACCCTCTGATCACCCTCTGATCGAACATCCGAGCGGTCTCAAAATTTGGCCCTTTCGTCCTCGGATGCCTCGCCTTTCAGCAATCCAGAACTGCTTTGCATTAGGTTCTGCCAGAGTATTTCGCGGCACAGGTGGCGCAACTCTGCCACGACGCGCGATACGCAGATCGCCGTTCGGGTGCGAATATGGCTGGTCTATTCCGCCGGCTCAGCGGCAGTATGCGGCGGTGTCCGGGCACCGGTCTTGCCTTGCTGCTCTTCCACCCAGGCGCTGTGATGTTCCTTGGCCCAGTTCAGGTCCACCGAACCAGAGCCCATTGCCTGCCAGGCACCTTCCATACCGAGCGTGCCGATATAGATATGCCCAATGATCACAGCGATCATGATGAGGCCCACGATGGCATGGACATATTGGGCCATCTGCATGCCGTTGACGTCAGTGAAGGAGAACGGAAACAGCATGAACACGCCTGAGACCGACAACGCAGTCCCCCCCACCACGACAGACCAGAAGATGAGTTTCTGCCCGGTGTTGAAACGTCCCGCCGGTATATGCGTTTGGTTCGACCGGTCGAAGAATCCGCCGGCGGACTTAAGCCATTTTGCGTCGTAGCGGTCCGGGAGATTGTGTCGGATCCACGTCAACAACATCAATACGACGCCGAGCATGAACGCCCAGGATACGAAATGATGCGCGTACTTGGCCCAGATCGACCAGGTCGAGAACGCCTCCGGCCCGATCAGCGGCATCAACAGGCGCTTTCCGAAGATCAAGTTCAAACCGGTGATCGCGAGGACGATGAAGGCCGTTGCGGTTGTCCAATGGAGCAGGCGTTCCAGCGCGTTGAACCGGAGAATTTTTTGACCTGATTCGCCTGCCTGTGTCCGAATACGGCCCCGGATGAGATAAAACAGCGCGATGGAGAGCAGCGTGCCGATAATGATGAGCGCACCAACCCAGGGTAGAGCAGTCCGCTCGAAGGTTTGATAGTCCCGACCTTGAGGTTGTTGCAGCGTTGTGGCCTTGCGGTCGGGTATCGTGACCCGACCCTGGATCTTGCCGAGCTCATCAAGAAGCTGCTGCTCGCTCACCCCTTGCGCACCGGGGTTGTTGACCGGTGCGCGCTCCTGCGCCCCGGCGGGCGCCATCCATAGGACGAAAGCCAGTATGAATGCCGCAACCGCCGCCGAGACCAGTCGATAAAGGCTCCAGATCCGCATTTGCTCCGTCCTCCCAACTTCGCTGCGACGCCAAGCAGCACCCGCTATCTCGATTTTCCCGGACCATCGTACCGAAACGGAACCCGTTTCCGGCTATCCCGATGTTCGACCGAAGCGCCGAAGCGTCCTTCCTGAGCGTGAAAGGATGATGCATGGCGCTCCATCCTCAGGTTCCAGATCATCTTATCTGCATTCAGATCACTTTATCGGCTGCAGGATGCCCTAGGCGTCCACTGTCTCCCGATAGGCGGTATGCCAGCCCCATGCGCCCGAGCCATAGCCTCTCTGCGTCACACGCTCCTTGTAGATCGCGGCAATGATCACTCCGTCGCCAGCCAGCAGCGATTTCGTCGAGCACATCTCCGCACATAGTGGCAGCTTGCCTTCGGCCAGCCGGTTGGCTCCATATTTCGCATACTCGACCTCCGTCGAGTCGGCCTCCGGTCCTGCCGCACAAAACGTGCATTTGTCCATCTTGCCGCGTGAGCCGAAATTGCCGACGCGTGGATATTGCGGCGCGCCGAACGGACAGGCGTAGAAACAGTAGCCGCAGCCGATGCACAGGTCCTTGGAATGCAGCACCACGGCATCCGCAGTGGTGTAAAAACAGTCAACGGGACAAACTGCCGCGCAGGGTGCGTCCGTACAGTGCATGCAGGCCATCGAGACGGAGCGTTCGCCCGGCTTGCCGTCATTGATGGTGACGACACGCCGCCGATTGATACCCCACGGAACGTCGTGCTCGTTCTTGCAGGCGGTAACGCAGGCATTGCACTCGATACAACGTTCGGCGTCACAAAGGAATTTCATCCGTGCCATCTTCGTTCCTCCGCTACACCGCAACGATCTGGCAAAGCGTAACCTTCGGTTCCTGCATACCCGTTACGGGATCGTAGCCGTAGGTGGTGATACTGTTGGCGCTTTCGCCGAGAACGTAAGGGTCGGTCCCTTCGGGATAATTGGCTCGCAAGTCCTCGCCCCGGAACCAGCCGCCGAAGTGGAAGGGCATGAATGCGACACCCTTGCCGACACGCTCGGTGACCAGAGCCTTTACCTTTGCCTTCACGTCGTTCTCCGCTCCGTTGACCCAGACCCAACCTCCGTCACTGATGCCGCGCTCGGCTGCATCGTCGACGTTGATCTCGACAAACATGTCCTGCTGCAACTCGGCAAGCCACCGGTTCGAGCGGGTTTCCTCACCGCCACCCTCGTATTCGACGAGGCGTCCGGTCGTCAGAATGATCGGGAACGATTTCGCGGTGCCATTGTCCACAGCCGCCTTCTGCACACTGAAGCCGATATTGGGCAGGCGGAACTGCTTGGCGTCTGGATAGGTCGGATACTTGGCTACAAGATCCACCCTGGGCGTATAGATCGGCTCGCGGTGGATCGGCACCGGATCCGGCAAATTCCAGGCAAGCGCCCTGGCCTTGCCATTCCCGTAGGGGTGGCAGCCATGGCTGAGCGCCACGCGTTGGATGCCGCCAGACAGGTCGGTCGACCACGACACCTTGCCGATGTCGCCCATATCATCGCCGATCGTCTGGATGATGCCTAGTTCTTCCGGGGTGAGATCCCGATCCCAGCCGAGTTTCTGGAGCACGGCCATGGTGAACTCCGGATAACCGTCGGTGAGTTCGGAACCTTCCGTGTAAGAACCCTCGGCAAGAAGCGTTTCGCCGTTGCGTTCCACGCCAAAGCGGGCGCGGAATGGGCTGCCCCCGTCCATGACATGCAGGCCGGTGCTGTAGAGGTTTGCAGTTCCCGGGTGACGGAGTTCCGGTTTTCCCCAGCATGGCCAGGGCAGACCGTAATAATCGCCGCCGACCTCCGGGTCGTCCTTCGGCGCGCGCAGGGTGAGCAGATCGAATTTGTGCTGGTTGCGCATATGCGCCTTGAGCCGCTCGGGCGACTGGCCACAATAGCCGGTCGACCAGCCGCCGCGGTTCATTTCACGCAGCACGTCCTCGGGTACCGGCCGATCACCTTCGACGGCGATGTTCTTGAACATCCATTCGGCGAGGCCAAGCTTCTGTGAAAGCAGGTACAGGACCTGATAATCGTCCTTCTGCTCGAAGCTTGGGGGGACGATCTGCTCGCCCCACTGGAGCGCTCGGTTGGAGGCGACCCGCGATCCCGAGGTTTCGAACTGCGTGCAAACCGGCAGGAGATAGGTGTTGTCCTTGCGCCCCGCCTGCACCGCGAGCGAGGCCCAGGTCGTGGGGTGAGGATCGGCCACGACAAGCAGCTCAAGTCCGGCAAGCCCCTTCATCGACTCGGGGATGCGCGTGATGCTGTTGCTGGCGTGGCCCTGTACGAACATCGACCGCATGATGTCGGGTTGCTCGACGTCTTCCTTTGGCAGTGAAACCGAATCGAACCATCGGGTCAGCGGAATGCCGGGTGTTTCCATCAGTTCCTTGGAAGAGAACTGGCCCAACAGGTCGTCATAGGGGATCTCCCACACCCGCCCCCAATGCTTCCAGGCCCCTTCCGTCAGACCGTAGTAGAAGGGCAGGGTGACCACGTCGAGCCCGATGTCCGTCGCGCCTTGAACGTTGTCGTGGCCGCGGAAGATATTGGCGCCGGTGCCCGGCTTGCCGATGTTGCCGGTAGCGAGACACAGGATGCAGCTCGCCCGCGTATTGGCGGTTCCAACAGTGTGGTGCGTCTGGCCCATGCACCAGATAATCGTCGATGGCTTCTGGGTCGCGAACGTCTCGGCGATGCGCTTCAACTGCTCGCCGGGCACGCCGGTGATCGTTTCCACCTCGTCCGGGGTGTACTTGGCGACCTCCTTTCGAACCTCATCCATTCCGTAGACGCGTTGCGCGATAAATTCCTTGTCCTCCCAGCCATTCTCGAAAATATGCCAAAGCATGCCCCAGATCAGCGCAATGTCGGTGCCGGACCTGAAGCGGACGTATTCGGTGGCGTGGGCAGCCGTGCGCGTGAAGCGCGGGTCCATGACGATGAAATTGGCGTTGTTGAGTTCCTTTCCCTCAAGCAGATGTTGCATCGCGACCGGATGCGCCTCGGCCGGATTGCCGCCAAGAACGAGCATCGTCTTGGAATTTCTGATGTCGTTGTACGAGTTGGTCATCGCGCCGTAGCCCCAGGTGTTGGCTACGCCGGCAACCGTCGTCGAATGACAGATACGGGCCTGGTGATCCTGATTGTTGGTTCCCCACAGAGCGGCGAGCTTGCGGAAGAGATAGGTGCCTTCGTTGGAGAATTTCGCCGACCCCATCCAGTAGGTGGATTCCGGCCCCGACTTCTCGCGGATCTCGAGAAGCTTGTCGCCGATGCCGTTGATCGCATCCTCCCAGGTGGTACGCTCCCATTGGCCGTCGACGAGCTTCATCGGGTACTTCAGACGACGGTCGCTGTGCACGAGTTCGCGTACGCTGGCGCCTTTGGCGCAATGCGAGCCGCGATTGAAGGGGCTGTCCCAGGAGGGTTCCTGCCCCGTCCACACGCCGTTCTGGACCTCCGCAGTTACGGTGCACCCGACAGAACAGTGGGTACAGATGCTCTTTTTGAGTTCAATCGGCACGCCCGGTTGGGGGGGGCTGATCGCGGCGGCCTTTTTGACTGTGCCGAGTTGGAACGAACCGAGTGCCGCCAGGCCGCCGGCGACAAGGCCGGAGCGCCGGAGGAATGTCCGCCGGTCCAAGGGGGCCGCTGCCATGCCGCCGGTCAGGGTTTGCAGATGCGTGCGGCTTGCCTGCCGATCCTTGCGCTTCGTAAGCATGGCACCCTCACTTCTGCGTAGGATAGCGATTGACGCGATAGTAGGCCTTGACGTGGTCCGTTTCGCGGTAGCGGCCCCGCATCTCCTCTTCGCCCGGGTCGTAGGCCTCAGCATCGGTGGGACAGAGCGCCGCGGCCGCGACGACGGTCGTCGTTGCGCCGCCGAATGCCTTAAGGAAGTAGCGCCGGCCCAATGCCGTTTGTCGCTCGTCTTGCATCTTGGCATCCTCCTCCTTTAGTGGGCTTGGCGCCCGGGCATGCGCCTATGCGTTTTGCCGTGCCGCCATGGCGAAGGCTTCGCTGTCGATCTCGATGAAAAGCCGACCGACCGTGCCGACCGACCGGTAGAATTTGGCGGCCTTAGCGTGTTCCAGGTCGCTGAAGAAACGCCCGGCCCACGGCTCGACGTGGCGTTTGAAGAAATCCTGCTCCTCGTCGTGGGAGACGGCAAAGTGATTGCAGGCAAAGCCGCTCATCATCTCGCATATGCTGGCTAGATGATCCTCGGGTTCGCAATTGCCCTCGGCGCGCTCGATACCGAAACGGGCCATGTCTGCCCGCAGGCGCGCAAGCGGGCGTTCGTTGAGGAAGCCGGTGAGATAATAGGATGCGTAGGGAAGGAGTTCGCCGCGTCCCACGCCAATGAACAGCTCGGAATATTCGCGACAGATCGCATCGTGCGAATACGATGCTGCCGCTTGAGCAAGTGCAATGTGAGCACGGCCGAGCGGTGCATCGCTGTTGTCCTGCAAGTATGAAAGCCTGGCGAGCGATTCGCTGTCCGGCGGGGTGATCAATAGTGAGGCGAGGAGTGCGTATTCGTCCGCCCGGGCCTGGTCGATGTCATCGAGAACATCTGTTCCTGCACCGAAGATTGAAGCATCCGCTCCATCTGGCTGTTCCCAGGCCTGATCTGAAAGCAAGTCGGGGTTCATCATACCTTGACCGTGCTGCCTGAATGGGTTTCTCATAGTAACCCGATACCGAACGAATGCAACAGCCTGACCTTGACAGGCTACCACATAAGATCCCGGCAAATACCAGATCAGCGTGGCATCGCTCCGCCATGTCGGGGCCCGGAGTAAGCCTCGGGAAGCTGAGAAGGACTCATCTTGTCCGGCGAATGCGTGTGAGATTTGAATTCAACCGATGCGCTCACATTGGTTGACGTCTCGAGAGCTGGTGGCTCTATCGCCGGCGGCTCGTCGGTGGCTGGCTTTTCCGTCGCTAAATTCTCTAGATCCTCGACAGGAAGGGCCGCATCCGGCACGGCATCGCCGCGTTGTTCATGTGGCGGAACGGCCTCCGGTTTCGTAAGGGTGTCAACGGCACGCGCCGCTTTCGACAGGAAGCCCACGACGGTTTCCTTTGCGTCGAGCGGACCAAACCCCCCCATCGAGCCTGGTTTGTTGAAGTCCCAGGCATATTCCGAAGGGCCGACGAAGTCGCGGATTCCGGGGTCCAGTGACCATGCCTTGCGTAACGCCGCATGCTTCAGCGCCAACGGAACGCCTTTCTTCAAGAAAGCCGCAACGTCACTTTCGGCAGTCAGGTCTTCGAGGTGCGGGAGGGGCTCGACCACGCCAACACCCTCAAGCTCCGCTGCTTTCGCCTCTGGCAGGTTGCGCTCAGGACAGGAGGCCACCGGATCGTTATTCTCGGCGACCTCGCCCGATGCCTGGTCCAATTCAGGGGCCGCCGGCTTATGCTCTCGCCGTGAGGCCAGCTTGCGGCGCGACCAGCGGGCAAGATGATTGTCGCTGCCGTCACTCATCCCTTGTCGTCCTGCTTTGTGAGCCACCATGAATCCGACTTGCCATGGCTTCGGGATCTGTCCGATCACGCTTGCGTTTGACGAACGCACGCTCGACATGATGAGCTTCCACGAATGCGGCAAGGCGCTCCTGTATTTCAATCGGCATCGAAACGGCTTCGATGATGTCTGTGTTGGTTTCCGTCAGAGATTCGGCCTCAGCCGGATCCGCTGTAACCAGATGGACTACGATTCCCGGAGCTAAATCCGTGAGTCGGAGGGCGATCCAAAGGCTAGGCCGCTGTGAACGCAGGTTCTCCCGGTACATCGCCGTATCCGTTCCGAAAAATTCAATGTCGGATGTCCCTGCATAATAGCGCGTAAGCCTCGTCGTCTGTTCGAGCACCGTCCATGGTGTCGCGACCGGTGCGCCCGCGAGCGCGGCGACCGGCACCCAGGAATGATCCGCCCATGGGCTATCCAGGTCTCGCCTCTCCACGATCACACCGACTTTTTCCGTTTCCCGCACCATGACTGCGCTCCTAGGTCGCTTGCGCCGTAGCGCACAACGGCAGACCGGCAATAAGATTTTGCGGCTTCATGCGGATCATTCGATCGGGCGTCATCGCCATGATCAGCCAGATCGGTTGAGCACCCACTTGGGGCCTGACCTCGCCAATGTCGGAAAAGCGGAGGCGGAACAACGCAACGATACGCTCCGCCGTTTCGGGGTCGAGGTCCTCGCCTCGCCACAGTGCATTACCGATGCGTGTCGCCTCGGCGTCAAGGCCGACGAACCATGCCCAGTTGTCGTCTTCGATCCGCTCGACCGGTTCGATCGTTACCGTGACGGCGACCAGATGGCGGATCCAGGCTTCCATTGCGTCGGCAAGGCCGCGACGCGCGGGGCTGTGGGCGCCACCCAGACGGAGCACCATGTCAAAGGCATCGCTCCTGTCAAAATAGCTATCGGCGTTCGTCTCGTCCAGGATTTCGAGTTCGGTGACGGCTGGCCCGCCGAGCATGCTCAAGAGCGGTGAAGTGTGGCGGTTCTGCTCGTGAACTTCTATTGTTTCCGCGTCGGCAAGCAGCAGCGCTCCTTCATGGAAGCTTACCCGCTGTGGGCGATAGAACAGCTCGGCGGCGCGCAACACCGCGGGCTCGGTCTCGCCGTCGAGCGCATTGCGCAGCACGACCTGCGCGAGCTGGTTCATGAACAGCGGAGGCGTGTCGGCTGCCGAACCGAGCGCCAGTTGCAGATAAGCGGCCTCAAGCGAGGGCGTGGCAAGAAGCCGGTCGCGGAAGGAGATCATGAACGCCCAGTTTTCGCGGGCATCCGGGTCGCCCATGACGGCGATCTCGTCCAGAGTGACCGGACGGCGCGGATGATGCATCAGAAGCTCATGGTGCAGACGCAATTCTACCTCACACGCCCCTTCCGGCGGAAGCAGTTCGGGGCGAGCGAGATAAGCCTTGAGGAACGCGTCGGTCACTATAAGCCGGTCTGCCTCGTCCCGATCGAGGAGATGGTGACCCGAAGATACCCAGAAATCCTTCACGTGTGCCTTCCCGCCAACGTCCGGATATCGAGCTCTTCCATCCGGTCGTTTTCCTCGTCAATCTCTATAGCGTTGAAGGCCGTTGCCATATCCAGTCGACCCACCTTCGGGTGAAGGGTACGGAACGCCTCCCGGATCCCAGTCTGCTCGCTGGCGCGGTGGAGGGCAAGTATGGTGTTTGGCGGGTGATCGCAAAGCGATTGCGCAAACGCGATTTCTTCTTCGGCGGCCGGCCGCGCTGTTTCAAGATCGGGGGCGCCGCAATGCGCGACCAACTGTTCGGCCAGGCGCTCAACGGCCGCAGCGCGTTCTTCCGCCTTCACCTCCGTCACGACAACGAGGGTGGACCAGCCAAAACTTTCGATGCCCAGGAAGCCGGCTCGAAAAGCCTGCCGTTTCTTGCCGGCGAGGGTTTCGGGGTCGATGCCGAAGAAAAGGAATGTACCCGGTACCGCCCATTCGCCGGGCTCGGCGGCGCGCGAATAGACGAACGTATCGGACGGATCGAGGCGGATGGTGCGCGGCAGGTTCAAAGCCATGGCATTCCCGTTGCGGGATCGAGCCAGGAACAGGATGCAAGCGCCTGCGCCAGGCTCCGCCTCGTAAGGGAAGTCTGGCCGGGTTCGGCCTGAACCAGCAGATCCCCGTTGTCGGCGATCCGTCCATTGTGGCCTCCGGGCGACACGCGGTCCAGCCATCGCCTAGCCAACCGCGCAAAGCCGGTGTCGTGCCATTCGTCCAAGCCGACCATCAGGTGACGTGAAAAGCTGGCGATGATCTCGCCGATATTGACGGCTTCGAAACCCACTTCGTCCAGTGCGCCGAACAGCGGCCGCAGACCCGGTTCGTGGACGCGCACGATCGTGGTGCGGATCATTGTCGAGAAGATAAGCCAGGCCGGCGTCTCGGTCTCGCCCGTTCCCGCCGGCCAGCTCAGTTGTCCGCCGCCGACCAAGACCCCGTCGACACGGATCGCGTCTGGCCAGTCGAAGGTGATGGGTCGTGACGGTGGCGCATGTGTGCCAAGCGCATCGGCCAGTGCGTTCATCCCAGCATAGATGGCCAGGCGTGCATGCACGAGCGGCATTTCCGGTTCCAGCACGACGGCGAACTCGGCCAGATCGTCACGTCGTGCCCAGACCAGCGTCCCTGCTCCCCATTCGGCGGCAATGGCGCGAGCGTGTGCAAAAGCGTCGCCGGTCTCGCGCATCATGACGAGGTTGTAGGGCGGGGGCAGTTCGATGGCGTGGTCCATCACCGAAGCGTGCTGAAACATGATGCCGGTCCCATTTCTGATGACGGCGAGCCTAATGTCTTTATAATGCATCCGAAGTGGAGGCGCCACCGTTGTTGGGCGGTGCCGTGATGCGGGGAGAGTAGAGCATGATCCCAGACAGACCACGCACCGTCTTTGTTTGTTCCTGTGAACGCAGCATGCCGGACTTTGGCCAGAGTGTCGCCCGTGGATGCTCAAGCGACCAAATCCAATCTGGAAATCAACTCTGCGGCGCCGAACTCGACCGCGTCCGCAACGCATTGAATGGAGGCGACGACATCACGATAGCCTGCACACAGCAGGAACGGCTTTTCCGTGAAGTCGCGCAGGAACGTGGCTTTGCGGGCGAACTCGCTTTCGTCAACATCCGCGAGACGTCAGGCTGGTCGGCACAAGGGGCATCCGCCGGGCCGAAAGCCGCGGCACTCGTGGCGATGGCAGCGGAAACGGTCACTTCGCCGACCAGCGTTACGCTCGCGAGCAACGGCGTGGTGCTCGTCTATGGCCGGAACGAAGCGGCGATCGAGGCTGGACGGCAGCTTGCCGACGAGATGGACGTCACGGTTCTTTTGACGCGGCCGGACGATGTCACGCCCCATCGCGTCTGGGATTTCCCCGTTGTGCAGGGCACGATCCGCAACGCGCGCGGTCATCTCGGCGCGTTTGAACTGACGATCGACGATTTCGCGATGCCATCGCCATCGTCGCGCAAGCGTCTGCGTTTTGGCGCGCCGCGGGATGGCGCACTATCGAATGCCGATATAGTTCTTGACCTTTCCGGCGGCGCTCCCCTGTTTCCTGCCCATGAATTGCGGGCAGGTTATCTGAGAGCGGATCCGGCCGACCGCGCGGGCCTTGCTGCCGCGATCGCCAAGGCAGCCGGCCTTGTGGGGGAATTCGAAAAGCCTCGCTACATCAATTTTTCCGCCGATCTTTGCGCCCATTCGCGTTCGCGCATCACCGGATGCACGCGCTGCATCAACCTTTGTCCTACGGGTGCGATTGCACCCGCTGGCGACCATGTCGCGATCGACGCTGATGTCTGCGCCGGCTGCGGCAGTTGCGCTGCCGCCTGTCCGACCGGTGCCGCCGCCTATGCTTTTCCGGATGCGGCGGCCCTGCTTCGACGCCTGCGCACGCTCCTGCTCACCTATCACAGGGTAGGCGGCAGCGATCCGATTGTGCTGTTTCACGATGAAGGTCATGGAGAGCCGCTTATCGATGCGCTGGCGCGTTTCGGGCAGGGACTGCCCGCGAATGTGCTGCCGGTCGGTGTGAATGAGATAACGCAGCTGGGGGTCGAGGCGTGGACTGCACCGGCCGCCTGGGGAGCGGTGGCGATCAGGGCCCTTTCTTCGGCGAGGGGGAAACATGACCTGACCGGCCTAGCCAGAAACGTCACCATCGCCAATCTTCTTGGACAATCGCTGGGTTATGGAGCCGATCTCTGCGGCGTGATCGAAGCGGACGACCCCGATGATCTGCAAACGGTTCTCGGGCGGATGGTGCCGCAAGCGGATGCGCGAAAGCCGGTGACATTCCTGCCGGTCGGAGGCAAGCGCAGCTTGCTGAAAAGCTCGGTGATCGGCTTGTATGAGGCCGCTCCGACGCCGGTAGAGCGCACGGCATTGCCAGCGGCCGCGCCATTTGGCGGGCTCGACGTCAATGTCGATGCCTGTACGCTGTGCCTGTCATGCGTATCGGCCTGTCCGACGGGCGCGCTCTCCGACAGTGAAGAGCGGCCAGCTTTGTATTTTGCCGAGAGCGCCTGCGTGCAGTGCGGGCTCTGTGCCGCGACTTGTCCAGAAAAGGCAATCGCGTTGGTACCGCAACTGGATTTCCAGGCCTGGAATGGCCCCCGCCGGGTGATCAAACAGGAAGAACCGTTCCATTGCATTCGATGCGACACGCCATTCGGAACGAAAAGTACCGTCGAACGCATCGTTGACAAGCTGGAGGGCAAGCACTGGATGTTTTCCGGCGAGAATGCCCGACGCCTCGATGTCGTGCGGATGTGCGATAACTGTCGTGTCGAATCCGTCATGAATGAAGGGTTCGATCCTTACGAAGCGTCGGGCCGTCCCGCTCCACGGACGACGGAAGATTACTTGCGGGAGCGCGACGCAACGACAGACAAATCGGTTGAGTTTAGTCGCGGCGGGTCTCAGCCTGCAAAAAGCGGATCAGCGCTGCACGATCCTCGGGATCGTTGATCGTCTGCTCCGGCATCTTGGTCCCTGGCGTATATATGCCTGGCCCTAGTTCGAAGAGCTTCGACACCGTTTCCGGCGTCCAGACGATATCCATCCGCCGGAAAGCGGGGGAGTAGGGATAGCCGGCAAGCGACGCGATCCTGCGGCCGAAGATGCCGTGCAGCGTCGGTCCGGCGCGATTGCCGTCCTCCGGGCCGAGCGTATGGCAGGCGATGCAGGCACGGAAGACTTCGGCGTCCGGATTGCCGGCATATTCGCTCATCAGATCGGCCTGGATCGCGGCTGAGGTTCCAAGCCGCCTGCCGGTTTCAACATCCCATTCGCTTATTATGTTGTCCGCACCGCCGGCCAGCAGCGTCCGGGCACTGCGTGGAAAGGCAAGGGCCCACACCGGCGCAACGCCGGCACTGCCGAGGGTGTGAACCGGCTTCAGGGTGCGGGAGTCGAGCAACACGATGCCCTCCCTGATGGCCGAGGCGGCGATGTATTTCTCATCAGCCGTAGCCGCTAGTGCGATCAGGGGGCCGGAGGACACCTTGACCTCGGCCACAATCGCGCCGCTTCGGTCGAGCTGGCGCAATGTCCCGTCTGCGCCTGCTGCAAGCAGGCGGTCGCCCGGCATCGTCACGAGGGCGTTGAGTGGCCCCGGCATGGATATTCGCATCGGCGCAGCGTCATGTCCCGGCGGCCATAGTATGATGGCTGCGTCATAGCCCGCACTTGCAAGCGTTCCGTCGGACAGAAAGGTGACCGCGTTAACATTGCCATGGTGGCCTTTGAGGATGCGCGGCGCAGCGCCGGAAAGCGGCCACAGACGCACGCTCGTATCCCAGGAGGCAGAAGCGAGCGTAGAGCCGTCGGGCGCGACTGCCAGTGCGACAACCGGCCCCTCATGGCCATGCAACACGGATACCGGCGTGCTGCGTCCGGCCTCCCAGATTGCGATACGGCCGTCGGCCCCGGCGCTGGCGTAACGCCCCCGCGGCAAAGCAGCGACGGCATCGACCTGACTTTCGTGAAACAGCAGCACCTGCTGCGCCTCGCCCGTTTCAAGCGACCAGATAATCGCCTTGGTATCGAAACTGCCGGTGATCGCTGTCTGTCCGTCAGGGGCTATGGCGATTGAACGCACCGGGCCTCCATGGCCGCGCAGTTCCGCCCCATGCGCAGTCGCGCCGAAGAGGAAGGAAGCGGCTGCCACCAGGCAGCGTATAGCGAGCATCGCCTTCATTGCACCTCAAACGGATTCATGCTCGATTGGCGATGGTCTCCGTTGCAGGAACGGAAAGTGCCGGATCGACCTTACTGTTCACTCTGTTCGAGGCAATCATATGATCACGAATATGGAAACCGACCCCTTCAACGTCTCCATGCGCAAGTTCCTCAAGCAGGTCGGGGTGACCTCGCAACAGGCGATAGAGAAGGCAGTGGAGCAAAAAGGTCTGAAAGGACAAGGGAAGCTGATCGTCAAGGCCGTCATCACGTCGGAGGCCGCCGGCCTGAATCATGTCGTGGAAGGCGAGATCGATCTGGGATGAGCCAGCGGGTGCTGCTTTGCCCTTTCGACCGAAAGTTGCACGCATTTTAACGGTTCCGATGCTCAGTCAAGGTGTTCGAGCATCCTTTGTCCATTCTCTCAAGAACGCGTAAGCGCTCTACTTGAAGAACCGGATCCGGCCGGCCGGGCTTGTATCATACCCGGTAAGCTCGACGGCGCGGTCGGTAAAAACCTTTTGCGGCAAGAAACCTAACAGCGCCTGGAAGGAGGGCTGAAAATAGGTTCGCTGACGCATGAGCAGGTCGAAATTTTCCCACAGCAGCGGCAGGAATTCCAGCCCAGCAGTGCGAGCGGCGGCGCGTGTGGCAATGCCGCAATCCGCCTGGCCGCTCCGCACGGCGGATGCAAGATCGGGACCGGTCAGGCAGGGCGGCTCCAGTCGATTGAGGTCGCTGTGTTTCGCGCCGAAATCTGCCAGCAACTGAGCAAGCAGCATATCCGCTCCGGCACCGCGTTGACGAACGGCCATCCTCGCACCACTCGTCAGGACGTCATTGAGACCGTTCAGCGATTTGGGATTGCCCGGCTCCAGCAATAGGCCTTGCTCGCGGCGGACGAAGCCGACCAGCACCGCATCGCTAAGCCGTGGCATGGCGGCTACCGCATCGACATTTGCATCGGCTACCGTGCCATGGAAATGGATCGCAGCGGCCGCGACCTCTCCGCGCAGCAGCCGCGCGACACCGTCTTCAGTGCCTTCCGCCAATGTGGCAAGCCCCGAGCCTGACTGACGCAGGCTCCATTCCAGCAGGTCATCCTGGCTCCCCCCCACGATAGGTGGCAGTTCGAGCGATATCATTCCCGCCGGCTGCACGAGCCCCGAAAGGACCCAGCGGTCGAGTTCGTGCTGTGGGAATAGCCATTTGCCTGCCACCTTGCTGCACGGGATTCGCTCCTTCGAAATCAACTCGTAAATCTTACGCTCTCCCAAGCGAAGATAGTCAGCAGCCTCGGATGTGGTCAGCAGGATCATCCTGCATTTTTATGCATATTTGCGCCATTCTTCAATAATTTGACATACAGGAAAAAAAAGCCGGAAATTGCGACAAGGGAAGATGCCTCATGTCGGAAACACTCACTGCATGGCAGCTTATCGCATCCGGAGATGCCACCCTATTTGCGATCGTCGGCCTGTCGCTGGCCGTCAGCCTGACGGCTGTCGTAGCTGCGGGGATTATCGGTTTTCCGCTTGGTGCCATTCTCGCGCTGACCCGCTTCCCCGGCCGCACGGCAATGGTCGTGGTGTTGAACGGTTTCATGGGCTTGCCGCCGGTTGTCGTCGGTTTGAGCGTCTACCTGCTGCTATCGCGGTCAGGGCCGCTGGGAGAACTCGGTCTCCTCTTTACGCCGACCGCCATGGTTATCGCGCAGGCATTTCTGGTGCTGCCCATCATTGCCGCGCTGACGCGCCAGACAGTTGAGGATCTTTGGCTCGAATATCGCGAGGAGTTGGGCGCCATGGGGGTCGGCTGGGCCAGCAGGGTTGCGACACTTTTGTGGGACAGCCGCTTCAGCCTCGTTACCGTCTTGCTTGCAGGCTTCGGCAGGGCCGCGGCCGAAGTCGGCACGGTGATGATCGTCGGCGGCAATATCGATGGCTTCACCCGGACTATGACCACCACGATTGCTCTGGAAACCTCAAAGGGAAATATTGCCCTCGCGATCGGGCTTGGCATCATCCTTATTCTCCTCATTCTGCTGGTAAATGCCACTGCCTGGGGCGTGCGGGTATGGGCCGTGGAAAGGGCCGGTTAGAAATGCGCGCTGCTGCAAGCAATCTTCCCCTTATCTTCGATGACGTGTCGCTGAGCGCCGGTGCGACGACCATACTCGACCGAATAAGCCTGACGATCGGGCTGGGAGCGCCGACGTTTGTTCTTGGCCCCAATGGGGCGGGCAAGACCTCGCTGTTGCGGCTGTGCATGGGCTTGCTTGGCCCGTCGCGGGGGGTCGTGAGCTGGGGTGGCCGGATCGATGCCGGCCCCGAACGCCGAGCGATCCTGTTTCAAAAGCCCGTGATGTTGCGGCGCTCGGTTGCCGCGAATGTTGCGTATGGACTTGCTCACGCCGGTTGCCCGCGCGGCCTGCGCGCCCAGCGCACCGAGGAATTGCTCGACAGTGTTGACCTGAGTGCGCTGGCTTCGAGGCCTGCGCGCCGTTTGTCGGGCGGTGAACAGCAAAGACTGGCGCTTGCGCGTGCTCTGGCGCGCCAGCCGGAAATTCTCCTGCTCGATGAACCGACCGCAAGCCTTGATCCGGCGGCAACGCGCTTTGTGGAGGAAATCATCCTTGCGACGTCCCATTCCGGCACCAAGATCATCATGGCTTCACACGATCTGGGCCAGGTGCGCAGACTTGCCGGAGATGTCGTGTTCCTGGCCCAGGGCCGTCTCTTCGAGCATGCCAATGCAAGGGATTTTTTCGATCGTCCAGCCACGCCGCAGGCTGCAGCCTTTATACGCGGCGATCTCGTCCTTTGATCGACAGAACGGAGATTGAAAATGCCGACCCGCCGATTGTTCTCTGTGGGAATGCTTCTGATCCTGGCCGGCGTGACGCCGGCCCAGGCCCAAACCCGGTCGATCGTCGTTGCATCGACGACTTCTACCCAGGACACGGGCCTGTTCGATTATATTCTTCCGCTGTTCGAGAGAGAGACTGGGATCGATGTCAAGGTCGTGGCGCAGGGCACCGGCCAGGCACTCGACACCGGACGCCGTGGCGATGCCGACGTGGTCTTCGTTCACGCCGAGGCACAGGAAGAGAAGTTCATTCGGGAGGGCTTCGGAGTGAAGCGTTCCGACGTGATGTACAATGATTTTGTGTTGATTGGCCCGAAAAGTGATCCCGCCAGCGTCAGTGGAATGACGGATATCGCGGCCGCCCTAGTTTCGATCGAAGCAGAAAAAGCGCCATTTGTCTCACGCGGTGACCGGTCAGGGACCCATTTTATGGAACTCAGGCTATGGAAAGACGCTGGCATCGATATCGAGGTTGCAAAGGGCCGGTGGTACAAGGACATCGGACAGGGGATGGGAGCCGCGCTCAACACCGCATCTGCCATGAATGCCTACGTCCTTTCCGATCGCGGCACCTGGCTGTCGTTCAGGAACCGCGGTGATCTTGCTATTTCCGTCGAGGGCGACAAGCGGCTGTTCAACCAGTATGGCGTCATGCTGGTGAACCCGGAAAAACACCCCGATGTCAGGGCGGAGCTGGGCCAGATATTCATCGACTGGTTGCTTGCGCCTGAGGGCCAGAAGGCGATCGGTGAGTACAAGATCGATGGCCAGCAACTCTTCTTTCCAAATGCGAGCGGGCAGCGCATCTGAGGTCTGTTGCCAAGGTGCCCGCATCTGTCCCATTATCGGGCGATGATGACAGTGCATCCTCCGACGAGCGCCCTGATAAGCCTGGAAGTGGCGCTTGCGGCGCTTCTCAGTGGTTTGATGCCTATCGCTCCCCGGTCGGAGCCGCTTGACCGGGCGCTTGGTCGTGTCGCCGCGGCGATGCCGGCTGCCTTGCCGGCACTGCCGTTGCGAGACATTGCGACAATCGATGGCTGGGCGTGTTGTTCACTCGACCTCGTGGGAGCGTCCGCCTACTCACCTCTGGCGCTTTCGACGGCCCCGGTCCGGGTGGAAGTGGGCGACGTCATGCCGACTGGATCGGACTGTGTGTTGCAAGCCGATCTGATCGATTGCAGCAGCCCAATCGTTTTTGCCGTCGGCGAGGCTGCTCCCGGTCAGGGCGTGCGCCGGGTGGGGGAGGACATGACCGCACATCGACCCCCGGTTCTCGAAGGCGGGATAGTCGGCGCCGCGGACCTGCTGATCGCTCGCAAAGCAGGGTTGAGCCAGATTCCCGTACGCAGCCCGCGCGTGCGTGTGATCGATGTCGCTTCCGTAAACCATGAGACGTTCTCGACGCGCCTCGTTGCCGAATGTGTGATGACCTCGAATGCGACGATCGCCGCGATAGAGACCGCGCACCGTGATGCAGCTTCGATCGCAGCCGCTCTTGCCGGCGAGGTTTGCGATTTGCTTCTCCTGGTCGGAGGCACTGGTGCTGGCCGCCTTGATGCGACTGCCGAGGCCCTGACGCTTTCCAACGCGTTGATTGCGCATCGTATCGCCATGCGGCCTGGCGATACTACGGCGATCGGCCGGCTTGGCAGTACGCCGCTGGTCGCTTTGGCCGGGGCGCCTGATCATGTCTTTGCCGGCTTTCTTGCATTGGTCCAGCCGATCCTGGACCGTTTATCAGGCCGCTCGAAGCGGATTGGTACAACCTTGCCGCTCTCGCGAAAGATTGCGTCGAAGGTCGGGCTCAGTGAGATTGTCCTGCTCGGCAGAGAGCAGGCCATGTGGACGCCGCTTGCCGTTGGCGATTTTTCGCTGGAGGCCATGCGGCTTGCCGATGCCTGGCTGGCAGTGCCGGGTGATAGCGAGGGATATGACGTCGGCACGTCCGTCACAGCTATGCCTCTTCGCAATTTGAACTGAGCAGCCATCATGATGAAGTCTCCTTCTTCGATCCCGCAAAACACCGACCAGAAGCAATTTCTGACGATATTGTCACGTGAGGAGGCCCTGGCCCGTTTCGAAGCAGCGCTGTTTCCCTGGTCGGTGCCGACTGAAAAAAGGAGTTTAGCCGAGGCGCTCGGGCTGGCTCTTGCAGAAGACGTCGCGGCGCAGGTCGACATTCCACCTTTCGACCGTTCCAGTGTCGATGGGTTTGCGGTACGGGCAGCAGATCTGGTTGCCGCCTCTGACCTACGGCCTGTTCGATTGATGCTGAACAGGGAAACGATTGCCTGCGGCAGCGTCCCGCAACTTGCGGTATTGCCCGGGACCGCCACAGCCATCGCCACGGGGGGGCCTTTGCCACGCGGTGCGGACGCGATCGTCATGGTGGAATATACTCAGCCAGCCGAGGGTGGGGCCATCGAAGTGCGGCGTGCTGTCTCGCCGGGGCAGTTCGTCTCCACCGCCGGGTCGGACATGGCGCGAGGAGAGGTCGTGTTGCGGGCTGGGTCGGTGATCGGCGCGCGTGAGATCGGGATACTCGCAGCCTGCGGAACCCCGCAGGTAACGGTGGCCCGCAAACTCCGCGTTGCTGTTCTGTCCACGGGTGATGAGCTCGTGCAACCGGGCGAACCGCTGCAGCCGGCCGGCATTTACGACGCCAATGGGCCGATCGTTAGTGCGGCGGTCACCGAAAACGGGGGCGAGGCCCATTTTTTGGGCGCGTTTCCAGACGACGAAGCCAGGCTCGAGACCGCGATGCTTGAGGCGCTCGCCTCCCATGACGTTCTGATTTTGTCTGGAGGTACTTCCAAGGGTGCGGGAGATGTCAGCTACCGTATTATTGGCCGCCTCGGAAAACCGGGCATCATTGCTCATGGTGTTGCGCTTAAGCCTGGAAAGCCGCTCTGTTTGGCGGTATGCGGCGGCAAGCCGGTTATCATCTTGCCAGGGTTCCCGACCTCGGCCATGTTCACCTTCCACGATATGGTGGTGCCCATCCTGCGGCGCATGGCGGGGCTGCCGCCGCGCGTTGATGCGCAGACGAGTGCGCAGCTTCCGTTCCGCGTTCCGTCCGAACTGGGGCGCACCGAGTTTGTCATGGTCTCGCTGGTGCAAGGGCGGGACGGACTGATGGCCTATGCGACCGGCAAGGGCTCGGGAGCGATTACCGCCTTCGCCCAGGCTGATGGCTTTATCCGCATTGACGCCTTCGCCGACCATCTGCCAGCGGGCGCACAAGTGCCGGTGACGCTGTTCACGCCGCAGGTCAGGGTGCCCGACCTCGTTGTGATCGGCAGTCACTGCACAGGCCTTGATCTTGTCGTGGGCAAGATCGCGCGCCAAGGGATTTCGGTGCGATCGTTGGCCGTCGGAAGCCTGGGCGGTCTTGCAGCCGCTAAACGCTGTGAGTGCGACCTTGCGCCGATCCATCTTTTCGACCCTCAGACACAAGTCTACAACACGCCGTTCCTTAGCGAGGGTATCGAGCTCGTGCCGGGCTGGCGGCGCATACAAGGCATCGTGTTCCGCCGCGGTGACGCGCGCTTCGAAGGTCGCAATGCGCCGGAGGCGGTGGAGGCTGCTCTGGCTGATCCAGAATGCATGATGGTCAATCGAAACCAGGGTGCCGGTACGCGCATCCTGATCGACCAATTGCTCGGCCAGACGCGCCCTGATGGCTACTGGAACCAGCCTCGCTCACACAATGCAGTCGCCGCCGCTGTCGTACAGAAACGCGCCGACTGGGGCGTCACGATCGGGCCGGTCGCGCGCGCGGCTGGCTTGGGTTTCATACCGCTGACGCAAGAGCACTTTGATTTCGCGCTAGTTACGGACCGGAAGGAGCGGGTGGCAGTTCAGGCATTCCTTGCCGCCCTGCTGTCGCCTGATATGCAGGACGCGCTGGAGCGGGCGGGATTCAGTCCAGCTCGCTGAATTCGTGTTCCTGATCGAGAAGAGATAACACTGTTTCGCATGGCTGCGCGAAGGCTGGCCCGGCTCGGGTGAAGGCTATAACGTGCCTCATAATCCTTGATCGTCCGAAACATCATTGATGGACATTGGTGTTTCGCTTGCCTTCCGCGTACTGAGAGCCTTCAACGAAACGCGCGCTAATCTCAGCCTGTCGCAGATCGCCGAGGAGACGGGGCTCGACATGAGCGCCTCCCGCGCTTCACCCACACCCTGCAAAAGCTCGGCTATCTAAGCAAGAACGGTGAAACCAAGCTCCGTCAAGGCGCTCGATTCGGCTATCACTACAGCTGGGCCAGCAGCAGCCTGGTCGAACGCGGCACGCCCTACCTCATGCATCTCAGTAAGACGACTGAGGAGACCGTCAATCTAACGGTTCGTGAAGACACAGATATCGTCTTCGTGTCACGCTTCATGAGCCGCCACGTCCTCGACAATGACGTGATTATCGGGACGCGCCTGCTGGCCTATTGTACGGCGCCGGGAATCGCGATCCTGTCGTGCCTGCCGTAGGCGGAGGCGCATACGATCCTCTCCAAATCCAACCTGCACCCGTTCACGCCGCACACCACTGGCATCTCGACGCGCTCAGCGCCAAGCTCACGAAGTCGAAGGCGCAAGGCTACGCCACCGCCTTCGAGGAGTATTTCCACGGCGATCTTTCAGTGGCGGCCCCATCCTCGATGCAAGGGGCGCAGCCTATGGCGCGATCAATATCGGCGTCTCGCGCAACCGGTACACGTCCGAGGAAGCGGAAGAGCGGTTTGCCCCGCTCGTAATTGCTGCCGCCCATTCCATTTCGCTGGTCAGCGGTGCTCGTCGATAAGTAGATTCGATATAATCCTCTTACCTGCACTTCCATACGTATAGGCTCCAGAAGCGGCAGGTTTTGGTTTTGCCGCGTCCGGCACATCCGTTATGACCTCGACACCTCCGTAGAAGGGCGGAGAAAGGCGTTTACCCGAGCGGGGGTTGGAAGTTCTGAGGAACTGGTGGCCCGTCACTGCGTTTGAGACCTACGGCCGCATGGCGCGACGGGGGCACCATGCTAGCGGTCGCGATTATACTGGTAGAGGACGAGGGGCGGCTTCTGCTCGATTTCGAACAGACGCTCGTCGAGGCGGGATTTGCTGTCTTGCTGTAGAGAGTGGCAAGAAGGCATTGAAAATCTTGAGCAATGCATCGACCACCACACAAGGGGTCATCACCGACATGCAGTTTCAGCAGGCTCCCGATGGCTGGGATGTCGCGCGTTTCAGCCGAGAGGTCGATCCCGAAATGCCGGTCGTCTACGTGAGTGGAGACAGCGCTCCCGATTGGGCGTCGAAAGGCGTCCCCAATAGCATCATCTCGGGAAGCCGTTCGCTATGGCACAGTTGGTGGTGGCAATCTCTAAGTTGCTCAACGACAGGCATCTAGGGACGGCCGTGGCGAAACCTCCGTCTGGCAGCTAGGTGCTCTCCCGCGCTGCTCTTGTAGCTCTCCAGGTCTCGTGTCTTTGCGCCCTCGGACGCGTGCCTCGCGCAATTTCGGCTGCGCCATCAGCGGCTCGTCGATGTGTGAGACGGCCGGCCGCATACCCAGCATCAAATGCTTCGCGTGTCCGTGCCATGTCGCGGTTGCATCGGGCAACATGTCCAAGCCCTCGCCACCACTCTTCCCAAGCATCCGTCACTTGCATCTGAACCTCCCTGGCGCAGCTCAAAGGACGCCTTCTGTTGGCAGTTGAGCCGACGGGTTCGTCAGCCGAATAGCTGGCGAAATTCCCTATTCGTCGAGTTGTCCGTAAAACGAGTGTAGGTCGTCTCTGGTTGCCGTACGCTACCGGACGAAGTTCAGCTTAGTGGGGCCCATCATGCGTCGGTGTTCTATTTCTGGTTGTCTTTAGGCGGCGCCGGTGAAATCTTAAATGGCAGAAGGGTTTTTGATAATGACGTGGCGATTTCCGCCAGCTCACCGACCTGCGAAGGAGCACCGGCGGCCTGCTCACCCCGATGGAGACGAGCGGGGGTGCCATGGTCGTGGACGGCCCCGACGAGGTGCGTTTGCACGTCCGCGAGCAGTCCATGCAAGGGGTCGTTCTGATCAAACTACGGCGGGCGGCGGGTGTCTTCACCCTTCAGCCCGCTCGACGTCACCACCTTTACCGAGCCAGAATTGCGGGCCGCCGTGGAAATTGCCGAGAATTGGGGCACCTATGTCGCCGCGCACGCTCTCACTCCGGATGCGATCCGGAAGGCTATCGCTGCTGGTGTGAAGTGCATCGAACACGGCTTCCTCATGGACGGGGCCACCGCCAAGCTGATCGCCGAGAAGGACTTCGCCTTTTTCTCGACACCCTGCGGCCCGCGACGGCAGCATTGTTTGTACCAGGGCGGGCTGGATGCGTATTTTTGCGGGTTCAGAAGAGCGCAGTCATAAGTCGATGGTATTCCGCCTCCGGCTTGCCATAGGCGTCCCGGGCGAACTCTTCGAGGGCCTGCCTGTTCCGGATAATGATGTTGCCCCTGTTCGAGCGAATAAAACCGTAGCCTTCAAGGACGTGGAGCGACGTTGTGACGCTTGGACGGCGAACCGCAAGCATCAGCGAAATGAACTCGTGCGTCAGCGGAATCTCGTCGCCTGGTACACGGTCGTGACACATCAGAAGCCATCTGGCCAATCTCTCGTCCACCCCGTGCAACGCGTTCGAAACCGCAGTGTAGGTAAGCTGAATCGAGAAGGCCTCAATGCATCGGATCATCACTCGGGCGAAATTCCGGTTAAGATCCATCCACTTCCGGAATGCGCTGAACTCCATCCGGTAGCCGTCTCCTTCGATCTGCATGATGATGTCGTGGACGCTGAGCTCTACACCCATCGCAGCAGAAGTCGGAATGTAACCTTCACTTCCGAAGATACCCGCCTCCGCTTTGTTACCCTCAGGCGTCGAGGCGACCAGGGAGCCAATCCCGGACGTGAGATAATAAACATGGTCTATGGGGGCGCCGGCTGTAGCGATCAGAGCGCCTCTAGCCACTTTGACATAGTCGAGGTCAGGCGCAACCTGGTTATAGTCAACCTCCGGAAGCAGGTCCAGCAACTGGTTGTTAACCGAAGCTTGGGGTGGAATCGCCATTGCCTTCCCCTCATTGGGAGCCGGAGCACCGCGGCTCTGTCGGCCGCTTTCTGCCAAGGATTGCGGATCGGTGTTACATGACTCTAGCATGCCGGCTGCCCATCGACTATGTGCAAGCCAGCATGGTTCGGAAGGACAGTCTTCTCCAATTCCGCGGTGATTGTACGGTTCCAGACCCTTTGTCCTTGAGGCGCAGTATTGACTCGCCATGTACACCAAGACGCGTAGACTTTCCCCCGGCACCGAGGCGATCGCGAGGCCCGGGAGGAGAGCTAATGAGACACCAACGAGTATGCACCCTTGATCCACTAGGGCCTGACGAGCTCAAGTTGATCGAGGGCATTTTCCGTCGCGAACTGCAATTGCGGGCATTGCCACTGAATTCCGAGGAGGCTGCAATACTCGCAGCGAGGCTGATCGGTGCCTATCAGTCCGGAATACGCGACGCTGCAGGCTTGACCGCGGCGGCGGAACGTATGTGATGGGCAGCACCTCCCGATCACCTTGGAGCGCACCTGCGCGCCTGCGTATTCACAAGCGTTGCAGGTTACCTGTCCTTCGTTCAATCTGTGCAAGTGCTTTTTACGTCCGTTTTCAACGCCCACGGGACATTCCGGTCACTGATGGCCGGATGCCTGCAAGGACTCAAGGGAGCTGTTCTTCACGAGCCAGCGCCTCGACTGCGACGGCAGGGACGGACGCCAGGGCACCCCGACCTCAACGGCTTCGGCGCGGACGGCTGGATGTTCTTGTGGCTTCAAGACGGCGCCGCGTCGCCCGCGCCGTGCAGGTAGGATTCGTTGCCAATTTCGAGGCGATGGTGGCGCTATAAAGCGATAATCTGGATGAGATCACGTCTCACCCTGTTTGTCGAGCTGCAGGGCGCCGCCCATTCTGCTGCGATGGCAGCGGGAGTGCATGAGCTTCACCCTCCGGGCTCTCAGCTCCAGATCCTCGCTACTACGCGGCCCCGGTCACCGACCCCGACGGATACACGCTTGAGTTCGTCTACAGGAGCTGGCAGCACGGAGGTAAGGCATGACCACCAACCAGCCTTATAGACATGTGGTCGAGCCGCTAATCCGCGCTACCAATTCTTTCGACGCCCAGGCGGCACTGCACCTGTTCGCTCACGACGCCGTCATCGACGATCCGTCGACCCGGGAGCGGTTCGAGGGCCACGCAGGCGTTCGTGACTACATGGACCGGTTCTTCGTCGGGTCCCGCACCGCCACTAAGCTTCTTTCGCTTGAAGAATTGAAGGCGGCCGGGATCCGTGCCCGCGTCGATTTCACCGGAGATTTCCGCCCCGAGATCGGTCGGCTCAATGTCCCACCGGCCCCGACGGCCTCATCGCATGCATCGACGCTGATCCCGAGTAATCGGTGGATCCTCAAGACACGGGAACAACATTACGACGAAACTGATGATCTATGCGCCGCCGACTACACGGGCGAGGCGGGGAGGGACGCCGTTCCTCCGCAGCCTCATCACCTTCTCAGGCTGGGTTCCTCCGCCCACGATAGGCCGCAACAGTCAGCGCTATTGCCGAGACCAGGAAGTAGAAGGCGCCGAAAGCGGCATAAGGAGCGACGTCAAGAATGGTCGGCGGCATGGAACCGAGCGACTGCTTGATCATGAAGCCGCCTGCCAGCATTGACTGCGCGCCGCTCAGGATCATCGCCCACTGCGCTCCAACTGACCGCCAGCGCCGGATGCCGGTGTAGAGCTGAAGAAGTCCGGACAGGATCGCCCAGATGCCGAAGGCTGCCAGAACAGCGTACGTGTCTTTCATCACGGCAAAGAGAACGATGATCGCCATGACTGAACTGGCAAAGACGTTGAGCATCTGTGACCTGTTGGCGGCGAGGCCGCCGTGGGCTCTGGCGTCGACGAGGTTCGCGAGCGCATCCCATGCGGGGTAGATGACGAGAAGCAAGGAGGCGACAGGGGACAAGCTTGCTGCCGAAGTGGCCGCGATCACCCAGAAGATCGAGAAGCCAGCACGGGCATAGTAGTAGGAGCGCAGCCACGTCGACTGCGGTTTAGTTTGGTGATGCATTGGATGCTCCTTGAGATCGAACGATCTACCTACTACTTGGTAGGCCCGTGCACGGTCAATTCACGAAGTCGCGATGTATTTGACGATCATCCTACCAGAAGGTAGATACCGAACATGGAGCTCAGTACCTCGGAAAAAATCCTCGATGTCGCGCAGTCTCTTGTCGTCGTCGGGGGATACAACGGATTCAGCTATGCGGACATTTCCGACGCGATCGGGATTCGGAAGGCCAGCATCCACCACCATTTCCCAACCAAGGCGGCGCTCGTCGCCGTCCTAGTCGAACGCTATGTAGGTCGTGCCAAAGACGGGCTGAACTCGCTTCGAAACAATGTCGCGGACCCCGCCAACCAACTCGAAGCCTATCTCGATTACTGGCAGAAGTGCGTCCTCGACGCCTCGCAGCCCTTCTGTGTCTGCGCAATGTTGGCGAGCGAGATGCAGATGCTCCCGGACGAGGTTGCCGGGCTGGTTCGGCGTCACTTTCAGAACCTGATGGAGTGGCTGGCATCGGTTCTAAGCGATGGGGAAAAGCAAGGCTCGTTTCGACTAGACGCTTCGCCGGAGCAGGAGGCCCAAATCATGATGGCCATTGTGCATGGAGCCCTGCTATCGGCCCGCGCCGCCGGGCAGCCTCGAATTTTCTCGTCAATCGTGGGTCCTCATGTGGCTCGCCTCCGCAGCTAGTCGTTCATGGCGAAGGGCGGTGTGCAGGATCGCGTTGTGATACCTGCTCGAGTCTTGGTAGAGCCGGCGCGGCGCGGCCTGTCGGTGGCCCTTATCGAAAGAGGATATGTCGGTTGCGAACAGTCCAGCCGGAACTGGGGCTGGTGCCGTCGGCAGAACCGCGAGGCAAGCCATTGTTTTCATCGCTTGAAAATAGAACATACAACTACAAATTGTAAAATCAGATAATGCATATTATGGAACTTAAGCATTTTTTGCACGTAAATCCCTTATTAATGCCCCTGTGCGTACTTAGCGAGTTCAGGATCTCGTTGCATGTCTGCAGGTATCCAAACACCCGCCGCTCGGTATCCCGGAAGAATATAAATGCTCGTCCGTCGCCGGCGATGAGCGTGGCGACTGCAGCCACAGGGGTAACGGCCTATGCGCCGGCGAAAAAGCCAGCTGCGGCAGGAATCCAGCATGCCGGATCATCACCAGTTAGGCGAGCCCGATGAGCACACCGCCCATCGCGGAAACAAGAACGACGATCCACGGCAGGCATTTCCAGACTATGAGGAGAACGAAGCAGGTCAGCGCCAGCGCAAATTCGTACGGGCCGACGATCGCGCTCGTCCAGACCGGCTGGTAAAGAGCGGCACCAAGGATCCCAACGACGGCTGCATTTGCGCCGCGCATCAGCGCCTGCGCGGTCGGCCGCGCGCGAAACGCGTCCCAAAACGGAAGGACGCCGATCAGCAACAGAAAGCCTGGCAGAAAGACGGCGATCAGGGCAATGGTTGCGCCGAAAAGCCCATTGGGTTCGGGGGCAAGCACTGCGCCGAGATAGGCGGCGAAGGTGAAGAGTGGGCCGGGCACGGCCTGCGCAGCGCCGTAACCCGCCAAGAACTGATCGGCGGTCACCCAACCGGGCTGGATGACCTCGGCTTCCAGCAGTGGCAGCACAACGTGGCCGCCGCCGAAGACGAGCGATCCGGCGCGGAAGAAGGAATCGAAAACCGCCAAGCCCTGCAACGAAGTTGCTGCCACGATGATGGGCAGAACCAAAAGCAGAACAAAGAATAGCGTGAGGGCGATTGCACCCCCAACACGTGACACGGGAAAGCTGACATGACCCGTGATTGCATCGCTCTTGGACCGGCAAAGCCACAATCCGGCAAGCCCCCCAAAGACGATAGCTGCGACCTGACCGATCGAGCCGGAAGCGAGGATCACAATCAGAACCGCTGCGAGCGCAATACTGGCGCGTTCCTTATCAGGGCAGAGGTTTTTGGCCATACCCAAGACGGCCTGCGCGACGATGGCGACGGCGACCACCTTCAGCCCATGGATGATGCCGGAGCCGATCGGCCCGCCGAAGGCGGCCGCCCCCAGCGCAAACAGTACCAGCAAGAGCGCCGAAGGAAGCGTGAATGCGGTCCATGCGGCCGCGGCCCCTAGCGGGCCACCACGGAGCAGCCCAAGGGCAAAGCCGACCTGGCTCGATGCCGGGCCGGGGAGGAACTGACACAGTGCTACGAGGTCTGCATAGCCTTTATCATCGAGCCAGCGCCGGCGCACGACCAGCTCATTGCGAAAATAGCCGAGATGCGCGATCGGACCACCAAATGAGGTTAGCCCGAGTTTCAGAAAGGCCGCAAAGACTTCACCCGCATTTCCCCTTGAATCATATTTGCGTGCAGCCGCGTCGAGCGTTGTTTCATTCATGGATCATTGCCTCGCCCGTAAATTCCCGAACCCGTTTCTTCGCCAACACCAGTCCCTCACGTCCCAGATCGGTGATGCGGTAGAGCTTGCGCACGGATCGCCCGTGTCGCTCCTCGCGGCAGGTCAGATAGCCGTCGCGCTGCATCTTGTGTAGCATGGGATAGAGCGTGCCCGGCGAAAACCGATAGCGGTGATGGGCCAGCTCTTCGATCATCCACTGCCCATAGATTTCCTGCTCGGACGCATGGTGGAGCACATGCAGCCTCACCAGTCCCGAGAGCAGATCGCGGTGTTCCATCGCTTTTTGCCTATCGAAAACGAAAGCCGATAATGAACTTCGATATCGGCTATAGCGGCAGCTTCCAATAGGAGTATGACGGCGCAGGCGTTAGCCCCCGTCTTCTGCTTTCACAATCATGTGGTCGAACGTGGCGTCCCCCGCCCCCCACGCGTCGCAAACGCCGCGCACTCTGGTTCTTCTGCTCATAATGGTCGAATGCTATGGCATCCGCGTTCATCAAGAGGCGCCTCAACCGATTAGTCGTCTCATCCGGTTAGCCGATAACCGCGTTGCCTTCGCGCTTGATGGCAACGACGGTCGAGCGTGGGGGAGCTTGCCTGCTCCGTCCGGGAAGGGAGCGTCTGGATGTTGGATGCCGACGAACATGGTGCGTTTGTCGGCTGACTAGGTCAGCCCGGTGACTTCCGCGCCCTTCGGGCCAGTGAGAAAACGTTCAATGCGGCCGGTTGCCGGATCACCGGCCAGCATCTGGTTGTTGCCCTGGCCCGCGAAATCACCTTCGTTGGTATCCTCACCGTCGGTCTGGATCCAGAGAAGCCCCGTTGAGTCGAAAATCATGCCGTCGGGAGAATTGAACATGTTGCCGGAGTTGATGATGGATGAGCCGGCGTAGGTATCCTTATGCACGTCGGGGTTGCCGGCCATGCAGAAGAGGTCCCATTTGAACTTGCCGTTTGCGTGATCCTCGTTTTCGGGATACCAGCGAACGATCTGGCCGTACTCGTTCTTCTCGCGTGGGTTGGTGGCGTTCACGCTCATCTCGTCGCCACCGGCATTGGTCTGCAGCTTGCCGTCCTTCACTTCCCCACGGCGGCTGTTATTCGTCAGCGCGCAATAGGCTTCGATAGCGACCGGATTGATGGCAACCCATTCTGGGCGGTCCATGGTGGTCGCGCCAACCTTGGAGGCGGCCTTGCGGGTGAAGACGCAAATCTCGTCTATCTTCATACCGGTCGTTTCCGGCGTCAGCGCCAGCCACTCGCCAGTACCGTCGTCGGAGAACTTAGCGACGTGGAGTGTGCCTTCATCGAGCAGCCTGGAGTGTCGCCGCCCGGAACATAGATGCCGTTCGAGACATACTTGTAAAGGAATTCGCCGCGCTCGTCGTCTCCCATGTAGACCACGACGCGACCGTCGCGGGCGACAACCACAGCGCCGACGATCTCGCCTAGCGCTCCCTGCGACATCGCCAGCTAGGGGTCGGTTTAGGAATTGAGCGACGACAGCTCGGACACCGTCGCATTGTCCTCCCGTTCCCTAACCCCCTTAAACGAAGTGTGCCGAACCTTGCCGCCCGGAATTGGTCAGAGCGACGTGTTCTAAACACGAGCTTTTGCCCCCCAGGAGAGAGGGAAAATTTGCTGCAAGCCCTGATAGACAACGCTTTGCGGCATGTCCAGAAGATCAGTTCGGGAGTTATTTCGGGACTGGGTGACTCGGTTTTGCATTTGCCGTTCTCGGCCACCGCACACGGTCATGACAGCATTTTTACTGGACTTCAGGTTGTATTTTTGCTTGAGAGCAATCCCACAACAGGAGACCGGAATGACAGACTCGGAAATGCGCGCCACCGTCCAAGCCACCTTCATGATGCTCCAGCGCTTGATAGTCGAAGTCGCCGCAGCGAAAGGAGATGAAGGTTCTGCTTGGATCGACGCCTTCCGTGATGACCTCACCTCAGAAATGAAGAAGGTCGAGGAACTGCAGAAACGCCGTGCAGATACTGAGCGCTCCGCAACATCACGGATGCTGATCGAGGGCGTAGCGTTGATGGCGAAGCGCGAGCTTGAGCAGCAACGTTCTTCTTCGATCAGCTAGGCTGACTGGACTAACGAGCTCCGCCGGTCTTGGTGCCGCTTTGCGAATTGCCCGCGCCGGGACCGCCCTGTGAAACGCCACCGCCATGGGAGCTGCCCGGGTTCGTTGGATCTGGGCCGTTGCCCCAGCCGTTGTTGCCTTTAACTTTCCCGCCGCCGCCCCCGCCGCCAGACTTGGCGATTGCATTTGACGTCAGGCTGGTTGAAAGCAGCATCGTTACGGTCGGAGGTGTCACAATAGCGAAACGACCGCAATTTTTTAGAAATTCCCGCCGATCATCGTCGCTCTTCGACGGCACTTCGTTTGGCATTTCGGGCATGAACGCCTCTCCCCCTACTTATCGATGAGACGCGTAAAGTTTGCCACTACAGGGTGCCGCTGGATATATATAGTTCTCTATAGGAGAGCGGAGAACCGCAGCGGCCAATTTGCTATTGGAGCGCAAATATCGCATTGCGCTAGAGCAGTACCCCCTTTGGGCGGCACCTCTAATCCTTGACTGCAACCCGCGTTGTGAGACCCTAAATCCTCTTGGTTGTACTGCGTTAGGGAGGTCGAAGATGACCTTTGACAATGACGTTGAGCTGGCGCTCGCTACCGCCTGCGAAGAGCTTGAGATGACGCGACAAGAGATGATCCGCCTGATCATGCGCGAATGGCTGGAGCAGTATGGTTTTCTGCCGTTCCGAGAGTTGGACGAGGGCAGCGAGACGAGGGGGAATGCGTTGCCCCACGGGCACTAGGCCATTCGCGTCACGTTATTAGAAACACCCCTGCATCATCCGCCTTCTCCCTGATCCCCTTGAACGAGGCGTGCCGTAGCTTCCCGTCATCCGTCCAGGCGCGATATTCGACCTCGGCAACGAGAACAGGCTCGACAAAGACGGCGCCTTTCCTTCTCAAGGTCACGGCCGGCGCTTTTGTCGCCATCCCCTCGAGCAACTTCCGCAGCTCTCGTGAAAGCTGGTTTGACCAACCGGTACCGCAGCCGCCGACATAGACGAGCTCGTCATCTTTGCGCGCCGCCAACAGCAGCCGACCGAGATGGCCCGGCACGGTGGACGGCTCGTAGCCAACGATCACGAAGCTGTCGCGCCGCTTGCAGGTGATCTTCTGCCACCATTCGCTGCGGCCGCTGCGGTAGGGCTTCTCAACGTGCTTGGCGATGATGCCTTCAAGGCCGTGCGCGCAGGCGGCGTGAAAGAACTCGTCGCCGTCCGCCTGGACCTCCTCGGATAGCCGGATCGCCCCTTCCCTGCCGGCGACAAGGGGCTCGAGCAATCGCCGGCGCTCCCGCAACGGCAGCCGGCGAAGATCGCGGCCGTCGAGATAGAGAAGATCGAAGGAGAGGAATACGATCGCGCCGGCCTCGATTGCGGATGGCAACCGACCCAGGGCCCGCTGCAGCATGCCGAAATCGGATCGGCCATGCTCATCGAGAACGACCGCCTCGCCATCGAGGATGGCGGTTTGCACGGCGAGTCGCCGAGCGTCATCGACGATCGAGGGGAAGCGCTCTGTCCAGTCATAGCCGCCGCGCGTGAGCACCCTCACCCGACCGGGTTCGATATGAACGGCCAGCCTGTAACCGTCCCATTTCACCTCGTAGGCCCAGTCCGGCCCCTTCGGTGGCCTGTCGACGAGCGTTGCAAGACAAGGATCAACACGCGCTGGCATAGGATCTGCCGGAGGGAGATCGCGAGGCTTCTTTGAGGATGCTCTGGCCATAAGCCATTAACGCACAGGCCTGCAAAAAGCCGAATTGACTCTTTCGGCGTACAGAACATAATAAGAACATTCATCGGCGATGCGGCCGCCATCTTGAAAATGCTGAGGCAGATGCCCGTGCTTGCCCGGGAAGGAGGAACTATGCTCGCCGCGAAGAACGCATGCGAAATTAATCAAACCGATCAGGAAATCGACGACGTTGCCGCAGCCTTGGCATGGCACGACGGTGACGCTGAGGCGACCATCCGCACCCTGCTGGCCGACTGCAAACACCTACGCGAACAGCTCGCGCTTGCGGAGATCGCCATGAGTATCGGCTACACACGGGGCTGGAGACCCGCTTGCATCGGAGGAAGCGAGGCAGAGCAACCATGAGCGATGAGCAAGGGGCAGTTCGCCAAAAGGATTTCAGCGTCTACGTGCACTACTGCGAGCATCCCGGCTGCAAGAAGTGGGGCAGCTTCGGCTTTTCTTTCGGAAAAGAGGAGCCTCAGTGGTTCTGCGCCGAGCATCAGCCCGAGTGGAAGTTGAAGCATGCCTAGAGGCGGAGCCTGGTGGCTTTCGGAGTTTCTGGCCTGGACGAAGATCCGCATCAAATGCGAGTGCGGGGTAAAGAAGCAATACGACGCGGGACAGCTTTTCGATCGGATCGGCGATCGGAGCATGCCGGGGCTGCTCTCCGAATTCTCAAAGGCGCTGGGTTGCCCCAAGAGCGGCAACATCCAACGTGATCGCTGCAGGCTCACATATGACATGCCATCGGGAGATCCACCCGTCTCTCGAAGGCACCGGCTGGTGATGCGGCCCCAGCCGGCGTTCCTGAAGAGATCACTTTCGCGAATCTTCCCGAATGGTGCGACGTTCTTTGCAAGTGCCGGCGCTGCGGCCACGTTGCCAGGGTTGACCGGCGGTCGCTAACAGTACGCTTTGGCAAGAGGCAGAGCGTTCTTCGGCTCGCACCGAAAATGCGTTGCGGGAAGTGCGAAAATCGTGACGGAAACGCCATCTTGATAAGGGAGCCTCGGCGCTAGGAGGTGAGGCATGCGCCACCGACGCGGGATAGACTTGATCCCTGAGAAGGGCGTCATCGATCCGGATCTCGGCATTGGTCATCTGCGCCTGGCAGATCTCGCGGATGATCAACTGCTCGGCGCGCGCTGCTCCAAGTGCGATCATAACCAGTGGGTTGACCGCTGGGGCCTCGCTGGCAAGTATGGCCACGAAATCACGCTCGACCAGCTGCGGCCGATCCTCAAATGCACCAGGTGCGGGAACACCGAGGGCAACGGCTTCCGGATCGGCAGGGCACACCGCGATGGATGAGAGGGAAGTATGTGCAATCGGTACCGCATTGAAGTCGAGTTTGATGAACTCTGGCACACGGCGCGGCCGCAGAGCGACATGACGAACCGAGCGAACCCGACGACGGAGGTGTTTCCCGACAAGCCAGGGCCGGTGATCCGCAACAACGCCGAGGGCGAGCGCGAACTGATCAACCTGACCTGGGGCATGCCGCCCCGCCGACGGTCACCAATGGCAAGCCGGATTACGGCGTCACCAACATTCGCAACCGGGATTCCCCCCATTGGCGCGGCTGGACAGGCGTCAAGAACCGTTGCCTCGTACCCTGGACCGCGTTCTGCGAATATGAGGACGCGAAGCCGAAGAAGACGGCCCGCTGGTTCGCGATCGATGACAAGCAGCCCCTCGCCTTCTTCGCCGGCATCTGGACGCCGTGGAAGGGCGCCCGCGGCTCGATGAAGAACCCGCGCGTCGGCGAGCACGAGCTGTTCGCCTTTCTCACCTGCGAGGCAAACTCAGTCGTCAAACCGATCCATCCGAAGGCGATGCCTGTCATCCTGACCGAGCCGGAGGAAATCGAGCTATGGCTCACGGCCGATTGGAAGGACGCCAGAATGCTACAAAGGCCATATCCAGCCGAACGCATGACACTTCTTCCGGTCGAAAGCCTGTTGCCTTGGGCCTACGCCGACAAGCCAGAAACCAAGCCCGTGGCCTGAGAACACCGCTTAGATGAATGCTGTGCGGCCGGGCGCTCGAAGGCCGCAGCGGCGATCTTAAACGTCAATATGCGTCAGCTTATCCGGGTTTTTGACGATATAGATCGCGAAGATCTTACCGTCGCGAATGCCGAGAGCTGTTGTTTGGAGCACACCATTTGGATCAAGGCTTACATACCCGGGCAGGCCGTCAATAGTTGCGGTTCGCAGCAAGGTGGGCGGAGTCGCGGCCTTTCGCTGAGCGGAAACGAAGAGACGCAGTGCACGTTCCAAGCCGCGGATGACTTCTCGGAACGCCAGCACCTTGCCGCCGCCGTCGCTATGTATCTCGACATCGCGCGCGAGCAACGCCGAAAGCGCGGTGACATCGCCGTCACGCGAAGCAGCAAAAAAAGCGCGCGCAATTCCATCAGCCTCTGCCGCCCCGACGCTGTATCGTGGTCGTGCATTCTGAACATTCTTGCGTGCGCGAGAAGCAAGTTGCCGAACGGCGGCAGGTTCACGATGAAGCACGACCGCGACCTCGGTCAGCGCCACGTCGAACACTTCGTGGAGCAGGAAGGCCGCTCGTTCTAGCGGCGAAAGTCGCTCCAACGCTAACATCAGCGTCACAGTGACATCGTCAGCAATGGCTTCTTGCGCATCAAGAGGCTCGACCAAAGGCTCTGGTAGCCATGGGCCGACATAGATCTCGCGGCGCGCTCGCGCCGACTTCATCCGATCAAGGCATAGTCGGGTGACGATGCGAGTGAGATAGGCGGTCGGAGTACGGACTTCGTTTTCAACGCGTACCCAACGCAACCACGCATCCTGCACGACATCTTCCGCCTCCGTGATCGACCCTAGCATCCGGTAGCTCAGACGCAGCAAGCGTTTGCGATCCAGTTCGAATTCTACGGTTCTCTGGTCGCTAAGCGGCACATCAGCGCTCGCTTCATTGGCCATCGCCCCCTCGCGGATGTTATGAGACCGGTCCGTTGCGTTCCTGCCGTTGTGCCACATGCCACTTTTCCTCGCACTCGATCGCCTGACTCGTGGACGAGCGAGTTCGTGCAAGTGTGACATGGCACATGCCAAAATAAAATCAGGCAGAGATGTCACGCCTTCCATCGCCGCGTCGTCACTCGAGCAGCGCCGGCTGTTGGCGCAACTCAAAGGAGACCATCATGAATGAGACGACGCGCCTCAACTGGTACGAGGTAGCACCCGCTGGAGCCAAGGCCCTGTTCGGCGTCCATCACTACGTCACACACAACACGAATTTGCCTGAGGAACTTATCCATCTCGTGTTCCTGCGCGTATCGCAGATCAACGGCTGCGCACATTGTATCGACCTGCACACCCGCGATCTGCTGAAGACCATGGCAGCCGACAAGGTCGCTCTGGTCCCGGTATGGGAAGAGGTGCCGTATCTTTTCTCCGAACAGTACCGCGCAGCGCTGGCCTGGGCCGAGGAGGTGACGCTTGTCAGCGAGACACATGCTTCTGACCGAGCCTATGCTGCTGTCTCGGCAGTTTTCGAGCCTAAAGATTTGGTAGATCTTACAATCACGATTGCAGCTATGAACGCCTTCAACCGTCTAGGCGCGCCATTCCGACTTCCGGTGAAGGCGCAGCCCTGAAAACGCGCTGGCGCTGTTGCTTAGCCACGACGGCACCACTGTGCTTATGAATCGGTTGCTTGCAGGCCCCGCTTGCTTGCAGCTTTACGACCGGGATGGGGTCGAAACAGGTCCTTCATCAACGCGTAAAGGCTCGTCCCGGTCGGTGCATTCATGCCATCAATCAAGCAGCGATAGTAATCGGAACGATCTCTCGCGCTTAGTCAATATGGGAGGAAAACACCGCTTACCGGCATTCAGGTCCCCCACCTGTTAGGAAGTGCCCGCGACCGCACCTGGCGCGGGCACCCGCATAAGCGCGGGTACCAAATGTTCTAAATTCGGCTCGCTACATTGGCGTACTGGTTGGCCGGACCTGTTTCAGTGGCCGGCGTTTTAGTTTCTTCTCCCGTGAACGGACTTCCCTGGCCTGGTGCAAGGGCACCGCTATGGCCGGCGCCATTGGCCGTGAAAGCGTGCGTGTTTAAAGACGCCGTACTGCCTGATTTCAGTCCGTTCTGCTGCGCCTGGAAGAGGTGATCATCCGCTTGGGCAACGCTGCCGGAGAAAATTAGCAGGACTGCCGCGGAGGTCATCAAAAGATGTGTCTTCATAGCGAAAACTCCACTGTTGTTGCCTCTGTGCATAGGACACACTCAGGGTCAGCGATATTCCGCCTGTGCATGGATTTTACTTTGAGACGTTGACCTTCCGAGAAGACGACCATGGCCGACGCACTGAAATGAAACAGCTGATCTGGGACTGTCAGAAAGACATTGCCGCATACCTTCCCGACGAGAGCGGCATTTCGGAGCACGAACTCGTGCAGATGCTCATCGCCCGTCTCGACGGTAGTCAGGCGAAGGAAGCGGCTCGGTGACGACTGGCAAGGCTGGTGGCCAGATGACGATGGTGGCGGTGGAGGCGACAGTCCCCTTCCCCAGCAGCCGCTACCGGAGCCGGCCTGAAATGGCCAACCTTAAAAAGGAACACTGATCCGGAACATTCCCGCCAATGGGCTGTTTGATAGGTGTTCCTAGATCAGAAGGGTGTTCTCGTATAGAATTTCGACTTGCGGACAATTGCACATGTTGGACAACTGCAGCGCTCCTTTTGCTATGTCGGGAGCGCTGCTTTTCTTGGGACCTAATTAGCTTTCGACAACTTCACGCGGAACATACAGCGACCAACAGGGTTGAGCGCGATAGACAAAGGCAGCGCTAATGGCTCCGATCGATGTCGCCGGCATCATCATTCTCCTAGCTATCGTTGCGATGTTTGCCATGACCTGGCTCGCTGCAGCCTGAGGAGCAAATCCGGACTGAGACGCAGTTAGATCAGCTGTTGAATCCCCAGAAAGCCATAGAGCCTCTCTTGGACATTCCAGTGAAATAGGCGCGTACAACCGGTCTGGAATAGGACTGAAGTCTCGCGCCCACGAGTTGCTGCACGCTCTGTTGGTCTGAGGACCGTGAAGGCTACTCTTCAGGAACCAACCAGATCACGACGAGTTAAATGTCGTCGGCACTCCTCCGACATGTCGATCATGTTTACCGCATGTACTGGATCGACATTCTGGCAGCGCCCCAAGATCCTCCCGGGGCGCTGCCGTCGCACGAAAGCCGCTCTTAAAGATCGAGAGATGGATTGACATGAAGAGAGCTGCAGACGGTGATCTCTGCAGCCCCTAATCGCGACGTTCGTCAATGCGGCCATAAAGCACGCCGCGCAATGTGGGTTCGAAATTGAACTGAAGCCGGGAACATGGTCGTTCACTCGCCTGCCCCTTGCCGTCCCGTTCGTCTTCGCGGGAAAACAGGTCATAGTGATCAACGTCCATTTCTCCTCGAAAGGCGGAAGCGAACCGCTTTATGGGAAGAACCAGCCTCCAAAGGACGCGACGATCGCCGCGCGGACCGAGCAAGCCCGGGCGGTGCGTGAATTCGTTCGCAGGCGCCCATCTGACGCGAACCGGTCAATTATGATCGTAGGAGACTTCAATACGCTCTGGTACGAGGAGCCAATGATGCTCATCACTGGCGGCGACCCCGCAATGTCGAACCTCGCAACGGCCGAAGCGGCAGTGGAACGCATAAGTTGGTAGACGACCATCTTTTCATTCGCCGCCCGGGCTGGTCCGATCAGGCCGATCGAACCTGCGGCGGCCAGGGAAAACAGGAACTCTCTTCTTCTCATCTTTGTTCTCCATACATTGATGGATGATCGTGTGCTTTTCTCGCAACGGGCTATTGACCTTACCATCGTTGGAAACGCCACATTGGATCGTGTCAAACCCCACGAGGAGACCTCGATGCATCATCTGAATATACCCGAAATGACCTGCGGACACTGCGTTAGCACGGTGGAAAAAGCCGTCAAATCCGTCGATCCCAACGCAGAGGTGGCGGTCAATCTCGAGGCGAAGACCGCTTCAATCGACTCCCAGGCCGCCTCGGAAGCATTCGTCGCGGCAATTGAAGACGCTGGCTACAAGGCTTCATTCGCGAAGTCCTGCTGCAGCCACGTCGCCTGAATTCAGCGACAATCGCCAACACGCGCCGTCGCACCGGCGCGTATTCTTGGTCAACAAAGATCGAAAGCAAGTACACTGGAACAGACGACTGCTGCCCTGAGAAGACGGGACGGCTCTGACAGCCTATCGAGTATATCCGCGCAACTCGTTGTAGCGGTCGATCTGGCTCGCGCTCAGAACCTTCAGCATCTCCAGGTGTGCTGCCAGATGGATGTAGCGGAGGTTGGCGCGGCTCGCCTCAATGCGCCGGAGATGTTCGCGCAGCCCGCCATGATCTATCGAGCGCTCGCGGAGAGCGATCTCGAGCGCCTGTTCCCCGGCCACCAAGCTCTTGCCCTCCGCAACTGCTTCGGTGCGCATTCTCTGGAAAATGCTCCGCGTTCTATCCTCCTGTTCGCCCGTCAAATGAAGCTCGGTCTTCATCGCCAACACATGTGAAGGCCCGGGCATTCCGTTCAGCTCGGCGGCCTTCGCCAAGCCCCAGCCTGCTCCAGTCTCCAGCGGCAATGTCGTCCGCCGACAGGCTTTTTACGTCGCGATGCTCCTGTCCGGCATAGGGCGAAGAATGAACGTGTTCGCCCTCCGCATCGGCGAAAGCCGGAGACAACAAAAATGCGAGCACGGGGATGAGCGTTTTCATGAGTCACCGTTCACAAGTTGAGGCCTCGAGCTTGCCAAACGCTGGTCGTCCTCGACATGATAGCTATCATGTCGGATCAAATTCTTGTCCATCTCCAGCCGAAAGCGGTCGCGAAAAAGTCGCTCGAAAAGAATGAGCACCTCTTTCATCGAGGCGACCCCGTTCATGCGCTGTTTCTCGTAATGGAGGGGTGCGTGACCTCCTGCGCCATCACGTAGACGGAAGCCCTGCCGTCTTACACCGTTCAGGGACCCGCTCAATATTGGCGGAGGCCTCGGTGTTTTCGGAACACTATCACTGCGATGCCATGGCCGCGGCCAAGACGCACATTCTTGCTGTTCCTATAGGTGTGATCCGTGACTTGCTCAACGATGAACCTGCCTTTGCCCGCGCTTGGACGCGGCATCTATCGCACGAGCTTCAGAGCGCCAGGAAACGAGCCGAAATCGTATCGTTGCGCACCGTGGGAGCCAGGCTCGACGCGTGGCTGACGTGGAACGACGGGCAGCTTCCGTCCAAGGGTGAATGGCGCAGGCTTGCAGAGGAAATCGGCGTATCTCCCGAAGCGCTCTATCGGGAACTGTCCGGCCGTCGGCACCTGGTCCCGCAGGAGGATCGTCGGCGGCGATGAAGCCCGGCAGCAAAGGCGCAATTGCCCCTTGACCTTGCCATTGTTGGAAGGATTAACTGATAGTGCAGTTGTAATGGGAATCGCTCAGATGACTGCATTCACACAGATCGAAAAGTCCACTGCCGTCTCGGCCTCGACCGCCTTCGGCATCGACGGAATGACCTGCGCCTCCTGCGTGCGCCGGGTGGAGAAGGCCATCTCGGCAGTGCCCGGCGTCGCCTCCGCGACCGTCAATCTCGCCACCGAGCGGGCAACCGTGCAATTCACCGGAGCGCCGGACACGAACAGTGTTCTTCTTGCTATCGAGAAGGCAGGCTACGAAACCAAGGTCGTCACTCAGGAGTTCGGCATCGAAGGCATGACCTGCGCCTCCTGTGTGTCCCGGGTAGAGAAGGCGCTGAGGACAGTACCCGGTGTCACCGACGCCTCCGTCAACCTGGCGACCGAGAAGGCCACCGTCCGGTTCGTTTCGGGCATGGATGTCTCCGCGCTCGAAGCCGCCGTCAGAAATGCGGGATACGACGTCAGAAAGGCGAAGCCTTCCAGCGCAACTGCTGAGCCGGAGGATCGCCGGGAACTGGAAACCCGCAGGCTGAAGCGCCTGGTGATCTTCTCGGCGTTGCTGACCCTGCCGCTCTTCCTCGTAGAAATGGGCTCCCACTTCCTGCCGGGCGTACACGAATGGATCATGGAGAATATCGGCATGCGCCATAACCTCTATATCCAGTTCGTGCTCGCCACCGCTGTCCTGTTCGGGCCCGGCCTGCGGTTCTTCCGGAAGGGCGTGCCGAACCTGCTGCGCTGGACGCCGGACATGAATTCCCTTGTCGTGCTTGGCACCACCGCCGCCTGGGGCTACTCCGTCGTCGCGACATTCGCATCCGGCCTACTGCCCTCCGGGACGGCAAACGTGTACTACGAGGCCGCTGCGCTCATCGTCACGCTGATCCTGCTCGGCCGGTTTCTGGAAGCCCGCGCCAGGGGCCGCACCAGCGAGGCGATCAAGCGGCTTCTGGGTTTGCAGCCAAAGACCGCTTTCGTTGCGCATGGCGACGAGTTCGTTGAAACCCAGATCAGCGATGTCGTGGTCGGCGACGTCATCAGGATCAGACCCGGCGAGAAGATTCCGGTCGACGGCACGGTTCTCGACGGCAGCTCCTATGTCGACGAATCCATGATCACCGGCGAGCCTGTGCCAGTCCAGAAAGCTGCCGGAAGCGAGGTCGTCGGCGGCACGATCAACAAGAACGGCTCGTTCACGTTCAGGGCGACCAAGGTCGGCGGCGATACCTTGCTCGCACAGATCATCAAGATGGTCGAGGCGGCACAGGGTTCGAAGCTGCCAATCCAGGCGCTGGTCGACAAGGTGACCGGCTGGTTCGTCCCCGCCATCATGCTGGCCGCCATCCTGACCTTCGCCGCCTGGTACGTCTTCGGTCCCTCGCCCGCGCTGACTTTCGCGCTCGTCAACGCCGTCGCCGTTTTGATAATCGCCTGCCCCTGCGCCATGGGTCTCGCGACCCCGACCTCGATCATGGTCGGCACGGGACGCGCGGCCGAGCTCGGCATCCTCTTCCGCAAGGGCGAGGCGCTGCAGAGCCTGCAAGAAGCCGATGTGATCGCGCTCGACAAGACCGGAACCCTGACGAAAGGACGTCCCGAGCTAACGGACATCGTTCCGGCCGATGGATTCAAAGCCGACGAGGTGTTGTCCTTCGTCGCCAGCCTTGAAGCTCTTTCGGAGCATCCAATCGCGGAAGCAATCGTGTCGGCGGCAAAGTCCAAGGGCATCGGGTTGGTTCCTGCGACCGAGTTCGACGCAACACCCGGTTTCGGTGTTCGCGGAACCGTATCCGGCCTGCCTGTACTGGTTGGCGCGGATCGTGCGTTCAGCGGGATCGGGATTGATGTGAGCCCGTTTGCCACGGAGGCCGAACGCCTTGGCAAGAGCGGGAAGTCACCGCTCTATGCGGCCATCGACGGGCGGCTCGCGGCGATCATCGCGGTCTCCGATCCGATCAAGGACACGACGCCGCAAGCCATCAAGGCTCTGCATGACCTCGGCCTCAAGGTCGCGATGATCACCGGAGACAACCGCCGCACAGCCGAGGCCATTGCCAAGCAACTTCGCATCGACGAAGTCGTTGCCGAAGTCCTGCCGGATGGCAAGGTCGACGCGGTGAAGAGGCTGCGCGAGGGCGGACGCAACGTCGCATTCATCGGCGACGGGATCAACGATGCGCCCGCGTTGACTGAAGCCGACGTCGGCATCGCCGTCGGCACTGGCACCGATATCGCAATCGAGAGCGCCGACGTCGTGCTGATGTCCGGCGACTTGATCGTTGTGCCGAAGGCGATCGCGCTCAGCAAGGCGACAATCCGCAACATCAAGCAGAACCTGTTCTGGGCGTTCGCCTACAACGTCAGCTTGGTTCCGGTCGCCGCGGGCGTTCTCTACCCGCTGAACGGCACGCTGCTCTCGCCGATCCTAGCGGCCGCCGCGATGGCGATGTCGAGCGTTTTCGTTCTTGGCAACGCCCTACGGCTTCGATCCGTCGACCCCGCCTGAGAGTCTCAAAGGTCCGGCTTCGCCGGAGGCCCGAATTGGAAGGATGAACACATGAACATCGGAGAGCTTTCCAAGGCGAGCGGCGTCTCGTCGAAAATGATCCGCTACTACGAACAGATCGGGCTGACCCGCCCTGCTCTTCGGACCGTTTCCAGCTACCGGGTTTACAGCGACAAAGACGTCCATACACTGCAGTTCGTGCGCCGCGCCCGCGATCTCGGCTTCTCGGTCGAGCAGATCAAGGAACTGCTTGCGCTTTGGGGCGACCGGTCCAGGAACAGCGCGGACGTCAAGGCGGTGGCGCTGGAACACATTGCCGAACTGGAGAGCAAGGTTGCGGCGATCGAGGAAATGACGAAGACGCTGAAGCACCTCGCCAGCCACTGCCATGGGGACGATCGGCCGGAATGCCCGATCATCGAAGAGATCGCCAAGGTCGCCGATGGCAAGAGCCCGAGAGTCAATGCTCGTTTCGGTCTGAGCGCCCTCTGACGCGCGCTCCCATCGCGAGGGGTCCTTACGCAGTGAGGACACGGTCCCTGAGTAGGAGGAACGTTCTTTCTACACAAAACCAGAGCATGGTCGCGGCCGCGAAACTGGTCGCCACGTAAACCGCGAAGCCGAAAGCGCCCTGAAGGTTCCCTTCTCCAAAGACAAGCCTGTCGACGTGGAAAACCGACTTGTGAGTGAGATAGAGGCTTTAGGACAAGGTGGCGACGGTCGCGGCACCCGGAAGCGGCCAGCGTCTCAGAACATGCTCCACGCGTCACTACTCTGCCCGGACGCGAAACTTGGCGTGGCAGGACGTGCAGGTCTGGAGCATCAGGTGAAACGCGTGCTCGGCGGACATCGACGAGACATCCCGCACCCCCGCCTTCCTGGCCAGCGGACCGCCCGTCATCACATCGCCGCCTCGCATCTGCATCTGCGGACTGAGAACATCCGGGTTACGGTCTGCCGCCGCCGAGAGCCTGGAAGCATAGACGCTAAGGTCGGCCGCCAATTTGTCGAACGCTTGGCGCTCGGCTTCGATATTGACGCTGGCCTTCGAACCGGGTGCTGCAATGGACTTTTCGAAAAGAGACGACAGCCTTTCCCCGGAATGGGACCCGATCGTTTCAGCGGCGGCCTTGAACGCATTTGCGTCATAAGCCGACGATCCCTTGAACATGCCGTCGATGGTCTTGGCTGCCGCCGCCATCGCCTTCGTCCCATCCTGGCTCTGCCTGACGTTGTCCGTCGCGACGGTCTGTGCCACAGCGGGAGTCGCCGTGGTGAGAGCGCCTACGGCGAGTAGCACCAAAGCCGCTTTTGGTCCGCTGGCGTTAATCAACATTCCTTCTGCCGAAATTCCGTTTGGGCACCGTTTTTACGCTGCGCAGATGGTCACTCTGTCGATCTCGTCGAGGTTTATTGTAGGAGGTACCAGAGCAGGAATAATGCGACAAAGGTGCTCGCCATCATTATCATTTCCGGAGCAAACCGGATTGACGCACGGCGAGCCACCGAACGCGCACTTTCTTCCGGCCCCTGCCAGGTCGGGAGTTCAGAACCACGACGGTTCGTCTCGAAAGTTTCTTGCGGCTCAGCTTCCTTTCCTCCCGAGTACCCGTCGTCGGTCTAGGTCAATATCCATCATACGCGTTGCCGGCAATCGGGTGAAATGCGCAGAGGTCCGGCAAGTTTCCGTCAGTTGGCGTGCTCCTTGACCCAGTTGGTCATCTCCTCGATTTCCTTCTTCTGCGCTTCGATGATCTTTTCGGCCATCGACTTCGCCTGCTGATCGTCGCCGTATTTCAGCTCGACCTCGGACATGTCGATAGCGGCCGTGTGGTGGGCGATCATGCCACAGACGAAGGCGACATCCGGGTCCTTCGCCATCATGCCCTGCATCATGGCAGGTTCTGTTTCCCGCATGCCTTCCATCATAGCCTTCTGGTGTTCGGCCATCTGGCCTGTAGGCATGCCGCTGCCGGACATTTACATTGTCTCCACTCGCCGAGGCCTCGGATTTGCATGCGTCCGGCACGGTGTTCATTGAGTTCTCCTATTTCGTTGGAAGGCTGTTTGGTTCAGGGGAGCCGGACCTTTGGCGGCGGATAGAGGGTCCGCACGAGCAAATACGGTTTGACTTCGTCCAGAAGCGGGGTCTGGAGATGCGAGGGGGCGACTTGCACCCCGATCGACAAATCCACCAAGACTGGACAGCACTGCACCGTCGTGCAGCAGCTCGGGGAATGGGTGCTGTCGGGAGAAACCTGGCTTGGCTCCGAAATAGACGGGCAATCGCGATCAGTATGGAAGACGGCAGCCGCCGCAGCGCTATGCAGGTTTACAACCACGAAGCATAGCACCGCAATTCCAATCACCCGGGAAACTGCCCTGAAAGCACGCATGAGGCGCAAATTCTTTCCGTCCTCAAACCCGCCTCCAAGATGAAAGTTCCCGCACCCTTTATCCGTCAGATACCGATTCCCCGCATGTCAATCGACAGGAACGGGCTCCAGACTCGAGAGGCGGCGCGTGCCCGCGCCGCTTGCGACTACCTTTGGCTGGGTTCGGTTGCAGAAGCGCAAATCAGTACCGCCTTTGATGGAACGAACGACCGGATCTCCGGTTTTTCCAGCAATCTCAAGTTAATACGCTGCACAGTCGACGAACGGAGCATCACCATGCGAGAGCACTCAATGCAACACCAGGACACGACAACTCACCATTACCTCATGTTTGCCGTCAACATGGCGCTCAGTCTGGTCATCATGTACTTCGTGATGTTTTCGATGATCGATGGCTGGGCCGATTTTCGTAACAACCTCAACATGTTCTACATGGCACTGACGATGGTTGCTCCGATGGGAATCATCATGCTGGCGACGATGGGTGGAATGTATAAGAACAGGGGGCTCAACGTGGCCATTCATCTAGGCCTGGCCGCCCTCTTTGTTGTGGCGTTTGCGGGAACGCGCACCCAGGCGCTAATCGATGACAACCAGTTCATCGCTTCGATGATCCCGCACCATTCAGGAGCAATTCTGATGTGCCGGGAAGCGAACCTCACCGACGAGGAACTGACCAAACTGTGCAAACAAATCTCTGAAGGGCAGCGCCAGGAAATTGAGCAGATGAACGCGATCAGAGCGAGACTGAATAGCTCCGGCTAAATGCAGGCTCTTCCGGTTGCGTCCCCGCTAAAACTCTTCGCTGCAGCTGAAAGCCCTCTTGCGAGACGTTGATCAGATTCCGCTTGCCGGCAGCGTTCGAGCGTCCCTGCGGGGAGGACAAGATAGCGACCGTCGGACGCCTCGTTCCGCGTTCGGTCATTTTCTCGCTTGACCTTCCCATCGTTAGAACCATTACACCTTTAACCAGCATCGGATCGACGGTAAGGCCTGTGCCATATAATGGACGCGAATCGCGTGTTCATACGGGCTGACAATTGACAACTTTGGGACCGATGGTAGTCCTCGGGCATGGGTATGTTTCGAATCACATTGCAAAAGATGTTGGTTCTGCTCCGCTTGGCGATTGTCATGTCGCTGACGGTGTACTCATTGCCGACCGCCTCCGCCGCCATGCACGGCGCTTGGTCCGGTCCTGAAATTGCCCAGTCCGACGACCATCATCACGATGTGGTGGGCGGCGGACATACGCACGCCGATCAGAAATCCTCCCAGGACGACTCTCAGAAGCTTGTGAAGACCGACTGCTGCAAGGGATTCTGCGTCAGCATGGCGATTGTCGCTGAAACTAATCCCGTCGGCGGACTTCGCGTCGCCTCCATCCGCGAGTTCGTTGACGACGCCCGGACCACGGGCGAGCTGCCGCTGCTGCACCGACCCCCGAACATCTGAATAGGACCGCACTCGTTCTTCTCACGGGTCTAACGAGCGTTCGCGAGCCGGTTTGCCCTCGTGCGCCGCTGCAATTTCCTATTCGGATAGTACCATGAAACAATTGTTCCTCGTGGCCGCCCTGCTGCTTTTCGCGAGCGGATGCGCCTCCACATTGCCTCCCGATGTCATTGCGACGGGCGACCTCGCCGCCTCCCAGGCTCAGGTCCGCCCCGTCAGATATACGAGCCCGGTTTCGGGATACACCCACCGCGTCCCGGTCGATCCCCAGCCGTGGCGCAACCAGAACGACGCTCAGACTCCGGAAGAAGACGCGTCATGATGAGGGCAATTGTAAAACTGGCTGCGGCCCTCGCCCTACCGCTTGTGCTCGGCGGCTGCGTGTCCGCGAGCGAATACGCAGCGAAGAACGCTGGCTTTTCCTCGGTCGAGGCCAAGACGGCCGAGGCTGTGGGAAAGCAGACGGTCTGGATACAGAACCAGCAGCACGCACGTGTCGTTTCCGACCGGGTGAAGACGCTGATGGCGAAGAAAGCGATCGATGTCGAGACGGCGGTTCAGGTGGCGCTTCTGAACAACAAGGGGCTGCAGGCCGCCTATGCTGACTTGGGGGATTCTGCCGCCGATGCCTGGCAATCGACGATGCTCGTCAATCCGACGGTCTCGGTCGGGCTTACGGGCATCGGCACGCCGGGGCTCGAAGCATTCAAGTCGGTCGAAGGCATGATCGCCAATAACATTCTCGCGCTTGCCACCCGAGACCGGAACATTGCCATCGCCGATACCGGATTCCGAAGGGCGCAGTTGAATGCGGCCCTTCGCACGCTGCAGCTTGCCTCGGACACACGGCGCGCCTGGATCAATGCGGTGGCTGCCTGGGAAACGGTGGCTCAACTCAACCAGGCGCAGGCGGCGGCAGACGCCGCCTCCGAACTTGCCCAGGAGCTTGGCAAGAGCGGCGCGCTCACGAAAGAAGGTCAGGCCCGCGAGCATGTTTTCTATGCCGAACTGGCGGGACAGACAGCAAAGGCGCGGCTCGAGGCGAGGCTCGCCAAGGAAGAACTGACCCGGCTGATGGGCCTCTGGGGTTCGGGCATCGACTATCAGGTTCCGAACCGTCTGCCGCAGTTGCCGAGGGGAATAATGAAGCGTGACCTGATCGAGGCGGAGGCATTGCATCGCCGCGTCGATCTGCAGATGGCGAAGCTCGACCTCGAAGCGACCGCGAAATCCTACAAGATGACGGAAGCCACGCGCTACGTCACGGACCTCGAACTCCTTACGGGCTTCGAGGCGGAGCGGGAACTCGAGGACGGCGACATCAAGAGCGAAACGACCGGACAGGCGGAACTCGAATTCGTCATTCCGATCTTCGACAGCGGTAGAGCCCGCATGCGCAAGGCGGAACTTGCCTATATGCGGGCGGCGAACCTCCTCGCGGAAAAGGCGGTCAACGTCCGCTCGGAAGCGCGCTCGGCCTATCAGGCGTACCGCGCCACCTACGATATTGCCCGGCACTACCGCAACAGCGTCGTGCCGCTGCGCACCGAAATCGAGGAGCAGTCCCTCCTCACCTACAACGGGATGATCACCAGCACCTTCGAACTGCTCGCCGACAGCCGCGAGAAGGTCAATGCGATCCTGCTCGCGATCGATGCCAAGCGCGACTTCTGGCTGGCCGAGGCGGATCTGGCTCCGGCGATCTACGGCGGGGGCGCAGCCTCCCGCGAAACCGCGGTCGCGGCGGCCGCCGAAAGCGGCGAATGAGAAAGGCACGCAAAATGTTCAACAGACGACAGTTACTCGGCGCGAGCGCCGCACTGGTATCCACCGCCGCCTGGGCGAAAACGTCGAATATGGGCCTGCCCGAGGCGGCATTCAGGGAGACGGCGGATACGCAAGCCCCCGTCCGGCCTTCCTCCGGGCCCGACTACAACCCGGTGGTGACCATCAACGGCTGGACCGCACCCCACCGGATGAACAGCGGCGTCAAGGAGTTCCATCTCGTCGCCGAGCCGGTCGAGCGCGAGATGGCGGAGGGCATGACCGCCTATCTCTGGGGCTATAACGGCCAGTCGCCGGGCCCGACGATCGAGGCGGTCGAAGGCGATCGGGTCCGCATCTTCGTCACCAACAAGCTGCCGGAGCCGACGACGATCCACTGGCACGGCATGATCCTGCCATCCGGCATGGACGGCGTCGGCGGGCTGTCGCAGCCGCACATCCCGCCCGGCAAGACTTTCGTCTACGAGTTCGATCTCGTGAAGTCGGGCACCTTCATGTACCACCCGCATTCCGACGAGATGGTGCAGATGGCGATGGGGATGATGGGCTTCTTCGTGATCCACCCCAAGGACCCGAAATTCATGCCGGTCGACCGGGATTTCGTGTTCCTGCTCAACGCCTACGACATCGAGCCGGGCTCCTACGTGCCGCGTGTCATGGAAATGACCGACTTCAAAATGTGGTGCTGGAACAGCCGCATCTTCCCGGGCATCAGCCCGCTGGTCGTTTCCAGGAACGACCGCGTGCGCGTGCGGGTCGGCAATCTCACCATGACCAACCACCCGATCCACATGCACGGCTACGACTTCGAGGTCACATGTACCGACGGCGGCTGGGTCCGACCGGAGGCGCGCTGGCCGGAGGTCAGCATCGACATTCCGGTCGGCGCCATGCGCGCCTACGAATTCGACGCCAAATACGCGGGCGACTGGGCGATCCACTGCCATAAGTCGCACCACACGATGAACGCCATGGGACACGACATCCCGACCTTCATCGGCGTCGACAAATCGAAGGTCGCCGAGAAGATCAAGAAAATTCGCCCGGAGTACATGCCGATGGGCACGAAAGGCATGGCCGACATGGGCGAGATGGAAATGGAAATCCCCGAGAACACCATCCCGATGATGACCGGCTGGGGTCCGCATGGCCCTATCGAGATGGGCGGCATGTTCTCGGTCGTCAAGGTGCGCGAGGGCATCTCGGCGGGCGATTACGCCGATCCCGGCTGGTACGAAAACCCGCCCGGAACCCAGGCCTGGGAGTGGACGGGCGAAGTTCCTGACGCGACCAAAGCCAAGGACTCCAAGACCCAGATCACGCCGAAACATGAGAACCACGGCTGATCCAGCATGCCGATGTTCAACCAACCTAAGGACCACACAATGAAAGCTCAAATCTTCGGACTTCTCGTCGCCGCGCTCGCCACGCCGGCGTTCGCCGGCGGCAATCACGCAGGCGGGCACGAAGAGGCCTTGGCTGTAGGCGAGCCCGGCAGGAAAGCAAACGCCACCCGGACGATTGAGGTCACGATGAAGGAGACGGACGACGGCAAGATGATCTTCACGCCATCGACCTTCAATGTCCGCAAGGGCCAAACCGTCCGCTTTGCGATCAAGAACGCAGGCGAACTCGACCACGAGTTCGTGCTCGATCAGGAAGACAACATCATGGAGCACAAGGCGGTGATGGAGAAGTTCCCGGAGATGGAGCACGACGATCCGAACGCCATCCGCCTCGCCGCCGGAGAATCCGGCGAGATCATCTGGAAGTTCACGAACGACGGCACGTTCAAGATCGCCTGCCTCGTACCCGGCCACTACGACGCCGGCATGCACGGCGACGTCACCGTTGCCAAGAAGTGATCATTGAAAGGAGTCCAACATGAAAAGCCTCATCCAACTCACGCTCGCCTCTGCGCTCGCGCTCGGAACAGCCTACGGCGCGCTGGCGCAGGAGTTCACAAAGGCAACCGTCAAGAAAGTCGACGCGAAGGCCAAGAAGGTCACGCTCATCCACGAGGAGCTGAAGAGCCTCGAAATGCCGGCGATGACGATGGTGTTCCGCGTCCAGGACGACGCGATGCTGGATAAGCTGAAGGAAGGCGCGAACGTCGAGTTCGTCGCCGAGCGCGTAAACGGCAAGCTGACCGTGACGCAGGTCAAGTAAGCAAACGTCGGGACGCGGCCCAGCATTCGGCCGCGTCCCTTCCCCTCGCTTCGTCCGAAGACCGGGGAAGCATCTCCCTCCTCCCTGCGGTAGGACATGACGTTTTCGCTTCACCCACAATGGGACTTCGCAAGGGAATTCCGCTCGATCATCTTGCGGTTCGTCGCATTCGCGATCCTGGTCGCGAATTTCCTGCTGGGCGGCAATGCAGGGGCGGAAGGCACCCACTCGGTCGTCATCGTTGGCTATCTGGCCATCAGCATCGCTGCAGTGGCGACCGCCCGATATGTTCCTGGGCGCTCCTGGCTCAAGACGCTCTTCGTCGTACTCGACGCGCTTCTCGTCGCCTTAATCCTGTACGCGCACATTCTTGCCGGCCCGGTCACCGAGAACCACAACCTCGCCACCCACCAGCCTGGTCGTCGCCTTCATCCTGCTCAATCACACCGGCCTCCAGCTCGAGCGCCGTCTCGTGCTGGTGTTTTCCGGCATCGTCCTCATCGCCTGCGTGGCCATGCTGGCGATCACGGCAGCCAGGCACCACACCGCCGACGCCATTTCACTATTCGCTTCCTTGTTCAACCATGACCTCGGCCTGACGGTCAGCTTCGGCTTTCCCGCCTTTGCGATCTACCTGCTTGCGAGGGATCACGACCGGACGCGCAATGAAGCCCTCGAGGCGGATCGACGGCGGCAAAATCTCTCCGGGTTCTTCTCCCCGCTGATCGTCTCGGAACTGCAGGAACGGGGTCAGGCGCTCGGCTCCAGCGCCGCAATGCAGCGATAATGTTCGTAGATCTTCGCGATTTTACAAGCTTTACGGAAACCGCCACTTCCCGCGAGTTGGCCTTCGTGCTTGCTGTACCGTCAGTTCGTCGCGCAGCATCTTTGACCATGGCGGGACGGTACACACGTTCATCGGCGACGGGGTAATGGCAGTGTTCGGACCCGGCCGCGGCCGACAGAGGACGATGCGGACCGGGCACTTGCATGCGCTCTCGATCTGGTCGACACGCTTAGCGACTGGAGAAGTCACGGCTTTTGGAACGGCTATCCCGCCCTCGTTGCTGCAATCGGACTGCATTACGGCACGGTCGGCGGCGTGCAGGACAGCGGCTGCCACAGCGAGTCCACGGTCATTGGCGATGTGGTAAACGTGGCGCAGCGCCTTGAAACACTTGCGAAGTCGCTCGACGCCTACCTCGTGATCTCATCCACTTGTAGGGCGGCTGCAGAGTCCGCTTCCGCCCGCCCCGTGGATGTCTTTGACCTCAGCCGCTCTGCCGGGCGACGCTGCCATTAGATGTCTAGCATCTGCTGCGAGCGAACCGATTTCGCAGGGGGACATGCGATCGGGTTACAACACAGGAGTCTCGCAGACAGCCCTCCACAGGTCCGCCTTCCAATCTCCTCCGGCACCGGATATGGGTACCATGTAATCGACACCTCTGACCGACACTTTGGCCGGATTGCCGCACTTAACCAATGCCCGATGCTTTCCCGGATCTTTGTAAACCCTGCCGCTAACTGCATTGGTCTGTGAAAGCGAGATGATGACGTCGTAGTCGAATCCGGGCCGTTCAGCCATCCTGTTGCTGACGAGTCCTAGGCTGACGCTGGCGTCTTGGAATTGTGCCGTATGGAAGACAAGAGCTTCCTCGGCAGCGGTGCCCGATATATCGAACGTCAAAGCGACAAGTGCGAACACAAGTTCACGCATCCCACCTCCCATGGTTTCATGCGCTGACTATAGTGCATCACGTCAAGACCTCGGCGGCGATCATCGATTCCACCGTTTGAACTGGCGCTCACCGTTCAATTTCGCATGATCTATGCCAACGCATCGGCGCTGCGCGACTGTGCCGTTATCCTGGTGCCGGCTACAGAGCCTGCGAGAACGCGTCGCGGCGGAACGGCTGCCTGGTCAGCTCCCGGCGTGAGCACCGCCGAAGACCACTTGAGGATCGAGGATGCTTTGGTGCGCCCCGGCCTGCCGTGCGCTCTGGTACAGGATGTAGGCAGCGACTACGAAGATGACCGCGGCGAACAAGCGGTCCAAGATGTTCTTGTGGGCGCTGAGCCGTGTGGCGAGTAGCATCCCGAGCAAGCCGCCTACGAGGCCACCCCCGATGAACTCGACGGCAATCCACCAGTCCACCAGGGCTGAACTCGCATAGTTCAGGGCGGTCGCCAATCCGAACGCACCGACGGAGAGGAGCGAGGTGCCTATCGCGTTGATCATCGGCATGCCCGTCGCCAGCATCAGGCCGGGAACGATCAGGAAGCCCCCGCCAATACCGAAGAAGCCGGATGCAGCGCCGGCGGCGAGTGCCATGGCAGCGGTGGCGAGGCACATTCTGAGGTCGACAGGACGACATTCGACCGCCGCCGGCTTCCGGGGCTTCAGCATCAAGACGCCAACGACGAGCATCAGGATGCCGAACAGGAAGATCAGGCGGTCGCCGTCAATCGCCTTGCCGAGGCTGGAGCCGGCAAGCGCGCCGACGACGCCGAGCGTGGAGAAGACGGCGGCACACCGCCACCAGACGTGCCCCTTGATCGCGTGGCTGGCAAAGTTCGCGAAGGCGTTCACCGAGACCGCAAGCGCACCCGTTCCGATAGCAATGTGCGGCTGCGTCACTCCGACGACGTAGAGAAGCAGCGGCGTGGCGAGGATTGAGCCGCCACCGCCGAGCAGACCGAGCATGAAGCCGACGATCCCGCCGGAGCCAACTGCCGCGAGGATCGAGGTGCTCACGTCCCTTTGCTCCATACTTTGTCGTACAAGGTCATGCCGACCAGCATGGCAATTACAAACAATGCTGTCTGGGGAATGCCTGTCGACAGGGACGCGAGAGCCGGACCGGGGCAGAAGCCGCCGATGCCCCAGCCCAGGCCGAACAGGGCCGAGCCGATGATCAGCGGCGCGTCGATCCTCTGATTCGTCGGCACATGGAAATGGTCGTCGAAGGCCGGATGGCGCATCCGCTTCATCACCTGCACGCCGATAAAGGCAACGACGACAGCGCCGCCGAGAACGAAGGCAAGGCTTGGATCCCATGTGCCGAAGACATCGAGGAAGCCCTGGACGCGGACCGGGTTCAGCATGCCCGATAGAGACAGGCCAAAGCCGAAGACGATACCGGAGGCGAGAGCCGCTCCGAGCTGATAGATGTTCCTGTTCATAGTCCGACACCTCAAAAAACTGCCACGGCGACCGCGCCGGCCGTCAGGAAGGTGGCAACCGCCACCATGGAGCGCGGAGAGAGGCGAGCAAGCCCGAGCACGCCGTGCCCGCTGGTGCAGCCCGAGCCCATGCGCGAGCCGAAGCCCACGAGAAGTCCGGCGAGGATGATCAGCGGCCAGCCTGCCGTGATCTCCACCGTCGGCCAGCCGCCGAACACCAGTAGGTAGGCGAGCGGCCCGAGCAGCAGGCCAAGCACAAAGGCAAGATTGGTCGTCAGGCAAACGCGCTGAGCGAGACGCCCGACGATACCGCTGATCCCGGCGATCCGCCCGTTAAGGAGCAAGAGCATGACGGCAGATGCGCCTATCAGTATGCCGCCAGCCAATGAGGCGAAATAGGTGCTCATTTCTCCTCCTTCACGCAGAAGATGTCATAGAGGGCAGCAACCAGTTGGGCCGCCTTCTCCTCCGTCAGGGAATAGAAGATCTGCTTCCCGTCCCGCCGCGTCTCGACGATTCCCGAGCCGCGCAGCACCGTCAGGTGCTGCGACAGATGCGGCTGGTGGACATCAAGCTTCTCTTCAAGCTCGCCCACCGAATACTGGCCTTCCGCAAGCGTGCAGACGATCATCAGGCGTGCGGGATGCGACAGCGTCTTCAGGAGGCTTGCCACCTCTCCGGCACGGCTGGCCATCTCCGCCGAAGACAATCCTGCCTTCAACATTGCTTTCAGATCAGTTGTCATTCCCAGGCAGCTCCCTGCAATGCATCGAGCGGAAGCTTGAGGTAGCGCTTGCCATTGGCTTCCGGCTCCGGCAGTCGCCCGCCGCGGATGTTCACCTGCAGGGCATGCAGGATGAGCTTCGGCACTGGCAGCGTCTTGTCGCGCTTCGTCCTGAGAGCCACGAATTCTTCTTCCGTCACGCCGGCCAGATGCGGGTTGAACTTCTTCTGATCAGCCACCGTGCTTTCCCAGCGCGGCGCCCGACCGTCCGGCTGGTAGTCGTGGCCGGTGAAGATCCGCGTCTCGTCCGGGAGCGCGAGAATGTCCTGGATCGACGTCCACAGAATGCGGGCATCACCACCGGGGAAATCGGCTCGCGCAGTCCCGCTGTCGGGCAAAAAGAGCGTGTCGTGCACGAAGGCCGCGTCGCCGATGACGTACGTGATCGAGGCAAGCGTATGTCCCGGTGAGAACAGCACTTTCGCTTCGATGGAACCGACCTTAAAGTCCTCACCATCGGCAAACAGTCGGTCCCATTGGGAGCCGTCGGTAGCAAGCCCCGGCCAGTTATAGATTTTCTGCCACAATTTCTGGACATCGACGACGCGCTCGCCGATAGCTGTTTGCGCGCCGGTTTTCTCCTTCAGATACTGGGCCGCCGAAAAGTGGTCGGCATGCGGATGGGTGTCGAGGATCCATTCGACGGTCAGATCATTGTCCCGGACGTAGTCGAGGATCGCATCGGCGTTGATGGTTGCCGTTGCACCGGCCCTTTCGTCGAAGTCGAGTACGGGATCGACGATGGCGCATTTGCGGGTCGCGGGATCGGACACCACGTACTGGACGCTCCACGTGCGCTTGTCGAAGAAACCCTTCACCTGCGGCCGGCGCGCGGCATGTCTCTCCAGCCAAACTGCAGCGGAAGAAGTGTCGAAGCCGCGGCTGCGTCCGAACACGACGGCCTCATCGGCAGACATCCGGCCGTCAAGAACCTCACCAATGAGGTAGAGGTCTAAGGAACGCCTGCCGGTCTGGCAATACGCCAGAACAGGCCCATTCGACTCATCGACCGCGCGCTGGAAAGCACGCACGTCCGCCTCGGTGATCGTGTCGGCCGTGACCGGGATGAACGCGTAAGCCAAGCTGCAGTGTTTCGCTTCCTGCCTTCCCGCCTGCGTGTTCGGCTGAAAGGTGTCTTCGTTGTCCGGCCGGTTGTTGATCAGTGTTTTGAATCCCTTGTCGCGCAGCGATGGGATGTCCTCGACACTTAGCTGCGGCGATACCGAAAGTTTGTCGGATATTGCAGTGATAGGCATGGCTCACTCCGAGTTCCACATTAATATTTAATATAATATAATGTATTTTAATAAGCACTCAAGATCAGGTCGGGAATTTTGTGCTTTCCCTGGGGTTCCCGGCGGGAGAGGAGAAACAACGATGGCCACGACAGCGAACCGGGTAAGCGCCCAGACATCCGACGAAATCAACCGACGTCTGCGCCTGCAAATGGAGGAGAGGCTCGCCCGCTACGAAACTCGTCCCGACCAGATCGACACTAGGCTAGCGGAGTTCTTGACCGGGAGTGGGACATCGAGCGAGCCCTCGAGGCGAACGCTTCCACATTGGCATTCGCGGGACAATGCTGGCGGCCACGGAGGATCGACGGTGGCTGGCATTGCCGGCGATCGTGACGGGTTTCCTCTTCCAGCACGCTTTTCAGGGGTGGTATCCGCCTCTGCCGATCCTGCGCAGGCTGGGCTTCCGAACAGCGGACGAAATCAATCAGGAACGCTACGCGTTGAAGGCGCTCAGAGGTGATTTCGAAGCCCAGAGCGGCAACCAGCTCGGTGCAGTACGCATCACACGAGGGGCGCATGACGATGGTGTCCACCGGTCCAGATGAAATGGTTATCACGGCTTTACCGCGACACTGATCTAGGCAGGCATGCGTGGGCTTTGGACTAGAGTGTGAACCGGCATCCAATTTGTACACGCCGTGGGCATAATGGTCTTCGTCAATCACAAGGCGCGACACGAACCGGTTCCGGTATCACGTTAATAGTCACCGGGGATGCCGGCGCCTCAGAAATAAAGCGTCGCCGCGACAGCACTTGCCGATTTCCTCGATGTACTTACGTCTTGATTCAGCGCGATTGCGGTTTTCGAGCGCCAGAAACCTGCTGGCCCTCCGGTACTGGCGTTGTGATGTAAACTTGGTTGCGTTTCGCTGCTCACTGGAATTACCTCCCTGCCCGCTTGGGTTACATGATCCCCATCATTGGGGGCACAAGCAGCCTGTCAGCTATCTGTTTCTGCGCGCCCTCGAGTGACTGATAGAGAGGAACGAGGGCGGCTTTCAGCTTGCGTATTCCCTCGAGCCGTCCGGCCAGGGCGCTTTCTCTCAGGTCCAGACGCTGCAACGGGGTCGCGGCTGCCTCACCCGCCCCGGCCATCCCACCAGACATCTGCATCATCCCATCCCGTGGACCGCGGGCGTTGGCTCGCAGAGTTTCGGCGAAGGCGTTCCACAACGGCTCCTGCTCGGGGGTTATCTTGAGCTCCGTCTTCAGGAACGCGATGCGCCCCTCGATGTGTTCGGGGGCCATCATCTGGGCGATCGCACCCATGGCGGCCTGCCCCATCGGTGCCTGACAGGCCATCATCCCCATGGGATCTTGTGCGCCCATCATCATCCGCATCATACCGCCCATCATGTCGCCGGACATCATGCCGCTCTGCATGGTGGCGCTCGGGCTCGCTGCAGGAGCCTGCTGGACGGCTCCTTCACTCGCCTGTCCGGCTGTGGGATCGGGATGATGCGCTTCTTCGGCAAAGCCCGGCGTGCTGAGCATAAGCAGTGTGCCTGCCAGCAGGAACGTCCGCAGTGTCGCCATTTCGCCTCTCCTCACGTTCGCTAAACCATGACCTTAAATGTACGACTGCCGGGAAAATCCAACTTGACGCAGATCAAACTCGGCCGCTTGATTGCCGTCGTCACGACGCGTCGGATGTCCGCCATCGCCAGTTCCTGATCTCCGGCAAATCTTCACCATTCTTGCGGATGTGGACGTGGTGCTCCGAGAGCTTGCCCTCGATGGCACAGGCGAATTCTTCCCGCGCCGCGGCGAGCGAAGGGACACGCTCGACCACCGCCTTGGCAAGATGGAACCGATCGAGTCCATTGAGCACGGTCATATCGAACGGCGTCGTGGTCGTCCCTTCCTCCTGATAGCCATGGACATGAAAGTTGGCGTGGTTGGTGCGGCGGTAGGTCAGCCGGTGAATGAGCGCAGGATAGCCGTGATAGGCGAAGATGACAGGCTTGTCGGTTGTGAACATCCGGTCGAAGAAGTCATCCGCCACGCCATGGGGATGCTGGCTGGGGGCCTGCAGCGCCATGAGATCGACGACGTTGACGACGCGCAGCCTGAGCGTTGGAAATGCCTCGCGCAGGATCATGACGGCGGCCAGTGCTTCCATGGTCGGCACATCGCCGGCGCAGGCGACGACCGCATCGGGAGCGCCTTCATCATTGGATGCCCACTCCCAGACACCGAGCCCGACGCGGCAGTGCGCAACCGCCGCGTCCATGTCCAACCACTGCAACTGCGGCTGTTTGCCTGCGACGATCACGTTAATGCAGTCACGGCTCCGCACGCAATGATCGACGACCGAGAGAAGCGTATTTGCATCCGGTGGAAGGTAAACGCGGATGATGTCGGCCTTCTTGTTGGCCACGTGGTCGATGAAGCCTGGATCCTGATGCGAGAAGCCGTTGTGGTCCTGACGCCATACATGAGAGGTCAGTAGGTAGGTGAGAGACGCGATGGATTTGCGCCAAGGAATCTCCCGGCAGACTTTCAACCATTTTGCATGCTGGTTGAACATTGAATCGACGATATGGATGAAGGCCTCATAGCAAGAGAAGAAGCCATGTCGCCCTGTCAGCAGGTAACCCTCGAGCCAGCCCTGGCAGAGTTGCTCACTGAGCACTTCCATGACCCGGCCGTCGGGAGATAGCTGCGTGTCGCTAGCGAGAATCTCGCCGGTGAAGACGCGTTCTGTTTCTTCGAAGACGGGTGACAGCCGGTTTGATTCGGTCTCATCCGGTCCGAAGATCCGGAAGTTGCGCTCTTCCGCATTGAATTTCATGACATCGCGGAGAAACAGACCCGCGACGCGGGTCGATTCTACCGTCACGGTTCCCGGAGTGCCGATCTTCACCGCGTATTGACGGAAGTCCGGCAGGTTGAGGTCTTTCAGGAGAAGTCCGCCGTTAGCATACGGGTTTGCTCCCATGCGGCGTTCACCCTTCGGCGCAAGCTCCCTAAGCTCAGGTCGAAGGCTGCCACTCTCATCGAACAGCTCCGCAGGGCGATAACTCTTGAGCCACTCTTCGAGAATTCCGAGGTGCTCCGGCACTTCCGCAAGCTTCGCAAGCGGCACTTGGTGCGAGCGCCAGGTGCCCTCCGTTTTCTTGCCGTCAACCTCGCGCGGCCCCGTCCAACCTTTCGGTGAGCGGAAGATGATCATCGGCCAGGCAGGGCGGCCGGAAAATCCTTTACTGCGCGCTTGCCGCTGGATTTCGGCAATCTTCCCGTGGGCCTTGTCGAGCGCTGACGCCATAAGCTGGTGCATTTGTCGCGGATCCGCGCCCTCGACGAAAAGCGGCTCGTAGCCGTAACCCCTGAACAGCGCCTCCAGCTCGTCGTGGCTGATGCGAGCAAGCACCGTCGGATTTGCGATCTTGTAGCCGTTGAGATGCAGGATTGGCAGGACCGCTCCGTCTCGTGCCGGATTGAGAAACTTGTTGGAGTGCCAACTCGTCGCGAGCGCGCCCGTCTCGGCCTCCCCGTCTCCCACGACGCAGGCCGCGATGAGTCCGGGGTTGTCAAAGACTGCGCCATAGGCATGCATCAGGCAATAGCCAAGCTCGCCGCCTTCGTTTATCGAACCCGGCACCTCTGCCGCGACGTGGCTCGGTATCCCGCCTGGATAGGAGAATTGCTTGAAAAGCCTCTTGATCCCGGCCTTGTCCTGGCTGACTTCGGGGTAGAGTTCTGAATAAGTACCTTCCAAATACGTATTCGCGACAAGACCGGGGCCGCCGTGACCCGGACCGGTGACATAGATCATGTACAGGTCATGTGCCCGGATCAGCCGATTGAGGTGGACATAGAGAAAGTTCAGCCCCGGAGTCGTGCCCCAGTGACCAAGCAGGCGCGGCTTTACATGTGCGAGAGTAAGCTTTTCCTTCACAAGTGGATTGTCGCGAAGATAGATTTGCCCCACGGATAGGTAGTTGGCGGCTCGCCAATAGGCGTCCATCCGCTCCAAAAGTTCGGGCGACAGCGTACCGGTCATCGGGAGGACCCTTCCAATTGAGAGATCGTTGACTATTCTGCGACGATGGCTTGTCCGTCGGCGCGATGACGCGAACCTCTGCGCCGACTTCGGCGGCTGAATTATGGAGTCGGCCAACGCAGTGCGCACGGGCCCTTGCGATCGCAGAATTGCTGATCACCGGGGAAACGCCGAAGATGAAACGAGAACATTTATTCCCCCCATCAGCAGGGGCTCAGGTGGCAACAACACGCAGTTTGTTTCTGACGCCTCCGGCGCCGCTGATCGTCTCGGCGGCGACGCGAGCCGCCTCCCGCAGTGCCTCGCTTTCAACCTGGCCTGACAAGCTGACGGTTCCATTCTCAATAGTCACTTCGATGGCCCCTTTCTCAACCCCGAGATCGGAACAAAGCCGCGCCAAGACGGCCCGCCGCACTGCCTCATCACCGTTAGCAACCATATCAGGCACAGAGGCAGCAATCGCGCAAAGGATGTCGCTGCGACTGATGATGCCCACCATCTCTTCCGCTCGCATGACCGGAATGCGCTTGATACCTTTGGCAGCCATGAGTTCGGCGACGGCGCCAACGGGCATGTCTTCATCAACCGTGACAGCAGGCTGCGTCATCACGTCGCCCACGCGCCAGCTATGCCCCTTGATGAACGACTCCGGTTTCGTTCGGACGCCTGCGATGTCGCGCCAAGAAACCGATCCCAGCTCCGCACGCCGCATCAAGTCGCCCTCCGATAATATGCCGACGAGCCTGCCGCGGTCGTCGCATACAGGCAGGCCGCTTATATGGTTCTCAAGCATCGTGCGCGCGGCATGACTCACGCTGTGATCGGGACTTATCGACAGCACCTCTTTCTTCATAACGTCTCTGGCAAGCATCCTACAGCCCTCCGATTAGAGCGCGCAGCATACCCCGCAACGTTAAGCAGGACATTGATGTTGGTCAAAGAATTGACTGCTGAGATGCATAAGATGCCGCGATGGGAATCGATCCGAGCCATCACCATAGTCGAACAAGTGTGGGCGCCCCGCCCGCAAAAGCGGAGAGTTCGCGAGTCACGCTGGTGGAAGGCGCGATCTACACATGCCCGATGCATCCACAGGTGCGGCAGATCGGTCCGGGCAACTGCCCGATCTGCGGTATGTCGCTCGAGCCGGAAGTAGTGACCGCCGGAACCGGGCCAAGCCCCGAACTCGTTGACATGCGGCGGAGGTTCTGGATCGGACTCGCTCTGACGGTACCGGTCTTGTTATTGGAGATGGGCGGCCACCTGGTCGACCTGCATATGCTCCTCGACCCCCAGACATCAAACTGGCTGCAGCTCGTCTTCGCGACCCCCGTTGTTCTGTGGGCCGGCGCCCCGTTCTTCAAACGGGCTTGGCGGTCGATCATCACCAGGCATCTCAACATGTTCACGCTGATCGCAATGGGCACGGGCGTGGCCTGGGTTTACAGCGTGATCGCGACGCTAGCGCCCGGACTGTTCCCGACGACGTTCCGATCGGTCGACGGAGCGGTCCCAATCTATTTCGAGGCCGCAGCGGTCATCACCGTACTCGTCCTGGTCGGGCAGGTTCTGGAACTGCGTGCTCGCGAGCAGACGGGCGGAGCGATCCGCGCGCTTTTGGATCTCGCCCCGAAGACGGCCCGCCGTATCCGGAACGACGGGACCGACGAAGACGTGCCGCTCGAAGCCGTTGCCGTCGGCGATCGGCTGCGCGTGCGGCCGGGCGAAAAGGTCCCGGTCGACGGGACGCTCGTCGAAGGCCGCAGCTCGGTCGACGAATCGATGATCACCGGAGAATCCATGCCCGTCACCAAGGCGCTCGGTGAGAACCTTATCGGCGGGACGATGAACAAGACGGGCGGTTTCGTCATGGAAGCCGGCAAGGTGGGACGCGACACCATGCTGTCGCGGATAGTGCAGATGGTGGCGGAAGCCCAGCGCTCGCGCGCTCCGATCCAGCGGCTGGCCGATGAGGTCTCCGGTTGGTTCGTGCCCGCTGTTATTCTGATCGCTATCGTCGCGTTCGCCACGTGGATGGCTGTTGGGCCGGAACCTCGCTTCACCCATGGACTTGTCGCCGCAGTGGCGGTGCTGATCATCGCCTGCCCCTGTGCGCTCGGCCTCGCCACTCCGATGTCGATCATGGTCGGCGTCGGCAAGGGTGCAAGCGTCGGTGTGCTGATCAAGAACGCCGAGGCGCTCGAACGCTTCGAAAAGGTCAACACGCTTGTGGTCGACAAGACCGGGACTCTGACCGAGGGCAAACCGAAAGTCACATCGGTCGTCGCTGTGAACGGGATAGCCGAGGACGAACTCCTGCAGGTCGCTGCCACGCTGGAGCGGGCGAGCGAGCATCCGCTCGCGGCGGCAATCGTCGAGGCCGCCAATGAGCGCGGGCTGGGTCTCGGAACGGCAGAGAACTTCGACAGCCCGGTGGGCAAAGGCGTCACGGGTACGGTCAAGGGACACAGGCTTGTTATCGGAAGCCACCAAATCATGTCCGAGGAGAAGGTGGACATAGCCCCGCTCACCGAAAAGGCGGAAGCACTGCGGGAAGAAGGAGCGACCGTCATCTTCGTCGCCATAGACGGCAGAGTCGGTGGCTTGTTCGCGATCTCCGATCCGATAAAGCCAACGACACCCGCCGCCGTCGCGGCACTGATGAAGGACGGCGTTCGCGTGGTGATGCTTACGGGTGACAACAGGACCACGGCCACTGCCGTCGCTCGCAAGCTCAGCATCACGGAGGTTGAGGCGGAAATCCTGCCGGAGCACAAGAGCGAAATCGTCAGACGTCTGAGAAACGAGGGTCGCATCGTCGCCATGGCGGGAGACGGCGTGAACGATGCCCCGGCCCTCGCCGCCGCCGACGTCGGCATCGCCATGGGAACAGGGACGGATGTGGCAATCGAGAGCGCCGGCGTCACCCTTCTCAAGGGCGACCTTCAGGGCATCGTGCGGGCACGGCAGCTCAGTCACGCCACGATGAGAAACATTCGGCAAAACCTTTTCTTCGCCTTCATCTACAACGCCGCTGGCGTCCCGGTTGCGGCTGGCGTGCTCTACCCCGCATTCGGACTCTTGCTGTCGCCGATCATCGCAGCGGCAGCCATGGCGCTCTCGTCGGTCAGCGTGATCGGCAATTCGCTCAGGTTGAGGAGTACACGGATATGATTTGGGACCGCAAGTGGACGCTCTTCGCCGCCTCGCTCACGGTGATCGTCGCGTTCTTCATTCTCCGTGAGCACTGGCGGCATGCACTTGGGCTCGCTCCGTACCTGCTGCTGCTCGCGTGCCCGATGATGCACCTCTTCCATGGGCATGGCGGTCATCGGCACGGGGACCACCGCGCAAAAACCGACGATATCACATGACCTACGCTCACGCGGCACAAGCCATTGCCGATGTCGCGACCTCCGCAGACGTGCTCTTTGACTATCTGGATGACCAGGCGAGCCTTGGCTCGCACATGCAGAAGCCTTCGGTGATGATGTTCGGCGGGCGGATGTCGTACGAGTTCGACGAAGCCAAAGGCCGCACTGTCGGTTCAGTTATCAAGATGCGTGGCAACCTACTTGGTCTGGTGCTTTCCGTCGAAGAAGTGATCACCGAGCGGCAGCCACCTCGACGCAAGGTTTGGCAGACCCGAGGCCGCCCGAACCTCCTCGTCATCGCTGCTTACCGCATGGGATTCGAGATCAACCCCTCGGGACAAGCCTCGCGTCTGCGTGTGTTCATCGACTATGACTATCCGCCGACGATCGCGGCAAAGTTTCTCGGCCCGATGTTTGGTCCGATCTACGCACGCTGGTGCGTGAATCGGATGCCAATGATGCCAAGAACGCGTTTGAAGGCAGCGAGCGGTCATAGATCGACGACGCATGAGCCAGAACATGCCTGATACGATCGCGGCTCCAGTCTGGTTGAGCGGCCGGCAGTCAGCAGACCGCCGATAAAGATTTGGCGGCACCCTGCGATCACGTTTTAGGAATTAGGCAGGCAAATCACCGGTCCATATAGGGCGCCAGGCCGCATTCGAGTGCTGTGCTGATTGGGAAAGAGCCAGGCGGGCCGATTGTCCTCTCTGAGCGCCGCTACGGCTCGTTCCAGCGCACGTTCCGGATGCCAGATGGAGGCGATGCAGAAAAGATTGCTGCAAATTTCTCGAAGGGCGTTCTGTCGGTAACCCTGCCGAAGACCCAGGAAGCGCAGCAGAACGAGCGCAAGATCCAGATCAAGTCCGCTTGACCACCCCCGGCCTCCCGTCCGCAATTGTTCAACACCTTTGCGGACGGGAGGCCTGTAACGGCTATTCGATGCTCCTGAGGTGCACGCCGAACTGATGCTGCAGCCCTACGTTCTCGGCCGCAGAGTCATTCTCTACCCGAGTGATCGAATCAAGGACGGTGTGGCTATCGTCGAGCGCCAGCCGGACGTAAAGGGCCCGCTTGCCGCTATTGAACATCGATGCGGTATGCGGTTCCTGCGCGCAGGATATCGATAGAAGCGCTGCCTTCCACACTCTCCAGGACGCTTCCAATTTGGTCTGCTGAGACGGGTGGTTTGCCGTTGATGGCCGTCAGGTAGTCGCCCGTTCTCAGCCCGATAGAATAGGCGGTGCTACGCGGCGCAACATCGATGAGGACCGCGCCCGACGGCGCGCATGCGAGTGAGCCGCTCGCGGATGGAAAGGCAACGACGACTGAGCCTTGGTCAGAGGCGTCGCGAGCAGCGGCCGAATCTGAGAGCGTCACGTTCAGCTTCTGCGACGCTTCTCCCCGACGGATATCGAGTGTGATGCGGGCGTTCGCTGGAAGCAGGCTGATCGCATTCCTGAAGGCTGCCTCCGTCGGGAAGGTGCGGCCGTCCAGGGCCATGATCACATCTCCAAGGCGTACGCCTTGGAGCTCCGACGGCGAATTGCAGGCGAGCTCGTTCACGATAAGCGCTTCCGCCTGAGTGGCACTCCCGTCTTGCGCATCCCTGGCGGCCGTTACCGAAAGGCCGAGCCAGCCACGCTTGTATTCTCCGTGGGCGATCAATTCGCGGACGATCTGCGCCCCAATATTCGACGGAATCGCAAAGCCAATGCCGGTACTCGCTTGATCTGGCGCGGCGATCCCGCGGGCGATGCCAATCAACTCGCCAGAGACATTGACGAGCGCTCCGCCGGAATTCCCTGGATTGATGGCCGCGTCGGTCTGGATGTAATCCTGATATTCATCGGCACCCAGGCCCGAGCGGCCCAAGCCGCTAACGATGCCGAAGGTCGCCGTCTGCGTCAGCCCGAAAGGACTGCCTACCGCGGCCACAAAATCACCGACCTTTAGTTCGGATGAATTTCCCCACTTGAGCGCAGCGAGTTTTGAGGCATCGATCTTAACCACGGCGAGGTCGGTCGGCGCATCCTCCCCTACCCGATCGGCCTGGAAAATCCGTCCATCCGAGAGTGTCACGGAAACATCGTCGGCATCGGCAACCAGGTGGCGGCTGGTAACGATGTAGCCGCCCTCCGGATCGATAATCACGCCGGACCCTGTCGCGATCGCTCCCGTTTGAACGATGAATACCTCATCGGGAAGACCGAGGACCTTACGTACATTCGGATCTTCGAGCAGCTCGCTTCTGAAGATCCCACTGCTGACGGTTCGGATGCTGACGACCGCCGGTTGCACCCGCTCTAATATCTCGGACACATCCGCGCCGATGCCAGTCGCTTCGGCGGTCCCCCCGAAGGCATCGAAAAGAGCAGCTAAAACCAGCAGCCTCGAGATCTTGAGCATCGTCGCGCTCCATGGGTTGATGGCGGAACTTCAGCCGGATCTGCCCGCCGATACATTGACGCGCATCAATTCGTGGCATTCATGACTGCCTGTCATTCGATCGACGCGGATCAGGATCGTGGAGCACTCGTCAGGCCGGCATGACGCAAACCCGTGTGCTCCCCTGCTCTCGGCTTATAGTCCGGCTCGGCATCTCATGCTTCTTCCTGCAGGGCACGGCGCAACCGTCGGATCACAACACCACGTGCCTTATCGTCCGCGGCCTTTGCCAGTTCGTCCTGAACATCGAGGACGAGCTTCTGGAAATCGTTGTGCCAATCCGTCCTTCCTGCCCGTACGGGATCGATGCGAGGCGGGGCGACCGCTCCGGAAACCTCAACTGCACCCTGCGAGCCAAGACGGAATGCGCTGTCCAATCTAGGCCGGATCAGGCGATCTTCTGGTAGGAAGGTGGACAGACGTTCCCTGAGGCCTTCAAGTGCCTCGTCTTCTCCGTGGACGAGAAAGACACCAGCGCTGATCGGCTGCCGCGCTCCTACCCAGTCGGCAAGCTCTGCGCCGTCGGCATGGCCACTATAGATGTCGAGCTTCCTGATCCGAGCTCGAACGCTGATATCTTCCCCCTGAATGCGCACGACCGAGGCACCGTCTTCAAGGAGGCGCCCCAGGGTGCCATTCGCCTGGTACCCGACCAACAGCACTGTCGCCTCATCTCTCCAGAGCCAATTTTTTAACCGATGCCGAATGCGCCCGGCCTCGCACATTCCGCTCGCAGCGATGACAATATGGAAGCCCCTGATGAGGTCGACCGCCTTGGATTGCTCCACCGTTTCGGTAAAGCGAACGTTCTTCGACTCTAATCCCCGAATTAGAGCATCCCCGTTCTCAAGCTCGCGGGCGTGTCTGTGGAATATCTCGCTCGCACGGGTCGCGAGCGGAGAGTCAATGATGATTGGGCATTTCGGGACGGCACCCGTCTCCATTAGATAGACGAGATCGGTTAGCAGTTCCTGCGTCCGTTCCACGGCGAAAGAGGGGATGAGAAGAGCGCCATTCGAATGCACTGCAGTCAACACCTCGGAACGCAGGATGTGACGTCGAGCGGCATCGTCCGCTTCCTCGCGCTCGACATTGCCATAGGTGCTCTCGCAGATGACATAGTCCCAACCGCTAGGTGCTTTCGCATCAAACTGCAGGAGCTTGTGCCGCGGCCCGACGTCGCCGGAAAACAGCAGGCGCAACGGCGACGGCCCGGTACCGACCTCCATCTCGACCGAGGCAGATCCGAGCAGGTGGCCGGCATTCCAGAAACGGAAGCGAACTCCCTCGCCAGCCTTCTCCCAAGAGCCGAGACGCACCTGCCGAAACAGCGTGATCGCGGCAGCGGCGTCGCGCGCGGTGTAAATCGGCGTCACGGGATCCCGGCCGCGGCGCAAATTGCGGCGGTTAAGCTGATCGACTTCGCTCTCCTGAATGTGGGCGGAGTCCGCCAGCATGACGGAGCATAGGTCGGTGCTCGCGGGCGTCGCGAAGATCGGGCCATCGTAGCCAAGCCTGGCGAGCTTCGGCAGCAGGCCGGAATGGTCGATGTGCGCGTGCGTCAGGATGACGGCGTCGATCGTCTTGGGGCTGAAGGGGAAGTCGCGGTAATTTAGCTCTTTCTCTGTCTTCGACCCCTGGAACATACCGCAGTCGACCAGGATCTTCGTGGCACCGAATTCGACGAGTTGGCAGGATCCCGTAACGGTCCCGGCTGCCCCATGAAAACGGATGGTCGGTTCAATCGGCATGGTTCAAGGCCCTGATCTTAAGAACGGCAGATCTAAGCATGCACCCTTGGGCAGCCGGGCGACTTGATGCGGATCAAAGATGCTTTGATCCGGCCAGAACCTCCCGACTTCTAATGTTGGTCAACCGCCTTTCGGCTCGGTCGGACAATCCCTTGGTCGCTTCGTCGGGCCTTTGACGTTCGATTTCGCCATGCACCGAGTAGCCAGCCACGTCATGCGGGGTTTTAGCTTCTTGCCGCCGATCTGCGTTTGGCGGACAGTCGCCTCCGATCTGCGCTGAGAGTGACGCGACTGCTTCAGGAAAACTTCTCCATTCACATGATCTGGCTCAATATTGGTGACCGCAATGTGGGCGATGCTGAGGTGTTGCAGCATCGGAAGGCATACCATGCCATTCACTGAGGAGCAGTTTTTTCAAGTATTCGCCGCCTATAATGCGGCGATCTCACCGCTGCCCGCGGTCGCTTACGTCCTCGGACTTACAGCGTTCGGTCTCCTATTCTAGCGGTCTCGGACCTCCACCGTACTGGTTATGGCGATCCTGGCGCTGATGTTTCTCGTTAACGGCGTGGGCTACCATTGATCATTCTTCACCAGCATCAATCCCGCTGCTCAAATCTTCGGCGCGGTGTTCGTCCTCCAAGCGCTGCTCCTGGCTGCCGCTCCATTTGTCTCACCGGGCTTTAGATTGGCGCCTTCGGATGATGTGCGCACGGTCGCCGGTCTCGCACTCGCCGCTTACGCGATCTCGATCTATCAGGTTATCGGTTGGCTATTCGGCCACGTCTACCCGGCGGTGCCCCTGTTCGGGATCGCACCTTGCCCAACCACGATCTTCACGATCGGAATCCTGCTGCTAGGGCCTTGGCACGTCGCGCGATGGCTCCTCTTGATCCCTGTGCTTTGGAAATCATCGGCGGCAGCGCGGCCCTTCTGCTCAACGTGCCGCAGGACTACGGCCTGCTGGCCGCATTTCTCGCGGTCCTCGCCTTCGGGGCGGCAAACTGGTTCCACGCGGGTATCGGGCCCGCATGGTCAAAGCGAACTCGCGCTCGTAGCGCAAATCCAAGTGGTCGCCCCGGCTAGTCATTAAGGGTCTCTGTCTCGCGCATCGGTCTTCCGGTCCCCAAGGGTCGCGGCGAAAATGGCTTTGATCGTGTGCACCCGGTTTTCCGCCTGGTCGAACACAACGGAAGCTTTCGATTCAAAGATCGCGTCCGAGACTTCCATGCAGTCGGGCCCGAACTGCTTCGCGATGCAGGCGCCGGCCTTCGAGCTGTTATCGTGGAAGGCAGGCAAGCAATGCATGAACTTGCAATCTGGATTGTCAGTGGCTTCCATAACATTGGCCCTGACGCCGTAAGGCGCCAGCAGCCTGATGCGCTCGGCCCAACCCACCTCCTGCTCTCCAAGCCACGAAGCCGTGTAGACGAAATCGGCGCCCAACACTCCGGCGCCGACGTGTTCCAGGACCGTGAACTTGCCGCCGTTCTTGTGCGCTTCCGACGCCACTTCGTCGATGAAGGACGAAGCGGGCCAGAAGATCGGCGGCGAGACAATGCGGAAGTCCATGCCGAGCTTGGCCGCTCCGATGGCGAGTGACCCGGCAATAGCACAGCGGCCGTCGCCCAGAAATGCGGTCGTGACTTCCGGCAGCGCCTTGTCGGCCACTTCCTGCATCGTCAGCAAATCTGCCAATGCCTGTATTGGTAGGGATTCATCGGTAAAGCCATTGTAGACAGGCACGTGGGCATGTGCCGCCAGCTCCTTCAGGGTCCGAGCGCGGCCGCAATATTCGATAGCGTCGTAGATCCTGCCGATCACGCGGGCCGTGTCCTTGATCGATCCGCAACGCCCCGGATGGCTCGCGGGGAGCGTGAGACTGACGACGCGCGCGCCTTGATCATAGGCTGCAATTTCTGATCCGAGGAGAGTTCCGATCGAATCGTCCTCGCTGACAAGCGCGATGTTCTTGCCATTGAGCCGTGGGATTTCATTACCACTTCGCTTGTCGGCCTTCAACTCGGCGGCGAGTTGCAACAGGAACCCGATCTCCCTTGAAGTGAATTCGTCGAGCGTCAGGACGCTGCGGCCCCGGAGACTGGTGGACATGGCATGCCCCGTCACTTTGAGTTGCGCAGAAACTGCGACTTTTGCGCAGCAGTGCGTTAGGAATTGAACGACAAATACGACGCGCCGGCTTTGATGAGCATCAATGACGGCCCAGCTCGTTTCCCGGAAAATGCCTCTCAATGCGACGGATCGCAGGTTTGCGAGAGTTGACGCGTGGCCGGCGGGGCCTGTCCTCCAGTGGAGGCGACGGTTTTTCGCTGAGATGCATTTCCGATGGAGAGCAACATGGCTGTTGCCTACGCCGTGGGTCCGATCAAACGGCATCAATTCGACAAAGCTTACCGGCTGGTCGACGCAGCCGGCTGTCACTTCGACTTGCAGGGATGGCGCGAATTCTGCGCAGCCACCGTCACCCGAGTGTGCTCACCAGAAGGAATAGTGACCGCAGAGAACCCGCTCGGTTATATCGCCGGGATCTGCATCATGCGCCCAGTGCAGAACGAAACATACGGCAGAATGCTCGACGTACCGGTCTTCATCATTACAAGCGCGGCGGACACGCGTGGCGTGGCCAACGCGCTTCTCGCGTATTTCACAGTGGTCGCTCGCAAATCCAATTGCGGGTTCATTCGCGTCGCGGCACTCGACCCAACAGACTGGCCAAGTTCCATCGCCACCTCGCCCCGAGAGGGCCGCGGCATCCTCATACCTGTTCAATAGTCCTGACTTAGGCTGAGACCCGAGCTCGTCCGTATGCCACTGCGAACCGGGGGAGCTAGGAGCGATGGCGAGTCGCCCTCGCGCTAAAGACGTATCCAACACCTCTAACCGACTTGATGAGAGCGGGGCGGGTAGGATCACGTTCAATTTTGCGCCTTAGGCGAGCAATCTGCGCGTCGATGGTGCGATCGAAAGCCTCAAGGTTTCGACCTCTCGTCAAATCCATCAACAATTCGCGTTGCAGCACGCGGCCCGCATGCTTCACAAGTACGCATAGCATGTCGAACTCACCGGTCGTCAGAGGGACTTCCCTCCCGTCATCGTCCGCGACCAATTGGCGGCGATCAATGTCAAGGCGCAGTCCTTCGAAACAGTACACTTCCGCTGACGGCGTTTCGCGATCGCTCTGCGATTGCTGCGGCTGGCGGCGACGAAGGACGCCCCGGACGCGCGCCAATACCTCCCGCAGGTGGAAGGGCTTCGCAATGTAGTCGTCGGCACCCACCTCCAGCCCGACCACCCGGTCGACAACGTCATTGCGACCAGTCAACATTATCAAAGGCACATCCGAGCGCGCCCGTATGCCGCGCGCAAGTGCCAATCCATCCTCGCCAGGCAGTACAAGGTCGAGCAGAATGATGTCGATTGACTCTTTGTCGAGGCACTCGCGCATCTCGAGTCCGTCGCCGGCCAGACTGACGCGGTATCCTTCCTCTTCGAAGTACCGCGCGAGCATCTGCCGGATTCTCGCGTCGTCATCGACCACGAGAATGTGCTCGGGCAAGGTTCGTGCGTTTGCCATTCATCAACTCCGAACCGCGCCGTTTCCCTCCATGCGCCGTCACACTTTGTTACATTATCGCACCGATTTTTGCACGCGTGTCGTCATGAGATTACGGCTTGACCTTCAGACTCTTCCCGTTACGAAAGATGGAGGAGAGAGGTCATGAGCGTTCAAGTCGTAGCAATGCAGGATCGTCTCACTGCAGCGATATGCGGGCTGATAGTGCCAGTAACGGACCTATCTTCCCTATTTCATCGGCAGCCAATCGAAAGGTTTGAGCCCGGTCGGGCCATATTCTGGGAGGGCGATGAGGCCGCTGACGTCTTCGAGGTCGCGGATGGAATGCTGCGCGCATTGCGGCTGCTCGGCGACGGCCGGCGGTTTATCGTAGGCTTCTTGCGTCCCGGAGATCTCCTCGGCGTGTCGCTTAAGGAGCGTTATCTCTACACGGTCGAGGCGATCTCCCCAGTGCAGCTTCGCCGCTTCCCTCGCCGCCGTTTCGAAGACGAAGTGGCGCGGCATTCACACTTACAGCAGCAACTTTTCTCGAGGTTACGTGACGAAATGACTGCCGCGCAAGATCAGGCCGTCCTTCTTTCCCGCCGGAGCGCTGAGGAAAAGCTTGCGAACTTCTTCCTGATGATGAGGCGGAGCGAGAACTCCAAGCACACTTCGGTGGTCGACCTGCCCATGACGCGACTCGACATCGCCGATTATCTCGGCATGACAATCGAGACGGTATCCCGCACTATAACAAAGTTTGCGACAAGCGGCGTCATCGCGGCACCGGAACGGCGCTCGATCACGGTGTTGAAGATGGAGACCCTTCGATCGCTCGCGGACGGTGACGAAAGGGAGCACTGGGTGCCCTCGCGTATAGCGCCCGCGCGCTATGCAGCCGGCAGTGCTTGAAGCCCGCCGAGCCGAATGGAGAGAGGAACCGCTATATGGTCGATCAGACCGACAGCGACATCAGCAATCTTAGACGCGCTAAGGCCGAATTGGCGGCGCGCGAGGCACATCTTCGGTCGATTCTCGAGACGGTTCCCGAAGCAATGGTGGTGATCGATGAAAGAGGCGTGATTTCCTCTTTCAGCGCAGCCGCAGAACGCCTGTTCGGATATGCTGAAAGCGAGGTCATTGGATCCAACGTCAAGATCTTGATGCCCTCTCCCCATCGCGAGGCGCATGACCGGTACCTGGATCACTATCTGCGCACTGGCGAACGGCGCATTATCGGAATTGGACGGGTCGTTGCGGGCCAACGAAAGGACGGCACAATATTTCCCATGGAGCTGTCGGTCGGAGAAGCGACGTCCGACGGTCGGCGGATATTCACCGGCTTTATTCGGGATCTGACCAGCCGCCAGCGTGTTGAGGAAGAGCTCAGGCAAGCGCAGAAGATGGAAGCGGTCGGGCAACTCACCGGCGGGTTGGCGCATGATTTCAACAATCTGCTGACTGTGATTACCGGGAATCTGGAAATGATCGAAGCCCGGCTGCAAGACGCGAAGTTAAGGCCTCTCTTACAAGAAGCTCAGGCCGCAGCCGACGATGGGGCAAAGCTAACGGCCCAATTGCTGGCATTCGGGCGGCGGCAGCCGCTCAACCCGAAGCTCGTCGACCTTGGTGAACTCGTCACGAACTTTTCGAAGCTGCTCACCAGAACCCTGGGCGAGGCCATAGAACTGTCCACCGTCGTAAACGGCAGCGCGAACCTCGCCTTGATCGACATCTCTCAGCTTCAGAACACTCTCCTGAACTTGGGGCTGAACGCACGCGACGCAATGCCGAACGGCGGCCACCTGACAATCGAGATCTCCACGACGGTTCTCGACCGCGATTACGCCCTGATGTACCCCGAAGTCCGAATGGGGCACTACGTTCTGGTCGCCGTCACGGACACGGGCGTCGGAATGACCGAAGAGGTCAAGCGTCATGCCTTTGAGCCGTTTTACACCACGAAGGGCACTGGTGCGGGGACAGGCCTCGGTCTCAGCATGGTCTACGGCTTTGTAAAGCAATCCGGCGGACATATTCAGCTTTATAGTGAACCCGATCGAGGAACGAGCGTGCGGCTATTCCTGCCAGCGGCACAGGGAGAAAACCGCCTTGCCCAAGCTGGCGCAGGAGATGAAGCAGCCCTTGAGCCTATGCCGAGAGGTCATGAAACAATTCTCGTCGTGGAGGACGACGCACGGGTGCGCCGCGTCGTGGTCTCGCGACTCCGCGACGCTGGATATTCCGTCATCGAAGCAGAGGCCGGTACGCAGGCCCTTAAACTTCTCGGGGAGCATCCAGAAATCTCCCTCGTCTTCACGGACATGATAATGCCGGGCGGAATGGATGGCGGCGAATTGGCCGAGCATGTTCGCGCACTCAGACCCGACGTAAAGATGCTGTTCACGTCGGGCTACGCCGAGCCGGGTGCGGCCGGCCGGGCGGCAGGAAGCTGGCTGCAAAAACCCTACACCGCCAGAGACTTGGCATTGCGGCTCCGAGACCTGCTGGATTGATGTGCCAGGTGTCATGGCGACATAGCTGCACGGAATAGATCCTTGCCCGAACGGGACTTTTTGTTTGAGCGCGATCAACGCGCGGCCGGAATGCGGCGATATCTTCGATCAACGAAGATTGGAGATCGGAAATCGAGGTCATGAGCATTCGCAACCTTCATCACGCCATCGATCCGGGGTCGGTTGTTATTGTCGGTGCCTCAAATCGCGCCGGATCACTTGGCCGGGTGATCATCGAAAACGTGCTCGCGGCCGGATTTGAGGGAGAAATCTGGCCGGTAAATCCGAAATATGAGCAGGTGGCGGGCCTTTACTGCTATCGCCGAGTAGCGGATGTTCCAAGTGTTCCCGATCTCGCAGTTATCGTCACGCCGCCGAAAACCGTGCCGGCCCTGATCCATGAGCTGGGCGTGAAAGGAACGCGCGCTGCCGTGGTTATCACGGCGGGTCTCAACGCTGATCAAGGCTTGAGACAAGCGATGCTCGATGCCGCGAAACCATTTCTCCTTCGCATCATCGGCCCCAACACGGTGGGTCTCATCGTCCCGTCCGCGAAGCTGAATGCGAGCTTCGCGCATTTACCGGCCAAGCCAGGCGGAATCGCACTTCTTTCGCAATCCGGAGCTATCGCAACTTCGTTGATCGACTGGGCGGCGGATAACAATGTCGGTTTTTCCAAGATCGTTTCGCTCGGCGACATGGCCGACGCAGACGCCGGCGATTTTCTCGACCTTTTGGCGGGAGACCCCGAGACGCGTGCGATCGTCATGTATCTCGAGGCCATCTCCAATCCCCGGAAATTCCTGTCGGCAGCACGGGCCGCGGCTCGGGTAAAGCCGGTTGTCGCCATTAAAGCGGGCCGTCACGCCGAGGCGGCCAAAGCGGCCGCCACACATACAGGTGCGCTTTCAGGAGCCGATCGCGTCGTTGACGCGGCTTTGCGTCGTGCCGGCATCTTGAGAATAGAAGGCCTCGGCGAACTGTTCGATGCGACGGAAACGATCGCGCGCTTTCCCCCTCTTGAGCGTAGCCGTGTCGCAATCGTCACCAATGGCGGCGGTGCAGGCGTTCTCGCCGTGGATCGGCTGATCGACTTCGGGTGCGCGCTCGCGGATCTCTCTCCGGAGACTGTCGGCACCCTCGATCGAATTCTTCCCACCAATTGGTCGCGCGCCAATCCCGTTGATATTATCGGTGACGCACCACCCCATCGTTACGAGACGGCCGTTGAGACCATCGCTGGGGATGTGGGAGTGGATATCCTGATCGTCATGAATTGCCCAACGGGCCTTGCGTCCCCCGTTGATGCGGCTCATGCGATCGCTTCCCTTGCGCAGTCCGGGACAATTTCCGGCAAACCCGTTCTCACATGCTGGCTGGGCGGTCGAACCGCTCGTGAGGGTCGCACGGTGCTGCAGCAGGCCGGATTGGCGAGCTACGATACGCCGTCTGACGTCGCATTAGCGGCTTCTTACCTCGCCAAATGGTCGAAAGCGCAGCAGGCGTTGGTCAGGGTGCCAGAGGGCCGAGACGACGAAGTGCATTGCAACCGCGATCTGGCGCGATCCGTTCTCCTGAGGGTGGCGGCCGAAGGTCGCCGAATGCTGAACGAACCCGAAGCCAAGGCCGTGATTGCAGCCTATGGCATCCCCGTCCCTCAAACGATGACTGCAACGTCGCCGAAGGAGGCGGAAGCGATCGCCGGCTTGCTTCTTGCGGGCGCGCCGAAGCTAGTGGTCAAATTGATCTCGAAGTCGATCACGCACAAATCCGATGTGGGCGGTGTAGTCCTCGACATCCTGTCCCCCGTCGCCGCTCGCGAAGCTGCCGAGGCGATCGCTGCGCGGGTCAAGGCGCATGACCCGACTGCCGTTGTCGACGGTTTTACCGTGCAGCCGATGGTCGAACGCAAACATGCGTGGGAACTGCTCCTAGGCCTCACCCGAGATCCGATCTTCGGTCCGGTCGTTCTATTCGGCTCGGGCGGTGTTTCCGTGGAAGTGGTCGCAGACACTGCGGTCGCGCTTCCGCCGCTCGACGCTGCGCTTACCGGCGACCTCATCGACCAGACCCGGATAGGAAAGCTCCTCGCCGGTTTCCGTAACGAGCCGCCAGCAGACAGAGCAGCGATCTGCAAAGCGCTCGCGGCTCTCTCCCAGATGATCGTCGATTTCCCATGCGTGCTTTCGGTGGATATTAACCCGCTGGTCGTCAGCCCAGAGGGCGTGATTGCGCTCGACGTGCGCATCGAAATCGACCCGCAGGCCGTCGCGTGTCCGGGCCCCAATCGCGACCTCGCGATCCGCCCATATCCAAGCGATTGGCAAAAGCAGGTCACGCTTGCTGAGCGGATCTATCATCTGCGCCCGATCAGACCCGCAGACGCGGCACTGTATCCGGATTTTTTGGCAAAGACGTCTTCGGCTGACATCCAATTTCGTTTCTTGTCGTCGCGCAAGCACTTTCAGGATCAGATGTTGGTGAGGCTCACGCAGATCGATTACGAGCGCGAGATGGCCTTCGTCGCTCTCGATAGTGAAAGCGGCGAGCTTGCCGGAATTGCTAGGCTTTACGCTGATCCTGATCACGAGGCCGCCGAATATGGCTTGCTGGTGAGGACCGACCTGCAGGGGCATGGTCTCGGCTGGGCTCTCCTTACTCATCTGAGGGACTATGCTGCGGCAGATGGTCTGCAACGCATAGAAGGCCTCGTTCTGAGTGAAAATTCGAAAATGCTGAAAATGTGCAGAGAGTTTGGATTTGCGATTTCGCCGAATTTGACCGATTCAACGCTCAGGATCGCGACGCTTACACTGCAGCCTCAGGCGGGAGATTCTTGACCGGCATCAATGCAGCCACCCCCACCCGGCGTAGATTGGCTTTCAGAAAGCAAACCGCTTGGGGAGACCGGAGCAATGACCTACAAGACAGTCCTTCTCGTACTCGATGCAAACTATGAAGCGGACCTCACAGCGGCGGCAGATCTCTGCGTCGCTGCCAATGCTCATCTCTCGGTCTTGCTGGTGAAGGTCGCGGCTCCACCCCGGTTCGGGGACCATGCGGGCCTCTCGGTCGCATGGCTCGACAATCAGGCGGCCGAGTTCGAACAGCTCGAAAAGGCCATCGAGGCGGTACGAGCGACGCTCAAGGAAGTGGGGTTATCGTTCGACGTCGCCGGCGAATACACCGAGCCTGCACGGGCCGACGACCTGGTCGGAGAGCGGGCACGCTACGCTGATGTTGCATTGATCGGAACCAGCATGGACCCGTCATTGCGGGCGCGCGCCATCGAAGGCGCCCTTTTCTATTCGCCCTGCCCGGTCCTGCTTGCGCCCCGTCGCCAATCGGTAACCTTGCTTCCGAGGAGGATTCTGCTGGCGTGGAACGCCAGTCTCGAATCCAAGAGGGCCGCTCGCGAAGCGCTCGACATGATGAAAAGTGCCGAAGGCGTAAACGTGGTATTGGTCGACCCTGCGGCCTCTCGCTGGAACGGCCATGAACCTGGCGCAGATGTTGCGACTTATCTTGCCCGCCACGGCATTAAGGTGACTGTCGATCGGCTTCCCAGCGCCGAACGTCCGGTCGACGAGGTCCTCAACGAGCATGCAATTGATACCACCGCCGACCTGATCGTAATCGGCGCATATGGACATACACGTCTTCGCCAGATGATTTTCGGCGGTGTCACGAAGGCCATGATCGCGGCCCCGATCGTGCCAGTGTTGCTGGTCCGCTGACATCACTCAGGCTTACAATGGCGCCGCTTTCTGCGGCGCTCAGTTCGGGTCTGCGATCGCGCCGCACTCGGCGAAATCAAGCACAAGGAATGGCAACACTCGCACCGCCAGGAGCTTCTTGACGGCGATCAATGTAGCAGGCGCTGGCGGGAGTAGATTGGTTCGTGAAACTGCCAATCAGGTTCGAGGAGAAAGCAATGACCTACAAGACAATTCTTTTGGTGATCGGCGCCAATGAGCACGAAAATGATCTAACAGCGGCAGCGGATCTCTGCGCGGCCGCCGATGCGCATTTATCAGTTCTTCTGGTCAAGCTCGCTGCACCACCACCAATCGGAGATTATGCGGCCATGTCGGTCGCCTGGCTCGACGAACGGACCGACGATGTACAGCACCTGGACGGGGCGGTGGAGAGGGCTAGGGCGACGCTGAAGGTCCTTGGGATCTCATTCGAGGCAAATGGCATCTATTGCGAGACCGCATGGGCCGACAGCGATGTGGGCAATCGCGCACGCTATGCCGACATTACATTGATCGGGGCGAGCCTGAAGCCGGATTCTCCGTTGCGAGCGCGAGCCATTGACGGAGCACTCTTCTATTCGGCGCGACCCGTTCTGCTCGCAACCAATCGCCAATCCGTTACACTGCGTCCAAGAAAGATTCTCCTCGCATGGAACTCGAGCATGGAATCCGCGAGAGCAGCCCGCGAAGCATTGGAACTGATGGAGAGCGCCGAGGAGGTGAATGTCGTGGTGGTTGATCCAAGCGCAGCTTCGGCCAAAAACGGCGAAGAACCGGGTGCTGATGTTGCCACCTATCTCGCTCGCCATGGCATCGAAGTGACCGTCGATCGCCTCCCGAGCGCCGGTCGCCGTGTCGACGAGGTTCTCAACCAGCATGCCATTGATACCTCTGCCGATCTGATCGTGATGGGCGCATACGGGCATACACGTCTTCGCGAAAGGATATTCGGCGGCGTTACCAAGGCGATGATTGAAGCACCTATGGTACCGGTCCTGATGGTGCGCTGAACATTCCCTGTTACATCGAAACAAGGGCGCCGCATAAAGCGACGCCTTTGTTGTTTGCCGTCATGCTTCACCTTCGTGTGCAGCACGGCCGGTCATGTCTTCGATATCGACACAGAAAAAGACATGCGGCGAAGAGCCTGCGATCGCTTGTGGTGCGGGCTTCAGCCCGCCCGGTTCCCACCAATTTGGTCGCGCCTCGAGAAGCGACCAGGCATGCACGCACTCTCTCTGCCATCGCCCTTCCGGCGGCAGCTCCTGATAGCGGCCGAATACAAGGACGCTTTTCCACTGCCGTTCGCCTGAAAACTCATCGACTTGAAGGCATACATGCGGGTTGGCGCGCATCCAGTCGATCTTCTGGCCGGGCATAGAAAAGCAGTAAATGCAGTTGCCCGTAAATGCATAAGTGATTGGCACGACATACGGCCTGCCTTCGTTACAGCAAGCAAGACGAGCCAGACGACCGGCCTGAATGACGCTGCTGCATTCGTGACGGGACATTTCCTTGATGAACATGATCTCCCCTCCCTTAGGGCGTGATCTATCGACTAAGGTTAAATCTGCAGGGAACGTCTGTGCCTTGATGTCCCTCAAAGAACGATAGCCGGAAATGGCCAATACTTGAGCCAGTGTTTGCCGGTTTTGAGGAAGGAGACGATCATGAGCGACATTCGCCTGCGCCAGGACATCCTGGATGAGCTCGAATATGAACCCAGCATAGACGCCGCGAACATCGGAGTAACGGTCGAGGATGGCGTTGTCACTTTAACGGGCCATGTTCACAGCTTTGCGGAAAAACACACTGCGGAACGGGTTGCGCAACGGGTGAAGCGCGTGCGCGCAATCGCCGAGGAAATCGAAGTGCGGCTACCGGAGAACAAAAAGACCGCCGATGACGAAATCGCCAGCCGCGTGGTAAAAATTCTCACCTGGGGAGCCGCAATTGCCGAGCTCAAGGACATCCAGGTCAAGGTTGAAAACGGTTACGTGACCCTGGAGGGAACGGTCGATTTCTATTTCCAGCGCAATGCGGCCGAGAGCTTGGTGCGTCGCTTGACGGGCATCACCGGTGTCGACAACCGACTGAGGATTCGTCCCATGATGGATTTGCTCGACCTCAGGCATGGCATCAGAGAGGCGCTGAAACGCAATGCTGAGATAGAGGCCGAAAACATCGACGTAGAAGTATCCGGCAGTCATGTCACATTGCGTGGGAAGGTTCAAAGCCGGCGCGAGAGAGCAGTGGCCGAGCGAGCGGCCTGGTCGGCTCGAGGCGTCACGGCTGTCGAGGATCACTTGAAAATCGAAGAACCCCGACGCCGGCTCAATACCTGAATGGAGCGCTTCAAATGACCTTCGTGGCACTCCCAGACCTTGCCTCGCGCGGGGGCTCACTGGTCGGCGGTGCGGGACTTAGCCATGAGGAGGCTCGTCTCCGGCTTACGCGCTTTGGCTCGAACAGCCTTCCGGAACCGCAAGCCTCCTCGCTGGCGATGACTTTCCTGCGCCAGTTCCGCAGCCCGCTGATCTACATTCTGCTGGCCGCGGCACTGGTATCTCTCCTATTGAGCGATCTGAAAGATGCGCTATTCATCAGCATCGTTCTTATCGCGAACGGCATCATCGGGTGTTTGCAGGAGCACACGGCCGGCAAAGCCGCATTGGCGTTGCGCAGACTGGAACAACCGAAGGCGAGTGTCATCCGCGACGGACGCTTGCAGGAAATCGACGCTCGACTGTTGGTGCCGGGCGACGTGGTCGCGCTCGAAGCGGGCGGACGCGTGCCGGCCGATATCCGGCTCCTCTCAGCGACCGATCTCGTTTGCGACGAATCCCTCCTGACGGGAGAATCAGCACCGGTTCACAAGCCCAGCTCGATTGTGGAGGCTGCCTCCGGAAAGGATGGGCGCTCCATGGTCTTTGCGGGCACGCTAGTCACGCGCGGCCGCGGACAGGGTGTGGTCGCGGCGACTGGAGCAGCAACCGAGATCGGCAAGATTGCCACCGAGATCGGCAAGGCGTCCATCACCAAGCCCCCCTTGATGATCAGGCTGGAACGCTTCTCCAAATTCATTGCCTGGATCGTCGCGGTTGCGATCGCTCTTCTCGTCGTTGTGGGGATTGCCCGCGCGATGACGCCGAGCGAGCTCTTTATGATGTCCGTTGGCCTCGCGGTGAGCGCGATCCCTGAAGGCCTGCCGATTGCGATCTCGGTCGCGCTGGCAGTCAGCATGCGACGTATGGCGAAAGCGCACGTCATCGTGCGCAGAATGCCCGCGGTGGAAACTCTCGGCTCCTGCACGATGATCGCCACCGACAAAACCGGCACATTGACGCTCAACGAACTGACAGTAACGGATATCCGCCTGCCGGACGGCACCGAGATTGTCTGCGATACGGGCGCTGATCTGGACGCCTGCACGATTCGGGGCGATGGAACCCCTCCGGCGGAGGCACGGGAACGTGCCCTTGCCTTGTTCAAGGCCGCGTCGCTGCCCAACGAAGGATCGCTGGTCAAGGAAGCGAATGGCTGGAGCGCCGTCGGCGATACGGTCGACATTGCATTGCTCGCGGCCGCCCGCAAGGCGGGCTTGCCGCGGGAGGCTATCGAGAACGACTATCCGCTTGTCGCCCGAATCCCCTACGAGCCGGACCTCAAATACGCGGCCTCGTTTCACCGCCACGGCGACAGCGTTCGCATCTTCGTTAAGGGTGCTGCGGAAACCCTGATCGATATGGCCGATCGCATGGACGTGGCCGGTCGAGCCGTGCCGATCGATCGGGATATCCTCCTCCATCAGAAGGAAGAGATGGCCGCGCGCGGGCTACGAGTCCTTGCCTTTGCGGAGGGCGAGACGGCAATCAAAACAGAGGGCGGCTTTGGGCGGCATCTCCTGGTCGACCTCGTCTTTCTGGGGCTTGCAGGAATGCAGGATCCGGTACGCCCTGAGGTGCCGCAAGCCATCCGCGATTGCCACTCCGCAGGCGTGGACGTGGCAATGGTCACCGGCGACGATCCCCGAACCGCGGCGGCAATTGCCTCCCATGCCGGGCTGATCTTCGCCGAAGGTCAGGTGGTCATCGGCGAAGACGTGCGCAGGGCCGAGGAAAATGGGCAGGAAAGTCTCGACGCGTTAACCCGCCATGGCCGCATCTATGCGCGCGTTGCCCCGTCAGAGAAGTTGGCGATCGTCCTGTCGCTCGCCCGCAACGGGCACTTCGTCGCCGTCACAGGTGACGGCGTCAATGACGCGCCGGCGCTGAAGCACGCGCATATCGGCGTGGCGATGGGGCGCAAGGGCACGGAAGTGGCGAAGGAGAGCGCCGACATCGTCATCATCGATGACAACTTCGCGTCGATCGTCAGCGGCATCCGCGAGGGCCGGGTCGCCTACGCGAATATCCGCAAGGTCATCTTCATGCTGATGTCGACGGGGGCGGCAGAATTGCTGCTGTTCCTACTGGCAATCCCACTCGGCTTGCCGATGCCTCTTCTTCCCGTGCAGTTGCTTTGGCTCAACCTCGTGACCAATGGCATTCAGGACATTGCCCTTGCCGGCGAAAGTCCGGAAGGCGATGAGCTTAGCCGCGGGCCACGCAGGCCGTCCGAACCGATCTTCGACCAGCTCATGATCCGGCGCATATGGCAGTCCACGCTCGTCATGGGAGCCGGAGGCTTCGCGATGTTCTATATTCTGCTCGCGCAGGGCTATGGCGAGAGCGAAGCCCGCAATCTGCTGCTGCTGTTGTTCGTGCTTTTCGAGAACTTCCAGACGCTGGCGAGCCGCTCCGAGCGCAAATCCCTCTTCCAGCTCGGCTTTCTCGCCAACCCGCTGCTGCTACTCTCCATCGCAGCGGCTCAGGGCCTTCATATCGCTGCCATGTACATTCCGATCCTCAGGGAAACGCTACAAGTTTCTCCGATATCATTTTCCGAATGGGCGCTCCTGCTTGTTACCGCGTCTTCTGCCCTCCTGGTCGTGGAAATCGACAAATGGCGGGTCCGCAGCAAGCCGGTCGCCCTTTGCGCACTGTGAATTCAGCACCGTCGTCGATCACGGCTGTGCTTCAGGATATCCGCAACGATATCGTTAGCGGGGCGATTTGCATCCATTCGGTGCAAATCGATACCTCCGAGGTCGTAAGTTAGTTGCCGCGAAAGGACATCCAGATCCGCATCGGAGGCCCTGCCGTCCTTTCGGCAACGCCGTGTCGCTAGCTCGCGATCGTGGCAGAACGGCGCCGCCATTCACATAGCACTGTATCGTTTGCATGGGCTGGGCCTTTGCGCGGGATCAAGGCAACGATCCTGTTATCCAGTATTCTTCACGAGATCTGTCGGAGAGCACCTTGACCAAGAGCCGAGTCGTCGAGCCGTTTTGGCAAGGAGGAGAGCTGGGCAAGCGCCTTCTCCTGGCCCTCATCGCTGTAGCCTTGCTCGCCGGCACAGCCGCCTGGCTGGCGGACCGGCCTGACCTCAGCGCCGCGTCCTGGGCTGCCGGAACCGCGATCATCCTGGCGAGCCTTCTTATCGAGGTCGCGATCAGTCTCGGAAGGAAGGAATTCGGGCTGGACCTCATCGCGGCGCTCGCCATGGGCGGTGCCCTTCTTCTCGGCGAATACCTGACCGGCAGCATCGTCGCACTGATGTATACGGGCGGACAGGCGCTCGAGGATTTCGCTCAAAGGCGCGCACGCCGGGAACTGACGGCGCTGCTCAGTCGGGTACCGCGCACCGCCGCTCGCTACGCGGATGGGCAGTTGCAGGAGGTTTCCATCGAAGAACTGAATCCTGGCAACCGCATCCTGATACGCCGTGGCGAGGTGGTGCCCGTCGACGGAAACGTGCTGGATGGAACCGCCGTGCTGGACGAGTCGGCCCTAACGGGCGAAGCCCTGCCGGTCCGCCGCCGCTCCGGCGAGCCCGTGACGAGCGGCACGACGAACGCCGGCGATGCGTTCGACATGCTCGCCGCAAGTTCCGCGAGCGACAGCACCTATGCGGCGATCGCCAGGCTGGTGGAGGCGGCGAAGGCCGCGAAGGCGCCGATGGTCCGTTTTGCCGACCGCTACGCGCTGGTGTTCCTCGCGGTCACGCTGCTCCTCGCCGGCGGCGCCTGGGCCATGAGCGGGGAACCGGTCCGCGCGCTCGCCGTGCTGGTCATTGCGACACCGTGCCCGCTCATTCTCGCGGTCCCGGTGGCGATCATCTCCGGCGTCTCCCGCTGCGCCGGCAAGGGGGTGCTCGTAAAGGGCGGAGGCGCTCTCGAGATGCTCGCGCGGATGAAGACGGTGATCCTCGACAAGACCGGGACGATCACCGACGGCCGGGCCCGTCTTATCGAGGTCAAGTCCCGCGTGGATCTCGATCCTCTGGAGGTGCTGCGTCTCGCGGCATCGCTAGATCAGGGCTCACACCATGTGATCGCCCGCGCGCTGGTCGCAGCCGCCCGCGAGCGGGAACTGAAACTTGTCGCACCGTCGGGATCACTTGAAGTGGCAGGTTCCGGCATGACCGGCAACATAGATGGTCACGAAATCGCAGTGGGCGGTTGGGATTTCGTCAACGCCAGGATTGAGGAGACCGCCTTCTCGCGAGAGATCCGGGAGTGGATCCGGAGGGATGGCACCGTCTCGGTTCTCGCCGCGAAGGACGGAATTCTGGCGGGCGCTCTTCTGCTGGCAGACGAGGTCAGGCCGGAGGCCGGCAGCGTGCTCAGGCGATTGCGCGATGCCGGCGTCGATCGGATCGTGCTTGCGACCGGGGATCGCACCGAGCTGGCGGAGAGCCTCCAGGCCTTCCTAGGGTTGGACAGTGTTGCCGCCGAATTGAAGCCCGAGGACAAAACCCGAATTGTCGAAGCGGAAAGATCGGCAGGACCGGTCATGATGGTCGGCGATGGCGTCAACGACGCACCGGCGCTCGCAGCCGCCGACGTTGGGGTAGCCATGGGCGCGCGCGGGGCTGCCGCCTCCTCCGAAGCGGCCGACGTGGTGATCCTGGTGGACCGGCTCGATCGCCTCGTCAGCGCCATCCGCATCGCGCGTCGCTCACGCGGCATAGCCCTTCAGAGCGTCTATATGGGTATGGGCTTGTCCGCCGCTGGCATGATCGCGGCCGCCTTCGGCTATCTGACGCCGGTTCAGGGCGCACTGTTGCAGGAAGCAATCGACGTCGTCGCCATCTTGAACGCGCTGCGCGCTCTTGGAAACCCTAACCGCGGTTGGCGGAAAACAACACGTTTGGCGCACGCGGAGCTCCTGAAGCTCGAAGCCGAGCATGGTGCCCTGATGGACGTCGTGGACGAGATGCGCCATACGAGCGCTCGCATCCAGCAGCTCCCGGAAGAGGAAGTGCGCGATCAGCTTGCACATTTGGACGCCTTGCTGCGACAACGCCTTCTTCCGCACGAACGGCAGGATGACGAGGAACTCTATCCTAGGCTGCGCAGGCAGGCGGGCACGCCGGATGCTCTTGCCGGCATGAGCAGAACTCACATGGAGATCCAGCGTCAGGTCCACAGCTTCACTTCGCTTCGACAAGCGCTTAGCGAACATGGACCGAGCCAGGCACAGCGCTACGAGATCCAACGCCTGCTGCACGGTCTCGAAGCTATCACTCGCCTCCACTTTGCGCAGGAGCTGGAAATCTATCGATCGCTCGAGGACGAGTAATCCAAACGAATAGACGACCCGATGCCGAGCATCTCATCGACCCATTTGAGGCAGATCAAAGTCCTCGCGGCTCAACCCAACTAGGATGCCCTGCAAGATTGAGTTCCGGGATGGCGGCCATGGGTCGGATCGGATGGACGTTATCAGCGGTCTTTATCGCAATCGCGGTCGCAGTTGGGATGGTTTTCCTGTCCTACAGCAATGACATCGATCGCGCGCGCTCCGCAGTCGCCAATGGCGCGCGCATTGCCAATACGGCCGCCGGCCCCATCGAATATGCCGAGAGAGGTGACGGCATTCCGCTCCTGTCCATTCACGGCGCAGGTGGCGGATGGGATCAGGGCCTGACCAACGTTGCCGATCTGGTCGGAAGCGGCTTTCGGGTGGTCGCCCCGTCTCGCTTCGGGTATCTGGGAACGCCGATTCCTGCCGATGCTTCGCCGGCTGCCCAGGCCGATGCCCATATGGTGCTGCTCTCCCAGCTTCAGATCGACAAAGCCGTGGTCGTCGGCGTTTCGGCAGGCGCACGCTCGGCGATCGAACTGGCGCTTCGCCATCCGGATAGGGTGTCAGCTCTTGTTCTGATCGTGCCTGGAACTTACGCGCCCGAGAGCCCAGTGATGGTCGAGGGCAGTCGCGGCAGCGCATTTGCCTTCTGGCTGGTCAATACCGGCGCCGATTTCGCATGGTGGGCCACAGAAAAGATGGCTCCGTCGGTTCTCATGCGCTTCCTCGGCGTACCGCCCGAGGTCGTTGAAGCGGCCGCGGCGACGGATCGAAATCGGGTGACGGCCATTATCCGCAGCGTCGAACCGCTTTCGCAGCGCTTCCCCGGCATAAACATCGACAGTGCGCCCAATCTCCACCGCCTGCCGCTCGACAACATCGCCGCTCCAACCCTCGTCGTGTCGGCCCAAGATGATCTGTTCAACACGCTCCCCGCAGCCACATTCGCGGCCAGGAGCATTCCGGGCGCGAAGCTGGTCGTCTACGACACCGGCGGCCATCTGCTCGTTGGGCGTGGGGAGAAGGTCAAGAAGGCCGTGAGCGATTTCCTTGGTCAGACAGGCACAATGGAGCCCTCGGGATCTGGTGCCCGAACGCCTGTTCGGCCAAATTCGCCCGCACCCGCGGTATCGTCGACGCGGTCATGAGGGAACAGCTAAGAGGCACGCAAGGTGTGCCTCAGGTATTTACGAAGCGCAGCAGATGACCAGGCACATAGCGATTGTCCAGGTCCACCCGAACCCGGCTAGGCACCACCTCCTGCACGCCATGGCTGACGCTTACGCCGAGGCCGCCACGGCCGCGGGACACGAGGTGCGGCGTATAGAAGTGACCAAGCTCGAGTTCCCGCTGCTGCGGACCCAGGAAGATTTCGAAACCGGCACATTGCCAACCAGCCTGGAGCAATCGCGGGAGGACATGCGCTGGGCAGAGCACTGGGTCTTTCTGTTTCCTCTTTGGCATACAACGATGCCGGCCCTGCTCAAGGGCTTCCTCGAGCACATTTTCAGGCCGGGCTTCGCGATGGAATACAAGAAGCGCGGCTTTCTCAAACGGCTGCTTGCCGGGCGCTCCGCCCGCATAATCGTCACCATGGGCATGCCGGTGCTTCCTTACCGGTGGTATTTCGGCGCGTATGGCGTTCGAGGTTTCGAGCGCAGCATGTTGGGCCTCGCCGGGATCAAACCCATTCGCGAGAGCTTCTACGGCCTCTCGTTTGCCGACGAGAAGAAGCGCGCGCGCTGGCTCGACGAGATGCACGATTACGGCACACGGGGCGGTTGATTTAGCCTCGAACGGATCGCGATTGGAGGTCCGACTTTGAGCTTGATCAAGGAGTTTCCGTGCGCGCGAAGCATAATGCTTGAGCGAACGCCTTTTTGGTTGGCTCGACTCGCACTCGTGCCGGGAGGACGAAAATGCCCTTGAAGCTGCTCAGTGGAATGATGAAGGCATCGGGAGACGAGGCGCTTCTGATCATGGAAAGAGACGTCGGAGGCGACGAAATCGTTCTTGTTACGAAGGAAGCCCTTCTCGATATCGCCGATCCGCCGCTCTGCAACGAGTGCCGACTGCAGCAATACGTCACCGTCTTCAGCGACATCGCGTCAAAGAAATTCGATGGCAAGGAGCTCGCGCCCGACGGGCGCGTCGCAGTAACCGCGACTGATGTGTCTGTTTGGAAAGTTAATCACCCTGACGCGACTTGAGATCTATCGATCGCAACCAAGCTGGTACGAGTTGCTGGTCAACCATTAGGACACGGCTGCAATGAAGCGAATATGTGGTCTGCAATGTGCTGGCACTGTTGCCCTCCTTCTGATTGTCACTGGCGAGAGCACCGCGGCCGATCAATTCCGCGGCCGCGCCATCGCACAACGCTGGTGCAGCGAGTGTCACGTCGTTACACCTGGACAGGTTCGCGGCTCCGACACTGTTCCGACATTCGCTGAGATTGGTGGATCCGAACGATTTGGCGAGAGAAGCCTTTCGGCGTTCTTGGCTACGCCGCACCACTCCCGCATGCCAAACCTATCCTTGACACGTACTGAGATTGCCGACCTCGTTGCGTACATAAAGGCGAAATAGTCCTCGTCCATCGTCGCGGATCAACGCCCGCACCGATAACACAGTGTAAGCGCAGCCACCGAAATCAGTTATCTGGCCACTAACCGGCTGCCCTCACGATCGGCTTGTCGGTAGGCCTCTGCTGAACGGAAGGATAGCTGGGAATTACGGTTTCGTGGCCGTCGCAGCCGGCTTGACTCATGGCGGCGAGCTACGGCGGAAATTGGAACAACCGAGAAAGCTGGCCGTCCTCGCAAGTCTGGAAGTGGAGCGAGCTCCAGCTTCCGCGGTTGCGGTTGAACTTGCCACAGTCATTCACGGTATCGTGGTCCAGACCGGAGATGTCAGCACTCCGGCCGGAAAGCATGCTCCGGCCGAACAAAATTGCTTAAGCGCGGCGGCGTCTCACGCGGCTCTAAGTTCCTTCCGGACGAGGAGGATCGTGGGGTCGTCGGGATCGGTCACGGTGGTGAATCCCATCTGCTGCTCGATTTCGATCGCCGCACGGTTCTCGCGCCGCTCGATCGACTCGAGCACCTTGACGCCCTTTGCCTCGGCGACCTGCGAGAGAAATCCGAGGAGCTCCCAGCCAACGCCCAGATTCTTGTAGTCCGAGCGAATGCTGATTGCCACCTCGCCGCGCTCGAATGCGGGATCACAGGCCAGCATGGCAGTGGCGATCAACGGATCGCCGCTCTCGCCGAAAGCCAAGTAATTCTCCGTCCGGACGTGATCGACATTGGTGAGGGCCGCGATCCGCTCCTTGCCGACCTCGTTCAGGCCAGCAAGATAACGAAAACTCAGGTCCTCTTTGGTGACATGGGTGAAGAATTCGGCAAGCATCGGCTCATCTTCGGCCCGAACGGGCCTGACGTGAATTTTAAGTCCTGTTCGGGTCATCAGATCTGCGGTCCCGTTTCCCATAGTGGTCTCCTTTGGCTGCGCCTTCTCCCTTCCGACAAATGCAAGCGGAAGATGATTGCTGAACATTTAGTCAAAGGAGAATGGAGCGCATTGTTCCGGATCAATCTCCTCTTCACCGCAGGAAACCGACCAAAAAGGCTCGGAGCGTCTGGGTAATACCTCTCCGCTTCGCCGATGTACCAGCGGACGCCGAAATCAAAGCTAATCGTCTATGGATTAGTGGCTTTTAGCGCCGGAGTGGCCCAGGGCCTGTGACGGTGATGTCACCGGGCAGCAGCCTAAAGTTCCCGTGCTGCATAGAGGCAGCGGATGATGTCGCTGGCGAACGACTGCATCCGAGCTCTTGCCGACTCGGTGCCTTCGTGTTCCGCAAGGTCGAGATAGCAATCGAGCAGGAATTCGCAGAGCGGGACCAGCCGCCCGGTGACGTTCGCGGGAACGTGCTGTAAGAGAGGCGTTTCGCCAGGCGGCGTTGCTATTAGGGCGGTCGCGCGCTCCTGCGCCTCGTTCGCCAAGCCGCGCAACCGCTCCGCACTTTCTCCGGGTGCAGCCGCAGGGATGCGTATCAACAGTTCGGCGAGCCGCCCTTCGAGCGTCGGCAAGTCGTCCCCTATTGAGCCGCCTTCCGCGTGGCGCATTTCGTGAAAGGCGCGGCGGCGCTCGCGACGCAGTGTCGCCACATGGCCGAGTTCCTCCCTTGCCAGTCGCTCGGCGGCCTGCCTGATTGCCTCGGAAGGCGCATGCGCCGCCGCATAGGTCCAGAAGACGAAGGCCCGCTCCTCGTTGCGCACGGCCATGGAAAACGCGCGGTACGACGTGAGTAGCTCCGGAGCGACAACTCCCGCCCCCTCGTCGTCAAAGAACGGTTCTGGGAGGTTGACCGGTTGTGGCGCTCTCTCGCCTAGCCATTGGTCCACCTTTCCGAGATGCCCCTCTTCTTCCGCCACAAGGCCGTCGAAGACTGCGGCGAGGTCGGGGCGTTCTTCGGCGCGCATGCGCGCGGCCAAGGCGACATAGCCGTCGACAGCCTCCTGCTCCATTGCTCGGGCGAACGACAGCAACTCTGTCATCGACGCCATTACCCAGGGTTCGGTTCTCTTTTGCGGCATGTCCTGCTCTCCCGGTGGCACGCGCAAGTAGCGCAGCTTGAGCTCGGTCTTCTGGACCTTCGACACATTGGACCGAGTTGAAGTTAATCAAGTTGATCTGGCGCAAAGAAATACATTTCCGGCCGTGCGAAATGGCCGCGATGCAGTGGCTCCGTGGGCCCAGGAAATCCGATGTACCAAGCAGCGATACAAAAAAACCAAATCAAACGCCTTTTGCGCGGCCTCGTCGCTCTCTGCATCGCCATCTTGTTGGCCGGTCCAAGCATGGCCACGGGCCAACTTTCCACCTATCTTCAAAAAGTGCAGCCGCAGGAAATTTTTCCAGGTGCAACCCGCTTCGGCGAGGTCATCGGCGATCCGCCGATCGCACCCGTCTTCCGCGGCGACAGCCTGCTGGGTTACGCGTATCTCAATTCCGACGTCACAAGCTCCGTCGGCTATTCCGGCAAGCCCATCCATGTCGTAGTTGGAATCGATCCGAAAGGCGTCGTACGCGGGCTTAAGCTGGTCGACCATAAGGAACCCATCGTTCTAATAGGCATTCCGGAAGCGAAGGTCGTCGCCTCGGTCAATGCCCTCATCGGCAAGGACCTCGGGCGCGTCTCGGCAGGGGCCGATCGGCCCCCGCAAGTCGATATCGTCAGCGGTGCCACCGTAACCGTCCTCGTCATGGGCGACAGCATCGTCCGTTCCTCCGTCAAGCTGATCCGCAGCGGCAGGCTTGGTATGGATGCTGGCATGGCGGCCGGATCCAACACCGAGATTCGCAAGCTTGATCTTGACAAGACGGATACGAGCGACTGGCGGACCTTGATCGGCGACGGCTCCGTTCGAAGTCTACGGCTGACCGTCGGCGAGGTTTCCAAAGCGTTTCGGCAGGCCGGTCAGCTAGCCGCCGCAGGCCGGCCCGAGACCCACAACCCCGGCGACAGGTTCATAGATCTCTTCGTCGCGCCGGTGAGCGTGCCGGCAATCGGAAGGTCGCTGCTCGGAGATGCTCGTTACGAGCAGATGCGCCATAAGCTGAAACCCGGAGAGGAAGCGATAATCGTCGCGGGAGATGGCGCCTATTCGTTCAAGGGTTCGGGCTACGTTCGGGGCGGTATTTTTGACCGCATCGAACTGCTCCAGGAGGGCCAGGGGCTCCGGTTCCGCGACCGCTATCATACGAGGCTGCCGGCGCTCGCGGCGGTCGAGGCGCCGCGGCTGCGCGAAATCGCCCTATTTGTGATTCCGGCAGAGTTTGATTTTGATATTACCGCCCCCTGGGAGCTCCAGTTGCTGGTGCAGCGAAGTGCCGGCGGGCGCGAAAAGGCCGTTCTGCCCTATAATTTGGGTTACACCCTCCCCGACGCGTATGTAAGCGTCGAGACAGCCACCGTACAGGCACCGCCGGTCAGCGCCGCCGAACAGGCCGCACCCGCTGACCCGATTGCGGAAGAGCAGCCCCTCTGGGTGAAAATGTGGGACATGAACCGGCTGTCGGTGGCGGTCACGGTAGCCGCCGTGCTCGTCCTAACGCTGATCTTCTTCTTCCAGGACTGGCTGGTGAAGCGGCCGGCGCTGTTTGCCTGGGTCAGACGCGGCTATCTGCTCTTCACGCTGGTGTGGCTCGGCTGGTACGCGAACGCCCAGCTCTCCGTTGTCAACGTCCTGACATTCTTTAACTCCCTGATGACGGGATTCCACTGGGAGTTCTTTCTCTCCGCACCTCTGGTCTTCCTTCTGTGGGGCAGCGTGGCCGCTGCTCTGCTGTTTTGGGGGCGCGGCCCCTTCTGCGGTTGGCTATGTCCGTTCGGCGCCCTGCAGGAACTGACGAATAATGTCGCGCGATTGCTGAAGGTGCCTCAGGTGAGAGTGCCCTGGGGCCTGCATGAGCGTCTCTGGCCGATCAAATACATCATCTTCCTCGGCCTGTTTGGACTGTCGCTCTACTCTCTCGCGCTTGCCGAGATGTTTTCTGAAGTGGAGCCGTTCAAGACGGCGCTCATCCTGAAGTTCGCCCGCGAATGGCCCTTCGTCGTGTTTGCGCTCACCGTGCTCGCCGCCGGCCTTTTCATCGAACGGTTCTACTGCCGCTACCTTTGCCCGCTGGGCGCTGCACTCGCCATTCCTGGCCGGATCCGCATGTTCGAGTGGCTGAAACGGTGGCCGGAATGCGGTTCGCCCTGCCAGCGCTGCGCCAAGGAATGCCCGGTCCAGTCCATCCATCCGGAGGGTGCCATCAACGTCAACGAATGCATCTACTGCATGCATTGCCAGGAGCTTTACCACGACGATCAGCGCTGTCCGCACATGATCCAGGTGCGGCTGAAGCGCGAAAAATTCATGGCGCTTTCGACCCCGGCTTCCCGGGGGGAAGTGCCGCCGAAGACCGTCGTGACACACAAGGGTGCCCCGATCAGAAAGACTGAAACGGCGCCGGAAAATCCCGTCTGAAGCCAACATCCAAGGAGAGGCACAATGTCAAATGAAGAAACCAAGATGCGTCTGAACAGACGACAGATCCTCGGCACCACCGCCTTCATGGCGGCAGCCGGCGCTATGAGTGCAGGCGGTGCGCTGACGCTTTCTGGCGGCACTGCGACCCCGGCCAAGGCGCAGGCGGCTTCCGACGGAAGCTACGAAGTAAAACCGGGCGAGCTCGACGAATACTATGTGTTCTTCTCATCCGGGCAGTCGGGCGAAATCCGTATTCTCGGCGCACCCTCGATGCGCGAGATGATGCGGATACCCGTCTTCAACCGGTGCAGTGCCACCGGTTGGGGCCAGACCAACGAAAGCCGCAAGATCATGACCGAGGGGCTGCTGCCGGAAACGGTCGAGTTCCTGAAGGATCAGGGGGGGCTTTACCTGAACGGCGACCTTCACCATCCGCATCCGTCGTTCACCGACGGCACTTATGACGGGCGCTACCTCTACGCCAACGACAAATCCAACTCCCGCGTCTGCCGCATTCGGCTCGACGTCATGAAGTGCGACAAGATCATCCAGCTTCCGAACCAGCACACTGTCCACGGGCTTCGGGTCCAGAAATATCCGAAGACCGGGTATGTCTTCTGCAATGGCGAGGACGCCGTGCCAGTCCCGAATGACGGCAAGACTATGGGCGACCAGAACTCCTACCAGGCGATATTCACCGCCGTGAACGGTGAGACGATGGAGGTCGCCTGGCAGGTGATGGTCGACGGCAACCTCGACAACGTCGACGCCGACTACCAGGGCAAGTACTGCTTTGCCACCTGCTACAACTCCGAAGAGGGCTTTACCCTGGCGGACATGATGGCGAGCGAGCAGGACTGGGTCGTCATCTTCAACCTGAAGCGGATTGAGGAGGCGGTCGCAAAGGGCGACTACAAGGAAATCGGCGGCGTACCGGTGCTGGACGGCCGCAAGGGTTCGCCCTACACGCGCTACGTGCCCGTGCCGAACAGTCCGCACGGCATCAACACGGCGCCCGACGGCATCCACGTCGTTGCGAACGGCAAGCTCTCGCCGACCGTGACCGTGTTCGACGTACGCAAGTTCGATGATCTCTTCGATGACAAGATCCAGCCCCGCGACACCGTTGTCGCCGAGCCGGAACTCGGTCTCGGTCCCTTGCATACCGCCTACGACGGCAAGGGCAACGCCTACACGACATTGTTCATCGACAGCCAAATTTGCAAATGGAACATCGAGGACGCCAAGCGGGCCTATGCGGGCGAGAAGGTCGATCCCATTCGCCACAAGCTCGATGTCCATTACCAGCCCGGCCACAACCACACGTCCATGGGGCAGACCAAGGAAGCGGACGGCAAATGGCTAATTTCGCTCAACAAGTTCTCCAAGGACCGTTACCTGAACGTCGGCCCGCTCAAGCCGGAAAACGACCAACTGATCGACATTTCGGGCGACGAGATGGTACTCGTGCACGACAACCCGACCTTTGCCGAACCCCATGACGCGACGATCGTCCATGCCTCCAAGATCAACCCCGTCCATGTCTGGAACAGGGCCGATCCTTTCTTCGCCGATGCGGTCGCCCAGGCTAAGGCCGACAACATCGACCTGATGGTCGATTCGGAAGTCATCCGAGACGGCAACAAGGTCCGCGTTTACATGACGTCCGCCGCCCCGGCCTTCGGGCTGGAAGATTTCACCGTCAAGCAGGGCGACGAGGTCACGGTCTATGTGACAAATATCGACGAGGTCGAGGACCTCACGCATGGATTCTGCATCGTCAACTACGGCATCAACATGGAGGTGGCACCGCAAGCGACCGCTTCCGTCACCTTCAAGGCGAGCAGGCCGGGGGTCTACTGGTACTACTGCACCTGGTTCTGCCATGCGATGCACATGGAAATGAAGGGCCGCATGCTCGTGGAGGCGCAGGGCGCCTGATGGTTCGGTCGAACATATCGGCTTTCGGGATGACGGCGCTTGCCGCCGTCATCCTCGCCTGTCCCGTCTCGGCCGCGACGATTCGGAAGGCTGCCGACGGGTTGCCGCTCCAGCCTGTGCTCGACCGCGCCTCGCCCGGCGACGTCATCGTGCTGCAAGGCGAACATCAGGGACCGGTTACAATCGGCAAAACGCTGACGCTCGAAGGCGAACCCGGAGCCCTTATCATGGGCAACGGCAAAGGCAGCGTGATAACCGTGAAGGCGCCGCAGTCGATCGTCCGCGGCCTCGAAATCAGAGGCTCGGGCAAGGACCTTTCTGGAATGGACTCCGGCATCTTCGTGGCACAGACGGCGACCGGAGCGCGCGTGGAGAAGAACGCGATCATCGGCAATCTCGTCGGCATCTATCTTCACGGTGCACGAGACGCCTGGGCACTAGGCAACCGGATCATCGGCTTGCGCGAGGGCAGGATTAGCGAGGCGGGGGACGGCATATCGGTCTGGAATGCGCCGGGCGCGCGGGTCGTCGACAATGACGTCAGCTACGGGCGCGATGGTATTTTCAGCAAAACGAGCAAGCGGAATGTCTTCAGCGGCAATCGCTTTCGTCAACTGCGGTTCGCAGTGCATTACATGTACACGAATGACAGCGAAATCAGCGACAACGTCTCGACGGGCAACGCTGTCGGCTATGCGATCATGTATTCCAACCGCCTCAAGATAGAAGGCAATCGCTCGGACGGGGATCGCGACCACGGACTTCTGTTGAACTACGCGAACAACTCCCGGATCACCGGGAACATCGTCGTCGGCCGCCTTCAGCCGGCGGACCGCTGGCTGAAGGCGCGGTCCTCGGAGCACGGCGTTCCGAAGGCCGAGGACGAGAAACAGACAGGAGTTGAAGTCCGCCGACTTGGGCCGGAAAAATGCGTATTCATCTACAATGCTAACAAGAACCGCTTTCGGAACAACGTGTTCGAGGGCTGCGCGATCGGCATCCACTTCACCGCAGGCTCGGAGGGCAACCTGATCAGCGGCAACTCCTTCATCAGCAATCGAAATCAGGTCAAGTATGTTGGTACGCGCCACCTCGATTGGTCGTCTGAAGGACAGGGCAATTACTGGAGCGACAACCCCGCCTTCGACCTCAACGGCGACGGTGTTGGCGATAGCCCCTACAGACCGAATGATCTAATCGACAAGGTATTATGGACTTCCCCGCAGGCAAAGCTGCTGACCACTAGCCCCGCCGTCCAGGTGATCCGCTGGGCGCAGGCGCAGTTTCCGGCAATCCTGCCCGGCGGCGTCGTCGACAGCCACCCGCTGATGGTGCCGGCAGACAGGAAGGTCGTGCAATGACCGGGACAGTCGAGATAGTCAACGTCAGCAAGTGCTACGGAAACTCGACCGTAGTGCGGGACATTTCTTTCGGATTGGGAGCAGCCGAAACCGTCGCGCTCGTCGGGCATAACGGCGCCGGCAAGACCACCCTCATCAAGCTGATGCTCGGCCTTATCCGGCCGACAAAAGGTCTGGTGCGTGTCCTCGGAGAGAACCCGGCGACGGGCGACTTCGCGGTACGGCAACGCCTGGGTTATCTCCCGGAGAGCGTCTCCTTCAACATGGCGCTGACAGGGCGGGAGACTCTGCGCTTCTACGCACGGCTGAAGCGGGTGGACTGTGTAGCCGCCAGCGATCTTTTCGAGCGCGTCGGGCTAGCCGAGGAAGCCGTCGACCGGCCCGTCCGGACCTATTCCAAGGGCATGCGACAACGCCTGGGCCTGGCGCAGGCCCTGCTCGGCACGCCACGGATCCTGCTCCTCGACGAACCCACTAGCGGACTCGACCCGGCCCTGCGGCGGAACTTCTACGAGCTGATCACCGAACTGCGGGCAAAGGGCACCACCGTGCTGCTCTCGTCGCACGCCCTTACCGAACTCGAGGGCCGGGCCGATCGCGTGATCATCGTCAACAAAGGCGTGAAGATCGCAGACGGAACACTTGAGGAGCTTCGTGGCATCGCCCGGCTGCCGACGCGAATCAGCCTGACGTTCTCCCAGGCCGACGCCACGCCTGCCTGGCTGAACGGCGGCATGAAATGGTGCCGCAGCCCGCACGGCGTCCTCGACGCGGAAGTTTCCTCGGACCGCAAGATCTCGCTGCTGCATGAGATCACCGCAGATGCTGCGCTGCTCTCCGGCTTGACGATCACTGAACCGACGCTTGATGACCTTTACGCGCATTTTCTCAAGGGTGGGGTAACGAAATGAGCAATATCTTCACCCTCGCCGGGAAAGAGATCCAGGAAGGCATGCGGAACCGGTGGGTACTGGCAACCACCTTGCTACTGACCGCACTTGCCCTGACGCTGTCCTTCCTTGGCAGCGTGCCGACCGGTAGCGTGGGCGTCGACAAGCTTGATGTCGTCATCGTCAGCCTCTCGAGCCTCACCATCTTCCTCGTGCCGTTGATCGCCCTCCTGCTGTCGCATGACGCGATCGTCGGCGAGATGGAGCGAGGAACGATGCTGCTTCTCCTCAGCTATCCTATCGGACGCCGCGAGGTCGTCTTCGGGAAGTTCCTCGGTCATCTGGCGATACTCGCCTTCGCAACGCTCTTCGGCTACGGCGCGGCTGCTGCCGCGCTGGTCGCGACGGGAAGCGCTGTCGGACCGGATAGCTGGCGGGCCTTCGGGTCGATGATCGCGTCCTCGATCCTCCTTGGGGCCGTGTTTGCGTCGATCGGCTATCTTATAAGCTCGATGGCCAGGGAGCGCGCGACGGCCGGGGGCATCGCGATTGGAATCTGGCTGTTCTTCGTGTTGATCTACGACATGGCGCTGCTCGGCGGTCTCGTTGCCGCGCAGGGGCTGGCCATTCCGACCGGGCTGCTCAACCTGCTCCTGCTCGCCAACCCGACCGACGTCTACCGCCTGCTCAACCTCGGTTCCGGTGGGGCACGCGCTCTTTCGGCCCTGGGAGGCGTCGCCGACCACACCGGCCTTTCCGCGCCCGTCCTGCTTGCAGCGTTCGGGTTCTGGACGCTCGCACCGCTCGGATTCGCCACGTTGATCTTCTCAAGGAGGGAGCTATGAGGTTCACGGTCGCCACTGCCATCCTCGCCGCAACGCTTGTCCTTGCCGGCTGCCAGAAGGAGGAGGATGCGATGATGCCCTCCCCCTATGCGCTCACGGCCGACGCAATGGGACGCTACTGCGGCATGAACGTCCTCGAGCATCCGGGGCCGAAGGGCCAGATCATCCTGCAGGACATCCCCGAACCCATCTGGTTCTCTTCGGCGCGGGACGCCGTCGCCTTTACGATGTTACCGGAGGAACCCAAGGACGTCGCCGCGATCTATGTATCGGACATGGGCGCAGCGCCGAGCTGGGGGGAGCCGGGAACGCAGAACTGGATCGACGCGACAAAGGCGTTCTACGTCATCGGCAGCAAGGTAAGGGGCGGAATGGGGGCCGAGGAGGCGGTGCCGTTTTCGAGCGAACGCGCTGCACGGGATTTCGCTGCAAGGAATGGCGGCCGGGTGACCGGATTCGAGGAAATTCCCAAGGACTATGTACTGGGGACCGGGGCCTCCGAGTACGGCGCGGGAATCGAAACCGAGAGCCATGGGGAGGCTCAAACTCATGGTTAGCCCGATTACGCGCCGCCGGGCGATCTGCATCATGGCCGCTGCCGCCGGACTCCCGCTGCTGGACCTTGGCGGACGTGCCGAAGCCGCAGTGGCCGCGTTGACGTGGAGAGGCCGCGCCCTGGGCGCGCCCGCGACACTGATCCTGAACTTAGAGAGCCAGGCAGCCGCGGCGCGGCTCATAGACCGTGTCGTTGCCGAGGTGTCGCGCCTCGAGAGGGTGTTCAGTCTTTACCAGAGCGATTCCGTCCTCTCCGAACTGAACCGAACCGGAGCGATCGCCGCTCCGCCGTCGGATCTGGTGAACCTGCTCGAGGCGAGCCATGACTTCTGGGTGGCGACTGGTGGTGCCTTCGACCCCACCGTTCAACCTCTGTGGACGCTCTATGCAGAGCACTTTTCCGCCAGCGACGCTGATCCTGCGGGACCGCCGGAGGCCGCGAAGAGGCGCGCATTGTCGCGCGTCGGCATGGACAAGCTCAAGTTCAACCGCGATCGCGTCGTATTCTCCCAACCGGGAATGGGGCTGACCCTCAATGGCATAGCGCAGGGCTACATCACCGACCGGATCGTCGGCCTGCTCAAGGATGCGGGTATGGCAAACAGTCTCGTCAGCATGGGCGAAACACGCGCCATCGGGGCGCAGCACGACGGCCGGCCGTGGCGGGTCGGACTTGCGACGCGAGAAGATGCCGGCACGCCGGACAGCGTACTGAGCCTCGTCAACAGGGCCGTCGCGACCTCGAGCCCGGACGGCTTCCAATTCGGCGGCTCCGGCCGGTTCGGCCACATTCTCGACCCGCTGAGCGGGGCAACGCCAAGACTCTATCGACGGGTCAGCGTCGTAGCCCCGACTGCGACGGCTGCCGACGCCTTCTCAACCGCCTTCAGCCTCATGGGCAGTTCGGCTGTTCGCATCGCGTGCGAGCACCATTCGGAACTGACCGTTGAAATGATCTCTACTTCGGGTGCGCACGAGCGGTGCGGCCGTGCGTGACGCCGGTGGTCCAAAGATCCGGGGGTCAGAAAACGACAAGATCTGAAGCTCAATCCGCGCAATTCCGCTCTATTGCTGAGTAGAATTCAAGGTCTGCGTCAGCGTCAGCGGAATGATGCACAGTCAGTGCAGCCGAGACAGCTGCACTCGTATGTTGAACCCGGCGCAGTCAGAGCGCCCCGGTTTGAAGAGCCGTTCAGTGGCCAAAGGAGAGCCCCAAATGCTGACCCAGAAGACCAAAGATATCGTCAAAGCCACGGCCCCAGTGCTCGCTCAGCACGGGCACGCGATCATCCAGCATTTCTATAAGCGGATGTTTCAGGCGCACCCGGAACTCAAGAACATATTCAACATGGCGCACCAGGAAAGGGGCGAGCAACAGCAAGCGCTCGCACGCGCCGTCTACGCCTATGCAGCCAACATCGAAAATCCGGAGAGCCTTTCGGCGGTGCTGAAGGATATCGCCCATAAGCACGCCAGCCTTGGCGTGCGACCGGAACAATACACCATCGTCGGAGAACATCTGCTTGCATCTATCAAGGAGGTGCTGGGAGATGCCGCGACAGATGAAATCATATCAGCCTGGGCACAGGCCTACGGCAATCTGGCGGATATTTTGGCTGGCATGGAGAGTGAGCTCTATGAGCGCTCGGACGAACGCTCCGGTGGTTGGACCGGCTGGCGTCGTTTTATCGTCCGTGAGAAGCACCCGGAGAGCGATGTCATCACCTCATTCGTGCTGGAGCCGGCGGACGGTGGACAGGTGGCGGATTTCGAGCCTGGACAGTACACGAGTGTCGCGGTGCATGTGCCCAAGCTCGGGTACCAGCAGATACGCCAATACAGCCTTTCGGATTCTCCGAACGGACGCAGCTATCGCATTTCCGTCAAGAGAGAAGATGGCGGCTTGGGGACGCCCGGCTACGTCTCGTCCTTGCTGCACGATGATGTCAATGTCGGCGATGAACTCAAGCTCGCTGCTCCCTACGGGAATTTCTACATCGACGTCACCGCGACGACGCCGATCGTTCTGATCAGCGGCGGGGTCGGTCTGACGCCGATGGTCAGTATGCTGAAGAAGGCGCTCCAGACACCGCCGCGGAAGGTCGTGTTCGTGCATGGCGCACGAAACAGCGCAGTGCATGCGATGCGTGACCGTCTGAAGGAAGCCTCCCGCACCTACCCGGAATTCAAGCTGTTCATCTTCTACAACGAGCCCCTGCCGACGGATATCGAGGGGCATGACTACGATTTTCCCGGATTGGTCGACGTCGAGGAGATCAAGGACAGCATCCTCCTCGAGGAGGCCGACTATTACATCTGCGGACCGGTTCCGTTCATGCGCATGCAGCACGACAAGCTGCTCAGCCTTGGCATTTCCGAAGCGCATATTCACTACGAAGTATTCGGCCCCAATTTATTCGCCGAGTGAGGGTACCACCGGACGAAGCGGTTTTCGACCAAGGGCCGAGGGGCCGGCCTTCAGACTGGCCGCGGTTGGCCTTCCCCTGCGAATGGTCTGGGTCAAGATCCGTCTGACGCCAGTTTGATCTCAGTACGCGAGCTCGCGCGATAAAAGGTCATTTCTTCGCTGATCACGCGATCCTCGCTGTTCAGGATTGCGGTCCATATTCGGTTCCCGATTTTGACGCGCAAGCGGCACGTGCCAGCGTCTTCACCCTCGCCGCGCTCGACCGTGCTGGTGACGAGCCCCCTACGGATGTTCCGGCGCAAGTCGTCGCTTGAGAGCTGGAAACGATCCGCGAGCGCAGCGGGGTCGAATGTGAAATCTCCATTTTGATCTCGTTGAACCTGCATGACTCTCTCCTGCAAGATACATCTAATCGGAGGGGCATTCTCAAGCACCGGCACCTTGGTGCTCTGCGGACATAGAAACCCCTTCCGCGGCCGTGATGCCGTTGCCACGCTCGACCTTATTGCCGAGTGCGGCGCTGAACGCGGGTCTAGGAACAGGACCGCTCATGGCCGGAAAATATGCGACGAGGAAGAGCGTCCACCCCGCCATCCAACAGATTGCGGCAGCAGCGACGGTGTCGAAAGCGTTTTCATTCAACCAGCCGCCGGAAATCCGCAGCAGCGCCGAGAGCGACACGAGTGAGAACGCGACCGCCATGGCCCGACCGAGGATCAGGGACTCGCCGTCGCGGACCATGGCTGGCCGCATCATCAAGGCGGCGATCATCGTGCTCATCGCGCCCATCGTCAGCGCGTGCAGGGCGTCATCTGCTGGAACCTGGTCGGGTATAATAGCTGAAAGACCGCCGAGAATGAGCGCCGTCGGTGTCCAGGCGAAGGCAACATGCAGGATGAACAAGGCCGGATAGCGGCGGGTCCAGAGGCTCCGCCATGCGCTCATCTGCCACAGCAGCACAGCGCCCGAAAACAACAGCAGGAGACCTGGCAGCGTGGGCGGCCAAGCGCCATGAAGACAGGCTGCGAGGAGAGTGCCCGCTATCGCCAGGTGGGAAAGATTCCGCCGAGTGTAGAGCAGCTTCCCTCTTCCTCTCCGGTCCAGCCAGGATCGCGTGAAGGCGGGCACGGCGCGTCCGCCTATTAAAACGATCAGCACGGCATAAAGCAGCGGCTTGGGACCCGGGCCATCGCCGATGCTAACCAAGGCATTTATGCCAAGCGCGCCCGTCCCAAGCGGCGCCCAGCACCGATCCCACGCCCCGGAGACAACAATGCCATGCATCAACATCGCAGTCAGGAACGCAAAATAGGCGGACACCCCGGTCGCGGCAGCGATAAAGGGCAAATGGTCCGAGAGCGCGCCGGTAAGACGGGCGACGCACCAGAGCCAGGTTGCAATCATAGTGGCGGCCGGCGAGACCGCCCTCCTCTTCGTCCAGGCTGGCAGGGCCGACAGGAGATAGCCCCCTGCCGCAGCTCCCCCCATGCCGAACACAAGTTCGCGGCTGTGCCACTCGACCCTGTCCGGTGCGAGTTGTTGCGGGAGGAGCCAGACCATGGGCACGACAAGCGCCCATAGTCCCGCGAGAAAAAACGGGGGTCGGTATGGCGCCCGCCAGATGGAACCCCAATCGGTCGACTCGTAAGTCAAAGGGCCGCCTGGGACTGGTCTTCGAAGCGCGGAAACAGCACGGCGTTCTCGAGATGCATGTGCGCGATCAAGTCGTCGGTGAACTTGCGCAGTCCCGTATAAAGCGCGGTCCACGAGCCGCAGGCGCCTGGCGGCAGCGAAAGCCCATGGGTCACATGTTCGATCGTCCGGAGATGCTCCGCCTCCTCCTCGTGCTCGTCTCGCATCCGCATGATCGGATGGGCGATCACCGCACTGCCGCCGCGTTGCATCATCGGGAAGAGGACCTGCTCTTCTTTCATCATGTGGCTCTCAAGGTCGTCCCGCAGGTGCTCAAGAACCTGGGAGAGCCCGATCGGTGCCGAGGGGTGGTCTCCGTGCACCCGCTCCACCTTCTGGGCGAGCGGGATGAGCCAGGCGAGCTCCGCACGGTGCGTCTGGTGATATCTGTCCAGGATGTGTCCGATGAGGTCCGATGTCTGCTCAGGTGCATCTCGTCTCGCGGCCACTACGAGGGCTTGCAACTCTGCAAGCAGCGCCGACGGTGCGAGACCCGCCTTGACGGCGGCTTCCGAGAGTCGGACGTCGCCGCCGCAACAGAAGCTGATTTCATGTCCCCGGAATAGTTCCGCGGCTCCGGGCAGCTCTGCTGCGATCGCTGACACGGTGTTGTCGAGGCTTATTTCCGTCATGAGCTTTTCCTTTGCCGTGTTTCTTCCCAGGTGTGTGCTTGGATTCCGCTGGCCGAAGCCAGTATCGCGCCGAATTCGCGTCCCTGAATTCGACATTCCTTGTGCAGAATTTTGGTCCGCACGTCTTTGCGCCTGCGCAAACAGTGCTTTTCAACGTCGCGCTCCAGAATTGTGCTTTCGCAGAGAGAGAGCACGCGCGCCTTTGTGCCTGCAGGAAAGTGGCTTGCCGAATGTCTTGTCGAACACGGCGTCCTGGCCGCTCGAGACTTCGCCCCCCAGTGGATGTTAAGCTAAGCAAGGGGCATCTTCAGGGCCGGATTCCAACCTTGCCCTCGAGCTTCACGAGCTCGAAATCGGAGACCAGGAGATCAAGCCGCACATGCCAAGCGCCGGGCAAGGGCACCACGAGACCATCGACGCGCCAGTTTCTCTCCCCGGTGGGCTGCGCGGGCCGCCGGATCGCTTCTATGCCAGACGCGGGATTGGAAAGGACGAGCGTCACCTCCCTTGGCGCGAGGACCTGCCCGTCCTTGCCGAACACCTCGATGAATGCCGCCACCTGACCGACACGGCCTGGCGAGAGCCGCACATTCGCCATGGCTCGCGCTGCATGGAGATGAACGGCTGCAGGTCGGGAAGCGGCAACTTCCAATGCGCGCGGCGGGGGCGTGAACCGCCATACTGCGGCTACGCCGAAGATCAAGACGGCGACGACGGTTTCGATGGCGATCGACCGAGCGAGGCGCCCTGCAGCCGGTGCGTCACGTCGCTCTGCCGGCTCCGTCAGCCGCAGGCGATTAAACACCGCAAGAGCAAGAAGCAGAACAAACAAAGCCAATTTGGCGAGGAGTACCACCCCGTAGGCGGTCTCAACCAATGCTGCCGGTTTGCGAACCTGGGTCACGGCCAACACCATGCCAGCGACGATCAGCAAGGCGAGAACGAGCGGGATCGTGGTGGAGAAGCGGCGCAGCATGCCCGCAGACTCTGGTGTGCGACGTGCCAGCGCTAGTCCCAGCGGTGTAAGCACTCCTGTCCAGAACGCAATCCCGACGCCGTGAAGGAAGACCATCGGGCGCGTAACCCATTGCGGTTCCGCGGCGCTGGCATGGCCGCTCAGCGCAAGTGCCAAACCGGTCCCGCTGAGCGCAGCCAGAGAAAGAAGGCGCCCCCAGCCGCCCTTCGCAACCAGCGCAAAGGTTGCCATCACAGAAGCAAGAACGGCGACGACGGAGGTCCGGCCGAAGCTAGTGCTCATTCCAGCTTGCCAGGTCGCCAAATGCACGAGGCGCCGAAGAGGAACGGCGAGCGCGTCGAGACCCTGGAAGCCGACAGACAGCAGCGCTCCGACGAGTCCGACGCCGAGAATGATGTGAATGGCCACGGTTCCGGAGCGCTCGCCCTTTCCAAGCCACGACAGCGCGAACGACCCGCCAATTCCTAGAAAGAGGCCGAGATAGAGGGCGAGCTTTGCCATCCATATTGCCGTGCCAACCTCCCAGTCTATGCCCACTGCGGCTGCGGGAGGCGTTGCGCTCGGCGCCCCAATCGTGAAGATCACCGAACCACCGATCGGATGTCCGTCTTCGGAGACCACACGCCAGGAAAGCACATGCGTGCCCCGGACGAGTCTGGACGGTGGTTCGATTTTCAGTGTTCGATCGCGTAGCTCGTAGTGTTCGAGGCTAACGCTCGAGCCGTGCGGCCCGACCAGTCTTAGGGAGAGCGGCGAGATCACCTCGCTGAAGGTCATCAAAAACGCCGCAGGCGCCTCGGCGAGCACGGCGTTGTCTGCCGGGTTGGTCTCGACCAGCGATGCATGCGCGAAGGCCGTTGCGGCGAGCCAGAGCCATGCAGAACAGGCCAGCACCGAAAGCGCCAGCATGCGAGCCGGGGCGTGGCATCGGCGTCCCTCCAAGCGCGGGTTGATCATGCCAATCTCCGTCAGCCATATAGGGAAGCGCGCCTCGAGTGCACGCTTCCCTCCGCCTCTCATTGTTTTTAGTGGCTGCCCGCCTTTTCGAGGAGCTTTACACCGGGAGCCGGAAACTCGAGATCGTCGCCGCTCTGGCCTTCTGCCGGGATCTCGATCCATCGTTCAGCCGCGCCGTCGGGGCACTCCTGCACGGTAGGGAAATAGAGCACCTTGCCCGCCGGCAGGTCCGACGTCAGATAAACGCGCACTACGAACTCATCGTACTCGTCGTCTCCCAGATGGCCCCCCTTCCACAGCACCTCCTTCACGCCCTCCTTCGTCGGGGTGCCGTGGTTGTCGTAGGACTTCTCGTAGGCGCCGCTTACCTTCTCCAGGGTCCAGCCGGGCTTGGGCATCGGCTTAACGGCAATAACGCCCTCCGGAATCTGGACGCGCACCGCGTTGGTCGGCTTCCCGTCGCAGCCGTGCGGCACGCGGAAGACGGCCTTATAGCTCGCGCCTACCGGAGCTTCCTTCGTTTCGAGCGAGGTGTGAGCGATCGCCGCTCCCGCACCAACGGCAATCAGGGCGGCGGTCAGCACCGGTTTCTTTAGCATTGGACTTTTCTCCTTATCGAATGCCGGCTCGCGTCGGCGGGATTCGCGAGGACCAGCGTCGCCGGTCCGCTTCACAGCTGAAGGGGTTGAGTTGGGGACTGGACAGCAGCCCGCAGTTCACGAAGTTCGGATAGCCTGCACCTCGACTAACGTTGGTCCAGGCGTCAGGAAGTTTCCGGCGTGGGAAAACACGCTCGACGCGATCTCGGCAGTCGGCGGCGGAGCTCGGGGACAGCCGGGATCATGGTCGCTTCTGCGAACCAACAGCTCGCAGGATGGGGGCAGGACAGCGCTTGAAGACCGCGGCGTTACAGGAACCGACGCGATACCGCCAGGTGGGGCAGGCAAAGCCGAGGACAGGCCGCATCCGAGGATACAGCACTCGGCCAGCCTGTCGTGATCGCCGCCGCCAGGGTCAGTGTCGGAGTGGCTTGCCCCCGTAATGCAGAGGGGATCGCCGAAGGGATCCAATTGTCGGACAACCGGTCCTTGGCCGACAAAAGCGTGGACAACGGACTGCAGGACGAGCATGCAAGCGGCGACCAGCGCCAGCCCTCGGCTCAATCCCGTTCGTCGTCTCGCCATCGTCCATTCTCCATACGGGCGCAGCACTCGATGCAGCAAATAGACGAGCCTGTTGGAACAATCCTTGTTCCAGATCAACAAACGCGGGGTCGGAGAGATAAGCGCAGTTATTCGCGGATCAGCTGGCCGCATTCGCCCTAACGATTGGCGTTTACCACCGACGCTTGGGCAACAGCGATAAAACCAGCGTCGCAATAGGTCCGATTTCAAGCGACGCGATAGCCGTGATGATCAAGGCCCGACTTGTCTAGGCACCCGGATGCCGCGCGTGATGCCGATCGCCGCTCCCAGCGTCCCCCCGGCGACGATCCCCGCAGACCCACCAGCAAGGACTGCAATTAGACAATTGAGGACAGCGGCCCCGAGTCCGGAATTCGACAGGAGAGTGATCCCGGTGACGAGGCCGACTAGACCGCCGATCGCGCCAAGGGCAATTGCAAACAAGGTCACGGACTCCGAAGGATCAATCTGGCGGTCCGGCATGTCGTTCTGTTTCGAACTTGACCTCTCCACAGCTTGCTCCGGGGAGCGGTTGTCCATGTGTTCATCCGTGTTTGGCATTGGATCCTCCGGGGTGCAGCGTCGCTTCATCGTCTTCTTTCGGTCCAGAACGCTGGCCTGTGCTGGCGGTTCCGTCCATGGCCGGGTCCGCCGGCGGCCCTTCGTCTTCCTCATCGTCCAACAGGACTCTTTCAGCCGCCCCGTCCAGGTCCTCATATTGACCCGCACGCAGCGACCAGAGAAATGCCAGCAGTCCGACAGCGCCCATCGCCAATGCCACCGGTATAAGAACGGCAAGATAGTTCATGGCTTTGCCGTGACTGGTTTGGTCGCCCGGAAAAAGCGCGGGCCCTTTCTAACCTTTGCACGGAGGCGCAGCGCGTTTCCAACGACGACGATCGAGGACAAGGACATGGCCAGCGCCGCAGCGAGCGGCGTGACCAGTCCTGCGATTGCGAAGGGCACGCTGACGATATTGTAGGCGACTGCCATTCCGAAGTTCTGGCGGATCAGCACATCGGCCCTGGACGCGGCTTCAATGACTTCTCGGACAGCCAGCAGGCTGTGACCAAGGAACACGAAATCGGACGCGCTTCGTCCGATGTCCGTCGCCGACGACGGGGCGATCGACACGTGTGCGGCGGAAAGAGCCGGCGCGTCGTTGAGACCGTCGCCGATCATCAGCACCTTGCTGCCCGCCTCGGCCAATGACCGGATGGCCTTCACCTTCTCACCGGGAAGTAGCTCGGCCGAGAACTTCTCGATGCCCAACTGCTTGGCGACGGACGAAACCGCGGGATGGGCATCTCCTGAAACTATCGCTAGTGAATAGCCGGCGGAGCGGAGTGTCTGTACAAGCTCTCGAGCGCCAGGACGGATGGAGTCCTCAAATGCGAAAACCGCTATCGTTTCGCAGTCCTTCGACAGCACGGCTACCGACGCCGCTCCCAGGTCGACCTGCCTTGCATTCGACGCCCACGACGGGCGCCCGAGACGGTAGACCGCATTCCCTGCCCGCCCCTCGATTCCGCAGCCATGAATCTCCTCCAGACTCTCGAACTCCAGAGGGGACCCGTGCCGTCCTGCGCCCGCCATGGCAATGGCCGCGGAGGCGGGATGCCGCGAGACCCTCGCCATCGCCGCGGCCAGAGACAAGAGCCGGGGCTCAATGTCGTCCGCATTGACCAGACGCATCTCGCCGAAGGTCAACGTCCCGGTCTTGTCGAAGAGTACGGTGTCGATTTCGTTCAGTCTCTCGAATGCGGACCCGTCGCGCGCCATGATGCCGCGTTCGAAGAGGCGCCGTGCCGCCACCACCTGTACCATCGGCACGGCAAGTCCAAGGGCGCATGGGCAGGTAATGATCAGCACGGCGATGGCAATGCTGACTGACTTGTGGAGATCTCCGGTTCCGTAAAGCCATGCGAACATGGAAAGGAGGGCGACACCGTGCACGACGGGCGCATACAAGCTTGCGGCGCGATCAGCGATTCGGCGGTAATTGGAGCGCCCGCTCTCGGCAGCCTCCATCATGCGGGTCATCTCGGCCAGGAAAGAACCGTCGGCGGATACGGTCGCCACCAGTGTCAGCGGATTGGCGAGGTTCATCACTCCCGCCTGCAATGCGCTTCCCGGCGCTGCACGCTTCCACTCGCTCTCCCCTGAAACGAGCGAACAATCAAGCTCCGAGGCGCCTTTGACAACAACGCCGTCGACCGGCACGCGCTCGCCGGCGGCGACCAGCAGATGCATGCCAGGCTTGATCTCGGAAAGCGAGACGTAATCAATCGCGCCGTCCGCCCGGATCACATTGGCGCCCCGCGGCGCGAGCCTCGCAAGCGCTCCGACGGCGGAACGCGCCTTGCCCCGCACCAGGTGATCCAGTGCTCGCCCTGCCAGCAGGACGAACAGCAAGGACGTGCTCGCGTCGAAATAGGCATAAGCCGCGTTGTGTAGGGTGTCGTAAACACTCAGGGCGAAGGCAAGGAGAACGCCGACGCTGATCGGAACGTCCATATTGGTGCGGCCGTGCCGCAGCGCCGCCCAGGCCGAGCGATAAAAAATCCTGCCGGAATAGACGATCGCCGGCAGAGCGAGCGCGGCCGAGATCAGATGGAAAGCATGGCGCGTCGCGGGATCAGCCCCGGACCAGACCGATACCGAGAGAATCATGATGTTCATCGCCGAGAAGCCGGCAACCGCGAGCGCCTTTAGAAGGGAAGAAAGCACCGGATCCTGGGTGTCCTCCTCAATGGAGGCCAGATGCGAGGCATAGCCGATTTTCACAAGTGCGGCGGTGAAATCCGGGCTCTCGTCGTCATTGCCGCGCCAGTTGATGGTCACGCGCCGGGAGGACAGATTCACTCGTGCGAGTTCCACGCCGGGGAGTTTCCTAAGCACGCCTTCGACGGCAGCGATGCAGGCGGCACAATGCATGTCGGGCAGCGCCAATACGGTTTGGCGAAGGCCGTCGCCGAGATCGCGGCTCGCAAGCCGGATCTCCTCAGCCTGCGGGCTCGTCCGAGGAGCGGCCCCAGCGCTTGCAACGGCTATCCCGGAACAGCAGGACATGACTAGTGCACCGCCTTGTAGGCGTGCCACGTTGCATGCCCGAGCAAGGGGAAGATCACGACCAGACCGATCAGCCCGGTGGCGACGCTTACCAGGAACAGTCCAAGCACAATCGCGCCCCAGACGAGCATCGGACGGAGATTGTTCCAGACAAGCGCCACGCTGATCCCCATTGCCGTGAACGCATCGATGCGCTGGTCCAGAAGCATCGGGATGGAGAACACGCTTATAGCAAAGGAAAAGCCCGCAAAAAGCGCGCCTATGAAAATGCCGACTGCAAGCATGGCCCAACCGGTCGGCGTCGTCAGAAGCAGTTGCGTGACATGCCCTAGGCCCGGAAACGGCCGAACTCCAAAAAACAAGGCATAGATGAGCACGGCCGCACGCATCCAGAGCAGCATGAGCATGCAGAGCAGAAGCCCCGTGAAGAACACCTGGGCGCCGGCCACCGGTCTGACGCGGAGCATGCTCCCAAGAGTGACCGGCTCGGAGCGCTCGAGGCGCGAGCTCTTCAGGTAAAGGCCCGTGGCGAGGAGCGGCGCGATGATCATGAAACCTGCAACGGCGGGGAACAAGAAATAGTCGCGTCCGGTCGCGAAGAGGAGCCAGATGATCAGGAAGGAAACGACGAAGACGGTTATCCCGTAGCTCAGGCTGAGCATCGGGAAAGTGATCAGGTCACGCCAACCTTTCGCCAACCACTCGAAGGGCGCCTGGGCCGGTAAATGGCGCTGCCATTTCGGGTTCCAGGTCTCCTCTATGCCTGAGACCTCGCCTACCCAACGCTGTAACTTTCGAGTTCCAGACATATGTCTCTCCACGGGTACACCATGCCGTCAGCAGGATGATTTTGCGGCCCTGTACTGTCCCGGTGTCGGTCCCGTCTCCTTGAGGTGGGCGACGCATCCGGGATCGCTATCGATCGCGACGTAAAGCATGTGGGCGTTAGCGCCGAGGAAAATCGCCGCAGCAACGAGGCCCCACCAGGCCAGCGCCGATCTGCTTCGTCTGGCAACAACCTTCGTCATCACGGCTTCTCCACGCCCAGCGCGTTGACATAGAGGGCCAGGATCTTGATCTCCGCCGGTGTCAGCCGCTCGTCCCATGTCGGCATGTGGCCCTGGCGTCCGCCATGGACCGACTCGATGATGGTTTGCATCGAGCCGCCGTAGATCCAATAGGCATCGGTCAGGTTCGGAGCGCCGACCGCCCGACTGCCTCTCGCGTCTTCGCCGTGGCAGGCGGCGCAAGTGGTGAGGAACACTTCTCTACCCGCCTCGATCCGGCCAATGTTCTCCGGCGTGGAGTATTGGGGATTGGTGAGCGAATAGACGTAAGCGGCGACATCACGGACCTGATTGCGTTCGAGCATCTGGTCGCGTCCGAACGAGGGCATCTGCCCGACGCGGCTCTCAGGGTGCCTGGTGTTGATGCCAACCCTCAGAGTCTGCTCAATATCCTCCGGTCCGCCGCCCCAAAGCCAGTCGTCATCGGTCAAATCCGGATAGTTGCTGCGACCCTTTCCGTCGACGCCGTGGCAAACGGCGCAGTTGTCGCCGAAGAGTTGATGGCCGGTTGAGCGCACCGTCGCCATAAGGCGTTCGTCCGCCCTTATCTCGTCGTAGGAGAGCGTATCGATTTGGTTCTCCCAGGTCGCTCTGGCGGCAGCCGCGGCGGTTAGTTTTTCCTCGACAACGTCGCGCTCGTCGATCCCAAGCAGGCCCTTGGTGTAGGTGGTGCCCAGCGGCCACGTGGGCAGCAGAACCCACCAGATAAGCGCGAAGACATGAGTGATGACGAGGAAAAGCAGCACTCCGCGCGGAACCGGGGTGTCGAGCTCCTTGATGCCGTTCCACTCATGCCCGGTGGTCTTCCGGCCGCTGATTGGATCGACTTCTTCTACGTCCATGGCTGATCATCCTTGTCGAGAATCGCCTTCTTGGCGCGATCGAAACGGTCGCGGTTAGCCGGCCAGAACGTGTAGACGATGACGCAGATCGAGAATCCGATGAGATAGAAGAGCCCCCAGCTTTTCGCCGCCTCCACCAGTGTCTCGTGCGTCACGTCCATGACGAATTGTCCCTTTCTCGTTCAATCGGCTGGATCGGGTACCTGTTCCGGCGCTGCCGTGTTCTGGTACGCCGCCTTTGTCAGCCGTCCGAGGACCTGCAGATAGGCGACGAGCGCATCCATTTCCGTGACCCGTGTTGCCACCCCGTCGAAGGCGCTGACCTGGGTCTCCTCGCCATATCGTTCGGTGACGCCCGACGCCTGCTCGCTGTCGGGCATGGCCTGGCCGAAGGCGTCCTGCGCGGCGTTCTCGATCATTTCGTCGGTATAGGGCACTCCGACGCTTCGCTGCGCCTCCAGATGAAGACCGAGGTCATCCAGGCGCAATGGTGTCCGCGCCAGCCAGGCATAGGCCGGCATGTTCGACTCCGGCACGACGTCGCGCGGGTTGGTGAGATGGGCTACATGCCAGAAATCGGAATATTTGCCTCCTACCCTGGCGAGATCCGGTCCGGTTCGCTTCGACCCCCACAGCATCGGGTGATCATATTTGGATTCGACCGCCAGCGAATACGGGCCGTAGCGCTCGACCTCGTCGCGCAGCGTGCGGATCATCTGGCTGTGGCAGGCATAGCAGCCCTCGCGGATATAGATGTTGCGGCCGGCGAGCTCCAGCGGCGTGTAGAGCCGCATGTCCTCGACGTCCTCGACGGTCTCGTCAATTGTGAACAGCGGAGCGATCTCCACGATGCCGCCGACACTGGCCGCCAGGATGATCGCCAGCACGAAACCGATCGCCGTCCGCTCGAGCTTTCGATGGATAAGTTCGCGCATGATCCTACTCCGCCGGTCCCGTTGCCGCGCCTTTCGGCAATGGCGCGGCGACCGGAACGTCGTCGTGCCGTTCAGCCAGCACAGGGACGCCGCGAACGGTCATCCAGATGTTGTAGGTGGCGACAACGGCTCCGATCAGGAACAGCAGGCCGCCGAAGGCGCGTGCAATGTAGTAGGGGTACATCGCCACCAGGGAATCCACGAAGGAATAGGCGAGCGTCCCCTCCCCGGTATAGGTCCGCCACATCAGGCCCTGAATGATGCCCGAGTTCCACATTGCGAAGACGTAGATCACGGTGCCGGCGAAGGCGAGCCAGAAATGGACCTCAACGAGGGCTGCCGAATACATCCTCTCGCGCTTCCAGATCGCCGGCACGAGCGTGTAGAGCGAACCGTAGGTGATCAACGCCACCCAGCCCAGGGCCCCTGCGTGGACATGGCCGACTGTCCAGTCGGTGTAGTGCGAAAGCGAATTGACGGGACGGACCGCGAGGAAAGATCCCTCGAAGGTCGACAGGCCGTAAAAGAAGGCGGCCATCATAATGAAGCGCAGCGTCGCGTCGTCGCGAACCTTGTGCCAGGCGCCGTTCAGGGTCAGCAGCGCGTTGCCGGCCGATGCCCATGAGGGAACAAGCAGCATCACAGAGAATGTCATGCCGAGGTTCTGCACCCAATGCGGCAGGGCCGTATAATGAAGGTGGTGCGAGCCGGCCCACATGTAGAAGAAGGTTATGCCCCAAAAGCTGAGGATAGACAGCCGATAGGAAAAGATGGGCCGCTCGGCACGCTTCGGCAGGTAGTAATAGAGCATCGCCAGGAAGCCTGCCGTCAGGAAGAAAGCGACCGCATTGTGCCCGTACCACCACTGCACCATCGAGTCCTGCACGCCCGCCCAGATCGTGTAGCTCTTGGCATGCCCCAGGGAGACCGGAACTGTCAGGTTGTTGATGATGTGCAGGATCGCCACGACCACGATGAAGGCCATGTAGTACCAGTTGGCGACGTAGATGTGAGGCTCCCTGCGCCGCGCCAGCGTCCGGATGTAGAGGATGAAATAGGTGACCCAGACGATGACGAGCCAGAGGTCGGCATACCATTCTGCCTCGGCATATTCCTTCGACTGCGTGACGCCCATGAAATAGCCGGTCACGGCCAGAATGCAGAAGAGATTGTAGCCGAACAGCACGAACCATGGGCTGAGTTGGTCCGCCAGCCGGGCGCGCGAGGTCCTTTGAACCACGTGGAACGAGGTTGCGATCAGGGCGTTGCCGCCGAACCCGAAAATCACCCCGGTCGTGTGGGCCGGCCTGATCCGCCCGAAGCTCGCCCAGGCGGTATCGAAATTGAGGCTAGGCCAGGCGAGCTGCGCGGCGGCCCAGACTCCGACGAACATGCCGAAGATCGCCCAAAACAACGTGAACCAGACGCCGACCTTGATGGGATCGTCGTAGTAGCGGGAGATCCGCGACGGATCCGGCGGAGGTCCGAACGAGCTCGACATTATAACATACAGCAGGCCGAGGCTGTATAAGAGGACAATCGCGCCATGTACTCCGAGCGGGTCGAACCGGCCTGCTGCCGCCATGGCTATGCCCACAATAGCCAGGACGAGCAATATTGCCGCGGCTCGATCCCGTTCTCGCGTCGTCAACTGTCCCATGAAGTTGCTCCCTCGTCATGAACAGCCCCTAGCAACGAGCATCTATCCCCCAAGGGGGACAAATCAAGGCTTCTGTCGATCTTTGCCGATCGCATCCAGGGCTTGAAGTCGATGCTTGACGGCACGGCACATGGTTCCCCATCCTCGCGCGACGCGGATAGCGAAACCAAGCATCCGCAGTCTTCTGGAACCGGACCATGTCTTACCGGGAGATGTATTGTGTCAACTCCTCAATCATTAGTAAATTATACGTTGTGCGTGTATTTTCGGATCGGTCGTGCTGCTGCTCCGGCTTAGATCCGCTCCAGCTCGTGCCGGTCGTGAATCTCAATCATCCGACCCTTTACGGTGACCCCGGACTGGCGCAGCGTCGAAAAGGCGCGTGACAGGGCTTCCGGGGCCAGGCCAAGCTTCCCCGCAAGCACGTACTTCTGGAACGGCAAGCGGAACGAGAAGCTTGTGGTGGTGCCGTTTGGACAATGGCTGAGGATGTAGCTTGCAACGCGCTGCGTAGCGGTGAGCAGGCGATCTTGTGCGAGCAGGTCTTCCGTTATATTGCCTCGATGGCAGAGATGCTCGATGAAAGCCTGCGCCACATCGGGGTCTGCGGCGGCGAATTGGCGAAGCTTGGCGCTGTCAATACGCGCAATGTTGGATGCTTCGGCAGCCTCCGCGCTGGCGGTGGCACGCCCCAGGTACATGACGTTCTCGGCAAACATTTCGCCTTTGGAGAACACCGCCACATCGGCCTCGCGCCCGTCTTTTCCAACACGGTAGAGGCGGATCAGACCTGAAAGTACAAAGAACACGTCGTCGATGCTGTCGCCCTTGTGGAAGAGGATATCGTGCTCCTTGTAGGTCGATAGCCTTGTGTCCTCGATAATGGCGTCGACGGTGGAGCACGGCAGCCGTCCGAAGAAGCGCGAACTCAGGAAGGTCGTCCTATCGCTCGAAGTCAATTGCAGCGTCTTCATTGCGCATGTCCCAATAAACATGCCATCAGTCTAGCGCTACGCTGGTTTCGGTAAGTTGATCTTGGTCAAATAGCTAGAAAGTCCGGCTCGATTCACCCTTGCCATCGCCGTCGTCGAGTACGCGCCAGGAGGCTCCATCGAGGTCCTCGTACTGTCCGCTCTTGAGCGCCCACAGAAATGCGACGAGCCCCAGACCACCGAGACTGAGTGCGATTGGAATGAGATAGATGAGGGTGTTCATGAGGTCACCGCGTCTGAATGCATCAATGGGGATGGCGTCGCGGCCTTACCTGCGGCAAGGCTGCGCTTCAGTCTCAGAGCATTGAAGACCACCACGAGCGACGAGGTGGACATAGCGACAGCGGCAACGAGCGGAGTCGCGTAGCCAAGAATTGCGATCGGCACGGCGATGACGTTGTAGCCAATCGCCAGCACGAAGTTCTGCCTGATAAGTCGTCCGGCGTGCCGCGAAGTCTCGATGGCGAAGGGAACTGCCGAAAGGGCTTCATGCATAAAGACGAAGTCGGCAGCCTGGCGCCCTACATCGGCGGCAGTCGCCGGAGCCATGGAAACGTGTGCCGCACGCAGAACCGGCGCGTCGTTTATGCCGTCCCCCACTACCAGGGCCTTGTGACCTGCCTCGGCGGCAGCGGCGCATGCCTCGACTTTTTCGCGTGGCGAGAGTTCGGCATGCCAGTTTGAAATCCCCAAACTTCTGGCGAGGGCCGCGACCACAGGCTCCCGGTCGCCGGATAGGATTCCCGTCGCAATGTCCAGGCGGCCAAGGGCTTCGATCGATTCGCGCGACGCGGGGCGCGGCCGATCCTCGAACCGGAAGCAGGCAAGCTCACGAAAATTAAACGACAGGATAGCCTCCGATTGCCCGCCACCGGAGCCCGGATCGCCGACCGCAAAGCCGCGGCTTCCGAGCCGATAGACGCCGTCCGTGGTCTTCACTTCGATGCCGGCGCCGGGAATTTCCCGGATATCGCCGGCAAGCGCAGGGATCGCCCCTGCCGAATTCTGAATCGCTATTGCGATCGGATGGCGCGAATGCACCGCGATAGCCGCCGCAATGGCGAGCCGACCCCCTGCGATCTCGTGCGCATTCACGAGCCGTGGTCTGCCGATGGTCAGCGTGCCGGTCTTATCCAGGAGCACTGTGTCGATCTCAGCGAGACGCTCCATCGCTGTGCCATCCTTGACCATGACACCGCCTTGGAACAGCCGCCCGGCCGCAACGATCTGGACAACGGGAACCGCGAGTCCAAGAGCGCAGGGGCATGTGATGATGAGCACCGCCACTGCGATCAGCATGGCATGGTGGATATCTCCCTCCACTAGCATCCAGCCGACAAAGGTCAGGAGTGCCAGCAGATGGACGGCCGGCGAGTAATAGCGGGCAGCGCGGTCGGCTATGCGTCGGTAGCGCGCCCTGCCCCCTTCGGCAGCCTCCATCAATCCGATGATTTCGGCGATAAACGAGTCGCGCGACGCGGCGGTCGCCTCCAGCGTGAGCGGACCGGTGAGGTTGAGCGTGCCGGCCTGAACCGTGTCCCCTGTGGCGACCACGGTCGGCGAGCTCTCGCCGTTAACTACGGAGCGATCGAGGTCGCTTGTCCCGGACAGCACCCGTCCATCGACGGGGATACGCTCGCCAGCCGCGACAATCAGGCGTTCGCCTGGCTTGATCTCGTCGACGGCGCGGTACTCGCGCGAGCCATCCGGATGGACAACCGTGGCCCCGCGCGGCGACAGGCGTGCGAGACCGCTGATCGCCGTTCGTGCACGGCCCCGCATCATGTGATCGAGCGTACGGCCGATCAGCAGGAAGAACAGCAAGGTCACGGATGCATCGAACCAGGCATGTTCGCCATGACCAATCGTCTCGTAGAGCGACATGCCATAGGAAAGGCTGACGGCGAGCGCGATCGGCACATCCATGTTGGTTCGGCCGTGGCGAATGGCGTTCCATGCCGACTTGTAGAAAAAGCGGCCAGCATAGATCAGCGCTGGTCCGGCGATCAGCGCCGAGATCCAGTGGAAGAGATCGCGGGTGGCCGCATCCGCCCCGGACCAGACTGAGACGGAGAGCAGCATGATATTGGTTGCGGCGAAGCCGGAAACGGCAACCGCGAGGATCAACTGCTTCAGCAGGTCGTCGCCCTCTTCCCCGCCGGGCGAAAAGAGGTGTGTCTGATAACCACGCTCAGCGATGGCATGCAAGAAGTCACAGGGATCGGTGCGCCGACCGCCAACCTCCTCCTTCCAGACGATTGAAACCCGACGGGAGGAGAGATTGACGCGGGCGCGTTCGACTTCGGGCTTGGCGCGCAGCGCTCCTTCGATCGTGGCGATGCAGGCACCGCAATAGGCGTCGGGGACGCTCAGCTCCGACTGGCGCAACCCGCCTCCGAGGTTCCGGCTCGCAAGCCAAAGTTCCTCGGAGGCGGGCGACGCCTGCCCTCCTTCGGCAAGCATGGTTGCCGCACCAACGGCGCAGCAGCTCATTTGTCACCTCCCCCTGCGATGAAGCGGATAGTCTGACGGTGAACTACCGCACCCCCCGCCATGGCCGTCATGGCGGCTATCCATTGACCGGGCTTCAGCTCTTCGGCCAATATGAAAGCACCCTCGCCCCGCGGATGGAGCTCGACGCGAAGGTCCTCATGCTCCTCAACCGGTCGTTTGAGAACGGCGATTACCTTGTCGATTTGTCGGTCCGGTTCTCCGTTGCGGGTAAGGACGTAGCGGATTGCGCCGGGTTCGGCCGTTAGTCGTCCCTTGATGCCGCTTGCCTGAAAGGCGCGGCCCTCAGCCACCTTGCCGTTGAATTGCTGGCTGGCGACGTAGGTGTTCTCGACGACAAGGCCGCTCCAGCTTCGGCTGGCGTTCCAAGCCATGACGAGGTTGACGGAGATGATGGTGCCGAAGAAGAGGCCCATGACCGCCACCATGTGCCAACCGGTGAATCCGCGCTCCGGGTCGCGCTGTTTCGTTGTCGTGCTCATCGTCTTGCTGCTCCCGGCAGATTGAAATTGGCCTGGTACACATCGCGTTCGTGGCTGGACGGATCCTCCGCAATGAGGGAGAAGCCCTCTTCCGCTTCGGCGAGTCTACCCTTCGGCAACGTGACGAAGACCTTGAGTGGGGTGACCTTGTCCGGCTCGACGCCGATGGTGATGCTGCGCCCGTCGCCGGTCGCCTGGCCGGCCACGCGCATGGTGGCGGCGGGCATACCCTCGATCGTCAGGCTGATGGTACGCTGTTCGGGGATCATGTTGAGCAGCTTCACCATATAGCCGTTGCGCACCGAGCCGTCGGATTCTACGACGAACTGGGGGTTGCGGTCGTGCAGGACGTTCAGTTCCAGTCGGTCGCGCGCCAGCAGGCCGAAAAGAAGACCGAGTCCGACAATCGCCCAGACGCCGAAATAGACGAGAACGCGGGGCCGGAAGACGATGCGCCAGTTGAGATGCCGCACCTTGTCACGGAAGGCGCCATTGGCGTCGCGCACGCGGGTCGGGTCGATCTCCGCAGTCCCGCCGCTGGTCGCAAGGGCCATATTGGCGGCATAGTCGCTGAGCGTCGCGTATGAGATCAGCCCGCGCTCGCGGCCGAGCTTGTCCATCACGCCGTCGCAGGCGTCGATGCAGAGGGCGCAGGTGATGCATTCGAGCTGCTGGCCATCGCGAATGTCGATGCCCATGGGACAGACGGCGACGCAGGCGTTGCAGTCGACGCAATCCCCGACGACTTCGCCGGCAGCCGCCGCCTTCTTCGCATGCCGCGAGCGCGGCTCCCCCCGCCAGTCGTTGTAAGTGACGACGAGCGAGTTCTCGTCCAGCATGGCCGCCTGGATGCGCGGCCATGGGCACATGTAAGTGCAGACCTGCTCGCGCATCAGTCCGCCGAAGACATAGGTCGTCGCGGTCAGAATGCCGATCGTGGTATAGGCGACCGGCGGCGCATCGAGCGCGACCAGGCTCGCCAAAAGCGAGGGCGCATCGGCGAAATAGAATATCCACGCACCGCCGGTCGCAACCCCGATCGCCAGCCAGACGGAATGCTTGGCCATGCGCTTGCGGATTTTGTCGAGGCTCCACGCTCCAGCGTCGAGGCGCATGCGCGCGTTGCGGTCGCCCTCGATGAAGCGCTCGACGACGAGGAAAAGGTCGACCCAGACGGTCTGCGGGCAGGCATAGCCGCACCAGGCCCGCCCGACCGCCGAAGTCACCAGGAAGAGACCGAAGCCCGCCATGACGAGGAGCCCCGCAACGAAGAAGAACTCCTGCGGCCAAATCTCTATGAAGAAGAAATAGAAACGCCGGGAAGCGAGGTCGATAAGGACTGCCTGATCCGGCGCATGCGCCCCGCGGTCCCAACGGATCCACGGCGTCAGATAGTAGATGCCGAGCGTCATCAGCATCACCAGCCACCTGAACCGGCGGAAGCGACCCTCGGTCCTCTTCGGGAAGATCTTCCGACGCTTCTCGTAGAGCGGCCCTCGCACGCGCGCGGCATTGACCGCTTCGGCATCGAGCCGTTCGACTGAAGCTTTGGTTATCGGCTGGTGGAGCATGCAGGCAGGTCCCGGCGATGGTTTCGCTTGTGAGGCGACCTTTGCCGATGTGCACTCCGGTCACCTTGATCTGCATCAAGTCCGCGCTCGGATGCCGAACGTTGCGGTGGGCACCCCACGGGCTTTGAACGGGCCGGTCTCCCCTGCCCGTAGACGAACGAAAGCTGGCCACCCCACCCGTGACCAGGAAAATCGGCCGCACGCGTGCACGGCCAATCGGTCGTGGACCTCTACTCGCCGCCGCCCAGCGAGTGGACGAACACCGCGAGCTGCTTGACGGCGTGGTCGCCGAGGCGCGGCAGCCATGCGGGCATCACGCCATGCTTCGGCGTCTTCATCTGCGCGATGACCGCCTGCTCGCCCTCGCCCTTGAGCCAGATCGCATCGGCGAGGTTGGGTGCTCCCATCTCACGGTTTCCTTTCGCGTCTGCGCCATGGCAGGAAGCGCAATTGTCGGCGAAGACCTGCTTGCCCTGCTCGACGAGGTGCGGTTGCGACGGTGCCTGAGTGAGGCTCACGACGTAGGCGGCCGTCTGCTGCATCTGCTCTGGCGTCAGCATGTCGCCGAAGGGCGGCATCTCCGAAACCCGAGTCTCCCCGTCGGGGGCGTGGCGAACCCCATGAGCTATGGTCTGATAAATTTCTTCCGGCTTGCCGCCCCAGAGCCAGTCGTCGTCATTGAGATTCGGGAAGCCCTGCCCGCCCGCAGCCCCCGAGCCGTGGCACTGGGCGCAGTTCACCTTGAAGACGGAAGCCCCGGCTGAAACGGCGAATTTCTGCAGTTGCGGATTTGCGATGATCTCCTCGACCGAGCTCGATGCGATCTGCTCCAGGTTGCCGGCCTGTGCAGCCCTGGCAGCGTTCAGTTCGACGCTGACTTCGGCGCGACTCGAATAGCCGAGCACGCCCTTGGTCGCCTCCGTCAGCATAGGCCACGAGGGATAGGCGATCGCATAGCCGATCGCCCAGATGACCGTGGCATAAAAGCTGTAGACCCACCAGCGCGGCATCGGATTATTGAGTTCGCGGATGCCGTCCCACTCATGCCCGGTGGTTTCTACGCCGCTGACCTCGTCGACGTGCTTGTGCTTGTCGGCCATAGATCAGTCCTCCTTCAGCGGGATGACAGACGCCTGAGCGGCAGCCTTCTTGGCGCCGGGGCGGAAGATGAAAAAAACGACACCGAGGAAGAACAACGTCATCGCGAGCAATCCCCAGCTATCAGCAAAATGGCGCATGGCCGTGTACGTTTCCATGTTGCCTCCTTCTCAGCGATAGCCGGCGGCGTCGTCGTAGGTGGAGAAGTCGACGAGCGTGCCCAGCATCTGGAGATAGGCGACGAGCGCATCCATCTCCGTAAGCCTTTGCGGATCACCGTCGAAGTCGCCGAGCTTGGCCTTGGGATAGCGTGCCTTCACGCCCGAACCGTCGGCATTCGGATCGGCCTGGGCCTTAAGGTCCGCAGCCGCGTTTCCGATCATCTCGTCGGTGTAGGGGACCCCGACAGCTCTGTTCGCCTTAAGGCTCATGGCAATATTCGTCACCTCGAGCGGTGTCTCCTTCAGGAACGCATAGCTCGGCATTACAGATTCCGGTACGACTGAGCGGGGCTCGATCATGTGCTGGACATGCCATTCATTGGAATAGCGGTCGCCGACGCGGGCGAGATCCGGTCCGGTTCGCTTGGAACCCCATTGAAAGGGATGGTCGTACATCGACTCCGCCGCCAACGAGTAATGGCCGTACCGCTCCACCTCATCACGGAAAGGACGGATCATCTGGCTGTGACAGACGTAGCATCCCTCGCGGATGTAGATGTCTCGGCCGGCAAGCTCAAGCGGGGAGTATGGCCGCATGCCCTCGACTTTCTCGATGGTGTTTTCGAGATAGAAGAGCGGCGCGATTTCGACGATTCCGCCGATGGAAACGACCAGGAGCGAGCCTATCAGCAGCAGCGTGGCATTGCGCTCGAGTATCGCGTGTTTGTCGAGAATGGACATAGTCTTTGCTCTCCTATTCTGCAGGCGCCGGCAGCGGTACAGCACCAAAGATCGGTTCTTCATCGCGGACGCGCCCGAGTATCGTCATGGTTACGTTGAAGGCCATGAGGAGCGCGCCGGCGAGAAACAGGGCGCCGCCGGCGGCGCGCATGACATAGTAGGGGAACATGGCCGCGACCGTTTCCGCGAAGGAGTACACGAGGAAGCCTTGGTCGTCGTATTCGCGCCACATCAAACCTTGCTGAATACCGGCGACCCACATAACAGCGGCGTAGACGACGATGCCGAGGGTGGCGAGCCAGAAGTGCCAGTTGACCATGCGCACGCTATAGAGCCGTTCGCGGTTCCACAGCTTCGGCACGAGATAGTAGATCGCGCCGAAAGTGATCAGTCCGTTCCACCCGAGCGCGCCGGAATGGACGTGGCCGATGGTCCAGTCAGTGTAGTGGCTGAGCGAGTTGACTGTCTTAATCGACATCATCGGGCCTTCGAAGGTCGCCATGCCGTAGAAGGCGACGGCCATCACCATCATGCGGACCACCGGATCGGTCCGGATTTTGTCCCAGGCGCCAGACAGCGTCATCAGGCCGTTGATCATGCCGCCCCACGAGGGCATCCAGAGCATGATGGAGAAGACCATGCCGAGCGTTTGCGCCCAGTCGGGCAGTGCCGTGTAATGCAGGTGGTGAGGACCGGCCCAGATGTACATGAAGATGATCGCCCAGAAGTGGATGATCGACAGACGGTAGGAATAGACAGGGCGGTTCACCTGTTTCGGGATGAAGTAGTACATCATCGCCAGGAAGCCCGCCGTGAGAAAGAAGCCCACCGCGTTGTGCCCGTACCACCACTGCGTCAGCGCGTCTTGCACGCCGGAAAATGCGGAGTAGCTCTTCGAACCAAGGAAGGAGACGGGCACCGCCAGATTGTTGACGACGTGCAGCATCGCGATGGTGACGATGAAGGCGAGGTAGAACCAGTTCGCCACATAGATATGCGGTTCCTGGCGCTTCAGGACCGTGCCGAGGAAGGCGACGAGGTAGGCGATCCACACGATGGTGAGCCAGAGGTCGACGTACCATTCCGGCTCCGCATACTCGCGACTCTGGGTAATTCCGAGCAGGTAGCCGGTAGCCGCGAGGACGATAAAGAGCTGGTATCCCCAGAAGACGAACCAACCGAGGTCCCCACCGAAGAGCCGTGCGCGGCTGGTACGCTGCACGACATAAAACGAAGTTGCGATAAGCGCGTTGCCCCCGAAGGCGAAAATGACGGCGGACGTGTGAAGCGGCCGTACCCGGCCGAAGTTGAACCAAGGCTCCACGTTGAGATCGGGAAAGGCGAGCTGAAGGGCAACGACCACACCGACGAGAAAGCCGACCACGCCCCAGAATACCGTCGCGATTACGCCGTACTTCACGACCTCGTCAAAGTATTCGTTTCGACGGCCGGGATGACCCGCGATAGCCGGACGGAAGTCAACGCGGCGCATGAGCACCAGGGTGCCGGCGAGCAGCACGAAGAACAGCACCCACATGTGCGCGCCGAACTGGCGGTCCTGCGCAAGGCCGGCTCCGACCAGCGCCAGGAAGGCGCCCACGGCAAGCACGACCATCTCGACTGTGTGTTTCATGATTGGGCTCCAACCCTCTCTAATCGCTGACTGACGCACGCGGTGGGGACCGCAAAACTATTGCGAGAATTGTCAGAGGCCGGCCCGTGGCACCTTGATCCAGATCAAGTTGCTTGGGAGCTCGCGAGACGTGCTGCCAGGGCAAAAAGTGCCGGACAAGAGCGGAAAGACATCGGTATGCAACGATGCGACCTCCTCCGCTCAGCACAGCGGTGCGGACCGTGAGGTCGCGAAGGCGCCGGAAGTTTGCGGGCTTGGAATAGTGGGATCGGCCGGCCCAACGGAGCTGCAAAGGTATATACAAGCGACGGAGACTGGGGGCGTAGGATCCATCGGGCGATCGCCTGCGGATGTGGGAGACTATTGCTCGCCGGCGCAGGCTGCCCGGCCCGTCATCTCGTCCATCTCGACGCAGAAGAAGATATGCGCAGACGCCCCTGAGATCTCTTGCGGTACAGGTTTGAAGCCCCCGGGTTCCCACCAGTTGGCCTTCTTTTGGAGCAGGGACCAGGCGTGAAGCCGCTCGTTACCGCAGCCTTGCGCCGGTAGTTCTCTGTACGTGCCCGTCACGACCACGCTCTTCCACCGTCGATTGCTGGCAAATTCGGAAATCTGCAGCGACACCTTTGGGTTGCTGCGCATCCAGTCGATTTTCTGGCCAGGCATGGAAAAGAAATAAAATGCTTTACCCGAATGCGCGTACGTGATCGGCACTATGTAGGGCTGGCCGCCCCTGCAACATGCCAGCCGCGCGAGATCTCCGGCTGCCACGACGCCTTGGCATTCCTCACGAGACATTTCCCTCACAAACATGGCTCTTCCCTCCTCCCGTTAGACCACGCCGGATTGGCGGCGGCGGAGAATCAGAGGGGCCTATTGCGCGGCCCCGGCCAGTCTTAGTCGCAGAGCGAACGCAGAGCTTCCAGCTTGACGATATCGATCGTCCTTGCGTCCCTGAGCGCGATGACGCTGCGCGCCTTCAGTTTTGTCACCACGCGCGATACCGTTTCGATCGTCAGGCCGAGATAGTCCGCGATATCCTGTCGCGACATGGGCAAGCGTAGCTGCCTGCCTCCTCCCTGACGTTCGCAAAGATCAACGAGGAATGCGGCGATCCGCTCCACGGCACATTGCCTGCCGATCACCAGAAGATGCTGCTGAGCCCGCGCCATGCCGGTCAAGGCGAGCGCGAGAAGCTCCCGCGAACGCTCCTGCATATGCCGGCGCCCGAAAACGGCCAATGTTGTTTCCGTGATGGCTTCGGCAAAGAAAGAATGGTTGGATCCCGCTTCGAAACCGAACATTTCGCCTGGGAGATGAAAGGACACGACTTGTCGGCGTCCATCTGAAAGGAGACGGTAGACACGCACGGCTCCGATCGAAACCTGATAGCACTTGTCGTTGAGATCGCCCTGGGCATAGATCTCGCGACCCGGCTTGTAGGTGGCGACAAGATGGGGCCCAGCAATTGGGGCCGGTCCAAGGTGTTCGGCCTCGATGGACTGTGGTTTGGCTTGTGCAGCGGCGTACATGGTTATCCCCCGTTCGATGTGGGGACAGATTGCCAATTCGCGTGACTTGGAGAAATTCGGTTAGATCACTAAGGGAGACTACTTAGCCGCCTCGATCAGGCTGTTGATCACGCCAAGCAGGTCGGCACCGGTGAACGGCTTCGTCAATGTCGCATTGTCAACACGTTGCTGAAGGGCCGACAGGCCATCAACTAGCAGTATGGCCCGGTGGCCCCTATTGCTAAGGAGTTGCGCCGCGGCCTGAGGCTCGGATCTCAGTACGTCATCGTCGAGAATGGTGCAGAGCGCTTCCCGGCAAGAGGCTTCAGCCTTCTGCACAGTGTCGTAGGATTCGGTGGAATATCCTTCGACCTCGAGGGCGAATGCCACGGACCGCCGGATGCCCTGGTCCGCTGCAACGACGATAATGGTTTTCGCATCCAAAATTTAAGTCCCGCGCAATCTGCCCTGCAACTGGCAGCAATGAGCCGCCATTAAGCCGCTTGCGGCAACGCACCGCATTGCGCGAGATCAACTCGGCGGATCAGGAAGGGCCGAAACCTGCGGCCAGAGCCATTCGCACAAGATGGGGAAGGCTCTTCGCCTTCATCTTGGCCATCACGTTGGCGCGGTGCACCTCGACGGTGCGAGGACTGATGTCCAGGTCATAAGCGATCGACTTGTTGGGAAGGCCCGCGACGACTGCCGAGAGCACCTGGCGTTCTCTCTCGCTTAGCGTCTGGAGCCTTGCTCGGATATCGTTGGCTTCGTCCGCATCGGCTACCGAAGCGACCAGATGTTCAGATGCCCTCTCGATTGCCTCGATGATCACGGTATCTTCGAAAGGCTTTTCGATGAAATCCACGGCCCCCGCCTTCATAGCCTCCACCGCCATGGGTACGTCGCCGTGCCCCGTAATTACGATCGAGGGCATATTGATCTTGCGATCGCCGAGATTGCGCAGAAGCTCTACGCCGGACATGTCCGGCATTCTCAGGTCCGTGACGAGAACCCCGTTTCTGACGTCCGGCGCGAAAGCCAGAAAGGCCTCGGCGGATTGATGCATTTTCACGGCGAATCCGTTCATTGTCAGCATGAAGGCCAGCGACTTCCTGACCGGCTCTTCGTCATCAACAATGTGCACCGTATAATCAGTCATTTGCAACGATCCGTTCATCTACATAGGCGGGAAGCGTAAACCGGAAAGTGGCTCCGCCTCCCGCATTTTTCGAGACTGTCATCTCACCGCCGTGCGCCTCGACAATCCGCTTCGAAATGGACAGCCCGATGCCCATTCCGCTAGCCTTGGTCGTGACGAACGGCTTGAAGAGCTGGCCGGAGATTTCCTCCGGAATACCTCCACCCGTGTCTTCGACAAGGACGGCAACCTCCCCCCCACCGGCCGGCATGGTGCGGATCGTCAGCTCTCGGCGGTCGACGAGGCGCATTGCCTCGATCGCGTTGCGCATCAGATTGATGAGGACCTGCTGGACTTGGATACGGTCCACCATTGCCATTTCGGCCCCGGGCAGATATTCGAACACGGTTCTGACGCCCTGCTCGCGGGAGCCGACCAGAGCCAGCGCGGCGGCCTCCTCCACCAGTTTGCGGATGTCTTCCGGCGCCTTCTCCGTCTCCCCCTTTGTGACGAACTCCCTGAGATGTTTGATGATCTGGCCGGCCCGCAGCGACTGGCTCGCCACCTCTTCGAGTGCCTCGCGCATTCGTGTAGCTATGGCGTCGTCCATGTCACGCAACAGCCTCGTACAGCCATGCGCATAGTTGGCGATCGCCGAAAGGGGCTGGTTCAGTTCGTGGGCGAGCGTCGAGGCCATCTCGCCCATCTCGTTGAGGCGGGCAAGGCGCGCCAGTTCAGCTTGTATCTGCTCGAGCCTTGCGGCGGACTCCTCCCGCTCCGTCAGGTCTCTGATGAAGCCCGTGAAGAACCTCTCGCCGCCGGACCGCATCTCTCCCACGGCGAGCTTCATCGGAAACGTCGATCCATCCTTCCGCTGCCCGGAGACAACGCGATCGATACCGATGATGCGCTTTTCCCCCGTTCTCATGTAGCGCTGCATATATCCGTCGTGTTCGTGGCGGTAGGGTTCCGGCATCAATATGCGCAGGTTTTGGCCGATAACCTCCTCCTCCGTGTATCCGAACTGCCGCACGGCCGCGGCGTTGAAGGACACGATTGTGCCATCGGTAGCGCTGACCACTGTGGCGTCGGGAACAGTATCCAAAATCGATCTCAGATGAGCGTCGCGGGCTCTTATGACGTTCTCGGTCCGGTCGATGGCGCGTTTTGCCGCCTCAAGCACTTCTCCCAGTGCCACGATCAGAAGCACTGCCGACCCGAAGACTACCAGTTGCACGAGACTCGGACCGTCGGCACTCGTGATCTGCTGATGAAGAACCGCTGCAAAAAGCGACAGCCCGGCCGCAAAGAGGATCGCATTCCGGCCGCCGACCAGCGCCACGACGAGCATGGCAGGGATAAGCGAGAAGAGAAGAAGGCCTTCGCCGATTTGTTCGCCTAGTGTCACGCTGAGGGCGAGAACGCTCGACGTGACTATCGCGGCGACAACATACGCTGCGACGCCGTGGCCTCTCCACCTGAAGAGCAACCTTCCCACCCGAGCCCTCTCAAAAACGCTCTCTGAATGCATCCCATCATCCATCAAAGGACTATTTACCGCTGCAGTGTCTAGCGTCTTCGCTGTATTTGCACCATGCAGACTCTTCCATAGACCATGCTGGAGTAAACAGCCAACCCGCCGCTTGCTCCGAATCGCTTCAGGACGGGAGTCCATCACGACGCTCTTGACCGTGATCAATGTAGCCGCCGAGACGCAGAGTAGGATCGCTCTGCATTTAAATTGGGTTCGGGAGACCAGATCAATGACGTACAAGACGATCCTCCTCGTCGTTGGTGTCAGCCAATTCGAAGATGACCTGAGAGCAGCGGCAGATCTTTGTGCATCGGAGGGTGCGCACCTCTCGGTTCTCGCTAGCAAGATAGCCACTCTCCCTCCGATGGGAGACCTCTCAGCGATCTCCGACGCCTGGATTGACAGCCGTGACAGTGACATGGAGCAACTGCGCCAAGCTGTCAGAGGAGCTAAGGAGATCCTCGGAAATACCGGGACTTCATTCGATGTGGCTGGGCGATACTCAGAGACGACGCGGCTCGGGCAAGACGTCGGAGAGCGTGCCCGGTATGCGGATGTCACCTTGATCGGCACAAGTCTAAGGGTAGATGACCTCCTCCGGCGGGGAGTCATAGAAGGTGCTCTCTTCTTTTCGGCACGGCCTGTCCTGCTCGCTGCGAATCTCCGATCGGCCACCTTGCAACCGAAGAACGTCCTTCTTGCGTGGAACTCGACCATTGAGTCCACAAGGGCCGCCCGCGAAGCGCTGGACATGATGAGAGATGCCGAGGGGGTGAACCTGGTGCTCGTCGATCCAAAGATCAAGAACGGCAAAGAACCCGGCGCCGATATCGCCACCTATCTTGCACGCCACGGGGTCAAAGTAACAGTCGCCCGGCTTCCGAGTGCCGGCCGCCCGGTCGAAGAGGTACTCGTCCAGTACGCACGCGACACTTCGGCCGACCTGATCGTGATCGGCGCCTACGGGCACTCGCGCATCCGCGAGAGGATATTCGGCGGCGTAACTAAGACGATGATTGACGCACCGATCCTGCCGGTCTTGATGGTTCGATAATCCTTTGTTCTCCCTCTGCCGGGAGGCTTCAGAAGCGCCGCCCAATGCGTCGGAGCAGGCGGTCTCAATTCGCGAGCGCGGCGCTGTGAGCCTCGTCCAAGACTCGCTTTAGCTCATCGATCGCGGAAGCGGAGGGCAGCGTCTCACCTTCCAGTTCCGGAGGCAGCTTCCATCCGGGCTCAACGCCCTGCATGTTGGGCAGTTCGTGAGCGATGCCCTTATGGCAGTCGATGCAGGTCGCCCTGCCCGGCAGCAGGTAGCGTGTATGGATTTCTGCGGCACGCTTAGTCTGCTTGGAAAGGTCCATCGCTACCGACGAGTGACAGTTGCGGCACTCGAGGATGTCGTTGGCCTTGAACCGCGCCCGCTCGTGCTTGGCGAGTTCCAGGCGGTGGTCGAGGAACTTTTCGCGCGTGTTGATGGTCCCGAAGATCTTCCCCACACTTCCTTGGAGGCCTGCATCTTTGCGGGCGATCCTGTCCGTCCATTTATGCGATATCGCTGAAACCAACAATGACAGCACTAAACAGACCCGACGCAGACGGGCTTGTACTGCGCCGGGTTATTAATTGGCGTGCTGCCGATACTATTGGAGAGCAACGGCGAGCGCCGCGTCGAGGCGCTCCCGCGCCTTCTTGGGCAGCTTCACTGCCTTTACCTTTTCGACATTGGCGGGCGCGTCACCGACGACGACTGCCGCGACCATGCCCATGCCGACGTGCGGCGTGCACTTCACGCCGTAGACTCCTGGCACGTCGAAAGTCACCTTGTAGGTCTCGTTCATCTTGCTCTTGAATGCCGAAGCCCCGTCGGGAATCATGTCCTTGATCGTCTCGACATTATGTCCCTTGTCGGTCGGAACAAACGTGACGCTGTCGCCCGGATTGACCTTGACGAATGCCGGCTCGAAGACCATTGCTCCCTCGGAGCCCTTGTTAAGCATGTGGACCTCGAAATCGGCGGCGAATGCTGTGCCGGTGAAGGCGGCAAGAACTGCGGCGACTGCCATGCCCTTTGCGATTATGCGCACTTGAAATTCTCCTTGGTTTCAGAACCCTGTTCGGTTCTTGCGACAAGGAGATAGAATAGAAAGAGCACCTGCTCTTTGATGCTTGTCAAATAGCCATCGGAAAGTCCGTCTAGTCGCGCCCGCCGTCTGCGAGCGCCGTCAAGCCTGGCAGGTCGCAGACGATGAGCTTTTGCCGCCCGCCCTCGACCAGCCCCTTCTGCTCCCAGGCGCTGAGAATGCGCGACACCGTATGCAGTGTGGTTCCGGTCATTTCAGCTATGTCCTGGCGGGAGATCGGAAAGTCTATGCGGACGCCGCCTTTTTCCTGCTTGCCCGCCTGCCGCGAAAGGCGCAGCACCGCATGGGCGACGCGCCTCTCCACCTCCTGGGTCGACATCTCGCGAATCCGCGTGTGTGCCTCTTCGAGGCGCTGGCCGATCGTCTGCATGGTGCTGACGGCTAGATGCGGATTCTGCTCGACGAATTGCGGCCAGAGATCCGTAGGCCAGGAAAGAGCAAGACTTTCCGTAACGGCCGTAGCAGTACCGGGATAATCCGAACGCTGCAGCGCCTTTGCAAATCCGAAGAGGTCACCCGGATGGACGACGCGCACGATGATCTGCTGACCGTCCTCAGTGACCTGGGTCACCTTCAGCCGCCCGTGCAGGAGCAGGAAAAAGCTTGTGGCTCTCTGACCTTGCTCGAAAACAGCGTCACCTTGGGGCACGCGCCTTGCCGTCGCATGGGCGAGCATCCTGTCCAGATCCGCGTCGCTCATCCTGTCGAACAGGGCAAGCGACCGTACGACACTCCGGTCGATCTTCATTCGATTTTCCTACTGCAGGATTCCTTGGATCGGAACCAACGCGACCATGATCTCACTATCATGGCGGAAGGAGGGAACAAAGCAGAGTATCCGCGGCGCGACAGAACGCGGTTGTCGTGAGTGCTTGAGAAGCACCCTTCAATGCGATGCACCTCAGACGTCGAGGCCCTTCTCGCGAAGCGCCTGCAGCAGGGGTGCATACCAACGGGTATTCTTCACTAGACGGAAGCCGACGTTGTCTGGGGGCGCGCCGACGGCGCAGCCGCCCCCCTTGGGCTTGCGGATAAAGGAACTGAGCGCGGCGCGATGCTTGCCCGTGGCTATGTAGATGCCGCAGGATGAGGTGTCGCTGGTAATGCTTCCTGTGCGGTCGAGCGTGACACGCCTAACGCAGGTCGTCGTCCATTCCCAGACATTGCCGCCAAAGTCGGTGAGGCCCGTCTCGCTTTCGCCGAAATGTCCGAGTCGCTGCGGCTCCGGCTCGCGGGAGGCCTTGCGCGCGGTCTCGCGGTAGTAGTCGGCAAGCCACCGCAAGGCTGGATTGGAGCCGTCGTCCTCGACGTCGAGCGCGTCGTCGGGAAAACGGCTGCCGGCCGCAAAGGCGAGCTGCTCGTCAGTCGGCAGCATCCAGATCGTGCCGCTTCGCCGGCTGAGCCAGGCGGCATAAGCTTGCGCATCGTCGAAGCTGACGCCCGTTGCCGGCGTGCTTCCAGGATCTGCGGGTACGTGCTCGGGTTCGGCGGGCGGGCATGCCTGTTCCGCGACGCAGCGCGTGTAGTCTGCGGCGGTTACTTGATATTTCATGATGATGAGCGGCGCGCTCATGCGCACAGTCTCCACCGGCCCGTCGACGGCATAGCCGTTCTTGAAGAACTCCCCGGCTGCACGATACCGGAAATCCCTCGGAGCTACGGTTACGACGGGCGGTTCATCAAGGGCGCTGCCCGACGGAGCGCTGCCCAGCAGCCCTGTCTCAATTGCGAGGAGTCCGGCGAGTATCAGAAAGAGCGCGGAGGGTATTGCAAGCGAGATGGGAGCGACTTCTCTGCCTTTTGGAAGTGCGTCCATGGCGGCCTCCTTTCGACTGTCGTTCCTTGCCGGTCTCACCGAGAGATCTGGCGGCGAGTGTGCCGGTCGCTCCGACGCGGGCCATCGGGGCGACCGGCTTCAGTCAGGTACCCGATGGAGCAAGGAGCGAGGTCATCAGGTCGTCGTTCCAATCGCCGGTAACGGCGAAATGAGCGGCAGCGCCGAGCTCGAACGCCTCGATCAGGTTGTGGTTGACGTAGGCATAGATTCCGGGCTGCTCGAAGGTGTAGAAGGCAGCGCCCGCCGTGCCGCCGGGTATGAACCAGGTCTCCTGATCGACCTCGGGAGGATTGCGGAACTTGCCGGTCGCCCAGACATAGTCGCCATGGCCGCCGATCAGGTGCGGGCGCGTGTCGCGGTTCGCCTGCGAATGGACGATCAAGACTTTCTCGCCGACGGCGGCCTTGAGCGCGTTGTCGCCGGTGAGCGCCCCGACCGCGCCGTTGAAGACAATGTGGGACGGGGTAAGCGTGCGCATCACTTCGAGCGTATCGGCATGGGCGTCCCCGACGCTTTCATACTTCTTGAACTTGCCGCTTGCGTCGCGCGGCACGTAGAAGTCCTGCTCACCGACATAGTAGACCTTGTCATAGGTAAGCGGCTTGCCCTTGCCGTCGGTTAGTCCTTCGCGCGGCAGCACCATGATCGCACCGTTCATCCCCGAAGTGACGTGCCACGGAACCATGCCGGGAGGTGCACAATGGTAGACGAAGACGCCCGCCTTGGTCGCCTTGAAGCGCAGCACCGTGGTCTCGCCCGGATTGACGACCGTCAGTGCGCCGCCCCCCAGCGCGCCGGTTGCCGAATGGAAGTCGATATTGTGCTGCAGCGTGTTCGTGTCCGCGTTGATGAGCGTCAGCTCGACATAGTCGTCCTGGTGCACGACCATCAGCGGACCGGGAACCGAACCGTTGAAGGTCATGGCATGGAGCTCCGTACCCTGCTCGTCGATGACGATCTTCTTTTCCTCTATCGTCAGCGTGAACTCGACGACCTTCGGCCCGCCTTCGGCCTTTTGCGTATGGGCGTGGACAAAGGGCGGTTTGACGAGATCTACCTTGACGCGCGGCAGCGACGCGACGTCGAGGGAGGCCACCTTGGCTACCGCCTCTTCCGCATGGGCCGATACGGCGCCAACCAGCGGCGTCAGTGCGCCTGCGATCGCGGCGCCGGCCAGCATGCTGCGACGTGTCATCTGGAATTGCTCAGACATGGAACCTCTCCTTGAGAAGACGGAGCGAATATCGCCCGGTCATGCTCATTCTAGGGTGGTGGCGGGCAGGCTCTTTGAGGGGGAGCAAACAGGCAAATTGCCCTGGTGCGACATTTTGCCAGCAGGGCGACAACTCCGTACGGCGTTTCCGCCGGTACCCAGCTGCCATGTCTTTGCCAATTGTCAAAGAAGACATTGCTCAACTCCGGTAGTCAGAGGCGACCCAGACATTAGGAGTTGAATCATGAATGGATCAAAGGTGGCCAAGCGGGAAGGCTACGTGCCGCGGGGCCTCGCCCGCACGGGCCCGGTGCTCTTTTCATACGGATTCAGACCCTTCTTTCTCGGCGCCGCTGTTTGGGCGGTCGTCGCCATGACCCTCTGGGTTGCGGCCCTCGCGGGTCATCTCGAAGTCGCCGGCAGCTATGGGGCTCATGCCTGGCATGCGCACGAGATGCTGTTTGGCTTCGCCCCGGCTGTCCTTGCCGGATTCTTGCTGACCGCGGTACCGAACTGGACGGGCCGCCTCCCCGTCTCCGGCTGGCCGCTCGCCGGACTGTTCGCGCTTTGGCTGGCGGGACGCGCTGCGCTGCTTTCCCCGGATATGATCGGCATCCCGCCCGCCGCGGCTATAGACGGCCTCTTCCTCCCGGCGCTGCTCTTGATCTGCGCCCGCGAGGTAATCGCCGGTCGCAAATGGAAGGATCTGAAGGTGCTGGGCGGTCTCCTCGCACTGTCGCTCGCCAACGCCTGCTTTCATTTCGCCGTGGTCACGGGAGACCATGTCCATATCGCGACGCGCCTCGGCATTTCCGCCTATGTGGTACTCGTCACCATCATCGGCGGTCGGATCTTGCCGAGTTTCACCCGCAACTGGCTGAACCGTGCCGGCCGGACCGAATTTCCGGTTCCCTACAACCAATTCGACACAGTCGCCATTCTTGCGGGCATCGCGGCGCTTGGCGCATGGACGCTTGTTCCCGACCATTCGTTCACGGCGGTGGCGGCTTTTGCCGCCGCACTGCTGCACACCGTCCGACTCGCCCGCTGGCGCGGTTGGTCTACCTGGCCGGAAATGCTGCTGGTCATACTGCACGTCGCCTATGCCTTCGTTCCCCTGGGCTTCGCCGCAATCGGCATCGGCGCGCTCGGCTTCGTCGAAGAACGTTCGGTCATGCATTTGCTCACGGTGGGCGCCATCGCCGCGATGATGCTAGCGGTCATGACCCGTGCGAGCCGCGGCCACACGGGATATCCGCTTACCGCATCGCGATTGACGACCGCCTCCTACGCCGCGGTCGTGTCGTCGGCGCTGTTGCGCCCGCTGGCGGAAATACTTCCCGTCGTTGCAGCGAGCCTCTATGCCGTCTCCGGAAGCGCGTGGATCCTGGCCTTTGCGCTGTTCTGCATTGAGTATGGCCCGATCCTGGCGCGCAAGCGCCGGGTAGTGCAGTAGAGCGTTGGTTTCCAACCGCCTCACAAAAGCGCCAGCTAGCCAGCGGGCGCTTTATTGGAAGCGACCTCAGACCAAGCAGCGCGTCGATGAGCAAAGACCACCAAGGCCGGGGCAAGGGCCACGTTCGTGGTCCTGCAGGTCGGCCTCATGTTTGCGCGCCAGTTATGGCTGAGGAAGGCGTCGACGGCAATGCCCCCGGCAACGCCAGCGCCGGCATGATGCGCCCATAGGCCGATGGTGACGCCGGCAAAGGCCGGTAGCGCGAATATGGCAAGGATAAATAGCAGCCAGCAGCAGAAGCCGATGGCGGCCATGCCGAGAAAAATGCTGAGGATCATCATGGTGGTGCCTCCGTGACGAATGATCGAAAGGCCGCGCCTACCACCACCGCATTGAACATATGGCCGAAACGCCCGGAGTGGAAATCCGCCCCGTCTCGGCGCGACCGATAAGGTGACGGCGGCGCTCATGCGCCGCCGCTTCCGAACTTCCAGACCAGGATGCCGAGATGCATAACTTCGCGACAGGTGGGAGGTCGTAAGCAAGACATCGGCGCGTTTTCGGCGGCAACCTAGTGGCCGTGCTCCATAAACTCCTGCAAAGCCACTGCGGTATCCCGGGGAAATTCCTCCGGAAAGAAGTGCCCCCCGGCGACAGGACCGCCGCTCACGTTATCGGCCCATGTCTGCCAAAGCTTCAAGGGGCCGCCTTCGTCAGCGTACCAATTCTGCAGCCCTCCCTCGGCGCTCCAAAGCGCGAGTACAGGGCATGAGATCTTGTTTCCCACCTTCTCGTCCGCAGCGTCATGATCGCGGTCGATGCTCGCGGCGGCGCGATACTCTTCGCAGATTGCATGGACGTGGCTAGGATCTCGCAGCGCGTCGACATAGGCCTCGCGGACTTCGGATGGAAAGGCTTCGTTTCGCGACCCCCACTGATCGATGGCGTTCGCAATAATCGCCTCGGCCGCACCGTCGACGAGACGTTCTGGCAAGGGTTCGGGTTGCGCCAGTAGGCTCCACGGCCAGAACCCGAGCGTCAGACGAACGTCGGCACGATCCCATACGGTGGCCGTCGGTAGGATATCGAGAACAGCGAGCCGCGAGACACTGCCGGGATGATCGAGCGCCATTCGGTAGCCAACCCGACCGCCGCGATCGTGTCCGGCGACAGCGAATCGCTCATACCCCAACTGCTCCATCGCGTGCACGAGGTCGGACGCCATCACGCGCTTCGAATAGGGGAGATGGTCAGGTGAAGATGCCGGGCATCCGCTCTGTCCATAACCGCGCAGGTCTGCGCATACGACTGTGAAAGTCTCAGCGAGGATCGGCGCAACGTCTCTCCACATGAGGTGGGTTTCCGGAAAGCCGTGAAGGAGCAAGAGCGGAGGTCCCGAGCCAGCGACTCGAACGAAGTACGTGCATTCCGCAGTACGTACGGTCTCTGCTTCAAATCCGGTAAACACCGTCGCGGACCCTCATCACTCGGCCGAAATCACTGAAGTATGATAGCACGCTCCTTAAACAATCCGCGACGGACGCCAGCGATCCGGAATGGCGCAGCGTTCGCAAGTCCGGCGACGTTTCTCAACGTCTTGACAATCTAGCACGGGAAAGCGGCGCTCACGTGCCGCCGCTGCCGAATTTCCAGACCGGGGGTGCCTAGCTTCCTGGCCTTGTCGGCGAGGTTCTCCTGAATGCCGGAGCCGGGAAAGACCATGACGCCGATTGGCAAAACATCGAGCATCTGGTCGTTGCGCTTGAAAGTGCAGCGCGGCCGTGCTTCGTCCAGTCGGGCGCGAAGCCGATCTGGGGCACGTTGCGGTGATCGGCCCAGCGGGCGGCGATCTTCTCGGCGCCTTTCGGTGACTTGCCGTGCATCAGCACCATGTCGGGGTGTTTGGCATGAACCTGGTCGAGCTTGTCCCAGATCAGCCTGTGGTCGATGAAGTCGAGCCCGCCGGTGAGGGCGACCTTCGGTCCATCGGGCAGAAGCACTTGTGCGTCGGCGCGTTTCCGGGCAGCAATGTAGTCGCGGCTGTCGACCATTGCCGACGTCAGCGCGCGGGTTGACCCGTGATCCGGTACGCGGTGACCAGGGCGTGCCGGTGGTGCGTAGATAATGCTCGGCGGCACTTTCGCGGAAGACCTCCAGGCTGTCGCGGCGTTCAAGGAGGCTCTTGCCGACCTCGATCAGCCGCTCGAGCTCGACGACAGCGCCTGGCGGAAGGTGAGCCAGCTCTGGAGAAGCCGCGTTCGATTACCGCGCCCCACAAGAGCAGCACGTTGATCCCGGAATAGGTCCGGCCGGTCGAGGCGTTCTTCGTAAGGCCGAGCGGTGCCTTCGCCGCCGCCGTGCCCCATGGTTGGACCCAGGGCACGCGCCCGGCCTCCAGCTCGGTGATGATCTTGTCGATGACCTCGGAATAGAGATTGGTCCGGTCACTCCTGGCGCCGGATTTGCGGTTCATTCTGGACATGCGGTTCTCCGCGACGGGCGCCGGAGAGTTGCGGCCATGCTGGCTAACACTTTGGAGCCGCCGCCGGTCCCGAGAGCCTATAGTCCGGCCATTGCCGTGACCCTTTGACGACATGCACAGCAATGTCCTCTTTCCCTGCGCGCAGCGGTTGGACGCAGAGCAGGCTTGAATTGCACTTCAGGTTTCCGGCCGAGTTCCGGCTTCGCACCTTCGGCGCGGCGATGGGAGGTCGGGGAGGTGGATGTCCCTCGCCTGCACTGCAGGTTGGCCTTGTCCCGAGGATCCGGGGCGCCACCACGCCTGACCTGGTCGCCGTGACCATGCGGCACCGGAAAGTCCGCCATCGCCGAGGCTTCGGAGATCAGCGTAGAAGTCGAAACGACGCTGGGCGATGAGATGTACGATCTCACCGTCCTCTGCATCCTTCCGTAGATACCCGTTATCGACGTCGTCATTAGCACTCGCCTCGGTCAGCCGGCCATCATATCCGGCGTCCAAGCCGGCTCGTAGGTTAGCCGGACTTCTGCGTACTCACCACCCGGCACATACCAGACGCAGTTGCGCACTGCCTCCTTTAGATATTCGCTGGCCGGACAGCTTCGTGGTCGTTGTCATCGTCACATGGGCGATGCCGCCTTCCTCGACGAATACATCGTAGATAAGACCGAGATCGACTATGTTGCGGCCAAGTTCAGGATCGATGATCATGCGCAGTGCATCGCGGATTGCATCGCAGGTAGTCGCGTTCCCACGTTCGTTCATAGCTTCGGCGCCTTATTACCGATGCGGACGAAGATACGGAAAGTGGTTCGTGTTTCGTCGAAATTGCCCGCCCACTGGTGCCCCCGATTCGAAAGCTCCGGGAAGAGGAAGATGGGCTCACGGGAGAGAAGCGCGAACAGCACCTCGCCCGGCTGCAGCCGCTCTGCAGCCGCGAGGATGCGGACCATGGGCTCCGGGGGATCGAGCTCGGTCAGGTCGAGGTTTTCGACGGGATCGGGCCAGGAGTCCGGATTGTCGGCATCTGCAGAGACCTCGACGGAGGCTCCTGCTGCCTTTGGCGTGAACAAGATTTCCCAGTCGCCGTCTTGTATCTCCTGTGCCTGGTAGCTGAAGCCGCGGCCCTCCATGACTTTGAATAGCGGCTGCGGACGAAAGGGAGCAAGAAGCCGCAACGCTTGGGCTGGTCTCAACCCGTTCACCGCCTCCATGATCGCTTGGAACGGCTCGCCGCCGCTCCTCAGTATAGGTCGGACGTCGAATTCTCTTGGTGCTGGGTTCTGGGTTTCGATAGTCATTGATTACTCCTGTGGTCTAGAGATGGGGAGAAAGAGATGCGGCCTTGGCGCGCCCGCGGGAAGGCGCAGGGGCGCTGCGACGTAGGAGAGCATGCGGGCGCGGACGAGCTCCACCATCAGGCCGACCGTCGCGCAGAGTTGCGCTAGCGTGGCGACGCGGAACGCCGCCGGACTTTCGGCAAAGAGCGAAAGCGTAGCCGCAATCACCGCCGAATAGTAGACAAAAAACCAAATACTTGCGCGTTTCTCCTCGACCAAGTCCTGAACACGCGGCACTGCGCTCCGCCCGAGAACGGGGCCATAGCATTCGAGCCAGGTCAGGAACGGAATGATCTTGTAGAGCTGCGCGAGGCCGAGGCCGGTCAACCAACCAAAGACGAAAAGGTAGACGAGAGCCGCGGCTCGTTCGCCGGCCGCGGCCCGTGTGATTGGCAGGGCGAACATGACGACGGAAGCGAAAAGTGCAGCAAAGGCCGCATAGCTCGCGCGGATGTTGAGTTCCACGATTTTGCGGCGGCGCTCATGGAACAGGCGCAAGACGTCGGCGGAATAGAGGACGGCGGCGGAGACGGCCAGAAATGTTGCGACGCTCCTCGCCCCTTCCATGCCGTCGCTGTCCACTGCAATCGAGACGATGCTGGCAACGACGATCGCCAGTGCCGCGGCGCCCGTCCACCAGACAGCCCTGCTTGTGGCTCGCGTGTCATCCGGCGCAAGCATGAACATCGGCAGCAGCCGATAGCTGACGCCGATCGCGGTGAAGGTCAGCCAGCCTCCAAGGCCAAGCGCCGCGTGCAGCGGCACTCCATTGAGGAGAAGGGCGATCGCCGCGTAATTCGTGACCGTGCCCGAAAGGACAAGCGTGAAGGCGGCGCCGGCGAGGACCGCGGCTATGAGCGCGCCGAGACCCACGGCCACGAAGCGCGCGGGAAGCGGCAGCGGACGCACCATAAGGAGCGTCGTCGCGAGCATGATGATAACGAGACCAAAACCCATCGCCAGAAGTAGCGCGCCAGACGGCAACATGGCTGGCGAAACTCCTTCAGCACCGCCAAGTGCGGCAAAGCCGCCGACGAGCAAAAGAAGTCCGGGAATGAGCAGCGCCAAAGCCGGGGGTGCGAGCCGCCCGCCACGAAGGGGCGCTGCAACCAGCACCGGCACAAACTGCAACAGCGCCCCCGCCATCAGCAGGCCGAGCCAGCCGATGGCGACGACGTGCACAACCGCCAAGGTGCCCGGGGCTTCGACGGCGGCGAACGGGTAGCCGTAGCCCGCGACCATCGCGCCCTGGCCGACCACCAGAAAAATACAGGCGGCGGCGAAATAGGACATCGTCCATGGGGAAAGCGTGGTTCCTGGCATCTAAATCACCGTGTTCGCTAGCGGGTCACCGGCCGGATCAATGATCCGACCCGCAGCAGCATTCGCAGCCGGAACCGCCCTCCAGACGGGCGATCTCGACTCGCCAGACTTCGGGCCCCTCTTCCAGATAATCCCAGCCGAACTCGCCTCGGAAATTCATTTCCAACTGGTAGTGGAGCGGGCGCGGATCATGGTCGCTGGTGATCAGCATAGAACTGCCAGCCCGAAGCGTTCCGAGCATTTCGAAGATGCGCGGATGACGCTCGCGCGGCGGGACGGTGCGGACGTCGATGGATGGTTTCGGCTGTGTTTCCGTCATTGTGGTGGAGTTCCCTGTCGACCGCCCCTCGTGCATTCCGATGCGGCGGCGGCTGGAACCGGATCGGAACTTGCCGACCCTATCCCTGCGAGGGCAGTCACACTTTGACGGGGAGCAAACAATTGGAGAAACGGTCTCGGACTGTGTTCCGGGCCTCGAATTCGGCTCGACACGCAAGTCCGGCACCATTCAGGGATTCGGCTACGAAGTCCGTAACCAGCCGCGACAGACGCCACAATCGACGAAACGCTGTTGCTTTCGATTGACGGGACCTTCCGGCGGGCGGCTAATGATTGGGGTGATGTCCACGCTGGAGGACGCCGTGCTGCTCAAAGGCGATCGCACGTTTATTGTGCGCGACATGGGAGGATTTGTCGTTCGCGTCAACATGCCCGGATGGCTGAAACCGAGGCCAACGGATCACGGTCACGGTCCGCTTGCCATGATCGTGGAATCGAGCCTTGATCCCGGGCGACTCATCGCCATGCACGAGCACCGGAATGACGAAATCATTTCGTGGGTGCCTGACGGCGTCATGCGCCACGACGACAAGACTACCGGCCGCCTGGTAACGGACAGCAGGCATTTGATGGTGATGAACGCCGGACGCAGTTTCTGGCATTCTGAAGAGACGTTTTCATCCGATCCGCCCTTGCGCATGCTTCAGATCTTTGTCCGGCCGCGTGCAGTCGATCTTGATCCCCGGATACAGCACGGGCCGATCCCCTCGCAGAGCCCAAACACCTGGCGACACCTGGTGGGCTCTGAAGAAGGCGACGCCCCTTTCCACGTTCGTAATACAATCGACCTTTTTGACATCCGGCTCGAGCCAGGTGCGAGGTTAGTATTCCCGCATATGCGAGGTCGCAACCTCTACTTCTATGTTTTCAGCGGGTTGCTGCTTGCGGAGGACCAGGCGTTTGCCGAGGGCGAGCAAGGTCTGCTGCTTTCCGATCGGGCGCTATTGCTAGAATCGAAGACCCGGAGTCTGGCCATCGCATTCTTGATCGATCCTGACGCACCGATCGCCCGGAAGGGGACGGTGGGCGACCACCGAAAAATCCCACCAGCCATCCTCATCCGAGTGCTGAAGAAATGGAGACAACTGCGGAATTGGAGGCGGTCTTCCTAAGTGGCCAGACTCTTAGTCCCGTGAAGCGGGTACAGCCCGCAGCATACATACGAGAAGGCGCAAAGAAGGGGTACGCCGAACACTGCCCTTACCTCAGGTTGCCTCGACCGACTGATTTCCTGCAGGGCACCGGCAATCCAGGCTCGAAGGAAGCCCGGATCCTGGCCATCCGGGCTTAATCATGTTCAAACTGTATCTGTCGCAATACTAAGCATTGTCACGGCAATACTTCTCCCCCTGCCAAACAGCAGGTTCTAAGAGCAATACGGGGAAGGTGTTTCGTCGCAGAAAGGATATATTCGAATGTTGTAGCGAGACAATAGAAAATAAGGGTCTATTGATAAGTCGTACTTTACGTTCCCTGGTCAGCGAGAGCTAAGGGCAAGTCACACCTCAGTTTCTACGTTCCCAATGGCATTTCTCTCCCACACTGGGCCGCCTTCTGCGTGCTCCCGAATTATCTCGCCCCGGAGTTTTGCCAACCCGATGAAATGATCGGCTTTCCGCAGTAGTTTGGCAGAAAATGTTGGCGGCCGCGTCGCCATGGTCGACACCACCGAGACCTTGCACCCCTTTCGCTGCAAGGCTGCGACAAGGCTTGTGATGATCCGCACTCTTGGCGAGTTCGATGGCGTCAACCGCCAACTCGACGTCCATGTTTTTTTAATTTTGCGTCGCCCGAGCTGTCGGTGAATTCTCTGACCGGCTTGGTGACCACCTGGTATCCGTTGTAGTCCAGCCACTTAACTTGCGGTGGTGCGAAGCCGAGCGCCTTCGAGGCTGTACAGACATTGGCGCCGATGAGGAGCCGATCTTCTCCCGCTGAACGAACATGGCCGCTCTCTCCCTCGCGGACCGGGCTCCAAGGTCGAAGCCACTCGGCCTGCGCGCGGGGTATAAGTCTTCGAATGGTGTAATATACGCCGGAAGTGCTTCAGTTGCGCGAAACCCTTCGGCATATCGCTTCATCTTACCCATCGACCCGACGAGTGCCTCGACCACCCGGAGACCGGTTTGGTGCTGGATGAACCGGTGTCGGTCTGGCTCGCCCTGCTTCGGCGATGCGCTGACCGATGCCGGAAACATCGGCGTCGCCTCGGTGATCACGACACCCGCTCCGACGCTGAATGCGGCCGTTCCCACTATGCAGTCGACATCGTTGACATCGCTCAAAGAGGAGGCTCCGGTTCGCCCCTAAAATGGCCCCAATCAAGGTTCGACCCACCAGAAGGATTCTCCATGCAACCGGCTCTTGTCGCAAAATACGGCGAGGCACGCCTGCCCCGCTACACAAGCTATCCGACGGCGCCCCGCTTTTCGCCCGCCGTCGACGCCAGCACCTATGGCGACTGGCTCGCAGCCATCGCGCCGGGAAAGCCGACGTCGCTCTACCTCCACATTCCTTTCTGCCGGTCGATGTGCTGGTACTGCGGCTGCCATACCACAATTACGCAGCGCGACCAGCCAATCCTCGATTATCTCGACATGCTTCGTGAGGAGGTCCGTATAGTCTCGGCAAACACGTGTGCGCCGCTCAGCATCGACCACGTGCATTTCGGCGGGGGCACGCCGACAATCATGCAGCCGGAGGAGTTCCGGGCGCTAATAGCACTGCTGCGCAAGCATTTCGAGTTCGCGAGCACTGCTGAGATCGCCGTGGAAATAGACCCGCGAACCCTCGAGCCGGAAATGGCGACGGCCCTGGGCGAAGCCGGTGTCCGTAGGGCAAGCCTCGGGGTGCAGAGCTTTGATCCGGTGGTACAGAAGGCGATCAACCGGATCCAGAGCGAAGAGCAGACGATGGAGGCCGTTTCGCGCCTGCGTCAGTCCGGCGTCGACAGCATCAATTTCGATCTCATCTACGGCCTGCCGCACCAGACTGTCGAATCCTGCATCGCAACCGCCGAGGCGGCGATCCGGATGGGACCCGAGCGCTTCGCAGTATTCGGATACGCCCACATCCCCTCGTTCAAGAAGCACCAGAAGCTGATCGACGAGCAGGCGCTTGCTGACGCGGAGGGCCGCGTCGCCCAGGCCGAGGCCATAGCCGCGACACTTGCCGCCGCCGGCTACCGCCGCATCGGACTCGATCATTTCGCCCTCGCGGACGACAGCCTGGCGATCGCGCAGGCGAGCGGTCGATTGCACCGAAATTTCCAGGGTTACACGACCGATGCCTGCGAGACTCTCATCGGCCTCGGTGCGTCGGCGATCGGGCGGATGGACGACGGCTATGTGCAGAACGAGGTGCCGCCGGGCCTGTACGCGCAACACATTGCCTCGGATCGGCTTGCAACGGTGAAAGGCTACCGGATGACGCGGGAGGATAGGTTGCGGGCAAGCATCATCGAGCGGCTGATGTGCGACTTCGGCGTCGATGTTCCCGCTCTAGCCACCGCGCACGGCTTCGATCCGGAGATGCTGCTCCGCGGCAATACCAGGCTCGCAATGTTACAAAGTGACGGCATCCTTGATATCGCCGACGGCGTAATACGGCTGCGCGATGGGGGACGCTTCCTTATCCGTGCCGCCGCTGCAGCCTTCGACGCCTATATCGATCAATCTGGACGGACGCATAGCAAGGCGGCGTGAAGGCCGCCTCAAGCTGAGAACAGAGAGGCCCGGCAAGTACGCGCATGCCGGGCCTTCCGTCTCGCGGCCTGCCCCCAACTATCTTACAAGGCCGCGATAGATCGCCGGCAGGGCTGCAGGTAGCCTGCCGATGTTACTGACGACGGCGTAGCCGTTCTGACTGAATATGGCCGGCAGATAGGATCTCGCCTCGCGATCCACTGTCACCCCGAAGACGCTGATGCCCGAGCGGCGCGCTTCGCCGACTGCGCGGCGGCTGTCCTCTAGCGCGAAACGTCCCTCGTAGTGGTCGACATCGTTCGGCTTGCCGTCGGTCAGGACGATGAGGAGCTTGCGGCGGTTCGGCCGTTCGATAAGCCCCGCTGCGGCGTGGCGGATGGCCGCGCCCATTCGGGTGTAGTAGCCGGGTTTCAGCGCCGCGATGCGTGCCTCGATCGTCGCGCTCATCACCTCGTCGAAGGCCTTAACGGTCTCCATCCGCACCCAATCCCGCCGTCGGGACGTGAAGGTGAGGATTTCATGGGCGTCGCCACAGGCCGAAAGCCCATGCGCCAGCACCTGAAGCGCCTGCTTCTCGACATCGAGGACGCGAAGATCATCGAACCAGGCGTCGGTCGAGAGCGACACGTCCACGAGGATCGTCACCGCAAGGTCGTACGCCTGGGGGCGGCTCATCATGTGGATGCGGTCGCTGCCCTGCCCACCGGCTCTCAGGTCTGTGCGAGCCCGGACAACCGCATCGAGATCGAGATCGGCGCCGTCGATCTGCGCCCTCAGCATCTCGTGTCGCGGCCGCAACACCTCGAACTGACGACGCACACGCCGGATCAGGCTCTTCGTCGTCGGATCCGCTTCTCCCGGCAGGCCTTCCGCCGAGGCGGGCGCCGCAAGCACCCGGCAATGGTCCTTAAGGTAGCCGCCGCTGCGATAGTCCCATTCGGGATAGGTGACTTCCGCCATGAGCGGCGTGCGGTCCAGCGCTTCCGGGGGAAGGTCGAGGTCGAAGCGAAAGCGAGCGGCCGGGCGCCCGTTGCGTTCGCCGAGTGTCATGTCGTCGAGCTCGTCGGCGGCGCTGGCGTCGTGGTCATCGCTGTCGTCCGCCGGACGATCGACATTGACCATTTCGGCCATGGCGAGGATCTTTTCGAAGCGGTTGAGGATGAACGGGCTCCGCTCGGACTGGCGCTGTGCCTCGCGTGTCGCCACATGGCGCGTCGTCTCCGGCCCTCCCACTCTGTCGCCATCGCGAGCGGGCTCGTCTTCGCCGTTTCGCCGCTCCGTCTCTTCACGCAGGAGCGCGTCGGGCCAGAGCGGCACTGGAAGCATCGGCAGGTAGCCGGGTGGCGCATTCCGGGGAAAGATGACCGGCGGCACGTCGTCGTTCAGGCCGGCGCCGTCTCTCAGCATGTAGAGTATCCGGTTTTCGACATGCTGCTCGACCGAAGGAAGCGAGCGCCGCTGTCGGACCTTGAGCACCGCCCTGCAGAGACGACGATAGCGTTGGCGCATCGCGGGATAGGTGGCGAGCACCGACCTTACCGTCTCACCGGCACGCGAAAGGAGTGCCAGATCGCGCGATAGCGGCTCGGCGGCGCCGACGGGCTTGAGCGGCATGACGGCCATCATCGCCGCCAGCCAGAAATACAGGTCGCGATTGAGACGCCGCAGGGGAAAGAGATCGACCTCTGCTGGCAGCATCAACGTCGCATGGTCGCGCGCCGGCTGGACGAGCTTCTCCTCGCCAAGGCCCATGCGCTGGCGCAAGCGCAGCCGATGCGCGGAGGTCCGGCCGCGGGCGGGTGCGATCTGCACCGCCCGCTCGCCGCCAAGACCGCGGAAGTATACCGCGAGCACGGCCTGGACCTCATCGAGCCGGACCACCTCGTCCGGGAAGCGCGGCCAGGTGCGCGTATTGCCGATCAAGCGGTGCCAGGCGCGGCCGACCGTTTCTTCAAGTTCGAGGAAGTCCAGCATTCTCTTATCCCTGGCGGACGACCGCGTCCGCAATCTCGATGAGCGCGGCCTTGACGTCCGGCTCGTCGGTTAGCGGTTCGATCATGGTCGCCAGGACGGCGTCGCGCACCGACACTCCGTTTTCGACAAGGCTGGCGCAATAGACGAGCAGGCGCGTCGAGACACCCTCCTCGAGATCATGCCCCTTGAGACCCCGTAGCCGATGCGCGAGATCGACAAGCTGCGCGACCCGGCTCTCGTCGAGCCCGCTCTCCTCGGAAACGACGGCAATCTCGCTCACCCTCGGCAGGAAGTCGAACTCGATGGCAACGAAGCGCTGCCGCGTGCTCGGCTTGAGGGCCTTGAGCAGGTTCTGGTAACCGGGATTGTAGGAGACCACCAGCATGAAGCCGGGCGGCGCCTCCAGGAGCTCGCCGGTGCGTTCGAGGGGCAGGATGCGCCGGTCGTCGGTGAGCGGATGCAGCACCACCGCGACATCCTTGCGAGCCTCGACGATCTCGTCGAGGTAGCAGATGCCGCCCTCGCGCACGGCCCTGGTCAGGGGGCCGTCGACCCAGACGGTGTCGCCTCCTTTGAGGAGATAGCGGCCAGTCAGGTCTGCGGCGGCGAGATCGTCGTGACACGACACGGTCGAAAGCGGCAAGCCGAGCTTCGCCGCCATATGGGCCACGAAGCGCGTCTTTCCGCAACCGGTCGGGCCCTTCAGCAGAAGCGGAAGCTGGCGCGTCCAGGCGCTTTCAAAGAGCTCGCATTCCCGGCCTGAAGGGGAATAGGCCGGGATGGCCGAGTTCGGAATGGGCGGAGTCTTGAGGGCGATGTTCATAAACAATCTCCGAGTTCGAACTTCAAAGGAGGCGGCCGGCCAAGTGGGCCGGCCATTTCCCTTCATTCGGCGGGTTGGACGGCTTGGTTGAGGGCCGCGCTGGCGCTCCTGCCGGGTACAAGGACTGCCCAGAAGAACATCAGCGCCGAGATGAGTACGACGACGCCGGATCCGAGGCGGATCCAGTAGAAGAGGGCCAGCTGCTCCTGCACGGCCATGAAGCTCTCGCCGAGGACGCGCTGCAGGTGGACCTGGACGACACCGGCGAAGGTGAGCGCGAAGGTCATGACGGACATGGCGCTGCACATGGCCCAGAAGCTGGCGATCGACAGCCACTGGTTATAGGGCGCTCGTCCCTTGATCTCCGGAATGGCATAGGCCATCACGGCGAGGTTGAGCATCACATAGGCGCCGAAGAAGGCGAGATGCCCGTGCGCAGCGGTGACTTGGGTGCCATGGGTGTAATAGTTGACCGACGAAAGCGTGTGCAGGAAGCCCCAGACGCCGGCGCCGAAGAAGGCCATCACCGAGCAGCCGATCGACCACAGGAGCGCGGCCTTGTTCGGATGCTTGCGGCCGGCCTTCCAGGTCATGACGAAGGTGAAGGCCACCATGGTGAAGAAAGGGGCGACCTCGAGCGTGGAGAAGAGCGAGCCGATCCACTGCCAGTAGCCCGGTGCGCCGATCCAGTAATAATGGTGGCCGGTACCGAGGATGCCGGAGAAGAGCGCCAGGCCGACGATGACATAGAGCCACTTTTCGACGACCTCGCGGTCGATGCCGTTGAGCTTGATCATCAGGAAGGCCAGAACCGAGGCCATGATCAGTTCCCAGACGCCTTCGACCCACAGATGGACGACGTACCACCAATACATCTTGTCGAGCGCGAGATTGACCGGGTTGTAGAAGGCGAAGAGGAAGAAGATCGCCACGCCCCAGAGGCCGAAGATCAGGATGTTCGTAACCGTGGTCTTGCGGCCCTTCAGCACTGTCAGGGTGATGTTGAAGAGGAACATCAGGGCCACGACGACGATGCCGACCTTAATGGCGAAGGGCTGCTCAAGAAATTCGCGGCCTTCGTGGATATGGAGGAGATACCCGACGACCGCAACGGCCGCGGCCACCAGGAAGATCCAGAACTGTGCGACCGCGATCTTGGGACTATAGAGCTCCGTCTCCGCCTCTTCCGGGAGCAGGTAATAGGTGGCGCCCATGAAACCCATCAGCAGCCAGACGATCAACGCGTTGGTGTGCACCATGCGAACGATGTTGAATGGCAGCAGTTCGGAGAGCGTGTTGGGAAGCACGTAGATGGTGCCGGCGAGCACACCGAAAAGGATCTGGGCGAGAAACAGGCCGAGCGCACCGTAGAAATACAGCATCGCGACCTTTTGGGTTTGATATTTCATGTCTTTTCTCCTTGTCCCGTCGTCTCAGCCGGCCTCGTTCGGGGGCCACTTCTGCGTCTTGATGCGGCTCGTCCATTCGAGGAAATCGCCAAGGTCGTTCAGTTCCTGCTCGGTGAGATCGAACTGCGGCATCTGCCGCCGCCCCTCGGCGCCGGAGGGCTGCGCCGCCATCCAGGATTTGAGCGTCTCGCGCGCGCCTTCCGGGTCGGACTCGCCGCCCCACCGCTTCCAGACATTGCCGAGCTCCGGCGCGAAATAGGCGCCTTCGCCGAGGAGAGTGTGGCAGTTGATGCAGGAGTTCTTCTCCCAGACGTGCTTGCCGCGCGCCACGGAGTCGGTCAGCGTCGACTCGTCGGTGGATACGGTTCTCATGTAGTAGTGGCTGTGGGCCGTCAGGCCGACAAAGATCGCGAAGAAGAAGATGGAGCCGCCGTAGAAGACGTTGCGTGCCCCTGTCTTGGTAAGGCGTTCTGCCATCCCGTGGTCCTTTCAATTCCCGCAGGCCGCATTGCGCGGGCCGGCCTGAGCAATTCCCGCCGGTCGGCCGCGGATCCCCCCGCCCCACCGGTAAACGCGATCTCTTCTAAAGTCTGCGCGCCGGCGTTCTTTGCGTTTCGGCAAACAAGTGACGAAGAGCCCTTCAACCGAGGGGCGAGACGGTCGCGATGAGCGCTTTTGCCGCAGCCGCGAGCGCAAAGAAGAACGGCCAGGCGATCAGGCCGACCTGCAAGACCCGCGGTCCCGAACGCAAGCCTAGAAAGTCCAGCACGACGAGACGGGCTTTCAACAACGCGAGCGTCAGCAAGGCGAGCGTGACCACCAGGGGAGCTGCGGGATCCTGGACCTTGAGGGAGAGCAGCATGCCGGCGAGAACCATCAGGACAAGGACCATCCAGGTCTTCTGCAACTGTCGGGGGTCGTGGTCGGTCATGGTGCTCAAACCAGATAGAGAATGGGGAACATGACGATCCAGACGAGATCGATCACATGCCAGAGAGTGGTAACGAGGTCGACATTGGCGCGGCGCGGCTTCCAGGCGACGACGAGCAGCACGATGGCGACGAAGCCGACATGGACGAGATGAAAGCCGGTCAGGAGGAAATAGAGTTCAAAGAATGAGTGAAACGCGACCTCGCCAGCAAAACGGATCTCCGTGCCGTACTCGTAGATCTTTATGGCAACGAAGGCGAAGCCGAGAAGCGCCGCCAGCACAAGTGCCCGGCGCCGCCTGGCGACTGACGCGCCCTTTCCTGCCGCAACCGCCGCCTGCCAGCCGCTCGTCAGCAGGACGAGCGTGTTGAAGGCGGCTATAGCCGGTTTGAGGTGCAGCCGTGCGACGGCGAAATCGTCGGCAGCAATCAGCGAGGCGACCAGGAAGGCGGCGATAAGGATCCCGAAGGCGGTGAGCTCGCTCCAGATCAGGACCCAGAGGATGAACGTATCGGCTTCCTCTTCGTCGGCCGCGCCGGCCGTCATCGCGTTTTCCATGCCGCATCTCCGCATCGGTTGCCGAAGCGGAATAGGAGAAAGGAGCGCCCGGTTCTTTGCTCTCGATCAAAGACCGGTCCAGCCGACCCGCTATGTTCCGACCAAAAGGAGATCACCATGTCTGATGCGCAGATCGGCCTCTCGGTAGCCACCCCGATCATCATCATCTTCGCGCTCGTGCTCTATCGCATGGGTGTCCTGCAACGGACTGGAACGGCCGCCGCCGTGCTGGCGTCGCTCGCCTGCGCCGCCGTGCTGTTCATTGAACGCTGAATGCGGGAGAAACAACGTGGCTATCTCATCTCCGCTCCATCGACTTGAGGCGAAGTATGGCGAGTTGCTCGCGCTTTGCGATGCGGTCGAGTCCATCATCGATTCGCTTGGGGGCCCCATGGACCGGGACCTCTGCATAGCGACCGCGGCAAAGATCCGGTCATTGAGCCTTGGACAAACGTCCAATGAGCCGCAGCCTTTGCCGCTTGATGTACGTACGACCCGTGCGGGTCGAGCAGTCGCCTTAGACGGTAGCCACGTCGCAGACACGCTCCGATCGGCCGCATCAGATCGATGCGCAGTTTCTTGGGAGACAGTCGCTTTGATGCTACACGCTTTCCTCGAGGGGCTCCGCCACCATGTTGCAGCGGAACAGGCAATCATCGCCGCGATAAAGCGGTCGAATACAGCGCACTGAGGAAGACGACTATGGCCGAGTTCCTTCTGGCACTGTTCGTCTTTCTCATCCTTCACTCGGTTCCGGCGATCCCCGCCATCCGCGAGCGGCTGTTAATCCTGCTCGGCAGGGCGGCCTATTTCTCGATCTATTCGCTCGCTTCCATACTCGCACTCGCTTGGGTGCTCTACGCGGCGCTTGACGTCGACTACATCCCGCTCTGGCAGCCTGCGGCTTGGCAGGCTTGGGCGACCTTGATCGCCGCTCCGGTCGGCGTGTTTCTCGTGCTTGCCGGTCTCTTCAGTATCAATCCGCTATCGGTCTCGATCCGCCAAGGACAGAGCCCGGGCTCAATCGTCTCGGTTACTCGCCATCCGGTTCTCTGGGGGTTCGCCATCTGGGCGATCGGCCATCTCGTCGCCAACGGCGACGTGCGCTCGCTGATCCTCTTCGGCGGCTTTGCGCTTTTTGCTCTCGGCACCATACCTATGATCGAAAAGCGCGCCCGGCGCCGACTTGGAGATCAATGGCAGCACCAGTCTGCGAAGACCTCCATTCTGCCGTTCGCCGCCCTCTTCTCCGGGCGCACCCTTTTGTCCGGCGACACGCCAATCGCCATCGCCACCGTGGCAACGGCAGTATTGACCCTATGGCTGCTTGCCGGAGGCCATGCCGCCCTGTTCTATGCCGACCCTCTACTCCTCGCGACAGCACAATAGTTAGCCATGCCTCAGTCCATCTCACTGGCCTCCCGACCCGAACCTCGGACGTAGCGGATTCAACCGCCTTGCTTGGCTTCATGCCGCTCGCCACCAGCGGTAATGCGGCGCTTGTCCCGGAACCCTATCTCGCCGCAGTGTGCTGACGGTGGGACTGCGGATCCCATTCGGTTGCAAGTGGCTCCCCCGGCAGGCCGACCAGATCGATCGCGCGCGCTGCAAGATGGTCGATGATCTCTTCGACGCTTTGCGGCCGTTGATAGAAGGCCGGCACCGGCGGCATCACGACCGCTCCCATTTCGGTAACTGCCGTCATGTTGCGCAGGTGACCGAGATGCAGCGGCGTCTCGCGCGTCATCAGCACGAGCCTTCGCCGCTCCTTGAGGTGCACGTCCGCCGCTCGCACGATGAGATTGTCCGCAAGACCGGCAGCGATCGCCGCCAGAGTCCGCATCGAACAGGGAACGACAATCATACCGGCAGTCCTAAACGAGCCGCTGGTCGTTGCCGCTCCAATGTCCCGTATTTGATAGCTACGATCAGCGATCGTCAGCAATTGATGCAGCGCGTGCGGGCCGACCTCGTGGAGCAGCGTGCGCCTTGCGGAATCCGAGACGATCAGATGCGTCTCGACGGAAGGGATTTCCGCAAGGCGCTGGACGACCCGGAGCGCCAGCGCGGCACCCNATGCCCCCGAGACGCCGACCACGACCCGTTTCTTACTCATGGCGTTGCTCCCAGGCCCAGTTCAGTCCAAACTTGATCGACCTTCCCGACAACTTCCGCCGACATCTCAAGCACGCGTCCCCATTCGCGGGTTGTCTCCGGCTCGAGCTTGCGCGTCGCGTCGAGTCCGAGCTTGCCACCGAGCCCCGGCTTCGGAGACGCGAAATCGAGGTAGTCGATCGGCGTGTCGTGGAGGATGGTCACATCGCGGCTGGCGTCGAACCGGGTCGACAGCGCCCAGATGACGTCGCTCCAGTTCCTGACGTGGATATCGGGGTCGACCGCGATGATGAGCTTCGTATAGTTGAACTGCGGCAGCATCGACCAGAGCCCCATCATGATACGCTTCGCCTGACCGGGGTAGCGCTTGTCGATGGAGACGACCATCGCACGATACGAGCAGGCCTCCGGAGGCAGGTAAAGATCGACGATCTCCGGGAACTGCCGCTTCACCAGCGGCAGGAAAAGCTCCATCATAGCCTCGCCGAGCTTCGACGGCTCGTCGGGTGGGCGGCCCGTAAAGGTCGAGAGATAGAATGGCCTGCGGCGCATTGTGATCGCCGACAACGACATTACCGGAAAACGTTCGACGGAGTTGTAGTATCCCGTGTGATCGCCATAGGGACCCTCCTCGGCGGTGTCGTCCGCCGCGACGACCCCCTCGAGGACGATCTCGGCATTGGCCGGAACAGACAGCGGTACCGTGACCGCCGCCGCGACTGGTGGCCGCTCCGCCTTCAGCAGCCCGGCGAAGGCAAGCTCGCTCATACCTTCCGGCAGCGGCATCACCGCGGCGAGGATCGTTGCCGGGTCGGCGCCGATGGCGACCGCCACCGGCATGGCTTCGCCGCGCTGTTGCCACATGCGATGGTGTCGGGCGCCGCCGCGATGCGCGAGCCAGCGCAGGATGAGTCGGTTCGGTCCGAGCACCTGCATGCCATAGATGCCGACATTGATGTCGCTCGGATCGTCCGGCGCACGGGTGATCACCAGTGGCCAGGTGACGAGCGGCGCCGGCTCTCCCGGCCAGCACCATTGGATCGGCAGCCGCGAAAGGTCGGCCTCCGCGCCGCGCCACACCGTCTCCTGCGCCGGCGGTCGTGCGACGCTTCGCGGCCGCATCGCAAGGCCGGCCTTCAGCAGGGGCAGCTTTCCCCAGGCGTCCGACAGCGACCGCGGCGATCTCGGTTCCCGCAGTTCCGCCAGCATTTCCGCAAGGCCCGGAAGACCCCCTGCGGGCAGCCCGAAACCCCACTCTATCCGCTCGATCGTACCGAACAGATTGGCGAGCAGCGGAATGTCGCAAATGCGGCCGGAAGCGTCGACCGGCTTCTCGAACAGCAGGGCTGGCCCGTCCGCGAGGAGCACCCGCCGGTGGATCTCGGTGACCTCATGCACGAGCGAAACGGGCCGCGATATACGGCGCAAGCGGCCACGCCGCTCGAGCATGGCGGCGAAGGCCTGGAGGTCGGAAAAGCGGCGGATGACTTGATCGCTGCGATACATGCGAGGTGTCTCGCCCGCGAAAACCCTTCTGTCTTTGCTCCAGCGCAAATTGCCCACGGAGGTTGCCGCTAGGTTCTCCGCAGAAGTAGCCGAGTCGTCATTTGCAAAGGCGAGAGATATGGAATTCCCACGCCCGCTGACAGCACCTCTTGCCGTCGTGCCGATCGCTTTGATCGACGGGGCGGTGAAGTTGATGTTCAAAAGCCTGCTCGACAGGCATCCCGCCCTCTTCGACCGCCTCGGGGAGCACAGGGGGAAGCGCTATGCCTTTTGTCCGCTCGACGTGCCGCTCGTCTTTGTGGTGGAGCCGTCACGCGCGGCGGTGTCGGTAACCCGCAAGCCAACCGAATGCGCTGCAGATGCTCTCGTGGAGGGCCCCCTATTCCTGCTACTGGCGCTTCTCGAAGGCCGCTGCGACGCAGACGCCCTGTTCTTCTCACGGGCGCTCACCGTCGGCGGAGACATGGAGGCGATGCTGGCCCTCCGCAACGCACTCGACGGCTGCGAAATCGACCTGCCGCGCGACCTTGGCGCTTCCGCCGGGCCGCTCGGACCGCTCGTCAGCCGCACCGCGGCAGCAATCCGCCGCCGCGCACTTGCCGGGGAGAATGCCGCATGGAACTGATCTGCCCGGCGGGGACGCCTGCCGCTTTCCGCGAGGCCGTCGATGCCGGTGCTGAAGCCGTCTATTGCGGCTTCCGCGACGAGACCAATGCGCGGAATTTCCCCGGCCTCAACTTCTCGCGCGAGGAACTCGGCGAAGCCATCGCTTATGCCCATCGGAGAGGCGCTCAGACCTTCGTCGCGCTCAATACCTTCATGCGCGCCGGACATGAAGGCTTGTGGTACCAGGCAGCGGCGGACGCGGTCCGGCTTGGCGCAGACGCGCTCATCCTTGCGGACTTCGGCCTAATGGCCCATGTCGCGGAGACCTATCCCGAGCAGCGGCTGCACGTGTCGGTGCAGGCATCCGCGTCCAATCCGGATGCGGTGAATTTCCTGGTGGGGGCCTTCGGCGCAAAGCGGGTCGTGCTCCCGCGCACGCTGACGATCTCCGACATCGCGCGGCTCGCCCGCCAGATCCGCTGCGAGATCGAGGTCTTCGTCTTCGGCGGGCTCTGCGTTATGGCGGAAGGTCGCTGCTCGCTGTCATCCTACGCCACCGGCAAGTCGCCCAACATGAACGGCGTGTGCTCCCCCGCAAGCCACGTGCGCTATCGGCAGGACCGGGGTGATCTCGTCTCCGAGCTTGGCGCCTACACCATCAACCGCTTTCCCCGTGACGAGGCGGCCGGCTATCCGACGCTCTGCAAGGGGAGGTTCGACATTGCGAATGCCCGCGGCTACGCCTTCGAGGATCCAGTCTCGCTCGACGTCATGGAACAGATCGACGCCCTCCGGGAGGCGGGCGTCAGTGCACTCAAGATCGAAGGGCGGCAGCGAGGCAAGGCCTATGTCGCCGAAGTCGTTTCAACCCTACGCAAGGCACTCGATGCTCGCCCGGAAGAGCGCCGTACGCTTCTGGCCCGCCTCAGGCTGTTGAGCGAGGGGCAGCGGACGACGTCCGGTGCCTACGAAAAACGCTGGAGGTAAACAGGCATGAATGCCGGCAAACCCACGCTGACGCTCGGTCCGGTCCTCTATCTCTGGGAGGGGGAAAAATGGCGGGACTTCTACTTTCGCATCGCAGACGAGGCTCCGGTGACCCACGTCGTCATCGGAGAGACCGTCTGCTCGAAGCGGCTGCACTTTACCGATCCCCATTTCCCGCCGGTGATCGAGCGGCTCCTGGCGGCGGGAAAACGCATCGTCTTTTCCACCCTCGCCCTCGTGACGCTCGAGCGCGAGAGCCAGTATGTGCGCAGTCTGGTTGCCGACAGCCCCTACCCCGTCGAGGCGAACGATCTCTCCGCTCTGGCCCTGCTTGAAGGCGAGCCGCACTGGATCGGGCCGCTTGTCAACGTCTACAACGCTGCGACGGCCCGTGTGCTTGCGAGGCGGGGCGCAAGGAGCATATGCCTGCCCCCCGAACTTCCGGCAAGTTCAATCGACGAGATCGTTTCGCAAACGCCCGGCGTCGCCTTCGAAGTGCTCGCCTTCGGCCGCATGCCACTTGCAATTTCGGCCCGCTGCGCCCATGCCCGCGCCAAGGGGCACATCAAGGACAACTGCCAGTTCGTCTGCAAGGACGATCCTGACGGACTGCCCGTAAACACGCTCGATGGGCAGTCCTTTCTGGCACTCAACGGCGTCCAGACGGTTTCCTTCACCTGTCAGGCGCTCCTAGCCGATCTGTCGGCCCTCATCGGTTCCGGAGTGAGTCGCTTTCGCCTTTCGCCACAAGATTGCGACATGGTGGCGGTCGCCCGTCTCTACGACGAGGTCCTGCACGGCCGCGTGGATGCTGAGGACGGTCTCGTCCGGCTGCGGCAGATCTATCCCGCCGCCCCGTTCTCCAACGGGTTTCACCACGGACAGGAAGGCGCCGCCTGGGTCGCCCGCGCACGCAACATTGCACACGGAGCAAACGCATGAAAGCGAACGATTCCGCATTGGAAATCGCATCGACCTTCGCAAAAGCAAACGAGGAGATCAGCCGCGCAGTCGGGCGCATGCGTGGCGCGGTCCTGAGCAGCGCCATCGATTGTGAATGCCGCGACCGAGTGGACGGGGCGCTGCGCGACCTGGAAAGACTTGAACGGAACCGAATCGCGCAGCGCCTGCTGGCCGCTGCCGATGAGCAACGGCGAAGGATCGAGGCGCTGCTCGTGCTGCTTGCTGATTTCGACTCGAACGAACCCGCGGCGCTGGACGATGGCATGATTGTTGAAGCCGGCCTGCTCTTCGGCGACATCGCCGCGACCGCCGAGCTGGGTTCAAGTCTGTTGAGACAATCGCGCCAGCTTCGGTTTGCAAGCGACATGGTGAAGGAGATTTCCGAAAGCGCCAGTTGCGCGTCTGCCGGGATCGATGAGTGAAGCCACTCAGTATAATGAAGGGATGGACTGTATGAACGCCTTGAAGCGAACCCCCTGGCGAGAAGCGGCACTGGACATCGTCATGTCTCAGACCATCGCTCTTGGGGAGATGAGTTCTCTTTTCGAAGCGCTCCAGGAGGAGCAAAAGCACGCCAGCGGTACAGATCGGCGTGTTTTTCGTGACACGCGCCGTCCTCTCCGCATCCGACCCTGACGGCCGGTAAGAAAATGAAGCCGCGATAGCCGACTGTTGGGAGCGCAAGCTTTGATAATTGGCCTGCTCTTCGGGGAACTCACTGAATCCAATAGATAAGCTTTGCGCTGTCCCCAGTTACATACCTGGCGTGAGAATGAATTAGATTGACATCGAGGCTTCCCAGACGCTCCCGCGCCACTCATATCGCTGCCGCTTAGACCAAGAGTGAGACTACCGTCTGTCTACCGGATAGGTCGCCAGGCGGTAGTCTCGTCGACACCGCGGTCTGTAATCGAAGACTCAACCGTTCAGATCGAGAACGATACGGCCGTCTATCTTGCCTTCTTCCATCCGCTCGAAAATGGCGTTGATGTTCTCGATCTTGTCCCAGGAGAAGTGGGCCGCGACCTTGCCCTCGCCGGCAAATTCTAATGCCTCCTCGAGATCCTGGCGGGTGCCGACGATCGAACCCCGCACCGTGATACGTTTCAGCACCGTGTCGAACACCGGCAGGCAGATCTGCCCGGGCGGCAGACCGACCAGCGCCATCGTACCTTTCGAACGCAGCATGCTGTAGGCCTGTTCCATGGCCTTCGGCGAGACTGCCGTGACCAGCGCGCCGTGCAGGCCGCCTGTTCGCCTCTGCACCTCTTTGACGACGTCGGGCTCCCGCGCGTCGACAACAAGATCGGCGCCGAGGTTCTCGGCAAGGGCGAGCTTGTCGGAGAATATGTCGGCTGCGGCGACATGCATGCCCATGGCCTTGGCGTACTGGACGGCCATGTGGCCGAGGCCGCCGATGCCGGAGATGAGAACCCATTCTCCGGGTCTGACCTCCGTCTCCTTTAGGCCTTTGTAGACTGTCACGCCGGCACAGAGCACCGGAGCGGCCGGTCCGAATTCCAACGTCGTGGGCAGCCGCCCGACGTAATCGGGATCAGCTAGGCCATATTGGGCAAAAGTGCCGTCGACCGAGTAGCCGGTATTCTGCTGGCTGCCGCAGAGCGTCTCCCATCCGGTGCGGCACGGCGTGCAGCAGCCGCAGGCGGTGTGCAACCACGGCACGCCGACCCGGTCCCCTTCCTTCAGGCGCGTGACGCCGGCGCCGAGCTTGGCAACGTAGCCGACGCCCTCGTGACCGGGAATGAAAGGCGGACTGGGTCTCACCGGCCAGTCGCCCTTGGCGGCATGCAGGTCGGTGTGGCACACGCCCGTGGCCTCGTATTTGATCAGGACCTGTCCGGGTCCTGGCTGCGGAACCGGAACTTCCTCAATCACAAGCGGCTTGCCGAACTCTCGGACCACAGCGGCTGTCATCGTCATGTCGATATCCTCCAAAGCTCGATGTTGGCGCCGGCGGAGCCGGCATTGCGCACCTCCTTCGAGCAGCGCTAACCAGCAAGAGCTTAGCCGCTGGGCGAGCCACCGTTCCTTGACGGGTATCAAAGAAGGGCATTTCCACGAGGAAGCTGTCTCAGAAGCGAGACGGTGGCCCGCACAAACCAGGGCCGCTCGACCTGGCTGGCAACCCTGACTTGGATGCGGTGGCAGAGGGACAGCACGGGCACATTCGCCTTAACGATTTTGGATGAACCTACTTTGCCAGCGCCGGGGTATCTGGAACGCTGCGGCAGTAAGCAACAGGGCAGCAAGCGACGGCACCCATAGAGCGAGATCCCCTGCTTCTCGCACCAGGACCGCGCCCATGATGGCTCCTGCAAACATGCCGAGCCACGGCACGATCTGAATGATCCACTGCGTGTTGCGCACGCCCATCGCCCACCGCCCGAGTCCACGGCCGAAGCGCGAGAGTGCCCCCGTGACGTACGTCAAACCAACCGGCAGACCTTCGATCTGCTCGACAGAGGCGTTGACCGCTCCCATGGCGAAAATGAGCAAAACGAAACGGAGTTCTGGTTGGCCTTCTTGCAACGCGGCGCATGCGAGGAGAACCGATACAAACAACAAGGCGGCTTGCGGTCTAAGCCGGATCGATACGATCACGCCCGCGGCGTTCCCGAATACGAAGCTGACCAGCCCTCCGATGAGAAGCAACCCTTGAGCGGCATCGCCTTGGACGAGGGCGACGGACGCACGAGTCGTGTTGCCGCTCATGAAGGACACGAAGTCTCCGATGGACATGAGTCCTATGGCGTCGGTCATGCCCGCCAGGAACGATATTGCAGCGACAAGCGCAAGACCAACAGAACTCCGCCGCCGTTTTATGATCCGCCTCCGCCGCTGCACCGTCATTGGTTTCTTCCCAAATTGAAACGCAGGAACGAAAGCAAACTGCGCCCTCTGTGGCAAGCACTCCAACTCCGCTGAAACCACTTCCCAGAGAATACGGAAGAGAGGTGCTTCTCAAGGCGTGGATTGCGCGACCGGCTATCGGCGCGCAACCTCACCAGGTCCCGCTTTATCATGACTCGGTGGCGAACGCGCGAGCATCGTTGCATTCAGGGAGTTGAGAACTCTTCGGCACGTGTGAAAAGGCAATCTACGGAATTCTTGGGGCGATGGGATTTGGTTTGGTGCCGGTTTCCGTCGGCGAAGGTTGCAACTGACCCTCTGCTCCTGCCTGTTCTATTAATGGCAACGACAGCATTCTGCAGGTGGCGATGGATAGCGGCTTCGGTTCGGCGAGCGCCTTCAACAAGGCTTTCCGGAAGATCGCCGGCATGCCGCTTTCGGATTTCCGGCGCGACGTTCGCGCGGCGGCTAGGTGAGCGTCACGAACGTCAGCATGCCTTCCCTGCGCCTCTCCTGTCCCGCAGTCGACTGTTTTCCAGGCGTTGGTTGCCTTCGCTCCACAACCGGTATCGCCCTGATCCTCGGCGGTATAGCGTTTTCACAAAGGCAAGGGAGATGCGGGTCACCGCGACGAGGAATTTCGGCGCATCGCAGCCGTCGCACCCCGCTTCTCGGCGGTCGCTCTCCCATTCATCGGAGACGTCCAGGTCTCCTTCGCCCAATAGCGGTCCCTCAGCAGAGGCAGGGGGCGCTCGAAGTCAGATCTCGGCCCCTGGGAGCTAATCCCAAAGGCGTTTCGCCTTGGGGCATACGACGGGATTTGGCGCTTCCGCGGGGAGCATTGTCTCAAATTCGCAGGCGCGATCTCAGAAAAGAGAATGCCGAATTCTTGGTCAACTTGGTGCATGAGCGTAATGTTACGCCAAGGTCAACGGAATGCGATTCGACGGCATTGGAAAGGGAGGACCAACATGGCTTCTGTCGCGCGGGTCGCCATAGTGGTCCACCAGCACGAAGTGCTGTGATGCGCTGCAAATACGGATTTCCATAGAGCTGCAGTGAGCGTTTCCGGTAGATTTGTGTGGTGTGCGGACCTATCCTGCAACTTGAGGAACGAATGCAGGGAGGACCATCATGCCAAAGAAAGACGTAAGCTTTTCTCGACGCACATTTCTCGGCGGCAGCGCCCTGGCGCTTGCCAGCGGCACGATTGCCATGCCGTTCGTGCGGACCGCGCGCGCCCAGGCGCCGACTTTCAAGGCCGGCGTCATCACGTCTCTGTCGGGCGAGAATATTTCGGGCGGCAATTTGACCAAGAACGGATACGAGCTCTGGGCCGAGGCCGCCAACGAGAAGGGCGGTGTCGAGGTCGGCGGTGAGCGTTTCATGGTCGAGATGTTCTATGGCGACGACCAGAGCAATCCGGCCACCGGCGCCGACGCCGCCGAACGGCTGATCGTGCAGAACGAGGTCGATTTCCTGCTCGGCCCCTACACCAGTGGCTCGACAATCGCCGTTCAGCCGATCTGCCAGAAATACCAGGTTCCGATGATTTCCGGTTCGGCCGAGTCGCCCAATGTCTGGTTGGCCAAGCCGGAATTCAATTTTGGCATCATCCCTTCCGTCGACACGACATCCGGCCAGTCGCTGGGCGTGCTGGTGGCGCTGTCAAACCCGAAGGCGAAGACGATCGCGGTGATCGGGGTCAACGAACCCTTTTCGAAGGAGACCGGCGAAGGCTTCCAGCGCGGCGCCAAGGAAGCGGGTCTCGAAGTCGTCGCCTACGAGCTCGTTCCGGCTTCCGGCGATCTCACCCCTGTAATGTCCAAGATCGCCGCCCTCAACCCTGACATCGTCGCGGTGGGCGGGCATGAAGAGCCGCTAATAAATGTGATCAAGACGTCGAAATCGCTGAATTATCGGCCAAAAGCCCTGATCATGCATTACGGCGTGACCAATCCGGCCTTCGCCAAAGCGCTCGGCGCCGATGCGAACGGCACCTCCGGCGTCGCCGTATGGCTTCCTACGGTGCCCTACAAGGACGACCTGTTCGGCACCGCACAGGACTATGTCGCGCGGGCCCAGGCAAAGTTCGGCCATGAGCCCGACTACACGGAAGCCGCCTGCTCGGCCAGCGGCCTCGTCTTCGCCGATGCCGCCAAGCGACTGGGCAAGAAGCCTTCGCTCACCCCCGAGGACCGCGTCGCCCTCAAGGACGCCATCGCCGACACCGACATCACGACTTTCTACGGACCGATCAAGTTCGAGAAGGAAGGTGACCACTACCACGACAACATCCAGCCGGTGCCAGTCGTGATCCAGATCCAGGATGGAAAGACCGTCGCTGTCGGCCCGAAGGAAGCGGCCGCGGCCGAGTTCATCTACCCGTTGCCAGGCTGGAAATAATCGCGATTTGAGGCGGGCGGAGGCGCTATCCGCCGTCGCCCCCTCACATGCTATGCCAGCGGGCAGCATGATGACGGCCGGCTCTTCCAAAGGCCAGATTGGGCTTTATACTGCGGGCGTCAATTCGCACCCGCGCCAAAAGCATGTTGCCGACTTCTCGGACTGACGGACAGGTTTGCCATTGGATCTTTTTCTTCAAACCCTGCTTAACGGCCTGCTGATAGGCGGCGTCATCGCCACGTTTTCGATCGCCTTCCAACTAACCTTCGGCGTGCTCCATGTCATCGACTTTGCGGTCGGCGCGTGGGTCGTGCTCGGCGGCTACTTCGCCTACTACATGGCGGCATTTCTCGGCATAGACGGGTTCCTCGCCATGCCGATGGCCTTCGTCCTGTTCGGCGCGATCGGGTATCTCATAGGACCGATGATCTACAATGTTCGAAACAGCCGCACGGCGCGTCCCGAACTGATGGCGCTCGCGCTGACCTTCGGCATCTTCACCTTGCTGCGCGGCGGAATGCTGACCGTCTGGGGTTTCAATACGCATAGCGTACCGACGGCGCTCAGCGGTCACAGCATCATGATCGGCCCGGTCACGGTGCCCCTGATCCGGGTGGCGGCGGCGGCGTTCGCGGTGCTCATCGCCGGCGGGCTGTTTTTCTTTCTCTTTCGCACGCGCTACGGGCTGGCGATCCGGGCGACGGCCGAAAACCGCCAGAACGCCGCCTTGATGGGGGTCAACATCCGGCGTCTCAGCGCCAATGTTTACGGGCTCTACGCGGGGATCACGGCGATATCGGGCGTTCTGATGGGAGCCATCTATTCGGTCAATCCGGAGATCGGCCTGCGCTATACGCTGTTCGCCTTCTTCGTCGCCGTGCTGGCAGGGCTGGGCTCGCTGGGCGGCGCGCTTGTGGCGGCCCTGCTTCTGGGCGTCATCGAAGCCTTTGTCGCGACTTATGGCGGATCCAGCTACTCGCATCTCGCGATCTTCGCAACGCTCTTCCTTGTCCTGTTGGTTTCCCCCCGCGGCATCCTCCGGCGCGGACTGTGAGATGGCCCGGACCATGAAAAATCGTTGGGCCGGCCTGCTTCTCCTCGTCGTCATCCTCGTCGTGCTGGCGTTGCTGCCGGTGCTGGTCAACAATTACTGGCTGCGCATCGCCACCGGCGCGCTGATGTGGGCGGGGCTCGCCTGTTCCTGGAACATGCTAGGCGGCTATGCCGGCTACATCAATTTCGGCCATTCGGCCTTCTTCGGCATCGGCGCCTACGCAACCGCCATCCTGATGGGGGCGGATTTCCCTGTGCCGTTCCTCCCCACCATTCCCATCGGCATGATCGTCACAGCCCTGTTCGCGTTCGTCATCGGCGCACCGACATTGCGGCTGCGCGGCGCTTATTTCGCCATCGCCACCTGGGCCTTCGCCGAAGTGCTCATGCAGTTCGCCACCGTCGTCGATTTCACCGGCGGAACCGGCGGTATCGGGCTGCCTCCCTTCCTCAACGAGCGCTTCTTCTATTTCGCTATGTTCGCGGCCGCCGTCCTAACCTATTTCCTCACCTGGTTGCTGTTTGAGCGCTCCCGCTTCGGCTTGAAGGTCAAGGCCTTACGGGATCACGAACCGGCGGCCGAAGCGATGGGCATCAACACCTCGCTGGTCAAGTTGCAGACCTTCGTGCTCAGCGCCGTCGTCGCCTCCGTCTTCGGCAGTATCTTCGCCTACTGGGTGACCTTCATCAATCCAAAGAGCGTTTTCGGCGGCGACATCACCGACCAGATGGTCGTCATGGTCCTGCTCGGCGGGCTCGGCAGCCTGTGGGGGCCGGCCATCGGCGGCGTCGCGCTGTTCTTCGTCAACCGGCTTGTCTGGATGTACTATGGCGATACCGCCTTCTATATCGCTATTCTCGGTGCCGCCATCATCCTGGTGGTGCTGTTCCTGCCCAACGGCATCGCCGGCCTGTTTGCGCGGCGAAGTGGGAAATCAGGCAGCGTGCTCGACACGGTGATCGGACGCCTGCTCGGCTCTCACCAGGGAGGACGCTCGTGAGCATGACCGGGCAAGCGCAAACGCCAAGCGACCAGGCCATCCTCTTCGTGCGCGACGTGCACAAGCATTTCGGCGGCATCCAGGCAGCCGCCGGCGTCGACCTGGAGGTCGGACGCGGTGAGATCGCCGGCCTCATCGGCCCCAACGGCTCGGGCAAATCGACCCTGTTCAACCTCGTGGCCGGCATGGAGACGCCCGATCGGGGGCAGATCCTGTTCGACGGCCATGAGATCGGCGGCAAAAAGGCCTATACGATCGCCCGCCTCGGCCTCGCGCGCACCTTTCAGATCCCGGCGTTGTTCGAGAACATGACAGTCAGCGAGAACCTCCTGGCAGCGGCTGCCGAGGGTCATTGGCGTGGCGCCCAACAGCGGGCGGACGAGACGCTGGCGCTGCTGCATCTCGAACAGGTCGCCAACAACCGCGCGTCCGACTTGTCCGGCGGTCAGCAAAAGCTGCTCGAATTCGGCCGCGTGATCATGCGCCAGGCGTCCCTCATCCTGCTCGACGAGGTGACGGCCGGCGTCCACCCCAGCATCCGCAAGATCATCTTGGAAGCGATCGCCAGGCTGCGCGAGCAGGGAACAAGCTTCTTCGTCATCGAGCATGACATGGAAATGGTGCGCAATGTCTGCGATCGCATCATCGTCATGGATTCCGGGCGGGTGGTGACTAGCGGCGCATTCGAGGACGTCGTGCAAAATTCCGAAGTCATGCAGACCTATCTAGGGCGTCCGACATGAACACGTTGGTCGCAGACAGCGTCGTTGCGGGCTACGGCAAGCAGGAGATCGTCCATGGCGTCTCCCTTGTCGCGGAAGCCGGCAAGATCACCTGCATCTTCGGCCCCAATGGCTGCGGCAAGTCGACCTTGCTGAAAGCGATCGCCGGCGCGCTGCCGGTATGGGGCGGCGCAATCGGGCTTGGCGGCGAAACGATCAGCAATTTGCCGGTCCATGAAGTCGTGCGCCGGGGCCTGGTGCTGATGCCGCAGGGCGGCGGCGTGTTTCCACGGCTGACGGTGATGGAAAATCTGCGCATGGGCGGCTACGCCATTGCCGACCGGAAGCTCGTGGACAGGCGCATCGAGGCTCTGGTCGACCAATATCCATCGCTGGCGCGGCGGCGCAAGACCACGGCCGGAGCCCTTTCGGGCGGCGAACAGGCGATGCTGGCGCTGGCGCGCGCGCTGGTGTCGGAACCGCGTTTCATCCTGCTCGACGAACCGTCCGCCGGCCTTTCGCCGGCCATGGTGAGCGAGACGCTGGAGCGCATCAAGGTGCTGACCGCGCGCGGCATCGGAATTCTCATGGTCGAGCAGAACATTCGCGAGGCCATGCCGATTGCCGACCGGCTCTATATCCTGGCCGCCGGAGAAAAGCGCTTCGAAGGCACGCCCGGAGATGTCCGCAACGACCGACAGATCATGGACATCTATATGGGCGGTGCCTGATGCCGCTTGGCACTTTATAGGTACTGCAAACTGTGTCGTGAATTGTCACCGAGCCGCTGTCACAGTCTCGCGATAGCCTACCGGGGCTGTGGCCAGGCCCTGGTGGCGCACGCGAGTTCGACGCCGGCGCCCTACCGTGGCGGATGTCCAGGAAAGCCGAGCATGGCAAGCGAGCGCAGCGCCTCTCGAAGTAGCGGTCGCAACTAGCGCGGGCGCAAGTAGACGCGCCAAAATCTCACCGCAGCGCGGCAGTACCCGGTTGCAATTGGTCTTGCTCTGGCGGTCGCCCGTCCGGCAGCGGCACAGCCTCTGAAGTGGTAGACCTTCGACTTCACCGAGAAAAAGAGATAGCATTTCGACGGACGAGATCTCCATCACCTTCGAATTTCGCGGCACCGACCTGACGATCTTCGGCGCCATCGACGGCTTCGACGCCGATCTTCTCGCCCAGGGGCAAGTACAACATCATCGTCACGCTCGAAGGGCCGAAGGACAATGCGACAATGCGCAGGAGGCAGCGCGTCTTCGTAGCAACGGCCCGACAAAAAACTGGGCAGCGGACAGGCACTGCCACCGGCGATCCTTTGGCGCAACAGTTGGAGTCCACAACTGCACGGCCGGTCTCGTGGGACCGGCCGTGCAGTTGCAAGATCTCAGATCGACACTGCGTCAGGCACAAGCCCGGAAGCTTCGACATTTTCCGCTTCCGGCGCAGCGGATGCTGCTACCGGTCGACGCTCCCTTCTCTCTTCGAGCTCATCGAGAAGGGCATGCCATAGCGAAACGCAAAGCCCGACCATCACCAGCAGGAACGGTGCAGCCGTGATTATCGACGCGGTCTGGAGGCCCTGAAGCCCGCCCATGACGAGGAGTACCGCGGCCGAAGCACCGGCAAGCACGCCCCAAAGGACGACAACGCCGGGCTTGGGGTCCAGTGCCCCGCGTGATGAAAGCATTCCCATCACGACCGCGCCTGCATCCGCGCCAGAGATGAAGAAGATCGCGACCAGAAAAATGGCGATCAACGATGTCAGCCAGGCGAATGGATACTGCGCCAGAAGCGCAAAGAGCGAGACTGCCGCGCCCTGGTTGTTGACAGCATCGACGATGCCGCCGGCGCCGAAGAGTTCGGAATGGAGCGCAGTGCCACCCATGATCGTGAACCAGATGAAGGTGACGCCGCTCGGGATCAGCAGCACGCCGATGATGAATTCGCGGATCGTGCGACCGCGCGAGATGCGGGCGATGAACACGCCGACGAACGGCGCCCAGGAGACCCACCAGGCCCAGTAGAAGATGGTCCAGCTGCCGAGCCACTTGCCGTCACTGAAGGCAGCCGTGCGGAACGACATGGTCACCAGGTCGCTCAAATAGAAGCCCAGCGATTCTGTGAAGGTGTTGACGATGAAAATTGTCGGTCCGATGCACATCAGGAAGACCAACAGCACCATCGCGATGATCATGTTCATGTTGGAGAGGAACTGGATCCCCTTGCCCACGCCGGATACCGCCGAAAGAATGAACAGCACGGTCATGACGCCGATGATGGTCAGCGCGATGCCGTTGGAAACGCCCGTGCCCCAGAGGAAGTTCATGCCGCTGTTGATCTGCTGCGCGCCGAGGCCGAGCGAGGTAGCGGTTCCGAACAGTGTCGCGATGAGCGCAAGCACGTCGATTGCCTTGCCGATCGGCCCGCTTGCGGCCTCGCCGAGGATCGGCGTGAAGGCAGCGGAAATCAGGTTCGACTTTCCTTTGCGGAAGGTGAAATAGGCGATGGCGAGGCCAACCACCGCGTAGATGGCCCAGGGGTGAAGCGCCCAGTGGAAGTAGGAATACTTCATCGCGACGAGGGCCGCTTCGAGACTCCTCGGAGCGGCCTGCCCATGCGGCGGGCTGTCGAAATGATAGATGGGTTCGGCGACGCCCCAGAACATTAGGCCGATGCCCATGCCGACGCTGAACATCATGCAGATCCACGAGGCGGTACGGAATTCCGGCCGCTCGTCATCCTGTCCGAGCCGGATCTTGCCGAAGCGGCTCACGGCCAGGAAGAGTGCGAAGATCAGGAAGCCGGCCGAAGAAACGACGAACCCCCAGCCGAAGCCGTCGATGATGCTGTTGAGAACCACCTTGGAGATAGAGGACAGGCTTTCAGGAAACACCGTCCCCCAGCCGACGAATCCCAGGATGATGAACATGGCGGGCCAGAATACGGCCGGATCGATCCGACTAGGTCGTGATTGCTGCATTTTTTCCTCCTCCTAGTTAGTCCCTCGGCGGCCCGTTGCTACCGCGGCCCATCCTCATGCGCCCCTATCCGGCGGATCGCGGCCGTCGATAAAGGCGTGGTATTCTCGACCACCTTCATCCCCATCGCCGTCCGCGTCTGTTTTGTCGCGCTCCCGACAGGCTTTCCCAATCAGGCAGCCTTGCCCATGGCGGACAGCACATCCGCCACTGTGTCGCCGAAGGACGACGGGGTCGGAACGATTGCGACACCCGCACTCTTCAGGATTTCGACCTTTTCCTGCGCCGATTCGCCGAAGGCGGAGATGATCGCGCCAGCATGGCCCATGCGGCGGCCCTTCGGCGCCGAAAGGCCTGCGATATAGGCGATCAGCGGCTTCTTCATGTGGTCGCGCGCCCATAGTGCGGCTTCAGCCTCCTGCGGGCCGCCGATCTCGCCGATCATCAAGACCGCATCGGTGTTTGGATCTTGCTCGAAGAGCTCCAGGATGTCCTTGAAGGACGAGCCGTTGACTGGGTCGCCGCCGATACCAACCGAGGTCGACACGCCGATGCCGAGTGCCTTCATTTGGCTTGCGGCCTCATAGCCGAGCGTGCCCGAGCGGCCGACGATGCCGATGCGGCCGGACAGATAGATCGATCCGGGCATAATCCCCATCAGCGCCTCGCCGGGCGTGATCATGCCGGCGCAATTCGGCCCGATCAGCGTCATGCGGTCCTCATAGCGGTAGCGCCGCATGTAGCGCTTGACCCTGATCATGTCCTGGGACGGGATCCCGTCTGTGATGCAGACGCAGAGCCGGATGCCGGCGTCGGCCGCTTCCATGATCGAGTCGGCCGCAAAGGGCGGCGGAACGAAGACGATTGAGGCATCCGCGCCGGTTTCCTGCACGGCGCCCTTCACCGTGTTGAAGACCGGCATGCCGAGATGGGTCTGGCCACCCTTGCCCGGGGTGACGCCGCCGACCACGTTGGTGCCGTAGCGCTTCATATCTTCGGCGTGGAAGCTGCCGATCTTGCCGGTGAAGCCCTGGACGATGACGCGGGTATTCTTGTCGAGCAGAATGGACATGTCTGGGCTCCTCAAGCAGCCTTGCCGGCAGTGAACGAACGCCATGCGGCGACTGCCTTGTCGGCAGCTTCGGCCAGCGTTTCCGCGACGATGATGTTTTCGCCGGATTCGGCGAGGATGCGCCGGCCCTCTTCCATGTTGGTGCCGGAGAGGCGGACGACGAGTGGAACCGGCACGCCGACTTCGCGCAAAGCCTTGATCACGCCTTCGGCCACCCAGTCGCAGCGGTTGATGCCGGCGAAGATGTTGACGAGGACCGTCTCGACTTGTCTGTCGTTCAACACGGCGCGGAAGGATTTCGCCACGCGATCGGGCGAGGCGCCGCCGCCGATGTCGAGAAAATTCGCGGGCTCGCCGCCGGCGATCTTGATCATGTCCATGGTCGCCATCGCCAAGCCCGCACCGTTGATGATGCAGCCGATATTGCCGTCGAGACCGACATAGGAGAGCCCACGGTCGGACGCGTAGGTTTCGCGCGGATCCTCTTGGCTCTTGTCGCGCATCTCGGAGATATGCGGCCGGCGAAAGAGCGCGTTCTCGTCGAAGCTCATTTTCGCGTCGAGCGCCACGAGGTCACCCCGGCGGGTCACGACCAGCGGATTGATCTCCAGCATCGAGGCGTCATAGTCGACGAAGGCGCGATAGCAGCCGAGCAGGGTCTGCGTGGCGCGGCCGATCAGGGCATTGTCGATGCCGAGCCCGAATGCGATCTCGCGGGCCTGGAAGTCCTGCATGCCGACACCGGGATCGACGGTCGCGCGGATGATCGAGTCCGGCTCGGCCTCGGCGATCTCCTCGATCTCCATGCCGCCCGAAGACGAGGCGACGATCATAATGCGCTCGGATTTTCTGTCGAGCACGAAGCCGATATAGATCTCGCGTGCGATATCCATCGCCTCCTCGACATAGAGGCGGCTGACCAGTTTTCCCTGCGGGCCGGTCTGGTGCGTCACAAGCGTGCGGCCGAGCATGGAATCGGCGGCCTCGACGATCTCGTGGTCGGACGAGCAGAGCTTGACACCACCCGCCTTGCCGCGCGCACCGGAGTGGACCTGCGCCTTCACCACCCATCGGTCACCGCCGATCTCCCTTGCACGATAAGCCGCCTGCTCGGGACTATAGGCAAGGCCGCCGCGCGGGATATGGATCTGGTAGCGGGCGAGAAGTTCCTTGGCCTGATATTCGTGAATGTCCATCTCTGTCTCCCTCAGCGGCTGGCGATGATTGCTTCGTGGGTGGCGAGCACGTTGCGGGCCATGCGCTCGGATGCGGCGTCGATCATCTTGCCGTCGAGCGATGCGGCACCCTTGCCTTGGCTCTCGGCGAGCTTCAGCGCCTCGATGATGCGGAGGGCGCGGTCGACCTCCTTTTCCGGTGGAGAGAAGATATCGTTGGCGAGCGCGATCTGGCTCGGATGGATCGCCCACTTGCCTTCGATGCCGAGGGCTGCGGCACGGCGCGCAGCCGCCTTGTAGCCGTCGGGGTCGGAGAAATCTCCGAAGGGGCCATCGATGGCGCGCAAACCGTAGGCTCGGCAGGCGACTGTCATGCGCGAAAGGCCGAAATGCCACTGGTCGCCGGGATAATCCGGGTTGAGCCCGCCGATATTGACCGTACGGGCCTTCAGGCTCGCGGCGTAGTCGGCGACACCGAAATGCAGCGCTTCGAGCCGTCCGCCGAAGGATGCGATGGATTCGACATTGGCCATGCCGAGCGCGGTCTCGATCAGCGCCTCGAGGCCGACGCGGGTCTTGTAGCCCTTGGCGATCTCGATCTGGTTGACCATTGCCTCGACCGTGTAGAGGTCGGCGGGCACGCCGACCTTCGGCACCAGCAGGGTGTCGATCCGGTCGCCGGCCTGCTCCATCAGGTCGACGACGTCGCGGTACATGTAATGCGTGTCCAGCCCGTTGATGCGTACCGAAATGGTCTTGCCGCGGCCGCGCCAGTCGATCTCGTTCAGCGCTGCGATGATATTGGCGCGAGCCCGCTCCTTGTCCGGCGGCGCCACCGCATCCTCGATGTCGAGGAAGATGTAGTCGGCGTCGGAATTGACGGCCTTCCCGATCATTTCAGGGTTCGAGCCCGGTACTGCGAGTTCGCTGCGCTGGAGCCGCAGGCGGCGGAGATGGTTTATCGTATGGCTCATGATTTCCTCTCCTTCCCTTTCAGGCTGCCTTGGCGGGCGACGCGGCGGCGGCAGAACGGAACTGGCTGATCGCCGCACCCACGCCCGCGCCCGCTTCGATCTTCACGCCGCAATCGAGCAGCGTCAGTTCGGCGGCGGAAAGCGCGCCCAGGACCATGACGTCGTTCAGCGAGCCGAGATGGCCAATGCGGAAGACCTTGCCGGCTACCTTGCTGAGCCCACTGCCAAGCGAGGTGTTGTAGGCTTGGTAGGCGTGGCGGATGACCTCAACCCCATCGATGCCCTCCGGCAGACGGATCGCCGAGACGGTGTCGGAATGCCACTTCGGTTCGGTCGCGCAGAGCTTGAGCCCCCAGGCGGAGACCGCTGCGCGGACGCCGTTGGCGAGGTGATGATGGCGGACGAAGATAGTCTCCAGGCCTTCTTCGAAAATCAGGTCCAGCGCGGCCCTGAGGCCGCGCAGCAGCTGCGTCGGCGGCGTGTAGGGAAAGTAGCCGGTGTCGTTGGTCTTGATCATGTCCTCGAAGGAGAAGTAGCAGCGCATGTGGCGCGCGGTCTTGGCCGCCTCGAGCGCCTTCTGGCTGACAGACAAGAAGCCGAGGCCGGCGGGCATCATGAAGCCCTTCTGCGAACCGGAGACAGCACAGTCGACGCCCCATTCGTCCTGGCGGAAATCGATCGAGCCGATCGAGGAGACGCCATCGACGAAGAGCAGTGCCGGATGGCCGCAGGCGTCGAGCGCGGCGCGCACCGCGGCGACATCCGAGGTGACGCCGGTCGCGGTTTCGTTATGCGTTACGAAGACGGCCTTGATCCGGTGCGCCTTGTCGGCGGCGAGCCGCTCGGCGTAGAGCTCGACCGGCACGCCTGTTCCCCACTCCCGGTCGAGGCAATCGACCTCGAAACCGAGGCGTTCGGCCATGTCGACCCAGAGATGCGAGAACTGGCCGAAGCGGCTCATCAGTACCCTGTCGCCGGGGGAGAGCACATTGGTCATTGCCGCTTCCCAGGCGCCGGTGCCGGACGACGGATAGATGAAAACGCGACCGGTCTGGTTCTTGAAGACCTTCTTGATGTCGGCAAAGAGCGGCAGCGTGAGCTCCGGAAAGCGTGGAGAGCGCATGTCCTCCATCGGCAGGTTCATCGCCTGGCGAACCTGCTCGGGAATGTTGGTGGGGCCCGGAATGAAGAGATGATTGTAGCCTGACATCGTTCCTCCAATGGCTGCGTCCGCGGACGGCGTTTCCTCGGCACCAAAGCTGCCTTTCGGGGCATGCCCGCACAACACTCGCTCAGGCAGAAAAGAATGCCGGACGGGCAGCGCGAGCGCGGCCCTGACGGGTGGTCGCCTGGAGGAGATGGGTAGGGGAAGACTACCCGCAGGTAGTCACTCCTGATTGCGCCGGCGCTCCTTGGCGTAAAGGGCGACCGCCATGGCGCGATTGCGCACCTCGAGCTTGTCGTACAGATTTTTGAGGTGGTATTTCACGGTATTCTCGGAAATGCCTGTTCTGGCGGCGATTTGAATATTGGTCCAACCATTGGCCAGCATGCCGAGCAGCTCGCTTTCCCGAGAGGTGAGCTGTTGGAACGGCGTGTTCGAGATTTTCGAGAGCACCGTATAGGGAATGCAGATCCGACCCTGCATTACGGCGGTGAGCGTCGCGAACAGGATTTCAGGATCTTCGAACTGGTAGCAGAGACCGTTGACACCAAGCCGGATCGTCTCGTTGACGACCGAAGGATTGCTGGTGTCGGCGAAGAGAACGATCCGGGGGTCGAGCCCGAGCCGGCCGAGATCGGCGAGCACCTCGGGCGCCTCGGCATCGTCGAGCTGCCAACTGAGCAGCACGCAGTCCGTCTCGACTGAGGCAAGCTTCTCGCAAAGTTCGACCGATGTCCGCGCCGTATCAACCATGGAAAACCTGGCATTTTCGGAAAAAAGTCCACGAAGAGCGGCAATCACCAACGGGTTGCGCTCCGCGACCAAAACTCGGCCTCCACCGTCCTGCGACATGTGCCTCCCTGCGTCTTATGCCGTGACATGCGCCCATGAGCGATGGCATGGACACTACCATCAGACGTCGCGCACATTTCACCGTCGAGCGACGAAACGTGTCCTAAAACGCCTTCTTCCGAGGCTAATGTGCACAGGGTTCCGCACATTTCCGCTTCGGAGTGGCCAGCAGAAGCACGAGTAGACATCGATCACGCGAGCACGCCGCGACCGGAAGCCAACCCGGTCACCCCACTGTGGCGCAACTTGCTCGTTCAAATGAGCAAGGCAAAGGGCCGCTATCCATCCGAATAGTCGCTTCTCGAAGTACTCTCAACCTGCTTGAAGGTTGAGCGCTGCGGGGGGGCTCTTGGGAGAGAGGCTATGTCTAGCTGGAACTCTGGCCGCATTATCGGTCAGGAAGCCTCCATTGAAGCCAAAGGAGGTCTGGGCCATTCGAACCCGCCTGCAGATGTCGGGTGCGGTACGCGACCTGGCACTGTTCAATCTCGCGATTGACAGCAAATTGCGAGCTTGTGATCTCGTCGCGATCTCCGTTGCCGATGTTGCAATTTCCGGAAGGGTTCGCGAGCGGGCAATCATCGTGCAACGAAAAGCAGGCCGACCAGTGCAGTTCGAACTGCCGACCAAACGCGGGATGCTGTCGGTGCCTGGATTGGACATGGCCGGCTCAGTGAAAGGGATTATCTGTTTCCCAGTGCACGCAAGCCGCATCTTTCGACGCGGCAGTATGGCCGTATCGTCGAGCGGTGGGTGTCGAGCATCGGGCTTGATCCGAAGCGTTACGGCACGCGTTCGATGAGGAGGACGAAAGCGGCTCATATATACAAGAAGACAGGGAACCTGCGCGCCGTCCAGCTCTTGCTCGGCCACAAATAGCTGGAGAGCACCGTGCAATACCTCGGGATAGAGGTCGACGACGCCTTAGCTATTTCTGAGCAGGTTGAGTTGTAGCACTCAAGGGCGTCGCTTCGCTTCGAATCGCCGCTCGCTGGTCTGCTGAGGCGAAAGTTCGACCCTAAGCCGACTGTCGGATCCTGAGGCGGCTAGGTCCGCATCGGGCTGGTCAGCGGGCATGGTCGGACCTTCCGAGGGCCTTTAGGATGAACCGAATTTGCTCACGCGGGCCCGCTTCGGTATCTTCTCCGTGCCGAAGGCGGTGCTCGATCAGAACCGGATGGAAGAACGGCATGAATGCGGTCTTTACTGCGCGCGCCGCTTCGGCGGGATCTTCGATCTCGAACTCGCCCGTTTCGATGCCCTCGCGGATGATTGTCTCGAAGATCGTCACCATCTGCTCAGCATGCGCCTTGGTGACCGGCCGGTTCTCCCGCATGGCCGCTACAATCAGGTCGTGCATGCGCTTGTCGTTGAGCAGTTTCGTCTTGTTGTGGTGGTGAACGGCGGTCAGCAGTTCCTCGAGTTTCACCGAGGGCGGCGCGCTCCTGCGTGCGATGGTAAGGGCGACCTCGGCGGTGCCGTTCAAGACTTGCCTGCAGATGGATTCCTTGATTGCATCCCTCGAGGGAAAGAAACGGTAGACGTTCGCCCGGCTCATGGCGAGTTCGGAGGCAATGTCGGCTACCGAAGTCTTATGATGGCCTATGCGGCGGAAGTGCTCCTCCGCCACCTCCAGGATGCGCGCCCGCATGCGCTCGGTATCTGCCCCCGGTCGGTTCGGATAATCCATAGATGTCCCCAGATTGGATGAACGAAACGGTCCGGCCGTGTCGCCTCTGCGAGCGGTAGAGTCGCGAGGCTGGCCCAGCTCGCGTTCGGGCAAGCCCATCGAGCCCGCGACAGACGCTACTCGGCAGCCATTGCTATTCGCAATTCCGGCTCCCCAGTCGGCTCCTCATGGATGTCATCTGCAGTCGGCCTGATCCTGAACCACGCCGCGTACAGTGCCGGAAGGAAGAGCAGGATCATCACCGTGCCGACCGCCGTGCCGCCGATCAGAGTATAGGCCATCGATCCCCAAAACACCGAATGGGTAAGCGGAATGAAGGCAAGGACGGCGGCAAGTGCGGTCAGGATAACCGGGCGTGTCCGCTGAACCGTCGCCTCGATAACGGCGTGATAGTCGTCGAGGCCCGCCTTTTGGTTCTCTTTGATCTGTTCGGTCAGAATCAAGGTGTTGCGCATCAGGATTCCCGCCAGTCCTATCAATCCGAGAATGGCATTGAAGCCGAAAGGCTGATTGAAGAGGAGCAACACCGGAACCACCCCGGCAAGACCGAGCGGCGCCGTCAACATGACCATGGTCATCGTTGAGAGGCTGCGAACCTGGAGGATGATGACGATCAGCATGGCGGCAATCATGGCCGGGAAGATTTTGACCAGCGCGACATTGGCCTTGAGCGATTCCTCGATGTTTCCACCCATCTCGATGCGATATCCGACGGGGAGCGAGGCGATCAACGGCTGAAGTGCTTTCATGATCTGCTGTGAGACCTCCGGGGGCTGCGTCGCCTCGTTGATGTCCGCTCGGATCGTGATGACCGGCGTTCGATCGCGACGCTTCATGATCGGTTCCTCAAACCGGATTTCGGAATGGCCGATCTGATCGAGCGGAACCTGACGGCCGTCCCTGCTCATCAGCGAGAAGTCGGCGAGCCTCGCCGGATCGAGACGGCTCTGGCCAGCACTGCGTGCGACGACGGGCACGTTGCGGATGTTCTCGCGAACCTGCGTCACCGGAATGCCACTCAGCAGCAACTGCATCTGCTGGGCTGCCTCAGCCGGCGAAAGGCCAATCAGATTGAGCCGGTCCTGGTCGGGGACAAAGCGAAGCACGGGCGTACGATTGCCCCAGTCGCGGTTTGCCTGACGGACGTCCGGTACACCTTTCATGATTTCGAGGGCTTTCTCGGAGATCTGGTACAATTGCGCAGGATCCGGCCCCATGATGCGGAACTCGACCGGAAACGGCGTATACGGACCAAACACAAGCTGGGTGACACGGACGTAGGCTTCGGGAACCAGCCCGTCTGAAACGGCAGCCCGAAGGCGCAGCTTCAAAGCCTCGCGCGCGTGAGAGTCAGGGGTGAGCACAACGATCTTGCCGAAAGCCGGGTCCGGCAATTCCGGTGCCATCGCAAAGAAGAAGCGGGGAGCGCCCTGCCCGACATAGCTGGTGACGATCTTTGCCTCGGGCTGGTTTTGCAGCCAGCTTTCGACCTTCTCGACCGCGGCTGTCGTCGTCTCGATGCTCGTACCTTCGGGCATGCGAACTTCGACCAGCACCTCGGGACGATCTGACGTCGGGAAGAACTGCTGTTTCACCCCTCCCATTCCAACAACCGAAAGAGCCATGACGACGCCGACGACCGCGCACGTGACGAACTTGTGGCGCACGGCAAACTTGATGACCCCCCGCAGGCGCCGGTAATTCGGCGTGTCGTAGATAGCGTGGTGGCCGCCCTCGACTGGTTTGATCGCCGGCAGCATCTTGACGCCGAGATAAGGCGTGAAGATCACCGCGACGATCCAGGAAACGATGAGAGCGAAACCCACGACCCAGAAGATGTTGCCGGCGTACTCGCCGGCGGTTGATCTGGCGAAACCAACGGGCATTAGTCCGATGATGGTCACGAGTGTACCGGAGAGCATCGGTGCTGCCGTATGGCTCCAGGCATAGGCGGCCGCCTTGATGCGGTCCATGCCCTCTTCCATCTTCACCACCATCACCTCAATGGCGATGATGGCGTCGTCGACGAGAAGGCCGAGCGCCAGGATAAGAGCGCCGAGTGTGATGCGATCGAAGAACCGGCCGGTTTCCAGCATGATGAGGAAGACGACGGCAAGCGTCAGCGGAACGGCCAGTGCCACGACGATCCCGACACGCCAACCGAGGCTGAGCAGGCTCACGAGCAACACAACCCCGAGCGCCATGGCAAACTTCAGCATGAACTCGCCGACCGCGGCGTCGATGTTGACGGCCTGGTCGCTGACCTTGGCGAGGGTCATACCGAGCGGCAGCGTCTGAGCGATCGCGGCAGATCTTTCTTCGAGCGCCTTTCCGAGTTCCAGACCGTTCCAGCCCTGCTGCATCACCGCGCCCAACATGATGGCGGGCTCGCCTTCATGGCGGATAATGTAGGTCGCGGGGTCTTGATAGCCGCGCCGCACCTCCGCGAAATCAGAGAGTTTCAACGTGCGTCCGGCAGCGACGATCGGCGTGTCTGCAATTGCCTGCACACTATTGTAGGCGCCATCGAACCGGATAAAGACCTGCGGCCCGCGTGTATCAATCGAGCCTGCCGGCGTCACGGTGTTTTGCCTTTGCAAAGCCGCAGCGATGTCCTGTGCTGGAATGCCAAGGGTCGCGAGCTTGGCAAACGAGAACTCGACAAAGATCTGTTCCGGTCGCTCCCCCAAAATGTTGATCTTTTTGACGCCCGGAACGTGCAGAAGATCCTGGCGGATCACCTCTGCCTGCCGCACAAGCTCGCGCATGGGCATGCCCTTGGCCTTTAGCGCATAAAGCGCGAAGCTCACGTCCGAATATTCATCGTTTACGAAGGGGCCGACGACGCCAGAAGGCAGGTTGCGGGCTTCGTCCCCCAACTTCTTGCGCGCCTGATAGAACTCCTCTTCGACAGCCGTGGCCGGCGTGCTGTCTTTCAGCGTCACGGTCAGGTACGCGTAGCCCGGCCTTGTCGTCGTCTCGACGCGATCGTACCAGGTCAGTTCCTGGATGCGCTTTTCGAGCGGCTCCGCGACAAGATCCTGCATTTCCCGCGCCGTAGCGCCTGGCCATACGGTAGTGACCGTCAGGGTCTTGATGGTGAAAGAGGGATCCTCCGCGCGCCCAAGATTGATGAACGCGTAGACGCCGGCAGCGGCCAGCAGAACAATGAAGAACAAGGTGACGGCTCGCTCGCGAACCGCGAGCGCGGAAAGATTGAAGCTCATCGGTTGGACACCTCCGCCTTGAGCTCGGTCCTGACGGGCGCGCCATCATTGAGGAGATGCGCCCCGAGGGCGACGACCTGCTCCCCCGACTCGATCCCGGTGACAAATGCTGTTTCTTCACCAAGTCGTTTGATCTGGATCGGAACAAAGCGCACCGTGGAAGAAGCTTGATCGACAACCCAAACCCCCGTCCGGCTGCCGTCATTCAACACGGCGCCGACCGGCACCGCGACCTCCGACTTCCCTTCGCCGTTTAGGATGCTGATCGTAACCGTCGCACCAAGCGGCGCCGAGGCGGCGTCGCCATCGAGCACGTAGCGCGCTTCGTATGTGCGGGTCTGAGGATCAGCGGCATCGGAAATCTGCCGCAGACGCGCTCTTCCGCGCCGTCCATCACTTCCATAGACACTTGCTTCGGCGTCCGATCCGATCGCGGGACGAACGGTTTCGGGTAGCGCGACCAGGGCCTCGCGCGGGCCTGCATGCGCGAGTTGGACTACCGTCTGCCCCGCCGCGATGACCTGTCCGGGTTCGCCGAGCGTCGCGACCACCGTTCCGTCCGCATCCGCCACAAGAATCGAGTACGTCGCTTCATTCTCTGCCACTTTGGCTTCCGCTTCCGCGACAGCGAGTTGCGCCGCGGCGGTGTCGCGCGCCGCCTTGGCCTGCTCGTAACGCTGGGGAGTAGCAGCGACTCCACCTTTGACAAGAGCGGCATAGCGCCTCTCGTCCGCGCTTGCCTGAACGAGGACCGCGCGGGCCGCCGCGACCGCATTGCGCTTGGCAGTCAGCGCAAGACGCAAATCGGTTTCGTCGATGCGCATCAGAGCTTGACCCGCCTTGACTTGCTGACCGACGTCGATCATTCGCTCAATGATTTTGCCAGATACGCGAAAGCCAAGATTGCTCTGCACTCGGGCGGCGATCGTACCTGTAAAGGCCCGCTCGGCGCTTACCGGTCTCGTGGCTTCAGCCATTCTTACAAGCGGTGACGCGAGGCGGGGATCGGCGGCCTCCGCATGCCGTGCTGGCGTTTCGAAAACGAAGGCGAACGCCGCGCCCCCGGCGGCAGCCACAAGGCCGATCGATGTGAGAAGAAATTTGCGGTTCATGTCCGATGACCCTTGTTGGCGGGTGCCGCCTCTATTTGGATTGCGATCTAAATCTAAACGTGGTATAGATGTCAAGTGAAATCTAATTGCGAGGTCGATTATGAGAGTTAGTCGCGCACAGGCGGAAGCAAATCGCGAAGCAGTCATCGATGTGGCGAGCCGGCTTTTTCGTAAGCACGGTTTTGATGGCATCGGGCTCAAGGATCTGATGAAGGGAGCCGGCCTGACCCAAGGTGGATTCTACAAGCAGTTCGAATCCAAGGATGATCTGGCGGCGCAGGCGTCCAGGCGGGCGCTGGAGAGCGCCTTTCGTCGATGGTCCGCTGCTGCCGCGGCCAATCCGCAGGATCCCTTTGGCGCGGTGGTCGCATTCTATCTCAGCATGGCACATCGAGAAGAGAAGATGGACGGCTGCCCTGTCGTTGCGCTCGGCTCGGATGCTGCCAGGCAAGGCGTCGACGTAAAAGCGTCGTTCGAAGCCGGGATCAGGGAATACCTTGAAATGCTCGGTAATTGGATTGGCGCGACCGACAGCGAGGAGGCGGACGGCAAAGCGATGGCCATTCTGTCGACGATGGTCGGTGCGGTGCTCCTCTCGCGCGCTGTCAACGACGAGCAGATGTCGAAGCGGTTCCTGGAGGCGGCCGCCGAGAGCGTGCTGATGTCGTCTGCGGGGGATGCAGAACCGGGAGCTCGCCAATGACAATGCGTCAGGCCGAAGCGCACAGCGCAACTGCCGACCAGAAGCTCTGCTCGGGGCTGGAGCTCGTTGCGAAACTGGCGGACGGGAGCATCTGCCGACCACCGATGGCGGAAATACTCCCGTTCACCTCGCTGCCTCCGGAAGAAGGCAAGGTCGGGCTGCTGGCCCGCCCGAGCCGCGCTTTTCTAACCTGACGAATACGGTTCACGGCGGCTGGATCATGATGATGCTCGACACCGTCATGGCGCTTGCTGCCCCGACGACGCTCTCGGTCGGCGAACCTGCCAGTCGCACGAAACCACCGCCAAGTTTGTCCGCCCGACCTTCGCCGATTCCGGCGAAATGCGTGTGACCGGCCACGTGGTGTCCGGCGGCCGGACCGTCATCACGCTTGAAGGCAGCATCGAGGACGCTCAAGGTCGGATCTACGCGCGTGGCACGTCGACCTGCCTTGTCGTGGGCAGGAAGCCGTGATGTGCCGGACCGCCGGTCCAGAAGGTTCGCCAGAACGGCTCACCTGCTTTTGTTGCGCGGTAGAGATACTGGCAGGCCGCTAACACTGTTCGAATAGGGCACGATCACCACTGTAACCGCGGCCTGGACGATCGCACCATGCCTTGGATGGTGTTGTTGTTCGGCCTTCTCGTCATCCCTCTCGGCGTTGTCAGCGCATCGAGCAATGTGTCGGGAATGATCCGGTCACCACTCTGTCCTTCCGTCAAGATCAACCGCGGCGGCTGACGGGATACATGCCTCCGTGATTTTCATCGAGAACGGCGGTAAAATACAACAAATAAAACGGAGGACACGAGCATGCGTCGTCCTGACCCGAATGCGGGCAGCCGCAGCGAAGCCGTTGGCCGCGATACGCTTCTCACCCTGTGCGTTGCGCTCCCCATAGCGATACTGGTCTTCATCATTCTGCACATTTAGCCATCGGGCCTGATCCGGACTGGCTATGTTTTCTTCAGAAACTCTGTCCGCAGCAGCAGATTTCGTGTCCGGGCGAAATGCAAGGCTCGGGAAACGCGGACCGGACCACCCTTTAACAATGACTAGGTCGCACGGCCCGATGGACGAGGGCGCGGTCCCGGTGGGTCCGTAAACGCCGCAGGCACGACAACCGAGGCCATCCACCAAGGGCACCGGACGGCCGCTCTTGCTACCTAACGGCTGCAGGAAAGGCAGGAGCGCCTTGAACGAAATCTTCTCATGCTTTGCTCCATTTCGTGCGGCGCCGCGAGGCGCCTCGGGAACGGAATTCGAGGCTAGAGAGCCTGCTCCGGGAAAGGACTCGTCCCTCCCCGACAAGCCTCGAAATCCTGGCGAAAGTCTCCAAGCACATGACATCCACCTGGCCTATGGACCTATCGTTTACAGCCGACGAAATTTCGCCGGAAAGTCGGGCCCAGTCTCAGAGCATCGCGAAAGCGACGATCATCAAGCCAAAGATGCCCACCGCGATGATCGCTTTCGTTGTCCTATCCATCGTTGCCTCCAGCAGGCCACCGTACGGCGCGATGCCTCGCTGGCCTTGACGCGCGGCAGCCATTCAGGCCGCTTTTCGATACTAGGCCGACGGGCTGCGAGACAGTTGCCGGAGATTCCGCCTGTACCTGTCCCGACGGCCGGAAGAGTCCTTCGACAATCCGCGGGATGTCATTTCTCGTTATACCAATGTCCTCGAGCAGCCTGTCGTCGAGGTTTTGAAGCGCGGCGGCCGCCCGCCTCCGCTGCCGGCGTTGCAGCGCACGTAGAAAAAATCCCGTGACAGTCACCCTGGGACTGCGCAGCGTCGGATCCTGGCGGACTTCGGTTGGTGAGTGTTCGTGTGCGGACATTGTTGCCCTCCATGAGCAGTATTGATCGGCCCGGTCGCGTGGTCCGCAGAAGCGACGCGGCGAACGGGCGTTCGGGAAGCATCAGCGGCCTGCAGACGCGGCGGCGCCCGCTTGAGCGCCGCACGCGCGTAGCCGCGTGCCAGACTGTCTATGTGAGAGGGGATCCCCGAGGCGGCGAACGCTTGCGTTCGAGCCGCTCGGGGTTACGGTCGCGTCAGAAGAGACGCTGAGAGGACCAGGTATTTCTTGTGTCGACGTGAAGTAGTCATGACTTCGATATGGTCACTTGAGGTATAGGATTCCATCGGTCGAGATGCGGCCTTTGGACGCTGGCTAGACAATTGCAATTCGCGCGAATCCGCAGCTCGAGCCGACACGGCGCTCGCGGGCCGGACTTGCTTGACGGGCGCTAGCCGTCTCTCTCTGGCGCAGACGGCGGCGGCTCGTCACCGCCGGTTCAAACCCCACCCGGCCGGTCGTTTCCTTGCGGAGGCCGCATGACTGATCGTGCCGGAATGCCCTTGATCCCTTCGGTCCGGTCCTGATAGAGGGCCGCGCGGGAGGATGAGGGTGACTGGCGCGGTAATGGCGATGAAGACGCCGATCAGGATCTCGCGCCACAGACCTCGAACCCAACGCAGAAAAACAGATGATCGACGCGAGCGCGATGGCTCCGGTTCCCCAGCTTGTGCCGAGGGTCGGTGCATGCACGCGCTCGAAAAGGTGCCGAACCGCAGGGTTCCGATGGCTCGGATCAGCGTCAGCCCGGCGCCGAGAAGCACGAGGAAGGCCGTTAGCAACGGCGCCCACGCGGGCAAAATCTCGGCATGCGTCATTCGATCACCTCGCGCCGCATAAGGAACTTTGCCAGCGCGACGCTCGAGACGGACCCCAGGACTCCGATGATCAAGGCGGCCTCGAAATAGATCGTGCTTGCGGTGTGGATGCCGATCGTCGCTAGCTGAACGCGCGGTCCTGCGTTCGGTCGCATCTTGCGCTGAAGTCGGTTGCCAGGATGATATGGCTTGGAATCAATCGGCCCACTGCAGGTCCTGCATTTCCGGATTTCAACATGGGCCTCCTCATCCTTGGGGACTTCCTGACTGCGATCCCAACGGGATCCTTGGCGATAACGTCGAGGTGATCACCATTGGGGTACCTGGAAACGCAAGAGCTTGAAAATCAATCCGGATCACGGTGATCTTCTGTAAGCCACCCTTTTCTGCGTTTACGGCAATTGCCCGACCCGCTCTCAAGCCGAGCAGCCCTAACCCCAAAAGCGACCCTACCGAGACAGTAATTAGGAAAGTCCAGGCTCTCATTGCGGACCAGATTAGCTGTTCTCGGGACACCTGCATCAACGCAGAAGGTCACGCGACTGTTTATCGTCACGACGTCATCGGGGACATTCCTGAAGGCGCAAGTTTCAGCCTGTACCAGCTTTCTCTCAAGCAATCGGCTATAAGCAGTGTCGCGAGGCCCCCGATCAAGTATTTCCCTAAGGATTGCATGATCGTTTGGCGTTAGATAGCATTGAAGCCGATTGCTCATGTCATAACTCCCCGGAGCAGATCCGCCCCGGCAAAATCAACTGGATCTCCGTTCGATTTCCCTGGCCGCCAGTATGGCGCCAGGGCTCACGCTCCTGAAACGGAGCTACCGCCTTCAGCCAGAAAACGATGGAGTTGTCGCGAATGTCGGACGAAATCCGGGTCTTCTGCAGCCAGCAGACGATAGACAGCCGATGCGCTATCCGCGCTGCGTCGCTTCCCTAGACGAACGCTGGTCACACTCAACGCAAGGCTTTCTGGACATGGCGTTTCCGTTCGGGCCAGGATTTTTTTCACTGCAACTCGCGTAACTTGCCTCATCACCAATCCTCTCCGGTTCGCTCGAAGACGAGCCACGCGGTGCCCTTTTCTGCGATCCTCGACCTGCGGGCCTCCTGAACTCGCTCCGCTTGTCGCTCGGTGAAGGGCCCCATTGGCTGAGTTTTCTGTTCGCCGCAGCGGACCTGGCAGTACCATTTGTTGCCATCGTGTGAGAAAATTTCGACCGAGGTGGGGTGCGGCTCATGCTTGGCGATCTCGTCGATGAAAATGATTGACCTCGAGTAATGCCTGGCGGGCGTGGGCGTGTGCACGCCGGCAGGCGGGTTGCGGTCGGGCGACGTTGACATAGTTCAACTCCTCTTCATCGCTGTGGCGTGCGAGCGTTCGGCGCCCGCCTCGTCATCAGAAGGCCGTTTCATGCTCCATCGCCACCTCGGTCATCAGATTTTCGATGTCGCGGGATATCGAGGCGGCAGCCAGTACGCGTCCGTCGCGCTTGAAGCGCAGCAGACAGTCCCTGCCCGAGATGTCGCCTTCGACCATGATCTCGTCCCATCGCTCCGCATGGCCGACATAATTGATCCTGACATCGTAGTGCTGGCTCCAGAAGAACGGCACGGCTGAAAACTTCTCGCTCCGGCCGAGCATATTCAGCGCCGCGGTCTGCCCTTGCCTCTCGGCCACCACCCAATGTTCGACACGGATATTCTCTCGGCTATGGGGATCCGGCCAGCGCGCGATGTCACCGGCCGCGAAGATCCCCGGTTCGCTGGTTTCCAGAAAACCATTCACGACGACGCCGCGGTCCGTTGCCAACCCTGCCGTTTCGGCGAGCTCCGTGCGTGGCCGCACGCCGATGCCGGCGACCACTAGGTCCGCGGCCAGCGTGTCGCCACTGTGCAGTTTCACCTCGCTTCCATTGATGCTGCTAGCAGTCTCCTCGAGGTGGAAAACGACGCCATTCTTCTCATGAAGGGTCCGGATGAAGTCGCCCATCTGCGGACCCAGGACCCGCCCCATCGGGTGCTTGTCGGTGGCGACGACATGGACTTCGATACCGCGAGCGCGCAGGGCCGCGGCGACTTCGAGACCGATAAAGCTCGCTCCAAGCACGACCACCCGGCGTGCCGTCGCGGCCCGCTCGATTATGGCGCGGCAGTCGGCGAGCGAGCGCAACGTATGAACATGGGGCTGGTCGGCACCCGGAATCGTCAGGCGAACCGGCTCTGCACCGGTCGCAAGCAGCAACCTGTCATAGGGGATCGAGCCTCCGCCAGCGAGGATGACCTTGCGGTTCTGCGGCTCGATGCGAACCGCTTTCGTAGCGAGACGCAGGTCGATCTGGTTCTTGGAGTAATAGCTCTCCCCCCATAGCGGGACCCAGCTCTCCGGCGCCTTGCCGGCAAGGTAGTCCTTGGAAAGGTTCGGCCGGTCGACAGGCGGCGCTTCATCGTCGCTGAGCATGAGAATGCTGCCGGCATATTGCTCGCGCCGCAGCATTTCGGCGGCGGAAAAGCCGGCCGCTCCGCCACCGACGATGACGATCTTCTCGGGCATTGCTTCTACAGGACGCTCGCTTGTTGCCGCTTCTGCACGCTTGCTCTTGCCAACGACGAAGATATGGCCGTCGCGCTGTTCCACCCACCAGCATGCCAGCGGCCTGAAGGCGGGCGCGCGCAGGGCCTCCCCGGTCCTCAAGCTGAAACATGCGTGATGCCATGGGCATCGGACGCTGTCGCCATCAACCAGTCCGTCGCCGAGCGGGCCATTGTAGTGAGTACAATGCGCGTCGACGGCGAAGATCTCGGCCCCGCGGCGCACAAGCAACACCTGCGCATCGCCGCAATGGCCGACGAGCTTGCTGCCGTCGGGAAGATCGGCAAGCCTGATACCGCGCGCCAGATCAGGCCCACTCATGCTTGTGTGTCCAGGAGCCATTCGTATCTCCTTTCGGTATCGAGATGGGGTTTCGCCGTGACTGCTGATAGCGCCTTTGCAGGTCGGGTCCTTTGATCTCACACGGCAGCTTGTTACCGCTGCGCCTATGAAGCAAACGAATTTAATCGCCTGTTGTGTGCAGTTTTTCTGCTGGACCGGTCAGGACAAACGGCAACAGGATAACTAACGAATGGCTTGACCCGTCCTGCCCCAGTCGGCAAGGAAGGAAGCCAGCCCCTGTTCCGTGAGTGGGTGGTTGGCCAGCTTCCTAAGCACTCCCGGTGGCACCGTCGCGATATCGGCGCCCGCCATTGCAGCCTGCATGACATGCCGCGGCGTGCGAATTGAGGAAGCCAGAATTTGCGTATTGAAGGATTTGTCGTTGTCGTAGATCGCCCGAATTTTCCGGACGACGTCCATGCCATCGAGGCCGATATCTTCGAGCCTGCCGACGAAAGGGGAGATATAGGCCGCACCGGCTTTTGCCGCGAGCAATGCCTGGTTGGCTGAAAAGCAGAGGGTAACATTGAGCTTCAGCCCGCGTTCGCTGAGTGCCCGGCAAGCCCTGAACCCATCCCAGGTGGAGGGCACCTTGATGGCCACATTCGCAGCTATGCTGGCCAAGCGCTCCCCCTCGGTGACCATGCCGTCGAACTCAGTCGCGGTGACCTCCGCTGAGACGGGGCCCTCGATCGCCTCGCAGATCTCCTTGACAACCTCCCGGATCGGTCGACCGGTCTTTGCGACCAACGAGGGGTTCGTGGTCACTCCGTCTACAACACCTACCGCGGCTAGCCCGCGGATTTCGGCAATATCGGCGGTGTCGACAAAGAACTTCATCACTTTTCTCCTGTCATAGTCGCGTGATCCGTGGGCAACGCCGTCTTCAAGTCGATTGGGCCGTAGCAGATGTGATTGCGCGCCCTATCTCCGTGATGGCAGGGCAGGAGCGACGTGCATGAGCGCCAAAATCTCCGAGAAGAACGTCAAACTGAAGCGTGCCTATGAGAGTCCGACGGACGGTGATGGCAAGCGTGTCCTGGTTGACCGGCTGTGGCCGCGCGGAGTGAGCAAGACCGATGCGGCAATTGACTATTGGGCGAAGGAACTGGCGCCAAGCACCGAGCTGCGGAAATGGTTCGCTCACGATCCCTCCCGATGGGAGGAATTCCGCCGGCGGTATGCCGAGGAGATCAAGGAGCATCGCGAGGAATTTGATCGGTTGCGCAACCTGGCGCTCAACGGTTCGATCACACTTGTCTACGCGGCCCGCGACGAGAAGCACAACGATGCTGTTGTCATCAAGGAGATCTTGCTGGCACATCGATAAAATGCCCTACCGAGAGGTGTCGAGGTCGCCGAGGATCGACTTGGCCGTCGGTCATGGCTGTGCGGTTAGTCCGTGTTGTCTGCCAAGCCAACTGGCTTGTCCGGCAACACCTCGGCGCAGTGCTCACTGCCTGCCTAGCCACGCCGGGCTCATGAGACTGGATACGCATTCCGCGCTCGCCTGGCGGCTTTCACCCACTCTTACGGACGAGCTAATATATAGCAAACGAATTTGATTGACATTTAAGAGCAACGTTTATGCTATATCAAAATGGACATTGAGCTCGCCCGTACTTTCCTGGAAATAGTTTCAACGGGAAGTTTTATTCGCGCCGCGGAGCGCTTGAATGTTGCTCAGACCACGGTCAGCGCGCGGATTCGCCACCTCGAACAACTGCTTGGCCGGCCGCTGTTCGTTCGGAACAAGGGTGGCGCGTCTCTTACCCCGGCGGGCGAGCAGTTCCTGCGCCACGCGCCGACTTTCGTCCAGTTATGGCAGCGCACTCGTCAACAGGTCAAAGTGCCGGCAGGGCGCCGAGCAGTGCTGACGGTCGGCAGCGAAGTCACGCTTGCGCAACCACTCCTGCTGAACTGGGTCAGATGGATTCGTCAATCTCTTCCGGATATCTCGCTTCGCGTCCATGTCGACGTGCCCCAGGATTTGAATAATCAGGTCGCCTCGGGGATGGTCGATGTGGCGATTATGTATGCGCCCCAAATTCGCCCCGGCCTCCAGATCGATTTGCTAATGGAAGAAAAGCTCGTGTTTATGACAACCGATCCGGAAGCGAAGCGCCTTGAGGAGACGAGTTACGTCTACATGGATTGGGGGCCGGATTTCGGGCGACAACACGACATGAATTTCCCGGATGTCGCACCGGACCTCGCCTTCGATCTCGGTCCGCTGGCACTTAGCTATGTCCTTGCGAGCGGCGGCTCAGGTTACTTCAGGATGAGCGCGGTGGAGCCCCATTTAGCGGCGGGTGAGCTCCATCTCGTACCCGACATGCCGCAATTCTCCTATCCGATTTACTCGGTGAGGTCGGCAAATGCCGACGAGAGTGTTGTGGGACCGGCGCTTGCCGGCTTGCGCGCGATCTCCGAAGGCAACATCGAGGCCTAAGCGGCCGCGTCGGTCGATGGAAATAGCAGATCGACTGTGGTTCCGGTGCCTCGCTCGCTGGCAATTCGGAGATGACCCCCGACCATCTGCATGAAGGCGCGCACCTGCGCTAATCCCATTCCGGTGCCGTTCTCGCCCTTGGTCGTGAAGAACGGGTCCAGCACCTTTTGCAGAACGTCCGGCGGTATGCCGCAGCCGTGGTCGTCGACGCGAAGCCGGGCATAGGTTCCCGGCGCCGGCAGGCCAGGCGCACTGTCGGGCTCAACCAGCCGCTCCGTTCCGATGCAAATCTCGCCGCCGCCTGGCATGGCATCGCGAGCGTTGAGGACAAGATTAAGAACCGCGGCGTCGAAAAGCGTTGGTTCGATCTGACAGCTTGGTACGTCGCAACCCAGCTCGAACCTGACGCGGACGTCGGGTCCCGCACCATATCTAAGGAATGGCGCGGCAGCGCTGACGCACGCGTTCAGGTCGCGCACTCTGAGGTCGAGTTCCCTATGGTCTGCAAAAGCGAGCAACTGCGTAATCAAGGCGACACCCCGGTCGACGCCTTCCTGCGCCGCGGCAATATAGGCGCGCACGCTCTCCGGCTGATCGGCTCTTCGTGCGGCGAGCCTCAGGCCGGAGTCAACGATCGCCAGGATGTTTCTGAGATCATGGGCAATACCGCCGGTCATCTCGCCCAAGGAGTCGAGCCGACGCATTGCGCCTTCGCGCTGTTTGGCTGCCACTGTCCCGCCGCTGCTTCCCGCCTGCGGCTGCAGGTCTGCCCGAAACGCAGTGTCTGTCATGGTAGCCCCTCGTGGTTGCCGGTGTCGCGGACTACGGTCCCTTCGCCATCGGACTCATTTGTTCGCTCGTTGGCTGGCCAGCGTCGAAACGCGGGGGCTCTAAACCCGCCGGACTATCCGCTTTGCCATTATTTCTTCGACCGTTGGAAACGCCTTGAGGGTCTGATCCGGTAGGCCGCTCCCTGAAGCGATCGCCTCCATCCAGCCGCCATGCGGTTCTGGTTCGCCGACTATGATGCGTCCGACCATTCCCGCCAGCTCATGGGGAACGCAATAGTAGTCATAAACTCCTTGCTCGGTGAAGGTTACCGAGAAGCTCTCGTCGGGCAGGAGATAGTCCGAATCCCAGGACTTAGCCCTTTCAGGAATGCGCCGCGGCCTCCCGAAGTTTGCTGGATGATAGGCGGTCGTCGTATGCGAAATGCCGGGGTTGGTGTTGGTCCAGCGGACCATCTGACCCGGCTTGATCAGGAGACCGATCGGGTCAAACCAGGCATGTGAGCCATAGGCGCGCCCTTGCATCCGGATCTCCACTACCTCCTCGGCCCATACGTCCCGCCCGGACAGGGAAAGGACGGCGACGAGCCCGCCACCGAGACCCAGCACTTCACGCCGCGCGACACTCATTTGGCGACGCTCGCTTCGCCGGCAGTTGCAACATGCCACAGGACTACATGGACATGCGGCTCTTCCACGCCTGGATGGCCGGCATTGTAGTAGACGTCGACATGGTCGACGCTGCCTCCGGGCGCTGCAAGATTATCGAACGACCTGTCCGGATTGAGATCCTTGGTCGGCAGCATGTAGATCGTGCTGACAAGCTTTCCGTCATGATTATATGCGAGGAACGGACCAGCCGGCAGTGTCGCCGGATCGACGAAGAGCTGGCCAATGCCGGGGAGGAAATCGGGTAACTTCACCAGCTTGCTGACCTGCTGATAAGGGGCGGCCGGCGGCGCCTTTGCGGCTTCATCCGCCGCCATGGCACCAAGCGTGCTGGCCAGTGTCAGAACAGGAACGAGGAAGAGTTTTTTCATCGGGGAGATCCTTTTCTCCGTTCAAAGCCGAGATCGCGGAAATTCCGGCGGCTAATGGCTGCTCGTACGACCTGTCGCGTGCAGCCATTCAAGAACCAGGCGGTAATATTAGTCCAATGAAATAAACTGGCATTTCAGTGCAGTATTTCTGCATCCCTCCGAATTTTCGACCTCACCGCCCTCTGATGGCCGGAAGTCTACTGAACGCGAGATATCCACGAATTCAGAGCGATCCACGTCCTAGCCGCGCGCTTGATTTCGAGAATTCCGTCCCCATGTTTTAGTTACTATGAATAATTTCGCACCACAGAGAGAGCCACAACGCCTCAAAGCAGGCCTCTAGCCCGGACGTGAACTCTACCGGCTTCTCGTCCGGGTCAGCCACATCCCCGATTCAATCAATAAGCGCAGCAGACGGCGTGCCAAACGCAGTTCGTTTGGGCTCGCGCGTATCGGCTTAGAGGCAACCATGATGACGTTCGGCAACCTGTCAGAAGAAAATATTACCATTGACCTTGCGACAAAGGGAAAGCACTCGGCGCTGTCCAGGATCGCTGTCAAACTTGCGCGAGGAACCGGGCTTGATGACCAAGCGATTCTTCGGAGCATTTGGAGGCGGGAGCGGCTCGGCTCAACCGCCATCGGCCGTGGCATCGCCGTCCCGCACGCATTGCTGCGCTCAATCTCGTCGCCTGTAGCGTCATTTACGCGACTGGCTCCTCCGATAGATTTCAACAGCCCCGACAGCGATCCCGTCGATCTCGTCTTTACCGTGCTTTGGCCCCGCTCTGAGGCTGGTACCTTCTTGCCTGCGTTGTCGCGACTATTCCGCATGGTGCGCGCGCCGCTGATCAGGGAGGGGCTCCGGCTGGCCCAATCCCCCGAGGAGGTGATGGCGATTTTTATGATCGAGGCAAGGCAGGTCAACGGTATCCCATGGCGGACCAATGTCGCGCACTCGGTGGCACTAAGATGAACACTGAGGAGCGGAAAATGAAGAAGCACCTCCAGAACTCACAAAAGCCTTCGATCGTGATTGGCGAGACGGATTACCAGCGATTGAATAAACTTGCTCTTGCTGCGGCTGATCGCCTTCCCGAGGTTTCCGATGGTCTCTTGATTGAGCTCGAACGCGCACTCGTGGTTGCGGGCACCTCGGGGCCTCCGAATGTCGTTCGAATGGGATCGACGGTTGAGTATGAAGCTGACACCGTTGATGGGCGAACAGTGACACTCGTGTTCCCGATAGACGCAGATATTTCCGAAGGCAGGATATCCAACCTGACCCCCATCGGAACTGGCCTTCTCGGCTTGTCCGCCGGCCAGACCATGGATTGGAGCGGACGGGATGATAGGGGGCACAAGCTGACGGTGTTTGCGGTTACTCAACATCGGGCGGAAAGCGAAGTCCTCCGTTCCTCCGAGACGTCAAGCCTTCTTGCATAAAGTAGAGAACGATTATCGCTGGCGTCGGGATCCTTTCCCCGATCAGCTCGAGCGTGGCAAATTCGCCACCTTGCTGGCCGAATGGCTACGATTGATCGCCCCGATGCTGGGGCGGTCTTGTTTGTAGAAAAGGAGAATAACCATGATCACTGGCTCCCAATGTCGTGCGGCACGTGCACTTACCGACCTCTCGCCCGAGCGTCTCGCAATATCTGCCGGCGTTGGCGTGGAAACCGTGCTGCGTTTTGAGCGCAAGCTCGACAAACCGGGTGATGATGAAATGTTTGCCTTGCAATCGGCTCTGGAAAGAGCCGGCGCCGTCTTCATTCCTGACAATGGCGCCGGCATTGGTGTGCGCCTGAAATTTACTGGATCAGAAGCTAAACGCATCGACATTCTTGAGAATGAAGGCGGTATAGTTGCACCTGACCGGGTGCCTTAACTGGACAGTGGCAATTTTCCTGCCGGTTTCTCGAGCAAACGGGCATCGACATCGCGTTCTAAGAGGTGCGTCCGGGCCTGGAAAAACTTTGGTTTAGCGCCCGCTCGCTTCCTTCTGCAGTCATAGGTTCCCAGGATTCCACCTTGGCAAAATCTCTGATCTTTGCCGTCGCCCCAAGGATCCTCGCAGATCCGAAATGAAGCAGGTCACGCTGAACGGCGGCTCGTCTCGCATCCCGCCCCTTCATGCTAATCGCTGCGAGCGACCGCTTGCCACCCGGTCCAGTCATTCCCGCACCCTTCGCGGACGACCGCTGTACGCCCCGGTCGTTGAGGAACAGCCCCTGTTATTCGAAGCGGACTCGATAGCGGCCGTGCAACGAACGCGTCCCGAGAGCGACGTGCCGTTGCGTCACGTTCGGATCACACCATCCTCTAACGCCAGCAGGTCACTCGTGCGGAAGGGGTACCCGGAAAGGCCGTGCTTTGCTCCCCTTCGAACGATAAAGAGAAGGGGCGAATGAACCGCCCCGGTCTCATCGTAGCAACAGTGCCTGAGCGTTATTTTTTCAGGCGCGCTTGAGTGCGGGCTCCAGGCCAACGGCGGCGGCTAACCCGCCCATATCCTCGATCTCGGTATATTCGTAATAGGGATTGGCTGGCTCATGGCCGCGGTTGACCCAGACCTTGCTCTTGATGCCCAGGTCATAGGCGGTCATCAGGTCGTAACGGAAGGATGAGGACACATGAGTAATGTCTTCGGGCCCGCAGCCGAGCTTGTCGAGCATGTATTCGAAGCCCTTCATCAGAGGTTTGTATGCCCCGACTTCTTCCGCCGTGATGACCATATGGATGGGCGCGCCCAGCTTTTCCACGTTCGACATGATCAGGCTGTTCATGGAGTTCGACAGGATGACCAGCGGAATTTCCTCGGCCACCCTGGACAGGCCAGCCGGGACGTCCGGGTGCGGACCCCAGGTTGGCACTTCGTCATACACGCGTTGCGCGTCTTCGGGTTTGAACGGGATACCGATGCGTTTGCAAGTGCGTTCGATGGAATTGTGCACCACTTCGAGGAAAGGTTTCCATGGCCCTAACACCTCGTCAAGGCGATAGCCTCTAAAAGCCTCGACAAAGCCGGCCATCGCTTCTGGGGAGAGGCGCTCGGCGTAGACGCGTCGCGCAGCGCCGGCCATATCGAAATTGGTGAGTGTGCCGTAGCAGTCGAAGGTGACGTACTTCGGTCGAAATCGAGTCATGGCGTGTATTCCTTCCAATTTTCACGGCACAGTGTGCCTATACAAGGTCAGGTTGCTGGGCATGCCGCCTCGTCTAAAGAGTCGCGGTGCCGATAGACCGCAATGCGGCAGCGTATCTGATCAGTTTCATTGCCTTCGCCTCTTTTGGTATCGGGCCAATTCCACCCAGCGGAGCACTCCAACTTGCTTGCTGCACTCCGGCCAGTGGGGAGGACATTGGCATAACTTTGTGGCAATGGCAACTAAATTGTCCAACAATTTTTCCAGACCGATCGCCCTGCTGCTTTCCGGCAGCTTGAGTGCGTCGTTATTCACACAACACAAATTGCGCGGTGATGCGACGCAAATCGCTGGTATTCGCTCGTTTCGTGTACGCAGTCACCAGAAAATCTCGCGCATTCGTTAATCGTCCTTGGGCAGAGAAAGTCCATTCAAACGGCAAGAAATTTCAATCAAAAAATAAATTGTTGTACAAAAATCGGAAAGTGAGATACTAAGGCCTCGAGCTGCCCATTCCCGAGGCAAGATCTGAATGAGTTAAAGATGGGTCACAAGCATCAGTGCGGGCCAGCCCGCGTCCCTGAGCTTTCCGAGGTGTGCCACCCCGTGGGCGCTGCGGAAGCCGAAGAAATCGCCGAACGGCTATATGGCGCGCGAGGCTCGGCCACGCGCTTTGAAACCGAGAAAGACGACACGTTCCTCCTCAACTGCGCGGCCCGGGGGAAGTTTGTGCTGAAGATCGCTCATCCTTCCGAGCGGATGGAGGAGCTCGATTTTCAGGTCGCCCTGCTGCGTCATCTCGAGCAGCGGGCGCCAGATCTACCCGTCCCCCGTGCAGTTCGCGACGCCGACGGTGTGGATTTGCCCAGCGTCACCACCAGGGCCGGCGAGCGGCGGGTGGTGCGGCTCATCACCTTTCTCCCCGGTACGCCGCTCGACCGGACATCTGCCACAGCCCCACAGCGCGAGCGGATCGGTGAAATCCTGGCAAAGCTGCGTCATTCCATGGCCGATTTCTCGCATCCCGCAGACGGCCGGGCGCTGGCATGGGACGTCACCCATCTGCTGGATCTCGCCGATCTGTTGAGTTTCATCCCCAGGGGCGGCAAGCGGGCCTGGACCGTCCGCGCGCTCGAGCGGTTTGCCGAAGTCAAGCCGAGCCTCGACCTGTGCCGGCGGCAGGTGCTCCACAACGACTTCAATACGTCGAACCTAGTCGTCAATCACGCCAGCCCGCAGTTCCTGACCGGCGTCATCGACTTCGGCGATGCGGTCCGTACCGCTGTCGCCGTTGATGTCTCCACGGCGTTGATGAATCAAATGCCAAAAACGTTCGACCATGGGAACCGGCGTGACCTGTTCGACGAACCGCGCGACGTTCTGCGCGGCTATCTCCGCCACGCCGAACTGACGGACGAGGAACTCCGGCTCATTCCCTTCCTGTCGATGGGCCGTCTTGCGGTCCGTGCGCTGTTGACGTGCTGGCGCGCCGAAATCTTCCCGGAGAATAGCCGCTATATCCTGCGCCATACCGAAGCCGGCTGGGCCCACCTCGAGTGGTTCCACTCGATTTCGACCGCACAGATTTCCGATCTTCTGACACGATAGGAACCGTGATGTCCCAGCAATCGACTACCCTGCCCAAGGGCTTCCGTGGCGACATGCCAAATGGCTTCAACCCCCAGGACACGTCTCATCTCACAAGCGAAAATTTGGCGCATATCGCCAGGCGGCAAAGGCTGCTCGGGCCCGCTTATCGGCTCTTCTACAAGTCGCCGGTTGAGATCTCCCGTGCCAAGGGCGTCTTCCTCTATGACAGGCACGGTGACGAATATCTCGACGCCTATAACAACGTGGTATCGCTGGGTCACTCTCATCCACGCGTCATCGAGGCGATCCAGAAGCAGCTCGAGGTACTCTGTACCCACACGCGTTACATGCAGGAGCCCCTGCTGGACTATGCCGAAGCCCTGATCAATACGTTCGGTGGCGAACTCGGCCGAACCGGATGCGCGATGTTCACATGCACCGGCTCGGAAGCCAACGATCTCGCCTTGCGTATCGCGCGTTACTACACACGCAAGACCGGCGTCATCGTCACGGCCGAAGCCTATCACGGCAACAGCGGCGCGATAGCGGCAATCTCGCCGTCGCTCGGCAAGAAGTCGGCTCTGGATCCCTATGTCCGCACGGTCGCCGCGCCCGATTCCTACCGCCTACCCGTCGAGGAAATCGGCCGGCGGATGGCGGAGGACGTCGCACGGCAGATCGCGGACATCGAGCGGCATGGCGGCGGCCTAGCGGCCTTCATCGCCGACTCCGTCTTCTCCTCCGATGGTCTCTATGTCGATCCGACGGACGTCTTGGCGCCGGTGGCGGAAGTGGTGCGTAAGGCAGGCGGCCTGTTCATCGCCGACGAGGTGCAGTCCGGATTCGGGCGGACCGGCACCCATTTTTGGGGCCACTCCCGTCACATGGTCGATCCGGACATCGTGACAATGGGCAAGCCCATGGGCAACGGCTATCCCGTTGCCGGCGTAGTCCTGCGGCCCGAACTAATCGCCGAATTCGGTTCCAGCATGCGCTACTTCAACACGTTTGGCGGCAACTCCGTCGCTATCGCCGCTGCAAGGGCCGTGCTCGACACGATCCTCGAAGAGGGCCTGTTGGACAACGCCGCCAAGGTCGGCCGCGAAATCCTCGACGGCCTGCGGGACCTGCAGAAGAAATATGAATTCGTCGGCGATGTTCGCGGGGCCGGCCTCTATTTCGCCGTCGAACTCGTCAGGGATAGAGACCGGAAAACGCCGGACATGGACCGTGCGCTTGCTGCCGTCAATGCATTGCGCGACCGGCGCATCCTCATTTCCGCGACGGGAGCGGACGCGCATATCCTCAAGATCAGGCCCCCGCTCATCTTCACATCGGCCAATGCGGCGCGTCTGCTCGAGGGTGTCGACGAGGCGCTTCGGTCCGTCCAGATCTAGGACCCGGGCGCACAAGATCATCTCCCTTGCCCTATGCCGCCGCATGTGGCGTAGGTATGAAAACAAAATCAACGAGCAGAGCCACAGCCATGCCGACGCTGCACGCCACGAATCAAGCCGAAGATCTTGAGATGAAAGTCGAGCCCATGCCGGCTAGCGCGGTGGAAACCCTGACACACGCCTTGCGACGGCGCATCTTGTCGGGAGATTTCCATCCGGGCGAGTTCCTTCGCGACGTGAAGATGTGCGAGGAGCATTCGACCTCGCGGCACACATTCCGTACAGCAGCCCAGGTGCTCGTCACGCAGGGCCTGCTGCGGCAGATACCGAACAGAGGCTTTGTGGTGCCTGAATTCGGGCCCGACGATATCGTTGATATCACACGCGTGCGCGGCGCCATCGAAGGCGAGGCCATTCGTCTGATCGTGATGACCGGCGTCATCCCATCTAAGGCGCTGGAGGCGGTCGAGGTTATGCACAGGTCGACTCTATCCACCGACAGATCCCTGTTGGTTGGCGCGGACCGTGACTTCCACCGCGCGATTATCGCCGCTAGTGGCAGCGCTCGGCTGAAGCGAACCTATTCAGACCTAGAGGGCGAGATCGAGCTTCTCCTCGCACAGCGGCAGGATTTCTACGCTACTGCCGAAGAAATGGCGGAAGAACACGAGCGGCTCATCAACAGCTTGAAAAGCCGCCACTACGATACGGCGCGGGAGGCGTTCCAGGAGCACTGGGAAGATCTCCAGATCAAATTGCTTGATCAACGCTGACCAGCGCTCCGCGCCCATAACCGCCGAGGCGACGCTGTGGATGCCGGCGCCGCCGGTTCGACGCGGAGCAAGCACCATCTCGGGTGCTTCCTCTCCGGCTGGGACAAGATGCTGGTCGATGCCATGACGGTGCGGATGACGCTCAAGCCGCAGAGCCTCGGCCGCGTACCGGCCGGATTCCTCGGCCCATCAGCACAAACTCGGGACGAAAGGTCAGGTTGGCTCTTTCGATTTCGCGTGGAGGGTGATGCAACCTCGAAGCGCCGAGGCGGAGCCGCCATTTACCAGTGCGCAAAGGATAAAACACCATGACCCGCTTCTCAGCGCCTTCCGCCAAGGCTAATGATGCCGCCATGTATATTCGCCCCGCCTCATCCGCAGACGCTCCCGCCGTCTGGTCAATTATTGAACCCATAATCCGAGCGGGAGAAACCTATGCGCTTGATCCCAACCTGAGCCGGGCAGAGGCTCTCGCGTACTGGATGGGAGCAGACAAGGAAGTCTTCGTTGCCGAGCAAGCGGGCGCCATCCTCGGCACCTATTACATGCGTTCCAATCAGGCGGGCGGTGGTCAGCATGTTTGCAACTGTGGATACGTCACAGCACCTAATGCGACCGGTAAAGGCGTCGCACGTAGTTTGTGCGAACACTCAATGACAACCGCCCGCGCCCACGGGTATCGGGCGATGCAGTTCAACTTCGTCGTGAGCACCAACCTGCGGGCCATTTCGCTATGGCAGAAAATGGGTTTTGAAGTCGTGGGCACATTGCCCGGCGCGTTCAGGCACCCGACGCATGGTTACGTTGACGCCTTCATTATGTATCAAGCGCTATAAAGGCAGTTGGCGTTCGCGATGTAGAGTGAGATGCTGTCCTGCCCGTGCAGTCGCGGTGACATTTGCGTCCTTGGCCGTTTCAGCACCCGCCCGCCGATGGCCGCGATAGGACGGTGAGTGGATGAGGCAGATCGCACCGTCGAGTCTGACAAGCGAGTCCATGCAGTTTTTAACCGAGATCAACCTAGTGCCTGACTGACCAGCGCGTAGTTGCGGTGATACGTGGGTCTGCTTTGCCCGCACGCGGCCCGCGACGTCGCGTCTTGATCCCACAGCCGGCGTCGTTGAGCCCACGCGCGGGGAGCCATCCTGCACGATCCGTGGAGACTCCCTATCGATACGGACGAACCTGCCCTGCTCGCGCAGAATCACCATCACGCCGAACGGTCATGGTCGTTTGCCGCGCGCTCCAGCGCCACCAAGTAGGCATGATCGCCGCTCTCGCTCCATGTTACATGGGCGGGCGCCTCAAGCCGCAACGGCTCGCCCTGGTGCTGCACGGCCTCTCCGGTCACAGCAAACCCACCTTCTCATCGAGCGAAATCGTAAATCTCGATCGTCTTGGCAATCATGCGGCCGATATTGATGCTGCGGGCATAGGAGGGAACCCATTCCTCCTCGCCCTAAAACCGCTTGCATTTTCGAAGCAGTCTACCTAAACTGCAACCAGTTGCAAATTACAATCATTTGCGGAGGAGTTGGAACGATGAAGCTCTACTCAGCACCTGGTTTCACCAGCTTGGCCGATCATATCGCGATGCTGGAGGCTCGAATTCATTTCGACCTGGTCAAGGTCGACCTCGAGAGCAAACAGATCGAAGGCGGCGGCCGTTACACGGACATCAATCCTACGGGCTACGTGCCTGCCCTTATGTTCGACGACGGTGAGCTGCTGACGGAGAATGTCGCGATCCTGGCATGGATTGCCGATCGCGCACCGGAGCTCGCCCCTGTTGGCCATTTGGGCCGATACCGCCTGCTCGAAATGTTGAGCTTCATCGCGACCGAGATTCACAAGCGCTTTCCCGTCTACTTGGCGCTTCCGGCAGATGTCAGGGAGGCGACCGGCCGCGAAATATTGCACTGGTTCGGATTCATCGCGGGTCGCTTGGACCGGGGCCACCTTTTCGGAGAGACCTTTACGGTCGCGGACGCCTATCTCTTCCAATTGGCATGGGGTGCGGCGCAACTCGGGTTCCCTCTGCCCGAGCCGTTTGGCGATTACATCGCACGGATGGAACAGCGGCCCGCGGTTCAGACGGCGCTGCGCCGGGAGGGCCTCGCATGAGCGAGCTCGTGATCCGCACTGATGGGGTCGAACTCGCGACGCAGAGCTTCGGCAACCCAGCCCGTCCACCGCTGCTCCTCGTCATGGGCGGGATGGCGTCCATGCTGTGGTGGTCGGACGAGTTCTGCCATCGACTTGCCGAGCGGGGCCGTTTCGTCATTCGTTATGACCAGCGCGATTCCGGTCTTTCGACGAAGTATCCCCCCGGTCGGCCGGGCTACACCTTCGACGACGCCGTCGATGACCTTTTCCGCGTGCTCGACGGCTACGGGATTTCGAAAGTTCATATCGTCGGCTTTTCGCTCGGCGGCATGGTGGGACAGGTCGCCGCGCTGAAGGCTCCGAAGCGCACGCTTTCCCTGACGGCGATCAGCACCTCGCCGGTCGGAATGGACACGTCCGATCTTCCGACCAGCGGCGAGGCTTGGATGGAACATATGTCCGTGGAAGCGGATTGGTCGGACCGGGCAGACGCGGTCACGTACCTCGTTGAGGACGCGCGCTTGACTGCGGGGACGGCACATCCGTTCGACGAAGCCGGTACCCGCGCCTTCCTCGAGCGGGATTTCGACCGGTCCGGAGGCTATCTCAGCGCCACCAACCACAGCATCCTATTTGGGGTCGGCGAGAGGTGGCGCGGCCGCCTGAACCAAATGAAAGTGCCTCTTCTCGTTCTGCACGGCACAGCCGACCCGGTCTTTCCCGTCGAGCACGGCGAGGCACTCGCGCGAGCGGTAGCGAATGCGAACTTCGTGAAGATCGAAGGTGGCGGCCATGAAATTCATCCCGGAGATTGGGAAGAGATCATTTCTGCTATCGACGAACATGTCGGGGAATGAATTCCCGCCAGGTGATAGTGAAGGAGGGTATCGAGGTGCCGTTCTTTATGACGCGGTAACGAAGCTGTGCTGCTGGCAGGACCGGGGTGATGGGTTGAAGTCCCCGCCGCAGGACGCGCGCGAGGTCTGGTTTGTCGTCCGGCCGATCAATCACCCTGGTCCTCGGGCGGCAGATTGGCCGGGTTCCACACGACCTCCCACAGATGCTCGTCCGGATCGGTGAAATATCCGGCATATCCTCCGTAGAACGTCTTTTCAGCAGGCTTTACGATCCGCGCGCCGGCACCGGCTGCCTCTTCCATGATCTCGTCCACTTCGCTTCGCCGGGACATATTATGGCCGATCGAAAACGACGTCGCGCTGGCTGGGGCCTTCGGCAAGCCGCTGTCATGCGCTAGGTCGTCCTGCGCCCAGATTGCCAGTTTCATGCCGTTGGCGAGATCGAAGAACGCCACGGCGCCATGCTCGAATTCGCGGCCGACGATCCCTTCCGTCGGCAGCTTCAGACCGTCGCGAACGCGAGCGACCGTTCCAAGTCGGCAACGCCAAGCGTCAGGACAGATATCCGCGCCTTCATGGTCATTCCCCATCCGATCGAGCTATGCCGTGTGGCAGGATTAACTGACTGCAGGCGAATACCTTCTAGACCTGATGCTCTTCGTTGATCTGCTCACGCATCCAAACAAGAAATTTCTGGAGGGGCAGTGACGGTGCTATGCTCTTGGGCCAGGTCAGATAATAGCCCTCGCCACTGTAACAGGTCATGCTGAAAGGCGCTACGAAGCTGCCGGTCTGGAGATGCCGGTTGACGAAAACCTTCGTCGCAATAGCGACCCCGATGTCCAAAGACGCAGCCTCATAGGCAAGCGCGGAGCTTTCAAAACGAACCCCTGGGCCGGGATCAACCGTTGATCCAACACGCTTCAGCCAGGCGGCCCAGTCGGTGGGGCGCGCCATGGAATGCAACAGCCTGACACGGCCTAGATCATCAGGGCTCTTCAACTTGTGCATTGCCTGAAACGCTGGCGAGCAGATAGGAATGAGCTCGACATCCACCAGCTTCTCACTGTGGAGATCCGGCCAGTTTCCCTTTCCTGCACGAATGGCGGCATCCAGATTCTGCGTTTCGAAATCGACCGGCGCGATGGAGGAGCTCAGGCGCACCTCAATTCGGGGAAACGTTTCATGGAATTGCGTCAAACGCGGAATGAGCCAACGTTGCGAGAACGTCGTATAGGACTGAATGGCCAGAATATCCCGCCTGCCGCGCCGGGAAACCCGTTTCGCGGCATTGCCGATCTCGACAAATGCGCGGGTTACACCCTCGTAGAGCTGCCTTCCCTCTTCAGTCAACTCGATACCGCGGTGTAGCCGCTTGAAGAGCACCACACCCAGATAATCTTCCAGCACCTTGACTTGGCGGCTGACGGCAACCTGCGACACGTTCAACTCTTGTGCTGCATGTGTGAGGCTTGAAAGACGGGCAGCCGCCTCGAATGTCCGTAGCGGGTTGAGAGGTGGAATGGGATTGTTCATGATTTACTCATACGGCATTGTCTCCGGCGCGCAAATCGATCCGAACCGCTCAGCAAGCGCTTTTTGTCGCGACGATGATGAAGCACAGTATTTCAAAGCCGGGCCGACGAACCCCGGCCCGGCGCTCTCATGCCCGTGCCATCCCGATCGCAATTCCCTGCCCTACGCCAATGCACATGGTCGCCGCAGCATATTGCCCCTTGGTCTTTACGAGCTCGAGAGCCGCCGTTCCGGCTATTCGCACGCCGGACATACCGAGCGGATGGCCAAGGGCGATAGCGCCTCCGTTCGGATTGACACGCGGGTCGTCGTCAGCGACGCCAAGTTCGCGCAGACAGGCAAGGCCCTGGCTTGCAAAGGCTTCGTTCAGTTCGATGACGTCGAAGACGTCATGCTCAAGCTTCAGACGCGCCATCAGCTTCCTGCAAGCTGGCACCGGTCCGATGCCCATGATACGGGGCGCGACACCCGCGGTAGCCCCGCCCAGAATACGCGCGATCGGCGTCAGGCCGTGCTGTTTCACCGCCTGCTCACCGGCAAGGACCACCACAGCCGCGCCGTCATTCACGCCGCTGGCATTGCCCGCCGTTACGCTGCCACCCTGCCGGAATGGAGCCTTCAAACCGGCCAAGGCATCGAGTGTTGTCGGGCGCGGATGTTCATCCTGGCTGAACAGGACGGGGGGGCCTTTCCGCTGAGGAATCTCGACGGGCACGATCTCCTCTGAAAAGCGGCCATTGGCCTGCGCGGCTGCTGCCTTTTTCTGCGAGCGATACGCGAATGCGTCCTGATCCGCCCTCGAAACTCCGAAAGCCTCCGCCACATTCTCGGCCGTCTCCGGCATTGAATCCACGCCATATTGTGCCTTCATCAGCGGATTGATCAATCGCCAGCCGATGGTCGTGTCCTCGATCGACGCAGTGCGGCTGAAAGGGGATTCGGCCTTCGGTACGACAAACGGGGCACGGCTCATGCTTTCGACGCCGCCCGCGATGATCAGATCAGCCTCTCCGGCCTTGATAGCGCGTGCGCTGGCGATGATCGCGTCCATCCCGGAGCCACAGAGCCTGTTGATCGTCGTTCCCGGTACGTCCACCGGCAATCCGGCCAGAAGCAAGGACATGCGCGCGACATTGCGGTTGTCCTCGCCTGCCTGATTGGCGCAACCGAAGACAACCTCGTCCACCGCCTGCCAATCTAGAGAGGAATGGCGGGCCATAAGCGCTTTCAGCACCACCGCGCCGAGATCGTCAGCCCGGATGGAAGCGAGCGTTCCCCCAAAACGGCCGATTGGGGTGCGGATATAGTCGCAGAGATAGACATTGGACATCGCTGAGCGCCTCCAAAATGACGGTGAGCGTGGGAAGTGGACGCCACTGGCTCGACCCGATCGCGCCGGGCGCCAGAGTCAGTACCGGAGCTACCGAAGCACCGCGAGGGCGTCTCCGGCGCGGACGCCATCACCTTTCGGAAGGACGAAGATCGGATTGATTTCGGCTTCTTCCAACCGGCTGTCCAGGGCTGAGACCATATCGGCGAAAGAAAGCACCGCTTCGATCAGAGCCTCCGTGTCGGCGACCGGACTGCTGCGGAACCCGTCCAGCAGTACCGAGCACTTCAGTTCGCCGATCATCTCCCTTACCTCGTCACGCGTCACGGGCAGGAGGCGCATCGCCACGTCCTGATAAAGCTCGGTCTGCACTCCGCCGGCGCCCAGCAATATTCCGGGACCGAGCTGTGGATCGCGTTTGTAGCCGAGAATGAATTCGATGCCGCCTTTGACGAGTTCCTGAATCAAAAAGCCGTCGACCCTTGCCGGGGTCGCGGCCTTCACCCTGATCAACATCCGCTCACACGTCGCCTCGACGTCGCCCGGAGCAACACCGACAATGACACCACCGACTTCCGACTTGTGCAGGATTTCCTTCGAGAGAATCTTGATGACAACAGGTCCGCCGAAATCGGCCGCCTGGCTTGCGGCCTCTGACGGCGTCGTTGCTATCACTTCCCTTGTGATCGGCAGGCCGAATTGCGCGCAGAGACGTTTTGCATGCGCCTCGTTCAGTGCGCCCGTGGGCAGATCCGAAATATCGACCACCGGTTTTGCCCGATCTTCGAAGGCGTGCGGATCTGGACGCTGCTGGAGCGCCTTCAGAGCCGCTGCGCAGCTCTCCGGGGCCGCATAGGCGGGTATGCCGCTGGCGTTCAGATGTTGAATGATCCCTGGTGCTTCGGGGCTGACATACGCCATGACCGGCTTGTTGCTGATGCCCATCGAATCGAGCAGCGGACGCGCAACAACATCCGGCTGGCCTATGGAGGATGAACCGACGACGACCACGATGGCATCGTAGCTCGGACTTTCGGCAAGAATCTTCAGGATGGCCCGGAATAAGTCGGGCCGCAGGCCAGCCAGAGTCACGTCGATTGGATTGCGGTCGAGGACCGCCTCCTTCAGGTCCAGCGCCAGCAGCTTCTGCGCCGTCTCCGGATCCGGGCTCGGCATTTCAAGGCCGGCAAGGCCGACATTGTCGGCGACGATGGTTGCAGCACCACCGGTCGAAGTAACGATGGCTATCCGTCGGCCGGCAAGAACACGTCCCTGTGCAAGCGCCGCGGGAATATCCAGAAGATCGGCAAAGGTCTGGGCACGAATGATGCCGAGTTGCTTGAACAGCGCGTTATAGACCGTGTCCGCACCCGCCAGCGCACCCGTATGTGAAACCGCGGACTGCGCCCCCGTCTCCGATCGACCGACCTTATAGGCGACGATGGGCTTTCCGGCTGCGATCACCCTTGTGGCCGCCTGGCGGAATTTTTCAACGTTGCGCACGGTCTCGAGATAGAGGGCGACGGCCGTGGTGGCCGGATCATCCGCCATGGCCTCGAGCAGGTCAGCGACTTCGATGTCGGCCTCATTGCCTGTTGCGATGAGCTTGGAAAAGCCGATGCCTCGGCCAACGCCGCGGGACAGGAGCGAACCCAGGATACCGCCGCTCTGCGACAGCAGCGCAATGCCGCCGGCCCGAAAATCCTTCATCTCCATGGCACCGCTGGCCGTCAGCATGATGCCGTCGCTCAGGTTTACCAGACCGATGGTGTTGGGGCCGAGAATGCGCATCGGCCCGGCAGCCTCGCGCAACTGCGCCTGCAGGCGCTGCCCTTCTGCGCCGGCTTCGCCGAAGCCGCTGGCGAGAACGATGGCCGCCTTCGTGCCTGCCGCCGCCAGCTCGCGAACGGACTCGATCACCCGGTTTGCGCCGACGAGCACGAGGCCGAGATCCGGTGCCTCCGGAAGAGTGCGCGCATCGGCGTAGCACTTCAGGTCACCGATCGCGTCGGAGCGCGGATTGATCGGATAGATCCGTCCCTGATATTTGTGTTGCTGGAGATAGGCGATCGGCCGGCCGGTCAGTTTAGTGGGATCGGACGATGCGCCAATGACGACGACGCTGGCGGGGTTCAGGAGCGCCTTTATGAATGTCATAGCGTCCACCTTACCCGTTCGTCTTGTTAAGGAATGCTTCAACCGATGCACGATGCTCGGCGGTCGTATAGCAGATTGCCTGCGCCTCGCGCCCAAGCGCGAAAATGGCCTCGTCCGAGCTTTCGAATGACCTGTCCAGGATGGACTTGGTCAGCGCGACGGCGGCCGGGGAGCCAAAGCTCAGTTGTTCCGCCCAGGTCTGTGCTTCATCGAGCAGCTTTTCCGGCGCAGCGACGCGATCTATCATGCCGATCTGGAGAGCTTCTCCGGTTTCGACGACCCTTGCGGTCAGGATCAGCTCCTTGGCACGGGAAAGTCCGACCCGGCGCGGAAGGAAATACATGCCGCCGCCGTCGGAAACGAGACCGCGCTTGATGAAGCTCATAGACATCTTCGCGCCTTCCGCCGCAATGATGAAATCGCAGGCGAGCGCCATGTCGAGGCCAAGACCAAATGCCGCTCCATTGACGGCGGCGATCACCGGCTTCGTTATGCCATGAATAACCGCAACTCCCCTGTGCGTGCTTCGCTGACGGGTCCAGCCATTGAACGCAACATCGCCGGGTGCGGCATCCAGCCGCGCGCGCATCCCCGAAACGTCTCCGCCGGAGCAGAAGCCTTTACCCGCCCCGGTCAGGATGACCGCGCGCACGGAGCTGTCGGCAGCCAGGTGCTCGAACACGTCGATCAACTGCGAGCGCATCTGGTCGTTTACCGCGTTGCGAACGTCCGGGCGATTCAATGCTACAGTCGCTATGCCGTTCTTGTGCGATAGCGCGATGAATTCGTGTTCCCGAATACTGATTGTCATGGATCTCGTTCCTTCTGTCCCTTCGCAAGCCTTGCAGACGGCCAGCGCCATGTTTCACTGTGGCTGGATGCGTGAATGTCTTCTCAGTTGCTGGCGGGCACCGACCGTTCGGCCAGTCCGCCCACCTCGTTTCAGGCACCGCACCTAACGCGGCGCCGCTAATGTCAGTTTTCCCGGCAAGCCATCGCCGTAGAGAATTGCCGCGACGGCGCTCTCCGCTTCCCGCTTTGCGATGACTCCGGCAGAGAGCTCGTGGAATTTCGCAACGAGATCGGCATCGTCGAGCGGGTCTTCCGGATCCCCTCGTCGCGTCTTCTGAAAATGTTCGAGCATGCGGCCATCGCGCAGGTAAACACGCAGGCGCGCCTGACGGCGGCCGGGATAATCCATTGAAAGAGAGGGATCCTCGCAGAGCTCGATCCTCCCCATCAAGTCGCGGATGTCCGGCCGTGCCATTGCGTCAGGCTCAAAGGCCGAAAGCCGGACGCCTCCCAGAACCAAGTCCGCGGCGAGGCAGTATTGAAGGCTGAAACGCCCGTCCTGGGCCGAGACGGGATCTGGCCTGTTGCACATCGTTTGTGTGGCGCGATAGCCGAACACCGCGATCCGCTCGATGTCGGCGGGGCCAAATCCGTGTGCGTTGCGCATGAGGCCGATGGCGTCGAGCGCGGGGAAGATGTGACCGCAGCAGCCATGCGCCTTTACAGTCATGCGGGTGATCGGCGTCCACGTGCCGAGACCCTCAAGGGCATTCCCCCAGTTGCCGGCCGTATCGCTCGTGGCAGCGGCAAAGCCGTTTTCTGCATGCAGGCTATCCGCGGACGCGGTCACCCCGGCCACGGCTGCCATTGCCGCCATGAGCCCAGCATCTGCCGCGTGCCCCGGATGGAGCGCCTTCGCCATGCCCTTGCCCTGGAGGTTCTGCTGGTGCCCGCCCGCGAAACTGGTGGCAAGCGCGATAGCGTTGCCGATGCCGCGTCGGTCACCGCCGAGCAGCATCGCTCCTGCGACCGACGCGCCGATCGTCCCGACCGTCGAGGTCGTGTGCCAGAAGGCATAGTGGCTGGGTTGTATGGCGAGAGAAATGCGGCAACCGACTTCGTAACCGGCAATGATCGCCCGGTGCAGGTCATCGAGGGTCGAGCCGAGATGCTGGGCAAGGGCAAGGGCGGCCGCGATCGTCGGACTGCCGGGATGATAGCCGCCATCCTTGAAGATGTCGTCGAACTCGACCGTGTGGCTGGCGACCGCGTTGAGAAGCGCCGCCCGGCGCGGACTGCAGGTCCGTGCATCCACATAGCACCAGGCACTGCCGCTCCCCGCCACCTCCTTCATCGCGGGCGCAAGCAGCGTCGCCGGCTGTCGGATGCAACCGGGCAGCATCGTGGCGAACCAGTCCAGCACGGCGCGCCGCGCCGCCCAGCGGACCTCACCCTCGAGTGGGCGCTCGCGCCAGTCCTCGGCAGCCCCGGCCAATATCGAAAGCGGGTTGATCATTCGACTGCCGCTTTCATCTGGCTGTAGGCCAAGGAGGCGCCGTTTTCGGCGAGAAGCTTCTCGAGAGCAGCACTATCGAAACCGAGCTCCCGCAAAAGGTCCTCGGTCTGTGCCCCCACTTCCTGTGGCGGGAAGGTCAGGCCGGGGGCGCTATCCGACATGGTGAAGCCGGCGACCGGCACCACAAGGCCATCCACGGGGCTGCCGGGCGCAACGTGCTTGTGCAATACCGGCCTGGCCGCGATCTGCGGATCGGCAAGTGCTTCCTTCAGGTGGCGCACTCGCGCTGCCGGAATGCGGCGCTCGCGGAAAAAGCTCTCCCAATATTCGGCCGGCATGGTCACGATGATCTGCCGGAGCGCGCGTTCTTCCTCCGCATGGCCGTCAAGACGTTGGTCGTTGTTGATCTTGATCAGGTCCTCCCGGCCAAGCGCGATCCACAGGCGGCGTTGCTGCTCCAGGTTGGAGGCGGCGATCATCAAGTCTGCGTCGGATGCTTGATAGAGACCGATGGTGGCAAACGGAAAACGATTGCCTTTGGCCTTGGGATGGCTGCCATTCCAGAGATAGCCGGTGACGGAGGGACTGCACAGCATCAGTGCCACGTCCAGCATCGAGACGTCAACGAACTGTCCCTTGCCGCCGTTGCGCTCGCGCTGCAAAAGCGCCGCCGTAATCGCGTAGGCTGCGGTTGTTCCCGTTGCATAGTCGACCACTGGTGCTCCGCACTTCAGCGGATCGCTGTCCTGATCGCCTGTCATCGCCATCATGCCGGAAAAGGCCTGCAGTACGGAATCATAACCCGTCTGCTCGCGCCGGGGCCCCGTGGATCCAAATGCGGAGATGGAACAATAGATGAGGCGCGGATTGAGCGCCCACATGTCCTCATAGCCAAGTCCGAGCTTTTCGAATGCGCCGGGCCGGTAATTCTCCACGAAAACATCTGCCGTCTCGATCAACCGCTTCAGTGCCTCGCGCCCGCCTTCGACCTTCAGGTTAAGCGCCACAGCCTTTTTGTTGGAGGCCTGGGACATGAAGGCGGTTCCCATGCCTGCGTTGCTCAACGCCCGGTCGGATCCCTGCAGACGGGCCTGATCCGGATCGGACGGGTCTTCGATCTTGATGACTTCTGCGCCGAGGACCGCCATCTGGTAACTGGCGAACGGTCCTGCGAGAACATGGGTGGTGTCTATGACACGCAATCCGGCAAGCGCTTTCGTCATGGGCCCTCCTATTGGCATTTTCGTATCGTCCCTCCCGGCCGCCTAACAAGGCCACCGGGCATTTTGCGAGCATACGGCCTGTCTGTTACTGCAGGAGGCCGGCCGCCTGGAGTTGCTTCACGGCCATGTCGCTGACCTTGCGAACGAATGCATTGTATTCTTTCGGGCCCATCCATGAGTCGACCACGCCGGTGTTGCGGGCATAGTCCTGATAGCTCTTTGCCTTCATTGCTTCATGGAAGGCATCGGCGATCTGTTGCTGCAGTTCCAGCGGCATGTCCTTCGGCCCAAAGAGGCCGCGAACCTGCACCCAGCTGGTATCGACCTCGAAGCCCTGTTCGCCGAAGGTCGGCAGGTCCGGAAGACCCTCAAGCCGCGTCTCCCCCAGCACGCCCAGACCTATGATGCGTTTGGATTCGAAGAACGGCGCAGTCGGGCCGAGGTTGGAAACGCCGACATCGACATGGCCCCCAAGCAACGCCGTCATAATGTCGGGCGTGGAGTCGAAGCCGACCCAGTTGAGCTTGATGCCTGCTGCCTTTTCGAGCATCGACGTGCCCAGGTGCTGCATCGATCCGACGGGGCCGAAACCGCCGATGTTAATCTTACCGGAGTTCGCCTTGGCCTTGGCGACCAGATCGCCAATCGTCTTGATGTCCGAGTCCGCGCGTGCGAAGTAAATGATCGGATCTTCCTGGGTCGATGCGACCCAGGAGAAATCGTCCACGGAAAACGTCCCCTTCAGATTTGTCAGCATGCTCGTAAAGTGGCTCATCGTGTTGATCCCGAGCGTCAAGCCATCGGGTTTAGCATGGGCAACACGCGCCATTTGCGTCGCTCCCCCGGCACCAGGTGCATTCACCACCACGATGGTTTGGCCAATCAGAGGCTCAAGCGACTGCGCGAGCGTGCGGATGAAGATATCCGCGGTTCCGCCGGGCTTGGTGTGCATCAGGACGTTGACCGGACCGGACGGTTTCCAGGCTGTCTCTGCGGCTGCGGGGGCGGCGACAAGCGCGGCTGTGATCGTCATACACACGGCGGCACTTTTTGCCCGGACCGTTTTGAGCAGATTGAGTGACATGAAATTCCTCCCAAAGATTGAAGATGAAGGCCCCCGGCTCCTCTCCGGTCGGTCTGTATTGTGCTCATTGCGCGAGCGGATTGAACTGAGATTTGATCAGGTCAGATAGACGTAAACGTTGGTCTGGTACCTGCCGGTGGAGAGCCGGCCGATGCTCGGCTCTCCACATCGGTTTTCACCTGGAAGCCACCTCGCCGGCGGCTGCCTCGGGCCGCCGCCGGCGCCGGACAAAGCCGATTGCGGGCAGCACGAAGGCGAGTATCGCCGTCAGCGACAGAACAACGGTGACGGGTGAGGTGTAGAAGATGTCCAGGCTTCCCTGCGATGTGATCAGCGCCCTCCTGAAGTTAGTCTCCATCATTTCACCCAGCACGAGCGCGAGGATGACCGGCGCGAGCGGAATCTGCACCTTGCGCAGGAGGTAGCCGAGGATGCCGAAGGCCGTCATCACGTATACGGGGAATATCGTGCCCTCGGACGAATAGGCGCCCACAAGGCAGATCGCCGAGACAATGGCGGCAATCGCCGGTCGTGGAATGTTGGCCACCTGTGCCCAGCCGCGTGCACCGGCGAGGCCGATGAACACCATGATGGGGACGCCGATCCAGAGGGACGCGAAAATGGTATAGGGAATTTCCGGGTTGCGGCTGAACAGCAATGGGCCGGGTTGAATGCCCTGGATCATCAACGCGCCGATCATGACCGCTGTCGTTGGCGATCCCGGAATGCCGAGTGCAAGAAGTGGCGCCATGGCGCCGGATACGGCAGCGTTGTTTGCCGCCTCCGAAGCCGCGACACCCTCTACCGAACCCTTGCCGAAGAGCTCCGGATTCTTGGATGTCCTCTTGGCCATCGCATAGGCGATGAAGGATGCTATCGAGGCGCCCGCACCCGGGATGATGCCGATGACGTAGCCGAGCACCGAGCTTCTCATGATGACGCCGTTGAGCGGCCAGAACCCTTTCCAGTTCCATGACATGAACCCGCCGACAGGCGGGCTCTTGACCTTGGCGGCGGCGCCTTCCTCCACCATGAACAGCACTTCGGACAGCGCATAGAGGCCGAGCAGCACGGGCACAAGCGGAAGACCTTCGAACAGCTCCGTCGAGACCGCGAAGCGCGGCACGCCTGTCTGCGTGTCAAGGCCAACAGTCGCCAGAGCGAGGCCGATGCCCATGGCGACGGCGCCCTTCACGACCAGGCCCTCTGCGAGGCCGACGACCAGACTGAGACCGACGAACGCCAGCGCGAAATACTCACCGGGCCCGAAGCTGAGTGCGAGCTCCGACAGGGGAACGGCCGTGAACAACAGGAACAGCGCGCTGACGAAGATGCCAATGCCCGAAGCGACGATTGACACCATCAGGGCTTCACCTGCCCGTCCCTGCTGCGTCAGCGGATAGCCGTCCCAGGCGGTGGCGACGGCCGCCGACGTTCCGGGGGAGTTGATCAGGATGGCGGTGATCGCGCCGCCATATTCGGCGGCGGCGTAAAGCGCGACCAGTCCCACGATCGAAACGACCGGGTCCAACCCGTAGGTGAAGGGGATGAGCAGCGCCACACCAAGGCTCGGGCCGAGACCGGGAATCGCCCCGATGAGATAGCCGGCAAGGGCGCCAAAGACGAGACTGATCCATACCATGGGATCACCGAATGCCGAGAAGCCTAGTAGCAGATGTTCAATCATTTCGGGTCCTCACGGAAAGACGACGTTCAGTGCTATCGCGAACACCACGTAGATGAAGGCGACCAAAACCAAAGGGACACCGAGGACATGCAAAGGGCGGCGCTCTCCGGCGGCGAGCATGACTGCGGTGGAGAAAAGCGCCACGCAGAAGTAGACGCCGAGCGTCTCGAACCAGGCGGCCTGCGCGATGAAGATGAGACTGGTGGCCAGTACGTAGAAGGGGCGACGCCAGCGGGTCACGGGCCTTTCCATCCCGCCCATCATGCCCGCAAGACCGAAGCCGATCATGAGCACCGTGGCAAGAATGGTGCCGGTGGCAATCAGCAGCGGAAATCCTCCCGCTCCGATATCCGTCGCGTTGAACGGCTCGGGCAGCGAATGCGCGTCGATGACGTACCAGATCAACGTTGCGAGAAGCATCAGCCCGGCTGCCACCTCGAGCAGAGGCAACGGCAGGCGGATGCAATCGGCAACGCGCTGTTTACCCTCGTCGAAAGGTTGTTTTTCCATGATCTCCTCCTTGCTGCGGTGCGAGAGCAATCTCTCCACGCCGCGCCCCTCCTTCACTTATGGGCAATCACGACAGAGAGTGAAACTGATCATTGATTTGGCCAGAATGCTCGATTTCTTGGGTCAAGACCCGTGGTGCACGACCAATCCGGCGCTAATCACGCTGGTCATTCGCAGGCGGACGCCGCTTCTCGTAACGGTGGATCAGGTCGATGACCCACGGAATGTTCGGCATGAAGATGAAGATGCGGATCAGGTGGAACGCCGTGATGAGCGCCACGTCCTGCCCCAGGAATTTGGCCGTCAGCGCCATTTCGGTGACGCCGCCGGGTGCGGCACCGAGAACCATCAGCTCCCAGTCCAGGCCCAATGTGACGGCGATCGCCACGGCGAAGACGGAGGTCATCGCCAGAAGGGCAAATGTCGCCAGGATGGACGTCGTGACCAACCGTGCGGCTGACTGGAACAGCGATCTGCGGAATGTAGATCCCAGCCAGACCCCAAGCACGACCTGCGCACCGGACAGAATGACGCCGGGATAGAAGTACGGGCCAAAGCCGATAGCGGAAAGGGCCGACGAGGCGGCGAGCGGTCCGAGAAAATAAGGGTTCGGAATGCGCAGCAGCCGGCACGCAAACGCGCCCGCTACCCCGATGACCAGTAAGACCGCGGTTCCCTGCGGATCGAACGGGGCGGGCATGTGCACGGCCGCAGAGGCGGGCCAGCCGTCTACAGCATAGATGACGATCGGGACCAGCACGACCACTGCGGCTATGCGGACGGTCTGCGAAAGAATGATCGGACCCGGATTGCACCGGCACCGCTCTGCCATGATCGCCGCCTCGACGGGGCTGGTCGGAAGCGACGCGATGAAGGCGGCGGTGAGGCTGAGCCGCGCCGCGCGCGCCAGCAGCAGTGCAACAGTGAACGCGCAGACCGCCGTTGCCAGGGCCACCCCGACCAGAAGGGGCGCCAGCGATAGCATCATCGCGAATGCGGCTGGGGAGAAATAGACACCCACCTGGGATGCAATGACGATCTGGCCGGCAGGCCGGGTTTTCACCGGAATGACGATCTCCGCGAGGCCCGAGAGATAAAGCGCGGCAGTAACCAGAAGAGGGCCAATCATCCAGGGAAGCGGCGATCCAACGCAGAGCGCGAGCGCCCCACCGAGCGATCCGATCGAATAGATGAGCGCGAGACGGCCAATGCGGCTGCTGTTGCTCATCTCAAACAGGATCCGTACGCAACTGCCCCCGCGGGCAGCCAATCGGCCGGGGGGAACAATCATGTCGTGGAAGGGCGATACCTGTTTTCATCGCTGCGCCGAAATGAACTGCATCACCGCAGCATCAAATCCCTCCGGACATTCGATGTTGATGGAGTGCCCACCTTTCAGGTCCCGAATCTCGATATGCGGATGCGCTGCGGAAATCCATCTCCGCGTCGGTTGGAATTGCTTCTCCCAGAGGCCGTTGACCAGCAGGGTCGGCACACGCAGTTCGCCCAGCCTCTCGCGAACCGGCAATCGCGGGGTCGCCTCCGCCAGAAGCAAGGCGATGCCATCGATATCCGTCGCGTCGGCATCCCGGCTCAGGAGTTCCCGAATCTCCGGTGGAAATCGCCTGGCGTGGCGAGGGTGATAGGGCAGGCGACGTATTGCGGCGTGACCTTCGCGCCGAATGTCGCTTATCTGCATTTGGTTGCGGCGCTGGTGCGATGGCTCCCAGGCCTCCCGCAGGGCGCCATTGGCATTGGTAAAGACCTGAGCAAGAACCCGATCGGGAAACGTCAGCGCGTAACGCAGCGTCACAGCCGCTCCGAAGCTCTGCCCGCAAATATACCATTTGCTGAGTTGCAACTGCCTGCGGACAGCTTCGATGGTGTCCACCAGGCCCTCGGGCGTGGCGGCGGCCCCGTCCCTTGGCGCTGAGGAAAGGCCGTGCGCCGGCAGGTCCACACGGATGACGCGGAAACGCTCAGACAGGCTCCGGTTCGGCAGCCAGTGATTTCGGCTCGACAGCATGCCGTGAACCAATAGCAACGGCGGTCGTCCCTGATCGGGATCCGCTTCAATGTGTAGCTTCATGGGCTTCCTGCGTTCCTCACTCCACGCGGTATCTATCAGAACGCGGTGCCGATTTTGAACGTACTTATCGGCAAGGGGTGCCCAAACCATTGGTTATGTTACCGCAAGGCCGTTCGCCGCTATAGAAAGCACAGGTGCGGCGTTTGAGTACTATTGAACCACTCGCTGGCTCGAAATGACCACACCGGCAACTGCACGGGAGGACGACATGGCGTCTCTGGTTAGCTGTGAATACCGCGATGGGATCGCGATCGTCACGATCGACAACCCCCCTGTGAACGCCATCAGCCAGGCTGTCCGCGCGGAGCTTCTCGCGTTCGTGCACGACCTCAACCGTAATACGGATATCAGAGCAGCCGTGCTCCGGTGTGCCGGACGCACATTCGTGGCCGGCGCGGATATCAACGAACTCGGCAAACCGCCGCTTGCCCCCGCCCTGCCGGAGGTGGCGGACGCGATCGAAGGCGCCCGCGTGCCCTGGGTCGCGGCCATTCACGGCGCCGCGTTGGGCGGCGGACTGGAACTGTCGCTGGCCTGCACGGCGCGGATCGCCGATGGCCAGGCAAGGCTTGGCTTGCCGGAGGTGACATTGGGCATCATACCCGGCGCGGGCGGAACCGTGCGCCTGCCACGCCTGGTGCCGGTACCGGACGCGGTCGAGATGGTGACAGGCGGCAAGCCCGTCGCGGCTACGGCAGCCCTCGCCCTCGGCCTTGTCGACCGCCTGTGTGATGAAGATCTCCTTTCGGCGGCAATAGGCTTCGCCGACGACCTCGCGGCCCGGCCAGGACTGCCTCCCCTCATCGGCCGCCCTTGCCGCAACGCGACAGACATGGACTGGCAGGGCAAGGCAACGGCCATCAAGGCGAAGGCGCGCGGTGCGAAAGCGCCGATGGAGGCGCTGGAGGCTCTCAGAGACAGCGCGCATCTACCAGCGCACGAGGCTCTGAAACGGGAAAGGGAGCGCTTCCTGCGCCTGGCCGCTTCCGATGAGGCCGCGGCGCTTCGCTACGCCTTTTTCTCTGAACGCAGCGCGGGGCGCAGCCTGGCGTCGATTGCCAGTGAGCCGGCCGATCTGGCGCGTGTCGGTGTCGTCGGCGGGGGCACCATGGGCGCCGGGATTGCGACGGCGCTGCTTCTGTGTGGCTGCGAGGTTCAGCTTCTGGAGCGCGACGCAGCTGCTGCAGAGGCGGCCCACCGCCGGGTTGGCGAGATGCTGGATGCGAGCGTTGGACGCGGCTCCGTTTCTCGCGAGGCCGCTGACCAGGTACGCAACCGATTGGCGGCAAGCTCTGACGACATGCCGCTCGTTTCCTGTGGCCTTGTTATCGAGGCGGTCTTCGAAGATATCGACGTCAAGCGCGACGTCTTCTCACGTCTTGACGCCATCATGCCACCCGACGCCGTACTTGCGACCAACACGTCCTATCTCGACGTGAATCGGCTCGCCGAGATGACGGTCGACCCTACACGCGTGCTTGGACTTCATTTTTTCGCACCTGCCCATGTTATGAAGCTCCTGGAAATAGTGCGCGGCCGTCACACGGGAGACCGGGCGCTCGCAACAGGTGCAGCTCTCGCCAAACGGCTGAAGAAGACCGCTGTCGTTTCCGGCGTCTGCCATGGCTTCATCGGCAATCGCATCATGGCGGCCTATCGGCGCGACTGCGAGTTCATGCTGCTCGAAGGGGCGTTGCCGGCGCAGATTGACGCAGCAATGCGCGATTTTGGTTTCGCCATGGGAGTGTTCGAGGTGCAGGACTTGAGCGGACTGGATATCGCCTGGGCACAGCGCAAAAGCACAGCATCGACTCGAGACCCTTCGCTGCCCTATTGCCACATTGCCGACAGGCTCTGCGAAGCCGGCCGTCTCGGACGCAAGACGAAGAAGGGCTGGTACGACTACGGCGACGGCGGGCAGAAGGTCGATCCCGAGGTGACCCGCATCATCGAGGAGGAGAGAGCAAGGGCCGGCGTAAACGCGCTTTCCATGTCATCCGTGCAGATCATGCAGCGCATTTTGAGCGTCATGCAACGGGAAGGACATGCTCTGCTGGTCGAGGGAATTGCCGAAAGCGCCTCTGATATCGACCTGGTGATGCTGACGGGCTACGGGTTCCCGCGGCACCGCGGCGGCCCCATGTACTTGGCCGCGCACGAGAGCCAGCGAACCCCAGGATCTGTACCTGCAGCAGCGATAGGGGCAGCCAGCCCCTTCAAGGACTGGTTAATCAAGCCATGACGACACTCGTAACCATTCCAGGGATCATGTCCGATGCTCGTACTTGGAGCACCGTGGCCGAAGCCGTGAGCCTCGAGGAGGCCACAGTGCATGTCGCCGACATCAGCCGTGACACCACGATCGAAGACATGGCAGCCCGATCGCTGGCCGAAACGGATGGCGAGCTGATCGTTCTGGCGCATTCGATGGGTGGGCGCGTGGCTCTGGAAATGGGTCGCCAGGCACCAGACCGCATTCGCGCAATGGTTCTAGCCAATACGAATGCTGATGGTGTCGGTGAATACGAGCCCGCGCACCGTGAAGCCCGCATCGCAGAGGCCAATGCCGATATGGTCGCCTATGCGCTGGGCTGGGTGCCGAAAGTCATTTCCAACGCAAGCAAGCACAAGCCGGATCTGATTGCTGCTATTTTGAAGATGGCTGAGGACTGCCCGCCTGCGGTTCATGAGCGCCAACACCGCGCTTTGATGGCGCGGCCCGATGCGACAGCGTATTTGCCAGATCTCTGCTTTCCGGTACTGCTACTCACCGGTTCCGAAGATCACTTGGCCTCTCGCGCTTCGAACGAAGCGCTCGCCAAGCTTCTGAAGGATGCCGAGGTGCAAGTCATCGAAGACGCAGCCCATCTCTTGCCCTTCGAACAGCCCGAAGAAGTTGTTGCAACTATTCTCCGTTGGGTTCGCCGGAGGGAGATTAAGCTGATATAAGGAGTTCCATGTAGGAGCCGCCTCTCCGCTTGATTGGATGCCTTGACCGTATCGAAAAGAATTGAATCCCGGACCCCCACGGTCCACGAACCGCTCTTACCGGAGTGCACTGACTGTACCTCCTGCGGCTTAGCATGACGGGCGCGACGCGCTTGTGCAATCGGCGCGCCCGCATTACGGCGTCACCAACATTCGCAACCTCGACTCTCCCATTGGCCCCGCGGGTCGGCGAGCACGAACTGTTCGCCTTCTCACCTGCGAGGCCAACTCAGTCGTCAAGCCGATCCATCCGAAAGCAATGTCCATCATCCTGACCGAGCCGGAGGAAATCGAGCTGTGGCTGACGGCCGATTGGAAGGACGCCAAGGCGCTGCAGAGGCCGTTCCCTGCAGAGGCGATGACGTTGCTGCCGGTTGGCCAGCAAATAGAAGCTGGTCAGCAAGCGACGCTCTACTGAATGCTCTCAACGCTGGCGGCTGAGTCCCTGGTAGTATCCACCTTCACCGCCCTTCACGACCCGTTGAACCGGTTTCATCGTGCTTGGGAAGCCATATGTGGCGGAATTCGTCCTGATGCCGCCGGTCGCGCTATCGTCGGTTTTCTTGACGGGCGAAGCGGCTCGGCTCTTCGCATTGATATCAACGCCTTCGTAGTAGTCGAAGGCGGCGAGCGCGGGTCCGAAGCTCGTAAGCGTCCCAAACGAGACGATGGCGGCTGCCATATAGTGCTTGGTAGTCATTAAATTCTCCTTTGTGCGGGTTCGCCATCGCGCCCTGGCTCGGGAGGTGTCAGGGCGCGATGGCGACGAAGTCCGAACAGATGCGAGGGAACCGCGAGGCGTCGGACAGGACAGACCCTAGAGGTAAGTTGTCGCGTGGTTATGCGAGTGAATGTGCTGTTCGGGGCAAAGTGTATCGACGACGGTTGGGGGTCTGGGATGCTCGTGCCGCCGCAAATTCCCCGATTTAGTCATGTTGCCGGGCAATATGGGGCGTACAACAGAATGCCATCGTCGAGGCCGAGGTTTCGCAGTTGACACTGTTTGATACACTTTTTTGAATGCGGAGCCTGGGCGCTGGCGATATGTGTTTGTAAAGACAACTCCGCCCCGGACGAGAGCGATATGCAACCGACGCCTCACATCGCCGTTGTGGATGATCATCGCGATATTCGCGACCTGGTCGGGAAATATCTCACACAACAGGGCTACCGTGTTTCCGTCGCGGAAAGCGGCGAAGCGCTTCGACGCCTCTTGGAGAAGGGCGCCCCCGATCTCGTCGTGCTGGACATCATGATGCCTGGCGAGGACGGCCTGACCGTCTGCCGTCAGTTGCGCACGACGACGGAGCTGCCGGTCATCTTTCTGACGGCGATGGCAGACGGGACGGACCGGATCGTCGGCCTGGAACTCGGCGCCGACGATTACATCACGAAGCCGTTCAACCCGCGCGAACTCCTGGCAAGGATCCGGGCGGTGCTGCGGCGCGTCAACAGCCTCCCGCCCCAGCGCGGAAGGATCAGGGCCAAATCGATTCGCTTCGACGTCTGGGAACTCGACACTGGCCGCCGGGAGCTCCTCGGGCGCGATGGCGTGAGCGTGGCGTTGAGCACGGCGGAGTTCCGGCTGCTCAATGCCTTCCTGGAGCACCCCGGTCTGGTGTTGAGCCGTGACCAGCTGCTTGACCTTACGGCTGGGCGTGCGGCCGAGAGCTTTGATCGCAGCATCGACAACCAGGTCAGTCGTTTGCGCAAGAAGATCGAGAGCGACCCGAAAAATCCATCTTTGATCAAGACGCACTGGGGTGGAGGATACAGCTTCGTGGCGGAGGTAGAAACCTACTGATGCGGTGGTGGAGGAAGAGCCTCGCGGCTCAGTTCATCTGTTTTCTGTTGATGGCGCTTGTCTTGTCGCAAGCGATCGGGTTTCTGATCTCTTGGGACGAACGCGACAAGGCTTTGCGTGCGGCATCGAAGGGTGAATTCTTGAGCCGTACGGCGTCGCTTGCAACTCTGCTCGAGTCCATTCCTCCAGGTTTCCATACCGATGTCCTGCGGGCAAGCGGAACAACGTATACACGCTTTTGGATGTCGGGACACGATCCCGTCGATACGCTCGCCTGGCGAAAACAGGCAGTCGCGCAACTGGAGGAACCGCTACCCAACCTCCTCCCAGCCTATCGCCCGCCTGAGCTAACCTCGGCTGCGCCAGCCAAGACGCCGTCAGCCAAGGGTCTCAAGCTTTTCGAGAGGGCGATTGCCTCTGAGGGCTGGACGCGACTTTCGACTGACGTATGGAGCCTGCCCCGGTTTGCCAAGTTTCTTCCGCTGGGCGATTCCCACGGCATGGGACTTGCGGTCCAACTCAGCGATGGGCGCTGGCTGAACTCCGTCTATCGCAAGACGATGCCGAATCCTTTCTGGAACACGCAGTCCCTCGTCTCGCTCGCCGTCACCGCGACAACGCTTGCGTTGATCGGTGTCTTCGTAGCTAACCGCATGGCAAGACCCATGCGCCGGCTGGCAGGCGCCGCGGAGGCTCTCGGCAGAGGCCAATCCGTCGAGCCACTGCCGGAAACGGGTCCCGATGATATCCGCAGGACGACGGAGGCCTTCAACCGGATGCAGGCGCGACTTACGCGCTTCGTCGAGGATAGGACGCGCATGCTCGCTGCGATCAGTCACGATATTCGCACGCCGCTTACTTCGCTGCGTCTGCGGGCCGAGTTCGTGACAGATAGCGACGCTCAGCAGAAAATGATGGCGACGATCGGCGAGATCCAAACGATGACCGAGGCAGCGCTTGCCTTTGCGCGCGAGGAGGCCGTGACGGAGGCAACCCGTACCGTCAATTTGACGGCTTTGATCGAAAGCCTCTGTGACGACCTTGCTGACCTCGGGCAGAATGTAACATTTCTCGATAGCCCCAAGATCACCTATCGCTGCCGTCCGGACGGGCTCAGGCGCGCCGTCCGCAACCTGATCGAAAACGCCGTGCGCTACGGCAACGAGGCTCGCGTCCAGCTCAATGAGACGCCCTCCTCCGTTCGAATCGCAATTGAGGACAAGGGGCCTGGGATTCCCGAAGCAGATTTCGAGCGTGTTTTTGAGCCATTCTTCCGACTGGAGTCCTCGCGAAATCGCGAAACAGGCGGGGTTGGCCTAGGCCTGTCGATCGCCCGGGCAACCGTTCGCCACCACGGCGGCGACATCACCCTGTCGCGACTGAAGAATGGCCTGAGCGCGACGATAACGCTTCCCAAGTCGGATCGAGGCGCTTGAAGCGCTGCTACCTTGGCTGTGGACAAGGCGTTCCGGCCGCCCTTGCGCGGATAGCGGCAACCCTACCGTCCAGATCGGCGACGAGCGCATACCGCATCCCGGCGGTGCAATGGCGATGTGTGCGGCCGCGCCCTTCCCTGATTGGCGGCTTTTCAGCTTGTGTGCCGCAATGACGATTGCACGCCGTAAGCCTGAGCCGGCGCCAGCTTCAGGCACGGCGCTTGTTTTTCGGCACTTTCTGTCTGAGCCGCGCAAGTCTCTTCGGTAAGGTCAGCCGCCGGAACAATCATCGCGGCGCAAAGGATCGAAGCTGCACTCAGCAGTAAACCCGCTAATACATTCGCCGCTGGCCGCGCACCAGCTTCACGGCGATCACGAAGATACCCAGGCTCACTCTCGACGAGTTTACGTTTCATGCTTCAGAACTTTCTTGAGGGATGATTTGATGGTTGAAGCTTAGCCGCAACTTGTCGCAATATTTTCCCAGATTCTATGGTAATTTGTATCAGCATGTGTCGGACAGCTTAGTGTAAGGTGCCGGAAATATAACTCAAATCCGAGTAGCGGCCGAATATCCGTCAAAAACAAAGCTCAGCAGAGCCGAAATTCAGCTTGACACTTTCACCAGGGAAACTCGCGCGGGCGGAGCAAAGCCGCAGCGCCAAACCAACCGTCGTGGCGTGGGAACTCGATCGCCCTGCGCCTGTGGCACCAGGCCAGCCTGTCTCGCGCGCGGCCTCATCCAGCATGCTTTGAGATAATTCGTTACAACTCGGCGGTTCCACCGGCAAATCTCTGCGACAAACGCCAACTATCCTTCGGTTGTCGAAGCGATCTGCATGGGAGGTGTTCATGCCCTACCTCGCAGCCGCCAACTCCGAGGATTGTTCATGAAAAACAAGCATCTGATCTCCGCTCCCATTCTCGGTGCCCTGCTCTGTCCTGGCGCAAGCCCGGCACAGGAACCGGCGGCTGCCGAAGGAGAGAGACTTTTCCGCATCCGCTGCGCCTCCTGCCACAGCCTGAATCCGGGCGAAAACCGTGTCGGTCCGCATCTATCCGGGCTCGTTGGCCGCTCAGCCGGTAGTGTGGAAGGCGCTCGCTACTCGAAGGCACTCAGCGCATCGGGATTCGTCTGGGACGAAGAGCGTCTGCAAGACTACTTAAACAATCCACGCCAGGCTGTGCCGGGCACCACGATGAGCGTCAGCATTCGCGACGCGGCGCAGCGATCGGCGATCATCTCCTATCTGCGGAGCAATCCTGGCGAGACGACCCAGTGAGGCAAGCATGCGACTGGTCAACGTTCAAGCAATCGCTGGCGGTTCGCCGCCGCTAACCCGGCAAGGAAAGGTATCATGGCTCAATTGACCATCAACGGCGAGACGCGGAATATTGAGGTAGATCCCGAGACCCCCCTTCTTTGGGTACTACGCGAACAGGTAGGTCTGACCGGCACCAAATTCGGCTGCGGGATAGCGCAATGCGGCGCCTGCACAGTCCATATAGACGGTGTTGCGACGCGCTCCTGCGCGTTGCCGGTCAGTGCAGTAGAATCAGGTCAAAAGATCGTCACGATCGAAGGCCTGTCCGAGGACGGCTCCCATCCGGTCCAGCAGGCATGGCTGGCGCTCGACGTTCCACAATGTGGATACTGTCAAGCTGGCATGATCATGGCGGCCGCCGCCCTCATCAGCAGCACGCCAAGCCCGAGCGACGACGATATTAGCGCCGAGATTACCAACATTTGTCGCTGCGGGACCTATAACCGCGTCCGCGCCGCCATCAAACTCGCCGCTGAAACCGCCAGCGCATCCCAGAAAAGATGAGGACCTGACCATGACAGTCGCAACCTTGTCGCGCCGCAAATTCCTCATTGGCACCGCCGCCACGGCCGGCGGCCTCTCGCTCGGCTTCCATGTGCCCTTTGCGGCGCAGGCTGAGGGGCGCTCCGCCGTCCTTCCTGAGATCAACGCTTGGGTGCTCATCCGCCCGGATGACACCGTGGTGATCCGCATCGCTCGTTCGGAAATGGGCCAGGGAACATTGACTGGTCTCGCACAACTTGTGGCCGAAGAGCTCGAGTGCGATTGGTCGAAAGTGACCACCGAATATCCCACTCCCGGGGACAGCCTAAGGCGAAACCGCGTTTGGGGCAGCTTCTCGACCGGCGGCAGCCGCGGTATTCGTGAGTCACACCAATATGTGCGCGAGGGCGGAGCGGCCGCACGGCAAATGCTCATCTCAGCTGCCGCGAGCCTTTGGGAGGTGCCCGCGGACGAGTGCTCGGCCGCGAACAGTGTCATCACCCACGCTTCTTCGGGTCGCACCGTCACTTACGGCACGGTCACCTCGCTAGCCGCACAGATGCCGCTGCCGACGAACATCGCTCTAAAAGCACCGCGGGAGTGGAAGATCGCCGGAAAGCCGCTACCGAGGCTCGACACGCGCGACAAGCTCATAGGCAAACAGATTTATGGCGTAGATCTGACGTTACCGGGCATGTTGAACGCCTCGATCAAGGCCTGCCCGGTCTTTGGAGGCAAAGTTGCAAGCTTCGACGCGACGGTCGTATCTGGAATGCCCGGCGTACGAAAGGTCGTCCAGGTCGATGACACGGCCGTTGCCGTCGTTGCCGACACGTGGTGGCAGGCGCATTCCGCCCTTAATGCGCTGCCGATCGTTTGGGATGAAGGCCCGAACACGAACGTCACCAGCGAAACGATTGCCGCGATGCTGAGAGAAGGACTGGATGCGGAGGACGTCGTCGCTGGCACGGCGATCGGCGATGCGCGCGCCGTGCTTGACGGCGACGCCAAAGTGGTGACGGCGACCTACTCCTTTCCGTACCAAGCCCATGCCACCATGGAGCCGATGAACGCTACGGCGCGATATACGACGGACAAATGCGAAGTCTGGGTGCCAACACAAAACGGAGAGATGAGCCTTGCCGCCGCGGCCGAAGCATCCGGCCTGCAGATCGAGCAATGCGAGGTCTACAAGCTCCACCTCGGCGGCGGCTTCGGCAGGCGCGGCAACTATCAGGAATACGTCCGTCAGGCTGTAAAGCTCGCGAAGGAACTCCCGGGCACACCGGTGAAGCTGATCTGGTCGCGCGAAGAGGACATGCTTCACGGTGCCTACCACCCGGTAACGCAATGTCGTTTCAGAGCTGCGCTCGACGCCAGTGGTAACGTGGCTGCTCTTCATATGCGGATCAGCGGCCAGTCAATTCTGTGGCCACTTCGCGCCGAAGTGCGCGAAACCGGTCGCGATCCGGCCGTCTTCCAAGGTCTGAACGATGGCGGGACGGAGGGCGCCTTTGGCTACACCATTCCCAATCTCCTGATTGATTACGCCATGCGCAATCCGCCAGTTCCTCCCGGTTTCTGGCGTGGGGTTAACCTCAATCAGAACGCGCTTTACGTCGAGTGCTTCATCGATGAACTGGCGCATGAGGCCGGCATCGATCCACTCGAATTCCGCCGCAAGCTGCTCGTCGACCATCCCAAGCACCTTGCCGTTCTCGAGGCAGTCGCCGAACGGGTCGGCTGGGAAAAGCCGGCAGGAAACGGGATCCATCGCGGCCTTGCCCAGATCATGGGATTCGGCAGCTACGTCGCAGCCGCGGCGGAAGTCTCGGTCACAGACGGTCAGCTTAAGATCCACCGCATCGTCGCGGCGACGGACCCGGGCCACATTGTAAATCCCGCCCAAGCCGAGCGGCAGGTGGAGGGCTCGTTCGTCTATGGTCTTTCAGCCTGTCTCTATGGAGAGTGCACGATCAATGGCGGTCGCGTCGAACAGGAGAATTTCGATACCTACGAGGTCATGCGTATGGACCAGATGCCGGCCGTCGAAACCATTCTCATGCCATCGGGGAATTTCTGGGGCGGCGTCGGCGAGCCGACGATCGCGGTAGCGGGACCAGCGGTTCTGAATGCGGTCTTTGCGGCCACTGGCAAGCGCATCCGACAATTGCCGTTGAAGAACAACAGCCTCGGCGTTTGATGGGTGGTGGTGGCGAAGGCATCGCGCGCTGCCGAGGCGCCTTTCAACGACGCTTTATGAGACCGCCCGTTAGGGCGCCCGGATGATCTGTCCTCTCGGCGCAAGCTTCAGGGACGAGAAACGAGGCTCCCGACGCGACCGCGGGTGATGGTGCCGCAGCCATGGCGGGTCAAACCCCGCAAGCTGGCTTAGGCAGCGGCGCCATGGGCGTACCTCGCCAGTGATCTGCCGCTCGAGATAGAGGATTGTCAGCTCGGCCAAGTGGCCGAGCGTTACCTGGAGGTTCGAGAGCGGTTGAATACCCCGACCGTGACGATGCGAAAGAACTGGATGCCAGCTCAATACCTACCCGCCGAGCCCCCTCCTGAGTTCTTGTTAGCTCTGACGCCGACGCCGAAGGTAAGAACACCAGCTCCCCGTTTTTACCCAAAGTCCTTGCACCTCATCCAACGTGAACCCAATGAGATTGCGCACTGGCGACGACTTCGGCCACTTGCATCTTCCTACAATTTCGCTGCCCGAGCGCTGCCACTAAGATCCGGTTCTCCGATCTGAACAGTCAGGGCCGAAACACAGAGCGTTGGCAGCAAACTGAAATTTCCACCGATGGTCGACAACCGCAGACTCTCACTGTCCCTGAGGACGCTCCACGCAGCGAAGCATCGCGAGGACCTTCACCCCGCATTGTGCGAACTTTGCGTGCGACACGGCCTGTCGCACATGACATTGCTTGTGGTTCGCAACGGAGGCAGGTCGGGTTTGTACCCCGACTACTGCACGACATATCCAGATACGTGGACTGAGACATACATCGACAAGGGCTATTTAGACATAGACCCGGTGATTGACGTCGTCCGTTGGGGGTTCCTCCCGGTGGACTGGTCCTCTCTCGATCGGCGGTCAGCACAGGTTTACCGATTGTTTAAGGAAGCGCGTTCCTACGATATTGGCCCCTACGGCTTGACGATCCCCATCCGAGGCTCGAAAGGCGAACGGTCTCTCTTTTCCGTGACCTCGAACCTGCCCAAGCGCGACTGGTCGCGGCTACGCGCTTCGAGCATTCACGAGCTGCAGATCCTTTCCCACTATCTTCATGAGACGATGATGTCTGCAAGCGGTCTTCGAGAGATTGGCCGCTACCGGAACCTCTCCAGGCGCGAAAGCCAGTGCCTTCAGCTTCTTGCAACAGGTCGGATTTCCAAACAAATAGCAGCGGATCTAGGCATCTCAGAAAACGCGGTGAAGTTGTACCTGCGATCGGCAAGACAAAAACTCGGTGCTTTTACAAGTTATCACGCCGTTGCCAAGGCAAGCTTCCTCGAGCTGATCAAAATCTGACCGCGCGCGATCGCATTCGCGGCCCGTCCCTCTCTTTCGACATTCCCGGAAGGTCAACCTCCCGAATTAGGTAGATTGGCTACCCGCTCCGCTCGGTCCACAGATGAGATCGGAAGCTCACGCATGGCAGATGCGGGCGGCAAATAAAACATCTCGACGATGGCTGAGATGAAGCACGCCACCCGACGGCTATATCGGGAGGTAGCGATGGTGGATCGAATAACTATTGAACACTGGCGGAATGCTCCCAGACTTACCGCGTTCGCAGAGTTCTTCGAAAGAACCGCCAGCGGAAAGGGTGGAGCACCGGACCTTGCCGAACCGAAAATCGACATGAGCCTGCTCGACTTTGATCTCGAGAGCGCAATTTTCGCGGATACGCATCGGCGTCTTTGGGGTAATTTTGACAGCCATTACTTTGCCAGTATTCCCTATAGGCTTGAAGAGGAGTGCCGTCTGGGTGCTGCACTACTTTCCTTCGCCTTAAGGACCTGGGCGCGCAACGCCTCCCCAACGACAATATACACGCTGGGCACGGGCACCGGTTGCCTCGCGCGCACGCTCGCCACGCTTGGCGATGGTCGCATCGAGGCGCTCTGCTGCAGTCCAACCGCAGCCAATCGAGCGTCGTTCTTCGCGAACCGGGGAAGCGAGCACGCGCACTTCTTCCACGGCCCATTCTTTGAGTTGGACGACGATCGATACGCGACCGACAAGGATCTTCTCCCATTTCGGGGCGGCTTTGACGTGCTGTTGGAAGACACGACGTTTCAGATGTACGACCGTGATCGGCTAAAGCAGCTGGAGTTCGTTGTTCCTCGCATCCGGTCTGGCGGTCTCCTCGTGCAGGTGCAGAAGCTCGCGCATGAAGACCACGACATCTATGAGGAACGCGAGCGGCAGAAGGACGAGCTTTTCAAGACCCGATTCTTCTCCACAGGTCACATCTCCAAGAAAAAGGATGAAGTCCTTAACACGATGACGGATCTTCAAGTCGATCTGGCGACCACGGTAGCCGCTCTGCGGGCGTTTTTCCGATACTCAGTGCTGACCTGGAACAGCGGGAATTTCTACACCATCGTGTCATCCAACTCCCGCGCTTCCATGTTGGAATTGGTTTCGCTGATGGTGAAGCCGGCAATTCCACCGAACTATTGCTACGAACGATTGCCAGCGGCGATCATCGATACCGAGGCAGAGGCCTTGGCTCCTCATCTGACGTGGCGTAGCGCGAATACCATGATGCTGCTCGCCCCCAAGCTCGGCGTCATGAAATGACGATAATCGGAAAGGCCGGCGAACATTGCAGCGCAGCCGACGTGCGCCGCACGTTGTCTGCCTTGATGCCGCATCTTACCTCCTATTGGGAATGTCCCCTTCGACACTACGCGTCGGTTGCCCACGACGTCGAGAAATTCCATTCCGAGTGTTGCGCGCGTCGCCATGCAATGGAGCTGCTATGCCGTTGCGTCGAGCGGGCAGCTCTCAGATCCGGTTACGACCCTGAGGAAGCTCGAAGCGCCAGCCTTCAGTTGATGGGGGCACCGGTACTGCAGACCGGTCCGCATTGCCTGCTGCTGATCGAGCCGGATGCGTTCTACACGCATCTGTTCAGCCTGCTAGGCCTGCAGGCCCATGGCCGCGAATGGTACATCACCTATCATGCCTCGACGGTCAGTTTCTCGGAAAAGGCAAAGAAGGGTCCCGGCTGGCTCTGGCTTCAAGACGAGCCCCTCAACGTCTTCGGCTTACCCCGGAGCCGAATGGATTCATTCAGCATCTGCGGGTTGAATGGTCCCTATCGCTTCGCGCTATCGAATGCCAAAGGCGATCCGGCACCAAATGCCACTGCCGCCGGTCTCCTCGGCGAACTGCCGTCGGAGGAATTTGCTTCTGCGACCGACGCAATCAGGGCGGCCAATCAAACCCTCTGGCGCGGCAAGCTCCCCTCCCCCATCAAGCTGCTTCAGCTCGATGATTTCGACATCGCAGACCTGGTCGCCGACCATCTCGAAGACGCTGGATCCGGGATGTCGGCTGATTTCATCGGAGACGGAAAGGTCGCCGAGAGCATCCTGGATTCCATGGATCGCCTGAACATTGGACCGTGGCAGGGTTGGGTCCGCAGGACGACCGATCTCTTCTGGCGCATGGAAAAAGGGAGGATTGTTCCGCTCCGCCTCCAGGACAACGCCCTCAGGGCCAAGTGTCCGTCGGACTTCGAAGTGAAGTTCCGGCCGGACAGCATCGCTGCGGCGCTTCGGCAGCGAGCGATCGTGCCGAGCCTCTATACTGTGTTCCTGGTGACTTCCATTTTGCCCGGCGTGAGAGCGCTTGGGGGATGTCGCCAGACGATCTACTACCCGCTTATGCGCTATCTCGCCGCCATCGGGCTTGAGCGATCGGGTGATTTCGATTTCCTGACCGAAATGCGTGAAGACGACCAACCTGGGCTTTGGGGCCATCGTGTCTTGAAGCCTCTCAACGGCAATCCCTTCCGGGAGATCAAGCTCTTCAGAGGAGCCGAGACGCCTCTTGAAACATACGCGGCGATGCCTTTGGTGCAATCGAGCGGTGACCTCGCAAGTTTCATCAGCGATCCGATTTGGGCGGACCTTTCAGGGCACATCGCCAGCGGAGCTATCACCTTGGGGTCCGAGGAGTGGCAGTGGTCGGGCTCGTGATCGAGGATGCTGAGCGGCTTCGATGCTGGGATTTCGTCCGACCTGACCTGGAACTTTTGTTGGAGGTCGATGTGTCGATTGAAGAAGAGGCGGTAATCAGACGCCTGTCAGTCCGGGACGTAGACGTGTTTCGCCGCATACGCCTGGAGGCGCTTTCACATGAACCGCTTTCGTTTGCGAGTGTATATGGCGATTGGGTCCATCTCTCCGACCGCGAATGGCGCCGACATCTCGACCAGCCAGTTTTCGCCGCATTCTTGAATGGTGAGCCCGTCGGCATGATGGGGCTAAGATTTGAGCGTGCAAGGAAAATGGCGCATCGTGCAAGGCTTGTCAGCGTGTATGTGCGGAAAGGCGAACGAGGGACCGGGGTTGCGGCAACCCTTTTGCATGAGGTTACGGAGCATGCACGAGACCGGGGAGCACTGCAGCTGGAGCTTGCCGTAAATGCCGAGAATTCGGCAGCGATACGCTTCTATCAGCGTCACGGATTCCTAGAGGTTGGCCGCATTCCGAACGGCTTACTGGGTCACGATGCGGAGAATGACGAGTTAATCATGGTCCTGCGCTTGAAGAGATAACCATTTCCGTTCGTTTCACTTCACTCGCCTCATTAGGCCCAATTGACGGACATTTGTTTTAGTATGAGTTCAGCTGAGCTTTGCGTCTAACATGGCTCACCTGTTCGTATGGGTCTCACGGAAGAGTCGCGGCGTCACCCCGAAGCGTCTTTGGAAGACCTGCGTGAAGCGTGCGGTCGGCGCAAGCCCCACCCGCCTTGCGATTTCCTTCAACGGAAGTTCTTGGGAGAGCAAGATACGCGCCGCGTCCAGCCGCACGGTCTCGATATACTGTGCCGGCGTCTCGCCGATCGCGGCGACAAACCGTCTGTAAAACGTCCGCTCCGAGAGGCCAACCCTGGCTGCAAGGCTCGGCACATCCAGCGCGGTATCGAGATTGGCTTGTGCCCACACCAGGAGATCTGCGAGAGGAGCATCGGCTTTCGCCTGGGCACGCAGCAGCGGGCTGGACTGAGACTGATAGCCGGGACGGCGTGCGTAGAGGACTAGGCGCTTGGCGACCCGACTGGCAAGCGCGCTGCCGAGATCCTCGCTGACCATGGCGAGGGCCATGTCGATACCGGTGGTTACTCCCGCCGATGTCCAGACGTTGCCGTCGACGACATAGAGTGCATCGGCGTCGACCGTAAGGGAGGGGTAGAGTCGCGCGAGCGCTTCGCATGCGCTCCAGTGTGTGGCAACACGCTTACCGTCCACCAGTCCCGCCGCTGCGAGCACAAAGGAGCCGGCGCAAACCGACCCGAGTCGTCTGACGGACGAGGCGCTCCGCAACAACCACCGCCCTAATTCCGGCGTCCGGGTTGCTGCCGTGACCGCGCCGGCCTCGGCCCCGGCCACCAGGATTGTGTCCACCTGTCGTGGCACCTTCGCCAGTGGTTTGGTTTCGACGACGACCCCGCTGCTACTCGGCACCGCACCGCCAGTCGGCGAGGCCAAATGCACGGCATAGCGTCCAGGTTCTCCATCCTCTGCGAGTGCCTGGTTGGCGGATGCGAAAACTGAAGCCGGGCCGGTCGCATCCAGCAATTCGAAATCTTGATAGACGGCAATGACGATATGATGCAGCACTGGCAGGATTTACCATCCTTTTGTCATTCCTGCCAACTCTGTGTGCCTGCTAGTGTTCACACTGGTGGTCGGCCAAGGACCGCGTCAACGCAGGGAGGAGTAATCATGACTGAAGCATCGGAACCAGCAAAGTCAGCGCCCGAATCCCCCACGTCGGGCTGGCAGTCGATACAATGGTGGCCCACGGCTATCGGCCTGGCATTCGCGGCTTTCGTTTCGGTCGATCTGCTCAATGGTTCGGAGCACGGCACGGACTTGGCTGCGATCGTCGTCGCCTCGGGCCTCGTGTACCTGGCAGCGGCTGCCTTGGAGATTCCTTGGGTTTCCTGGCCGGTATTCCTGCTATCGGTTGTAGTGATCACCGTCGCAAGGTTCGGCCTCATACCGTTCGATGCGACATGGGCGATGCTTATCCTCGCCGCCCTCTTTGCGGTCTATGGCGTGATCCGCACTCTGAGACGTCCTAACCCTGAACTGCCGCTGCAAGCCATCGCAATGAGCGCCTTCGGCGGTTTAGCAACCGTGGCCCTCTTCATCAGCCCCTTTGTGGGAGCGCTGCTGGTAGCGGCGGGACTGGTCGCGCATGCCGGCTGGGACGTCTATCACCACGTCAAAAACAAAGTCGTCGTACGGTCGATGGCCGAGTTCTGCTTCATGCTGGACACTGCTCTCGCGATCGTCATAGTCTTGGCAACACTGAGAGGCTGAGACGGGCACTGCCGTACGTTGCGGCGTTGAGCTTGATCTCGATGCGATCGCGCTGCGACGCCCTTCGACAAACCCGCGCAGTGTCCGCTGTGACTCAGCCTTGTCATGCCTTAGACCCAAAAAACTACAACGCCAACACGCGGCGCAATGCTTCGAGACGTTCCATGGCAACCACGCCGTCTGCGATCGTCGGGGCCGAAGTTTTATGTCCCGCTAACGCCGGGATAACGTCGGCGAGCAGCGAATGGTAACCCTTTGGGTCCTCGTTGGCTGCCGCAGTGAAGTTGGGTTTCCAGATTAACGTGTCGACGGCATCGTCAAGCGCGGCAGCGGGATCGTCGACCTTAAAGGGCGGGTTGCGGTTCCAACGTACGTCGATGACGTTGTCGACCTCGATGCGCTGGTGATCGCCCATAATTTCGATGCGTTCGACGGGCGCGCCGCGCGATTGCGCGGTGCCCATGGCGATGGTGCCGATGGCGCCGCATTCGAAATCGAAGTTCACATGGAAGAGCACCTTGCCCCTGCCCTTCTCGACCTTGCGGGCCGTCAGCTTGGTGACCGGCGAGACGAGGAAGGAGACGAGGTCCATGTAATGCACACAGTGATGCAGGAAGAAGCCGGTATAGTCGACATTGCCTGCGAAATAGCCGGGCGCGGTCATGTAGTAGCCGGTAAGGCCGTAGATTTCGCCGAAATGACCAGACCGCAGGATGTTGGCCGCGATCTTGTTGCCTGCTGAATAGCGCTTCATGAAGCCGAGAAGCAGCGGCTTGCCCGACTTTTCCGAGGCAGCGAGCAGTTCGCGTGCCCCGGCGGCGCTACCGGACGGTGGCTTTTCCATGAAGACGGGAAGGCCCCGCTCTAGCGCCATCTTGCCGAACAGGAGATGCTGGTCCGGCCCCACCGCCATGCCGACGGCGTCGATGTCGGAGCGGCGTATGAGCTCCTCCGCATCACTCGTCAGGTTTGAGACGCCGAACTGCCGCCCGGCCGAGGTCAGACGATTGCCGTCGATATCGCAGAGCGCGCCGATCTGCACATCATGGCGAACGAGTTGCGGAAGCAGCATCTGAGTGGCGTGGACGCCGCAGCCAATCCAACCGATCTTGAGTGTCATCGACGATATTCCGTAAGCAGGATGTGGGACTTGATGAATGCGGCACTCGCGGCGAGACGTTCGCTCTCGTCCTCGTGCGGAGCACGCCACTGCGCAAAGGGAACGCCGAAGCGGTCGTCGTTGCGACGGAAGGGTTCGAGCGAGATAGGGCCACCGTAACCGATATCATGGAGCGCGCGGAATACCTCGACCCAATCCGTCGCCCCTGTACCGGGAAAGCCGCGGTGGTTCTCGTTGGCCTGAAAATGCACGACGCGCTTTCCGCCGAGTCGGATCGCTTCGGCAATGGAGGCTTCCTCCATGTGCATGTGGAACGTGTCGAGCATGAGCTGGATGGCTGGATGATCGACAGCGTCGAGCAGTTCAATCGCCTGCTGTGTGGTGCAGAGCACGTCGCTTTCGAAGCGGTTGAGCGGCTCGACCGCCAGTACGACGTTCAGTCTGGCAGCATGATCGCCCGCTTCCTTCAAACCCGCGACGCAGCGAGTCTTGCGGAAAAAGCGCTCCTCCTCGCTCACCGGCTGCGGCGGCCGACCGGCAAAGACGAGCGGGTTGCCCGTGAGCGGCCCGCCGACGATCGTGGCGCCGAGAGCTGCGGCGCAATCGGCCGCATATTTGAGGTAGTCGACGCCGGCGCGATGCGCGCCCGGATCATCCGACGAAAGATTGCGCTGCAGGTTGACGCGGGCGGCGAGAACGACCTGGAGCTCGGCAGCCTCGAGCGCATGGCGCGCCTCCTTCAGGTCGAGCTCGCCCGGTTCAGGCACAAGAAGCTCGACGAAATCGTAGCCGAGCCTTTTCATCTCGGAAAACAGCGGGAAATGCTCCGACGTAAACGGCCGCGCATATTGCATGGAGATCAACCCGACGGGGTTCATTGTCTGTCCTCTTTCACTCGGTTCAGCCCTTCACCGCGCCTTGGGTCAGCCCGCCGATCAGGCGGCGCTGCACGAGAAGGAAAAGGATGGTGGCCGGCATCGCGCCGACGACGGCGCCCGCCGCAAGCAGGCCCCATTCGATCTGGTATTCTCCGATCAGCGTCTGGATCGCCACCGTGACCGGACGGACGTTCCTGCCGCCGAGCGTCAGCGCGTAGAGATATTCATTCCAGGCCGTGATGAAGATGTAGATGCCGGTGGAGATAATGCCTGGTATCGTGAGTGGCAGCACGACCCGGAGCAACGCCGTCAGCCGCGAGCAGCCGTCGATCATCGCCGCCTCGTCAAGGCTCTTCGGGATCGCGCCGATATAGCTCGTTAGCATCCAGACCGCGAAGGGAATGGCGACCGTTGCATTGGCGAGGATCAGGCCGAAATGGGTGTCGAGAATGCCAGCCTTCCGCATCAGCACGAAGAGCGGCAGGATCAGGAGCACGATCGGGAACATGTTGATGAGCAGGAACTGCAACATCAGAAGCTTGCGGCCCGCAAAGCGGAAGCGCGAGAAGGCGTAGGCGGCCGTCACCGCGACGGCAAGGCCGAGCACCACTGTGCCGCAGGCTATGATCAGGCTGTCGAACATGTTGTCGAGGAAGGAGGTCTGCTGGAGCAGGCGCACATAGTTGTCGAGGCTCCAGCCGGCGGGCGACACGGAAACGCCGGTTGCGTTCAGCGCCTCCGTCGGCGTAAGCGAAGTCAGCACCATCCAGACGAAGGGCCCCATGGCGAAGAGCACGATCAAGAGTACCGGCAGGTCGGTGGTGAGGATACGGCGGAACGTGGAGGGTCTGTTCATCGCTCAACCTCCCGCATGGTACGGGCAAGATAGACGGCGACGATCGCGCCGAGCAGGATCGTGAAAGTCACGGCGATCGTCGTGCCGTAGCCGAAATCGAGGTTCTGGCGGGCGCGGACGAAGGCGTAGAGCGGCAGCGTATGGGTTGCATAGCCCGGGCCGCCGCCGGTCATGACGAAGATGACGTCCATGGAATTGGCGACCCAAATGACGCGAAGCAGTCCCGCCGTCGCCAGCACCGGGGCGATACCAGGCAGCGTGATATGCACGAACTGGCGCCATGGAGAGGCGCCGTCGATGGACGCGGCCTCATAGTGGCTCCGTGGAATTCCCTGGAGGCCGGCAAGGATCATGACGGCGAAGAAGGGAAAGCCCTGCCAGGTGAGCGTCGCTATGATCGCATAAAGCGCTAGATTCGGATCGGCAAGCCACGGCACGGCGGACTGCACGACAGAGAGATAGATGAAGATATCGTTTAAGACGCCCGTATTGGGATCGTAGATCCAGCGCCACATCAACGCGATCACCACGCTCGGCAGGGCCCACGGAATGATGATGAGGGCGCGCGCAAGTCCCCGCCAGGGAAATTCCCGGTTGAGCAGCAGCGCAGTCAACAGGCCGAGCCCCATCTGAAGCGGCACTGTCAGGCCGATCCAGATGGCGGTATTGCCGAGTGCAGTCCAGAAGACGGGATCGGCGAAGAGCTTCACATAATTCCCGAACCCGACGAAACGGCTGGCGTTCGGCTTCCATAGGACAAGATCGTAGAGACTGGTGAAGACCGCCTGGGCCATGGGAAAGAAGACGATGAACAGCGTGACGACCACGGCCGGCGCCAGCAGCATGTATGGCATCAGCCGCACGCTCCAGGGCGTCGGAATGGCAGGCGTCGTCGGAGATGGAGCGGTTGTCGCGGTCATGCGGTCGTTCCCGGCAGTTGGCATTCGGAAGCCATCCGCCCTGAGGTTCGGGCGGGCGGATGGCAAGGGTGGAGCGTGCGCAGACTGCTCGCTCCGGGGGCTACTGCTGCGCGAATAGCGCCTCGAGCTGCTGCATCATCTGCTCGGAGGTGATCTGGCCGGTCAGCGCTTGCTGCATCGCCGTCTGCCAGGCCGTATTGACGAACTCCGACGTCGCCGTGTTCTGCGGCAGCACATGGGCGAACGGCAGTGACTGAACTGTCGCGTCCACGAAACGACGCTCATGCAGCGTCCAATTTTCTGCGCCGCTCTTCGTCACGGTCATCTGGCCGGTCGCCTTGTTGAAGGCCACGTTGTTGTCACCCTCGGCCAGGAAGGATATCCACTTCCACGCCGCATCCTTCACCTCCGACGAAGTGAAGATAGCCAAGGACTCATCGCCGTAGGACGTCCAGCGCCCACCGCCGCATTCCGGCACCGGCACGGCGGAAACCTTGTCGCCAAGCGCCTTGACCATGTCGTTGGAAGAGCCGATGTGATGGATCGTCATCGCCGTCGTGCCATTCTTGAAGGCACCGGTGATTTCCTGGAAGCCATCGTTCGGTGCCGATGGCGGAATGACCTTGTCCTTCTGGAAGAGATCGATCAGCCACTGGTTGGCGGCAATCGCCTCCGGCGTCGTTAGACCACCGGACTCGAGCTTGGCGCCCTGCGAGAGCACGAAGGCGCCCCACTGGTCCCATCCACCCTTTCCGCCGCGCAGGCCGAAGCCGTAGGTCTCAGGCGCCTTGGTGAGCTTTATTGCCGCGTCGCGCAACTCCTCGCAGGTCGCAGGCGGCTTTAGGCCCGCCTGCTCGAAGAGGTCGGCGCGATAATAGAGATAAAGCACGACGTACTGGATCGGTAGATAATACTGCTGGCCGTCCGGACCCTTGTTGAGTTCCAGCAGGTTGTCGAGCAGGTCCGCCTTGCCGGGCCAGGCATCGATGCGCTCGCCGATCGGCTCCAGCGCTCCCATTTCGATGAGACGCGGCTGCGCAAACAGCTTCACCATGGCAGCATCCGGGGCATTGCCCCCGACAAGCGCGGTGTAGAGATTATCGTAATAGCTGTTCCAAGGAACGTTTTCCGCCTCGATCTCGATGCTCGGATTGGCGGCCTCGAACTTGGCGACCAGATCATCCATCGGATTTTCGGGATTGTCGAAGTGATACCAGAAGCGGACAGTTTCCGCCGATGCAGTGCCTGCGAGAAGCGACGTCGCGAACGCAGCGCCGATTGCCAGTTTCTTCCAGTTTTTCATTGTCTCCTCCTCTGAAAACCCACGTCAGTTACCGGCAGCCATTCGTTTTGCCGCCGCCCCCGCGGCCACCAGCGCCTCCCGCGCGGCAGCCAGATCGAGGGTATTCTGTAGAAAGCCGTGCGTAACACCCGGCACGACCGTCAGAGTATCGCTGCGCCCGAGGCTCTTGAGGCGGGCGTGCAGCAGGATGCTGTCGGAAAGCAGCGGATCGACACCTGCGGCCATCAGGTGAAGTGGCGGCAGGGCCTTCAGTGTTTCGTCCGAAGCGACGAGCGGACAGGCCAAGGGGTCGGCTGACATATCTCGGTGGCCGACATACCAGTGCCAATAGCGTTGCATCTTTGCGGTCGTCAGACCCGGTCCATTCTCGAAATCGCAGTAGGATTGCGTACGAAAATTGCCAGCATAGATTCCATAGAAAAGCAGTGCGCCGGCCGCAGCGGTCTTCGCTGTGGCTTGCGCGTGAAGCATGGCGGCCAGCGCCAGGTTGGCACCCGCCGAGTCGCCTGCAAGGATGAGAGGGCCGTCACCGACGCCGAACGCGCCGGTGACGGCAAAGGCGGAGCGGAACGCTGCGACAATGTCCATCAGGCCCGCGGGATAAGGATATTCGGGCGACAGCCGATAGTCCGGCAGCAGCACTGGCAGGCTGCACTCAAGCGCGAGTACGCGCGCACAGCGCTCATGGGTCTCGGGGCTGCAAAACGCGAAACCGCCGCCATGCACGAAGAAGACCGCGCCCGGCCGATGATCTGGCGGCACGAGAACCTTCAGCCGCACGCGCGCAGAACCAAGGATTTCATCCGCGTCGACCCAGGCTTCGCCCACAGCAGCCATCTCGGGGAGATCGAGGTTCCAGCGGCGATTGCTCTGTGCAGTCAGCGCCCTCCCCTGCGCAGGAGGCAGCGTCGTCGGATCCGGTTGCTGGCCCGTTTCTCGCGCGACGCGGTCAAGGAGCGCGGCCATTTCGGGAGAAAGCCGGGACATGTGGGGAGACGCGTTCATTGGCTCGCATCCGGGAAAACGTCGGGACCGAGGTCCACGATGGTCGCGATGTGGTGCCGAAGTGCTTCACTCGCCCTTTCCACGGCCCCACTCTCCACCGCTTCAATGATCGGGCCGTGACGCTGCGCTGTTGCGACAAGATCGCGGGGACTGGTGCTGCGTGAAATCTTGAAGCGGTGATTATGCACCAGGCAGCGGTGCAAGATCGGGTCCAGCGCCGGGAGTTGAGCATCCTGAAAGATGCGACGATGGAAATCGCGGTCGAGAGAGGCGAGCTCAAGCTCGTCACCAACGGTCGCCGCCTGCAGCATCTCAGCGAACAAAGCCTTTAGATCGGCAACAAGGGTACGGCTCGGCATCTGCAGCGTACGCAGAATGCCGCTGCACTCGATCTGCTGGCGCACGCGGAACATCTCCACCGCTTCGGCTTCAGTGCATTCAGAAACCTGCGTGCCCCGATGTCCCTGCCGCCGCACAAGCCCCTCCTCCTGCAATTGCAGCAGCGCCTCGCGGACGGTCCCCTGGCTGCAGGAGAAATGGGCGGCAAGATCAAGTTCCGTCAGTGACGCGCCGGCAGGAAGCACTCCGAGCATGATGTCCCGCTTGAGCGCATTGAAGGCGGCCGCCGACTTCGCCGGTTTTGCGTCTCGCGAATGTGACTGGGCCGAAAAGTACTTCATGTGCGTCCGCGGAGTTGCCAACCATCTCGCCTACGATTATTGATATTGATATCGATAATGAAGGTCAAGCGTAAAAGCTGACCTTTGGAGGACCACACCGTGACGGCAATCAGCTTGGCGCAGATCCGGAAATCCTATGGCTCGCTACAGGTCATTCATGACATTGATATCGACATAGCAAGTGGTGAGTTCCTTGTTCTCGTAGGTCCTTCCGGCTGCGGCAAATCTACTCTACTGCGCATGATTGCGGGGCTTGAGGAGATTTCCGGAGGCAGACTCGATATTGGAGGAAAGCTGGTGAACGCGCTGCCGCCATCCCAGCGAGACATCGCGATGGTGTTCCAGGATTATGCCCTCTACCCGCATATGAGCGTGCGCGAGAACATGGCATTCGGACTCAAGATGCGCAGAGCCGACGAAGCAATGATCAGGCAGCGCGTGGCGCAGGCGGCCGAGATCCTTCAGATCCAACCATTTCTCGACCGGCGACCTGCCCAGCTATCGGGAGGTCAGCGCCAGCGCGTCGCAATGGGTCGCGCCATCGTGAGGGAGCCTTCCGCTTTCCTATTTGATGAACCGCTGTCGAACCTTGATGCAGCGCTGCGGGTAGAAATGCGGCTGGAGATCGCGAAACTCCATAACCGCATGAAGGCGACGACAGTCTACGTCACGCACGACCAGGTCGAGGCGATGACGCTTGCGGACCGCATTGTGGTGCTGAATGCCGGGCGCGTCGAGCAGGTGGGCCCGCCGCTGGAGCTGTACCGCCGTCCAGCCAGCCTCTTTGTCGCCCGCTTCATTGGCAGCCCGACGATGAACACTATCTCCGCGGAAGTCGTCACCCATGGCGATGAGGTCGCAGTTCGGCTGAAGGGCCGCACAATCAAGCTTGGGAACGAGACCGCACATGAACTGCGAGCCGCGACCGCAACCGTTGGAATCCGCCCCGAGGATCTTGTCGTCTGCGCTCCAGAAGAAGCATGGTTCGGCGGAAAACTTGCTGTGGCTGAGCGATTGGGCAGCCAGACTTATGGCTATCTGGAAACCGGCGACGCGCGTATGCTGACGGTAGAGTTTCCCCGCGAGAGTACCATCAGCGTCGGCGATCTGATCCACGTGCGCCCAAACCCAGACGCTCTTCATGTGTTCGATGGCTCTTCCGGTCGGCGGTTGAATTGACGAGCGCCGTAAAGGCGAGCCAGGATCCTATTGGGAGCTAAGAGAGCTCCCGGGTTCTGCGCGACCATTGTCCGACTGCGTGGCCTTCGCTCTGGAACCACTTGAGAAGGCACTGCACCTTACCTGAAGCGTCGTGCGTAGGCTCTGTCAAGCTTAAAGGCCGGAGGACGCCTTGCCGTATCAAGGCCTCATCGTCACAATCAAGAAAACGGGCCGACTGTTTCCAGGCTTGAACCCTGGCTCATCGAACGCCTGAGATGACGGCGCATAACGGCCTCTTAGCCCCCTCTCGACAGACTTCCGCTCACCACCCTCTCGCGACTGAGGGAACCGGAAAGATCGACCCGTTGCAGCCATCCGAATTTGCTCGCGCTACGGCGCAAATCGGCCCGAAGCACACTCTCACAGGCGAAGCGCGCATGGCCGCTTTGCGCCCCCATCCCGGCCTTTAAGTACGTCTTTGCCGGCTCCTTAAAAGCAGACATGTCCGGCGACCACGCTGCAGGTCGTGGGCGCCGGACAGGGAGCGATCGTCGTGCTTCAACAATGTGATTTGTGGTATGCACCACGTATCACTGCGCTAACGCGATTCAGGAAGGCATTCTCCTTCCATCAGAAGTCGGTCGACACCGAAACGCTCCGCCATTCCGCGAGGATGCGGGCATCCGCGGCGTGTTTCGCCTCGATGGCGGCGACGGTGTCGCTGCCCAGCGGTAGCCGCACCGGCGGGCTGGCCGTATCGACGAAAGCGACCAACACATCGGCGAGTTTGGACGGGTCGCCCGGCTGGCTATGGTTGAGCTCGAGCGCAGCCCGCCGAACCCTGCCAGCGGTGCCGTCATAGTCCGCTATCCGGGCGGGACTGGTTGACAGCGAGGAGGCGTCGAGGAAATCGGTTCGGAAATAACCCGGCTCGATCACCGTCACATGAATGCCGAGCGGAGCAAGCTCTGCGTGCAACGCTTCGGACAGTCCCTCGACTGCGAACTTAGTCGAGCTATACACGCCAAATCCTGCCGCGCCGCGATAGCCGCCGATCGAAGAGATGTTGAGGATGCGGCCTGACCGCGCTTCGCGCATATGAGGCAGGACCGCGCGGGTCACGTTCAGCAATCCGAACACATTGGTGCGATACACCGCTTCGATCTCCGCCGCGGTGGCCTCCTCCACTGCGCCCATCAACCCGAACCCGGCATTGTTCAAGAGGATGTCAATCCGGCCGAAACGCTCGGTCGCGGCAGCGGCGGCGGCAGCGGCCTGATCTTCGTTCGTGACGTCAAGGGAAACGGCAAGCAGATTGGGATGGCTGGCGAAGCGATCGGTGATCGCCTGTGCGCTGCGGGCGGTCGCGACGACGGCATCTCCCTTGGCCAGCGCCCGTTCGGCAATGAGGGCGCCGAAACCGCGCGACGCGCCCGTGATGAACCAGTTTTTCATGGTAAACTTCCTTGTGAAAGGGAGCGGCCCCGTTTGCCGGGCCGCCGCTCCGGGATTGAGGGGAGGATCAGATTTCCGCCGTCCAAGCCGTGGCTTGCGCTTCCTTCAGCATGTCCTCAACGAACTGCGGGCACACATTGCGGAACTTGCCCGTGTCCGCCGGCACGATCGCGATCATGCGGTCGATCATCTCCTGTGGATCGAGGTGCCCTTGCGGTGACGCCAGCAGCGCGTCGAAGGTGGCACGCAGCTCATCGCGCTTGGTGAAGTTCCTGTTGTCGTCCAGCCAGCGGAACGCCGTGTCTGCCATCGTCTCGTTGTAGCCGGTCAGATAGGCGCCGGGATTGATGGTCTGGACCTTGATGCCGAAGGGAGCGACCTCCTGGGCAATGGCTTCGGCGATAGACTCCAGCGCGTGCTTGGTCGACACATAGGTGCCCCAGCCGGCCGGGGTGAACAGACCACCCATCGATGAGGTGAAGACGATCTTCGCGCGCTTCTTCTGCTTCATCCATTTGGCGATGAAGCCCTGCGTGAGTTCGAGCGGCTTGAAGACGTTGGTTTCGTAGTTGCGGCGGACGAGGTCGATCGGGATCTCGCTGATCGGACCGCTCTCGCCGATGCCGGCGTTGTTCCAGAGGACATCGATGTCGAAGCGTTGGGCGAAGGCCACGTCGTAGGGATCGAGCAGATCGAGTTTCTCCACCCGGATATTGTCGAGGCCGAGTTCGGCCACCTTGTTCCGTAGCGCCGCAACCTGGGGAGCGATCTGCGCGGTGGCAATGATGATGTGACCGGCCTTGGCCATGCCGATGGCGGCGGCTTCAGCGAAACCGGAGCCAGCGCCGGTGATGAGAATGGTTTTGATCATGGAATGGTCCTTTGTGAACCGTGAGGAAGAGGCAGAAGGCGGGTGTCAGCCAAGGTGCACGGTTACCGCGGCCTCGGCGATTTCGAGGTCTTGCGGTACTGCAACGCCGGGACACGCCAATCGCGCCGATCATCGCGCCATTGGCACCGTGGATCGGCAGACCGCCCGCAAAGGGGGCCAGGCCGCCGTTGCTGGCTTCCAGGTTGTGCGCTGGCGCTCCCGGCTTGCAATATTTCCACACGGCTTCGCTGCTGACGGCGAACAGCGCCGCAGTGGGGCTTTGCGCATGGCGAGATCAATCGATCCGAGGACCGCGGCGTCCATGCGGACGAACGCATTGAGTGCGCCCCGGCGTCCAGCACGGCGATCTTGGCTGCCACGCCGATCCGCTCGGCGCAGGCTCCGGCAGAGGCAATCGCGTGACGCGCCTGATCGGCCGTTATCGTTTCTGTGATGATGGTCATATCTGTTTCCCTTGTTCGCCAATCGCGATCGGCTGACGGGAGCAATTTGAGCCTTTTCAATTGAACTGATTAGATTGATAATTCTCAGATCAACCATGAATGAGGTTCAGTAATGCGAACGACCGATCTCGCGGAACTCGCGGCCTTCGATGCGGTGGCGAGGCATCGCAGCTTCCGAAAGGCAAGCGAAGAGCGAGGCGTGACGGCCTCCGCGATCAGCCATGCCGTGGCCAATCTCGAGGCTCGCATAGGCATTCGCCTGCTCAACCGCACCACCCGAAGCGTGTCATTGACCGACGCCGGTGCCATGCTGCTGGCGGACCTGTCCCCCGCGTTCAATAGCATTGGCTCGGCACTCGACGCCCTCAACCAGTACCGCGACACGCCCTTCGGCAAGGTCCGCATCAATGCGCCGAATTCGATCGCTCCCTTCGTGCTCGGACCAATCATAGGCACGCTGGTCGAACGGAATCCGAAACTGGTGTTGGAGGTCATCGCAACCGATCGCCTCGTCGACATCGTGCAGGAAGGGTTCGACGCTGGCATCCGTCTCGGCGAGAGCCTGCACGAGGGCATGACTGCTGTGAGGATCAATCGACGGCTGCGCTTCACCGTGGTCGGATCTCCAGCCTATTTCGCGCGCCGGCCGATGCCGACCACGCCGGACGACCTGAAGCAGCATGTCTGCATTCGGAACATGTTCGCGACGGGCGCGCACTATCCATGGTGGTTCAACCGCGATGGAAGCGACGTCGAGTTCGAGCCGACCGGGCCTATCGCTCTGCATGATCACGAATTGATGATCGAAGCGGCGCTCGCCGGGGTCGCACTCGCCTATGTCTGGGAGGATCGGGCGCGGCCCTATATTGCAAGCGGACGGCTGGTCAATTGCCTGGAGGCATGGATCGCCCCGGAGAACTGGCTCTACATCTATTATCCGACGCGCAAGCACATCTCAGCGGGGCTCCGGGCCGTCATCGACGCGCTGCGCGGCAGCGCGGGGATTTGACGTTCGGTGGCGGCCATTGAGTGCGTGATCGCCATCGGCAGCTTCGCGCCTTCATGTCGGTCATAGCCGAAGTCATCGCGCCTGGCGGAAAGCAGACATGGTTCTGAAAGCGGCGTCACGCCGCCTGTGCGCCATGAGCGGCCACGTCTTTCGGGTTGTCATCCATGGGGCTTTACGTAAGCTCCATTTTCCTGGATATCCTTCAGAACGACAGCGAAGCCATATGGACATTCAACCAGCAGCCCCCGAAGACGAGGAGGCGATAGTTCACCTTTGGCATCAGGGATGGCATGACGCTCATGCCGAACTGGTTCCTCCAGAGGCTCTGGTTTACCGGACCAAGAGTCACTTCCGCATCTGGTTGAAGGAAGCGCCAGATACTTTCTACGTTGCTCGATCAGGCGACAACCTGATTGGTTTCGTTTCCTTGATGGGGATCGAAGTCGTCAAACTCTACGTTGGCGTAGGCGCTCGGGGCACCGGCGTGGCGTCTGCCTTGTTGGGCTTCGCAGAACACGCTTTGCGGCAAGACGGGGTATCTCAGGCGGAGCTTTTTTGCACAGCGGGCAACATCCGAGCCGAACGTTTTTACATCCGACAGGGTTGGTGCCTCATCGACACATTCGACGATGCTCTCTGGGCACCGCCTGGCATCAGTCAGAAGTTCGTCGTCTCCACTCACCGCTATCGGAAAAGGTTGGCCGACTAGCAATGACGGCCAAGGACCGACAGCGGCCATGTCGCTGAGTGCCGATAGAAGACATGCACTGGCCGGATCGGCTAACATCGGTTGTTCGCCATATCGACGGATGCGCACATGCCGAGCTTAGTCGAACTCGTCCCTTACGATACGAATTGGTTGAAGGATTTTTCAGCGGCTGAAGCTTTGCTAAGAACAACGCTTGGCAAATGCGTCTTGGCTGTCGACCACATAGGCAGCACGGCTGTACCGGGCTTGGCCGCAAAGCCGATGCTCGACATTGATGTAACCCTATCCGGGTTGGCCGACATTCCCGACGCAAGCGCGAACCTCATCAAGGCTGGATTCGAACCGCGTGGCAATCGCTACGATGACAATGTTTGGGCTTTCCTTTTGAAACGCCCTGCGCCTCAGATCAGGGTCTACCTCTGCCCGCCCTCAAACCAGACCCACGAACAGTGGATGCTTTTCCGAAATCATCTTCGTCAACATGACGACGTGGCTGCTGCATACCTGGCCCTGAAAAACCAGCTTGCGGCGCAGTTTCCGTATGATGGGGATCGTTATACGTCGGGAAAGAGTGCCTTCATCTCCGAAATAGTCCGCGCGGCGCAAAGAGAGGCGCGGTGACCGGGGCCGACTACCGCCTTGGCTAGGAGCGCGCCAGAAGCGTTCTTCGCGAGTGATCAATGCTGATTGACGAATCAGTGCGGGGCGGCGCATCATTCGCTCGGCGTGGCCTACGCCTAACCTCCTAGACCTCCCCCAGCATGGTCTTGAACAGAGGCAAAGGGACTGACGTCTCGGGTCGGTTGTCTTGGTCCGATCGTTTCGGCGGGTTGCTGGGGAACTACGTCCGGAACGTGAAAGGCCTCACAATGACCCAAAACGGAAATTTCAAACGTCGTGTACGCGCTCGCGCGGCAAAGACAGGCGAATCTTACACCGCAGCTCTTCACCACATCCGCCAGCCGTCGGCCAAGCTTGCCATCCACGCAATACGGCTTGCTGTGGCGCAAACCTCTCTATTTGAAGATCCTCGCGACAAGTCTGCGCTTCGAGCGAGTGGGACGGAGTTGCGCGCCCTGATGATGGCCGCTCATAGAGCAGGCGCTCGTGTGATCCATTTCCCTGAAGGCGCGACATGCTCGCCCAACAAGCGGCTTATGTCAGAGAGCGGCCCCAAGGAGATCGGCCCATCAGACTGGGGGCGATATGACTGGGCCACTTTGCGTTCAGAATTGGCGGCCACCAGCGAGCTGGCGAGGAAATTGAAGCTATGGACGGTGCTTGGGTCCGTCCATCAGCTTACACCTCCTCATCGGCCGCATAATAGCCTCTACGTCATATCAGATTGCGGAAGACTGGTGACCCGCTACGACGAGCGCATGCTATCGAACACCAAAATTTCCTTCATGTATTCGCCTGGAAAACTTCCAGTGACATTCGAAGTGGATGGCGTGCGGTTCGGCTGCGCACTCGGGATGGAATCACACTATCCAGAGTTATTCACGGAGTATGAGCGGCTTGATGCAGATTGCGTTCTGTTCTCGACTACCGGCGAAAGCCCTTCCGCCGCCCCAGCTTTCGCCGCGGAGGTGTTAGGCCACGCTACCAGCAATACGTATTGGGTCAGCTACTCAGCTCACGCGCCGCAAAGCGTAGCTATTCCTGCTGGGATAGCATCGCCAGATGGCCGCTGGGCAGCCCAATGCGCGGCAGATGGCTCAACTTCGATCTCCGTCACCGATGTTACAATTGACCGGGAGCATCCGGCGCGGCCCTGGCGGCGAAGCGCTCGCGCCGACCTCTACGCTCCTCATCAGGTGGTCGGCGACGTGAGAAGCGACAGCCGCGACCAATTCTGATTAGAAATACGGTCAGGGGCAGCCCCTGGCCGCGACTTGATCCCTTCGGGCCGGCTGCCGACTTGGCCGGATCGCGCCTTCATGTCGGCCGTTCCGGCGCGGCTCCGGCGACCCTAAAACCTGCCATAAGCGGGCCGCGTTGCTTGGTCATCAAAGGTCCAATGATCGCCTTCAGAGCCTCCGACACGTATCCTTGCAGATCCTCCGACACGTATCCTTGCAGATCCTCTACTTCCTTCGTGCCGCCCTTGATGTTCACCTTCTTGGTGCGCCTTTCTCATCGAGGCCGAGGTGATACTCATCCCTCTTCTGCCTTTCGACGACCTTTCCGCCGCCCACCTTCGAGCGTCGGAGCGAACAAGCGTTGGTGAAGTCGACGGTCTGGTAGGTGATCTGCTCCGGTGCGCGCTGGGTATTGACAGTTCGCACAAGGAGATAAATTATACGTCGTATAATTTAGGGGCGCGAGATGATTACGGGTCATATTTTTATTGCAACCAGCCTGGACGGGTTCATCGCTCGCGATAACGGCGACATTGAATGGTTGCTTGAGCATGACGCTTCAGGCGAAGACCACGGCTACAATGATTTCATCAAGGACATCGACGCCATAATCATGGGCCGAGGCACCTTCGAAGCGGTGCGCGACATGAAACCGTGGTTCTATAGTCGCCCGGTGCTCGTCCTTTCAGCCACCCTGGCGGACCAGTCGGTTCCCGACGATCTTACAGGTAAGGTGCGTTTCACGGGAAAGTCGCCACAGCAAGCCATGGCGATGCTCGAAACGGAAGGGTGTCGTCGTGTCTATGTCGATGGGGGACGTGTCATCCAATCCTTCCTTTTGGACGGATTGGTCAGCGATCTGGTGGTCACGCGCGTTCCCATACTGCTCGGTAGCGGCCGTCCCTTATTCGGCCCGCTCACGCGCGACATTCGTCTCGCTCATGTGAGCACCCGCGCGTTTTCTTCCGGGCTGGTACAATCGACCTACACTATTGCGCAATGACAAGGCGAAGCCGAGGCAGGCCGCGCGCCGATAACGAAAGCGTCTCGCCGGCAAAGATCCTTTCGGAGGCGCTGGCTCTGCTGGACATTGGGGGGGTTGAAAGTCTCACCATGCGCGCGGTCGCCCTGCGTGCGGGCGTCAATCCTATGACTATCTATCACCACTTCCAGGATCGGGACGGATTGATCCGAGCATTGGCGGACACCGTCTATGCCGATGTTGCTCCACCTTCGGGAGGAACCGTCCGATCTCGGATTGAGGGCTTGTTGCGGGCATATCGGTCGGAGGTGGTGCGCCATCCGGGTTTGACCCTTGCCATTTTCAACCGGCCAGCCGTGTTCCCTCAACACGCTAGACGGATCACCGATAACCTTGCGAGCCTCTTGGGCAACCTTGGCCTTTCGCCTTCGCAGGCCTTGGTATGGGTCCATATTCTGGTGGACTATACGCACGGCGCGGCGCTTGCCGTGGCGATGAACGGGACGAGCGGCAGCGCGCTGCAGGCAGACATCGATCCGGATTATGGAAACTACGAACGGGCCGTTTCTGAACTGCTGGACCGTCTTACCGAGTAGTGCTAGCGGCGGCTTACGAGGGCGCTAAGTACCAGGCAGCAATGACCGTGTCGCAGAAATCGGTCACGCAGGACCGAATTTGGCACCTAACTTTTGCGACGGAAATTCCTCAGAGTTCGCCGGCGATTTTGACGCGAAACTTAGGATTTCTGCGACATGCCTTGAAGCGCGGATAGAAAACGGGGGTACGTCGGGGCGAGCTTTCGCAAGATGGCGGCCGCCTCTGCATCACGCCCAACCGCCAATGGGTATTGCAGCGAGCCAATCAAAACGGCTTGGTCAGAGGCTATTTGGGCCGCGTCAGATCGACCGACGCGGGCAAGGCATCTTGCCGCATCGGCAAGCCGCCTTGCGCCCACGCGCACGGCGAAGTGGATCAGGTGCCCACGTAGATCGTCGCTGCACCCGTTCTCGATCATGCTTGCCAGCAGGTCGGCGGCCTCATCATTGCCAACGGTGCCCTCTGGCACGTGCTGCGCGTGTTCCATCGACAGCCACCGCATCGCAGCGGGCAGCGAAGCCCGGATTATGTCATTCTCCCCAACCTCACGCACACGGCGAAAATGGGTCCGCATGGTATAGGGCTCGCCATAGTCGAGGGTTTCCGCCCGCCACGCGGTTAAAAAATCATCCAGCGGCAGGGATGCGAAGGGATAGCCTTGCGGGTCGTGCATCCGCACCTGTCTGTTATCAACGGCAAGCACGACAACATAGTGGTCCGCTCCTATGGGACCATCCATGCCGGGCTGGTGCCGAAGATAGCCCATCTCCACCGGGCCAACCCAGACCGGGTCGTCGGAGAGCGCCGATTTGAGCCGGGCAAGCGCATCCTCCGCGCTGCCGCCCTTGGTGACGGCCGAAGTCCAGCCCATCGCGTCGAGGGCGTCGTTGAAACCGGCTTCGGGCGTCCATCCATAGGGATCGAAGAACGGCAGCGCGCCACCCACGAGCTGCATACCGAAGGGGCTGCTGGTCGCGAACTCGATGGCCGCTGTTGACGGCGCATCCCCTCCGAACATCATCGCGAACGAATTTGCGTAGCAGTATGGGCCAGAGCCGACATAGGGAACATGCTTCATGGATTTGCCTCCGATGTGAGCGCGAGAGGCAAGACAAGAGCGGCATTTTCCCAAAAATTGTCAACTGTGTCGCGAAAATGATCCAAGATAACAGCGACGTGCAAGGTTCGCTTTAAGCGCCCTGCCTCCCATCATAAACGGCAGAAATGGGGTCGCTTGCCGAACGGCAGCTATCGGCTGGGCATATTCCAGGACCGGACAGTCCGCAGTCGGCCCCCATTCCGCCTAGTGCGATCAACCTGAATGAGACCGCTAGTGGCGCAACGCGGAGTGAGTGCTCGTCCGCCTCTTGCCCAGGGACGACGGAGGCGCGCATGGCGGATCCAATCTGAAAATTTCGGGACGAATAGCCGTCTCCAGGCAGGCACGACGGCTATGCGGTGGAAAGTTATGCCCATTCACGGGCTGGTTTTCGAAGTGCACTCAGAAATCCCTGCACCGGCGCCCTGAGCGGCTCGCCCCGCCGGTGAAAGGCAATGACCGAGATCGGGGGAATGCCGATGATCTGACACCGCACGAGCCCACGGATTGCATACTCATGTGCAGTCATTGCATCAACGATACCGACACCGCCACAGGCGAGCACCAGGCTGCAGACATTAGCGCAAAAAGGCACCATGCAAACCGGATCGTAAGCTAGGCCCTGGGCGGCGAAGGCGCCCCGGATGGCTTCTCCCATCGGCGACCAGTCGGCATTGTAACAAATCAGGGGCTGCGCCGACAGTTCCGGGCAAGTCAGCGCCCGGGAGTGGGCGAGCGGATGGTCCGCCCGCATGACGGCCACCAGTGTAGTCTGGCCCACCTTGTATGCCTGAAATTCCGCCTTAGGCGGCAACGCCATCTGCAGCCCGACATCGGCATCACCCGTGCGAAGGTCGTCTTCCGGAGAGTGTACCCTGAGCACGATGCGCTTATTCCAATCCCGGTATCCGGCTTGAACCAGGGCCGGCCCGATAAAGGTTTCCACGAGAGCCGGCGTCGCCGATACCGCCACCGGTCGTGACGCAAGGTTGCGCAGGCTGGGCAGCTTGGAGCGAACCAGCGCGTGCGTGTTGAAGATCGTCATCGAGAGCGCGAAAAGCTCGTTCGCCTCCTGCGTCGGCTCTAGGCGGTTGCCGGTGCGGTGAAACAGCGCAAAACCGAGCCTGCTTTCGAGCCGTTTCAACTGCCCGCTGACGCTCGGCTGGGAAATACCCAGGAGCCTCGCGGTTTCGGTGGTGGTTCCAACCCGCATCAGCGTGCCGAAAAGCTCGATTTGTCTCAGATCCATTTATCAACCTGCTGATAGTCGCTACCACATTTATCATTATTCGGCTGCCCAGCCGTTGTCTAACATGATCCGTCATCCGATGTGGCTGCGCGACCGGCGGCAGCGGTTCAGGACATGTTCCACGACAGGTTTAGGAGAACCTCTTCATGCTTCCTCGAGCGAATTTGAAACGACTGCTTCTCGCCTCCGTGTTTGCGCTGGCGGGTATGGCTGCGCACGCTGAAACGCTGCGCGTCGCAATGGGCTACGATCCGGTCAGCCTCGATCCGATCGCTAGCAGCGACAATGGCTCGATATGGACGCAGCTCCTGATCTTCGACACGCTGATCCGCCCGGACAGGACAGGAAAGGGGCTGGAACCGGGACTGGCCGAAAGCTGGACCGTTTCGGACGACGGTCTGACACTGAACTTCAAACTCCGCGACGCGAAGTTCTCCAACGGTACGCCGGTGACTGCCGAGGATGTCAAATTCTCGATCCAGCGCGCCGCATCCGAGGCGTCCGGCTGGGGACGTTTCTATCGTCCGATCACCAGCTTCGAGATCGTCAATCCACGCGAGATCACCATGAAACTGGGGGAACCGTTCACGCCGGCATTCAACAATCTTGCCCTGTTCGCCGCGGCGATCCTGCCCAAGGGGCAGGTGGAAGCCAAGGGTGATGCGTTCTTCGAGGCGCCGGTCGGTTCCGGCCCGTACATGCTGAAGTCGCGCGTCCGCGGCTCGCGGGTCGAGCTGACGAAGAATCCGTATTACTGGCAGGAGGGCAAGCCTTTCGTGGACGAAGCGGTGCTCGAGGTCGTCACCGAGCCGTCAGCACGGGCCATCAAGCTGGAAGCCGGCGAGGTGGACGTCGCGCTCGATCCGCCGCTGAACCAGATCAAGAACCTCGACGGCAAGGATGGGATCTCCGTGGGTCAGACCACACCCTACCGGGCGGATTTCGTGCAGTTGAATACGACGCGCAAGCCCTTCGACGACGAACGGGTCCGGCAGGCCCTGAACTATGCGGTGGACAAGAATGCCCTGGTGCAGGGCGTTCTCTACGGTGCCGGCAAGCCCGCGGCATCGGCCATGCCGGTCATGGCCCATGCCGATCCGAATCTTCTGCCCTACGCCTATGACACGGCGAAGGCCAAGCAACTGCTGGCCGATGCGGGCTACGCGGAAGGGTTCGAAGCGCAGCTTATCGTCGATTCCGGCGCCGCGACCAGCCGCAATGCCGCCATAGCCTTGCAGGCGATGCTCCAGCAGGTCGAAGTGAAGCTGAAGGTGCAGATGCTGGAAGGCGGCACCCAATGGGAAACGACGAAGGACGGAAACTATGACATGTCGGTGTCCTACACCACCTCCGACACGATCGACCCCGACCAGATCATCGGCTTCGTCGCCGTCAACCCTGAGCGGGCGAACGCCTATCATACGCAGTGGAAGAACGAGCGTCTGAATGCCCTCTATGCCGAAGAGCGGAAGACCGTGGACGGCGAGCCGCGCGGCGCCATGTTCAGGGAAATGATCCAGATCCTGCATGACGGTGCGCCTTACATCTTCCTCTACCATCCGTCGTCGGCCTGGGCGGTGCGGGACTACGTCAAGGGTTTCGAGATCCTTCCGACCTCGAATTTCCGCCTCGAGGAAGTCAAGCTCGAAAAATGATGCGACCGCCTCCGCCCTGCGGGCGGAGGCTCCTCCAACTGTGGGCAGCCGGCGGTAAACTTCCGTGATACTTGCAATCTCAAAACGTCTGCTGATGCTGATCCCCGTGCTCCTCGGGATTACGATCATCAGCTTCCTGCTTCTGCAGGTCATGCCGGGCGATCCTGCCTCCCGCGCGATGGGAACACGGGCGAGCGCCGAGGAACTGCAGACAATGCGAGAACTCTGGGGGCTGGATAAGCCAATCTGGATGCAGTACCTCTATTTCCTGCGCGATTGCCTGACCGGCAGTTTCGGTGTCTCGATCTTCCACAAGCAGCCGATCATCAATCTGGTGGCGGAGCGCTTACCGTTCACGCTCGCCATCGTTGGCTATTCGACCGCAATCGCCGTCATCATCGCCTTGCCCTTTGCCATTCTGGCAGCGGCAAACCGCGGGCGCGTGATCGACAATGTCATCCGGCAGATCTTCGTCGTGGTGATTGCCATGCCCCCTTTCTGGCTCTGCTATGTGCTAATCATTTGGCTGGCGCTGCGCATGGGCTGGTTCGCGACAGGCGGCGTGGGCGACGGTTTCGTGGCCAATCTGGGCCGCCTGTTCCTGCCATCGCTCGTGGTCGGGCTTTCGACCGCAGCCCTGATACAGCAAAGCCTTCGCGCGGCGTTGATCGACACGATGAAGGCAGACTACATCGACACCGCGCGTGCCAAAGGCCTGCGCGCCCACGAGGTCTTTCTTCGCCATGTGCTGCCGAACAGCCTGATCTCGACGATCTCGATCATCGGCGTGCGGGTGAGCTGGATCGTGGGCGGGACGGTCGTGGTGGAGAAGATCTTCTCCGTCCCCGGTCTCGGCAGCCTGCTGATCGACGCGATCGTGTCGCGTGACCTGCCCATCATCCGAGGCCTGACGGTCTTCTTCGCCATTATGGTCGTGGTGGTCAACCTGATCACCGACATCTGCTACGCGCTGGCCGATCCGCGCGTCCGGCTGGGGTGACCGATGGCCTTCCTCCGCAAATTGCTTCGCACCCCCGCAGGTGCGACCGGCCTGCTCATGCTGGCGGTCACCGTCGCAGCGACGCTCCTGACCCCGATCCTGTCGCCTTACGATCCCTTTGCGCTGGATTTCGGCGGCGCGATGCAGCCGCCCTCCGCCGCGCACTGGTTCGGCACCGACAATTTTGGCCGTGACATCTTCACACGTGTTCTCGCGGGCGCGGTCTTCGACCTGCGACTGGCGCTGATCTGCGTGTTCGGACCAATGGTCATGGGCGTGGTGATCGGCCTAATCGCCGGCTTCTTCGGCGGGACCGCCGACGCGGTTCTGATGCGGCTGACGGATATAGTATGGGCATTCCCGTTCTATGTGCTCATCCTTGCCATCGTCGGCGTGCTGGGAGCAAGCGAGACCAATCTCTACATCGCCTTTTTCATTGTGAATTGGATCGGCTATGCCCGCATAGTCCGCGGAGAGACGCTGCTGGTTTCCCGCCTGGAATTCATCGAGGCGACGCGTGTGCTGCGCTTCAGCAAGCCCAAGGTGATGCTGCGCCATGTCCTGCCGAACGTCCTGACCCCCGCTTTGGTCTATTCCATGTCGGACGTGGTGCTGACTGTGCAGGCCGTGGCGGCTATGTCCTTCTTTGGACTGGGCGTGCAGCCGCCAGCGCCGGAATGGGGCCTGCTGATCGTCGAGAGCATAGACTACATGCGGGAAGCGCCGTGGATGACCATATTTCCCGGCCTCGCCATCGTCTGGGTCGGGGTTGCCTTCTCTCTACTTGGCGAAGGCCTCGCGACCGCGCTGAAGCCAAAGGGATGACGCCATGAGCCTCTTGTCCGTTCGCAACCTCGTGACCGAATTCCAGAGCCCTTCCGGGACGGCAAGAGCGGTCGATGGCTTCAGCTTTGACGTTCAGCCGGGCGAGATCTTCGGCATCGTCGGGGAATCCGGCTGCGGGAAGTCCGCCGTCTGCCGGTCCATCCTGCGCCTGTTCGGAGGGGCGCCCGCCCGGGTCGCCGGGGGCCGGATCCTGCTGGAAGGGGCGGGCGATCTTGCCGCCATGAACGAGCGCGGTCTTTCCCAGATCCGCGGACGCGATGTCGCGTTCATCTTTCAGGACCCGTTAACCGCGCTCAATCCGACGATGCGGATCGGCAAGCAGATCAGCGAAGTCATCCGCCGCCATCGCAAGGCATCCCGCGCCGAGGCGCGTGAGGCAGCCTTGCAGCTCTTGCGCGACGTGCACGTCACCTCTCCAGAGCGCAGACTTGAGTCCTATCCGCACGAATTGTCCGGCGGTTTGCGGCAGCGCGTCGTCATCGCCATGGCGCTCGCGCTGCGCCCGCGCCTCATCATCGCCGACGAGCCGACGACGGCCCTCGACGTGACGGTCCAGGATCAAATCCTGCGCCTGCTGAAGGAGCGACGGGACAGTCTCGGCACCTCGATCATCCTGATTACCCACGACCTGGGCGTGGTCTCGCAGATCTGCGATCGGATGGCGGTCATGTATGCGGGCCGCATGGTGGAGATCGGCGGGGTCCGCGAGGTCCTCGATGCGCCATCGCATCCCTATACCCGGGCGCTGCTTGCGGCTCTTCCGGGAAATGTCAGTCGCGACAGCGAACTGGTGCCGATCAACGGAGCGCCGCCCAGCCTGATCGACCCGCCGCCAGGCTGCCGCTTCTCGGCGCGCTGCGCATTCGGACGGCCGCAATGCATGACGGGCCCCGCGCCGGCGCTGCGCTCCCGTCTCGGCGCCGCCGAAGATCATCTCGATGCCTGCATCCTGAGCGAGGTTTCCGATGTCGCTGCTTGAGTTTAAGAAGGTCGAGCGTCGCTTTCCCCTGAAGCGCAGCCTTGTGGACGTGCTCGCAAACCGCGATCAGGTCTATCTTCATGCGGTGCGCGGCGTCGATCTGTCGGTGAAGCAGGGGGAAATCCTCGGCATCGTCGGCGAATCCGGTTGCGGCAAGAGTACCCTGGCGCGGATCGGCGTCGGGCTCCAGCCCAGCAATGGCGGACACGTCGTCTTCGATGGCAAGCCGCTTGACGGGCCGGATCGGGCCGGCCGCCTGCAAATGGTGTTTCAGGACCCCTATTCCTCGCTAAACCCACGCATGACTATCGGGGCACAGCTCGAAGAGGTCGTGGCCCATTACAGGCCCAATCTATCGCGCGCCGATCGGCGCTCCGAGGTCCGGCGCGTGCTGGATGATGTGAGCCTGGTTTCCGAGACGGCGGTGAAATTCCCCCACGCGCTCTCCGGCGGGCAGCGCCAGCGGGTATCCATCGCGCGTGCTCTGTGCGCCAATCCGCAGGTTCTCGTGGCGGACGAGCCGGTTTCGGCGCTGGACGCGTCCGTGCAGGCGCAGATCATCAACCTGTTGAAGGCGATCAATCGCGAAAAGGGACTGACCATCATCTTCATCTCGCACGACATGAATGTCGTGCGGTATTTCTGCGACCGTGTGGCGGTGATGTATCTCGGCGAGATCGTCGAATTGCAAGAGAGCACCTGCCTCTTTGGCGCTCCACGCCACCCCTACACGCAGGCGCTGATTGCCTCGGTGCCGGACGTTCGCAAGCCGCAGTCGCTGCGGCAGCCGATTGCCGGCGAAATACCCGATCCCTTTGCCGTTCTGCCCGGCTGCCGTTTCGTCCCGCGCTGCCCGCTTGCCGAGGCCGCCTGTCGCTTGCCTCAGCCGGAGCTGCCGCTCGACACGGGTGGCTTCGTCCGCTGCTGGAAAGCCGCCGGCGCCCCGACATAATCCCCTACAGAAAGATCCTCTCCATGTTCTTCAAATCCAACGCCGACTGGACCGGTCGCTGCGAAAGCATCAAGGCCCGCCTTCTCGAGCAATTCAGTGATCAGGGATTGACGCCCGACAATTTCGGCTTCGTCGCATTGCGGGAGAACGGTTTCGGCGAGGCGCCGGACGGCTTCAGCTATCGCGGTAACTGGCGGTGCTATCCGTGCAGCCTGGTCAAGGCTTTCCACCTCGTCCATGTGCTGAGCGCCATTGACGCCGGCCGCGTCGAGGACCACGAGGAATTGTCCCGTGCGATGCGGGACATGATCCTCTGGTCGACCAATACCGGCACCAATTATGTGATCGACGTGGTCACCGGCACGACCGGCGACACGCTCCTGGAGGGTGAAAGCTTCGACGCATGGCGCGATAAACGCGAGGCGCTGAACCGCTTCTTCCGCGACCTGGGCTGGCCCGAATTCGAAGGCTGCAACATCAGCCAGAAGCTCATGGACGACGTTCGCTATGGTCGGGAGGCCCAATATTCCGGGCGATCCGGTGAGTATCTCAACGTTCTGACACCGCTTGCCGCTGCGCGGCTCTTTCATGAGATCTTTGCCGGCACGGTTCCGCTGTCCGATGTAGCTCGTACCCGGGCGCAGGATATTCTGCTGCGCGACCGCGAGAGCGCGGAGGCGAAGCAGCCGCGTTTTCAAGTTGCTGATTTTCTCGGAGCGGGGGCGCCGGCTGAGGCGCGCATCTGGAGCAAGGCGGGGCAGAATTCCTGGACGGGCGATCCGCGCGCATCCTATTACAAGCACGACCTCATTCGGATTGCCATGCCCGGTAACGCGTCGATCATCATCTGCCTTATGACCCAAGGAAAGCAGATCTGCGAAGTTTACCCGAAAGCCGTGCCAGAAATAGGTAAAGTATTCTATGACATCCTTCTTGCCTGACAGAACCGTCTGCATGCCTCAATCGCGAACCGCTGCAATGGATAGAGACCGGATCGTTTATCTAAACGGAGAATATCTGTCGGAGACCGAGGCGAAGGTTTCGATCTTCGACCGTGGCTTTCTGTTTGCCGATGCAGTCTACGAGGTAACATCGGTCATCGACGGCAAGCTGGTGGATTTCGAGGGACACGCCGCGCGGCTCGAGCGCTCGCTTGGGGAGTTGGTCATCCGAAACCCGTTTTCGCGGGATACGCTGCTGACCATCCACCGTGAGCTGGTGAGGCAGAACGAAATCGTCGAGGGTCTAGTTTACATGCAGATTTCCCGCGGGAATCCAGGCGACCGCGATTTCATCTTCCCGACCGATGACGTTCAGCCGACGGTCGTTCTCTTTACCCAATCCGTCCCCAATCTCGTGGACGCACCCAAGGCATCGGCTGGCATCAAGGTGATCTCGATCGCGGACCTGCGTTGGTCCCGCCGCGACATCAAGACGGTCCAACTGCTCTATCCCTCTATGGCTAAAATGATGGCGAAGAAGGCGGGAGCCGATGACGGCTGGTTCGTGCAGGATGGCTTCGTCACCGAGGGGACGGCGAACAACGCCTATATCGTCAAGAACGGCCAGATCGTCACCCGCGCATTATCCAGCGACATCCTGCACGGCATCACGCGTGCCACCTTGCTACATTATGCCCGGGAAGCACAGATCAACGTCATTGAGCGGAATTTTTCGATAGAGGAAGCGCAGCATGCGGACGAAGCCTTTGTCACGGGCGCCTCGACCTTTGTCATGCCCGTCGTAGAAATCGATGGCCGCAAGATCGGGAGCGGTACACCCGGGCCGGTCGGCAAGCGTTTGCGCGAGCTCTATATCGAGGAATGCCGTAGAAACGCGGTCTGATCAGCCATTGTGGATGACTCACCGGAGACAGGCAAAACCTGACGGTGCACTCTTCTCCAGGTTTCCGGCACCCTCCGAACCTTGCAGCGTCTGCTGGGGAAGCCTCAGGCAGATCGTGAAACGGCCGATCGCCTAGCTCCTTCTTCGCAAGGCAATACGCCTCCCGAAGCCGCGTGAGGCCCCTTTGCGCCCCTGCATTCCGGTCGTTGAGACTGATCTGGCGTCTTCCCGAAGCGGACGTCGCTCATGCTGAGCTCGGATGGCAACGATGCGCCAAGAGGAGACATTGACAGTAGGGCTTGCCACCGTATCCTTACCAGCAGTTGCAACGGAATTACTGCCATGTCTGAGGTGACAGAACACACCATCGATCGGGGCGATGGCGCTCGTGTCCAGCTATTCCAGGCGCGTGGGTCAGATCGACAGAGCGGAGCGATATTGTTCGTCCACGGTAATCAGGGAGGACTTCTTTTAGGTGGGAGAGAGGCGGTCGATGATGGATCGCTTGTCAGGTTTTCCTCTCGCCTCGGTGTAACAGCGGCCGCCGTATCGCAACCAGGCTTCGGTGCATCTGACGGTCCGGCGGACTTCTGTGGACCGGCCACCCAAAAAACGATTGTCGCGGCGGTGGATTTCCTCAAGCGGCAGCCGTTGGTCGATCCAAAGCGTATCGTCCTATATGGAAACAGCCGTGGGGCTATCGCCTCCGCCATGGCGGCAACTAAGGTGCAAGATCTTAAAGCGATCATCCTGACTGGGGGCGTCTATGACTTGAGAGATGCGCACAAGAACAGTTCGCGAGGCTTGCAGCAAGCCATCCAGACCGAAGCAGGTCTCTCAGACGAGGCATTTCTGGATCGGTCTGCACTCTATCATGCTCATAGCATCCGATCAGAAACCCTTCTTCTACACGGCAAATATGATGATCGTGCATCGATCGATCAGGCTCAGCGACTTTCCGAGGCTCTTGAACGTGCAGGGGTTCCTGTACGGTTTCACGCGCTTGACGGCGGCCATCGCCTTCCCCGTGAGCAAGTCACTCCCATTCTCCGGGAATTCCTTACACGCGTGTTTGCCCCGGTGGCGACTGTTCATTGATTGTCTTCCGCAATGGGCCGACAAGAGCCGAGACTTCAAGTCTCAGAAGCAGTTAGCAGGAGTTTCGAACGAGTCCGCCTATGTAGGTCTGGAGCGGGATCGATCCTCGAATTGAATTCTCGGGATATTCGGGACCATCGGCGGTAAGGGCCGTCATCCGTGCATAGGAGTGAGCCGCGGCGTCGGAGAAGCCTAAACTGCGATATGCGTCTTCCCATTTTTCGCGCGGGATCACGTCGACCCGAACGGCTCGGTTGAGCGCAGCGGCGAAAGCCGCGGCGACATCGTTGGGGGAACACCGTTTCGGCCCCTCGACAGGGTGTGTGCCGAACCGTTCGATAGGTTCCTGCAGGAGCCGAGCGGCTACCCGTCCCAAATCCTCCGGCGCGACCATCGGGAGCGTGAGGTCGGCAGGAAGCATCGTCGAAAGCACCCCGTCCTTTGTGACAGGCTCCACCATCGTGTCCCAGTTGCTGTAGTAGTAAGCTGCGCGAACGACACTTGCAGGAATCGGCTGGTTCCGCAGGCCCACTTCCAGTTCATAGAGAACGTTGAGATCGCCGAGTTCCTCGCCCGGCTGCGCCCCCATGGTTGATTCCGCCACTACCTTCTCCAACCCCGACCCATCAATCGCCGCGAGCAGGCAGCGCACGGTTTCGCGTTCCGCCCGATCCGTATCACTTGAGACGTCAGCGTTCGGGTTCAGTAGGAACGCGCGCTTCCCATGGCGGAAAATCTCACGGAGCGACCTCACGTCGTGGACGTCGGCGACGGCGACCTCTGCGCCTCTCTGTCGCCATGCATCCGCCTTCTCAGAGTCTCGCGTGATGACCGTGACTGCTTCGCCCTCATCGAGCAACGTCTTCGACACGGCGGAGCCGACGTGGCCCGTCCCGCCAACAATGATGTACATTTGCAATGTCTCCAGTCCTGATGTGGTAGGTAATCCCCTCGCCCCTTCAAGGGTTCCCTTTTCGCGGCAACTTCCTGTAGGGCGAACGGCAGAGGTGCACTGACTACCGAGGTCTCAAAAGGGCCGTCGTCGGACTTGCGCCGGCACCGGACATTGCTGCATCGCGGGCGATGGCGATATGATTTGGGCAGTACGGTGGGCCAGTTATCGGAGCTGACATGCGCAATGTTGACGTCGCAAAGCATTGGAACGACAACGCTGACCAGTGGACCCGAGACGTTCGTGCTGGTTTTGACGTTTACCGGGACCATTTCACGTTCCCGGCTTTCCTTGACGCGCTGCCGCCCATCAACGGACTCGGCGAGTTGGACACTGCATCGGAAATCCGCAAACGGTTCGGCGGTGGTAGCGCCGCCCGTGAAATGAAGTCACCCGCGGCAGCGGCCGCAGCTAGAGCCGCCAAGCCTCGGCCATTTGGGTGCGCATGCGCTCGGGGCGGCGGCATATGCCGTCAAGGCAGCAGTCTGGCGGCTCCGTATAGTCCGGAAGCGCTGAGACCGAGAGCAGGTGGCAACTCGCACAAATGACGGCTGACGTGCGAGCCGCACTTCGGTCGCTCCCTCCAGTTGGCGAGAACCAGTCGGGTCCTCTCGGGCCAGGCCTCCTCGCATCAGGTGAAATCGGCATGATCATCCGGCAGATCCAAGCCTATCTCATCGAAACGGGTGGACGCTGAGCAACGCCTAAATGTTGGGATTGGCCTGTAGCTCCAGACAATTGAACTTCCGGTTTTGTGAAGTTGCAAATTGACTTGGAGTGACAGAGGTCGGCGAGTGTCGCAAAAAGCCCGAAACCTATAACGTAGCGAGCTTTAGGATTTCTGCGACACCGGCAGATGGCAGAGCTATCACGTTGAGGAAAGCTCGCTGGCCAACCAGTCCAGATAGCCTCTGATCGCAGCCTCATCCCGCCTGCAATACGACCATTTCAGGTGCTTCCGCACCGTGATAAATCCCGCTTGCTTGAGAATTTCCAGATGCCGACTTGCCGTAGGCTGCGCAACGGCTAGGGCCTCGGCAATCAATGTCATGCAGACGCCGAACTCGACCGGATCGGCGGACCATTGGTGGCCGAAATGGTTTTGCGGTTCCGCCAACAGTCGCAGGACCGTTAGGCGCTGCTCGCTCGCCATGGCTTTGATTTGGGTTGATCTGTCCATGGCTCTTATCATATTGTCATTTAGCTAAGTTGCAATGTGAGTCGTCATCGTGCTGGACCTGCCCCATACCACGATCATTGAAGGAAACGCCGTTCATTGGGGTAAGATCGGGAACGGGCCGCCGCTGGTGGCGCTTCATGGGACACCCTTTTCCTCGCAGGTCTGGCGTAGAATCGTGCCGCAGCTCGCCGACCGCAGGACCATCTACTATTTCGATCTGGTCGGCTACGGGCTATCGGAGATGTGCGAGGGGCAAGACGTGTCTCTGGCTGTCCAGAACAAGACCCTCGCCGCTCTGTTCGCAGAATGGAACCTCGACCGTCCCGATGTGCTGGCTCATGACTTTGGTGGGGCAACGGCGCTGCGCGCCTATTACCTGAACGGTTTGCGTTATCGTTCCCTGACGATCTTCGACGCCGTTGCCCTTGCTCCTTGGGGGTCCGCTTTGGTCCAGCATGTGCGCAAGCATGAAGCTGCCTTCTCGGGGATGCCGGACTATATGCACCGGGCGATTCTACGAGCCTACTTGCAGACCGCCGCCTATAATCCGCTGTCAGAACAGGCATTGGAAATCTACAGCGCACCGTGGCTCGGGGCAGTAGGCCAGCCCGCGTTCTATCGCCAAATCGCGCAGATGGATCAGAAATACACCGACGAGGTCGAAGGACGTTACGGGCGGATGGAATGCCCGGTGACAGTCCTTTGGGGCCAAAATGACGAATGGATACCCTTCGAGAAAGGCGTGGCCCTGGCGACGGCGATCTCCGATGCCGAGTGCATCGCCATACCGGATTCCGGGCATCTTGTTCAGGAAGATCGGCCCGAGGTTATCGTAGCGGCTGTCCTGAAACGGCTCGCCCAAGGGTAGCACGGAATTTATCCGCAGAGCTTGCCGACATGTCGCAAAATTCCCGAAACCTGCGACACGGTTTGCTCGGTGCAGAATATCCGGTTTGTAGTTGCGCGATCAAGTCCAATGAATGTCTTGGAAGGGGTCGCTTGCCGAACGGCAGCTACCGGCTGGGCATATTCCAGGACCGGACAGTCCGCAGTCGGCCCCATTCACGACGTTCGACGTGGTATCCCCAAGCGTCGGCAACTGGCGCAACTTGCTCGTTCAGATGAGCAAGGCGAAGGGCTGCCTTCCACCCAAATAGTCGCTTCTCGAAGTACGCTCAACCTGCCTGAAGGTTGAGCGCTGCGGTGTGGGGGGTGGCTCTTGGGAGTGAGGCTATGTCTAGCTGGAACTCGGGCCGCATCATCGGTCAGAAGCCTCCATTGAAGCCAAAGGAGGTCTGGGCCATCCGAACCCGCCTCCAAATGTCGGGCGCGGTGCGTGACCTGGCGCTGTTCAACCTCGCGATCGACAGCAAATTGCGAGCTTGTGATCTCGTCGCGATCTCCGTTGCCGATGTTGCGATCTCCGGAAGGGTTCGCGAGCGGGCGATCATCATCCAACGGAAAACAGGCCGACCAGTGCAGTTCGAACTGACCGATCAAACGCGGGATGCTGTCGATGCCTGGATTGGACTTCGCCGGCTCGGTGAAAGGGATTATCTGTTCCCCAGCCGTGTGCACGCAAAGCCGCATCTTTCGACGCGGCAATATGGTCGGATCGTCGAGCGGTGGGTGTCGAGCATCGGACTTGATCCGAAGCGCTACGGCACGCACTCGATGAGGACGAAAGCGGCGCAGTTCTACAAGAAGACAGGGAACCTGCGCGCCGTCCCGCTCTTGCTCGGCCACAAAAAGCTGGAGAGCACCGTGCAATACCTCGGTATAGAGGTGGACGACGCCTTAGCCATTTCTGAGCAAGTGGAACTGTAGCACTCAAGGGCGGCGCTTCGCTTCGAAGCGCCGACCGCTCGTCTACTGAGGCGAAAGTTCGACCCGTTGCGGCCCTTGCCGCCGGACACTACGAACGGCCCCGAGCGGACTTCTATTAGCCGGTCGACGCTGCGGTGAAAGTCGCCAACTGAGCATCGTATGCACGCTTGTGTTCGGAGCCGCGCCTCGCCGCGAGAGACATAGGAGGAGAGGTTCGGCTTGGATCCTTCTCTGCTAAATGAACGTCGAAGACATTCTTGCTTACGCGAGCGGCCCCAGCCCAATTACCCCGCCGGCCCGCTATGGCTCGGTTGAAAATGGCTCTCCCCAGCGGCTAAGCCCCGGGTTCGCTTCATGCCGGACGGGGCAGCGTGCATTGGCCTGTCGTGCCTTCTTCTCCATGAAGCATCCGCAACAGTCACATATGCGAGCGTCGGCGGTAGCGAGCTTCACGGTCGCATGGAGCAGATCGTTCGGCGCAGCGACATAGTGGTCGCATGACCGGCAAGCCGCCAGGCGTCGTTCGTACGTCTCGATATTGACGACGGCAAAGCCGTCACGCGCCCAGCGCCAGAATGCGCCAATTGCCGCTGCCATAGCCTCCCGAGAGGAGGGACACGCGGTCTTCGCCGCCTCCGAGAAATGCGCCCTCAACTCGCCGAGCGAGCGACGCTGGTACATCGCCGCGCGGCCCTCTGGATCGGCGAAGGTGCCCAGCAACGCTTCTGCCGAGATTTCCTCCGCGGCTCCGAGCAGCCGCCGCAGCTCGCAAACGGCTTTCTCGACCTCTTGCCCATATGCGTTACCCTTCATAGGGCAGCCCTTCTGGCCTCGATCTTGTTCCGCACCTCCTCGAGATACTGGGCCGCCTGGGCGCGCGTCCTGATCGACCTCAAACGGTTCACGATCTCGGCTTCGGCGGCGGGCGGTGAGAGCGCTACGTCCCGACGCATGGCAACATAGATCTGGCCCGGCAGATTGCCTCCATCTGGCGGAGACCCAGGTGGCAGGGGTGGCCGCGCCACCGGTTTCGTTTGTGATGCTGCCGGCTCCGGCAAAGTCGTCGGCGCGTCCGTTCTCGGCGTCGAGAGCGACAGCAGCGAGGTAAGATTGTTGGCGCGAGCATCGCGTTCCGTGAGCGGAGGCAAGGCGAACAGAACCTCGACGGTTGCCGGGATTGAAGCGTGATCGTACTGCCGATGATCAATGATCCGCTCGGGGATCAGGGGTGACACGATCACGGCCGGGACGCGAGGGCCATACCGTTCGAAGGTGAAGCCATATCTGTTGAATTCGGAGCCGGACAGCGTGTCGTCCGGAGCCACGGCCGCTGGCGGCGGAACGTGATCGTAGAAGCCGCCGTGCTCGTCCCAGGTGATGATCAGCAGGCTACTGTCCCAAAACGGCGAATTGCGGATCGCTTCATAGGTCGCCTTGATCAGGGCTTCACCCGCGGTCACGCCGTCCAACGGATGTTGAGATGTACCACCCTCATAGGTGCCGTCGAGGAGGTTTCCGTAGCTCGGCTCGATCAAGGTGAAAAGCCACGGATAGCTGGAGCTCGCGAGCGCGTCGGCAAATTCGTCGAAGGAGGTAATGCCGGACTCTCCGACGTTCCTGACCGCCTTGGCAATAGGGAAGTGGTCACCGGCAAAGATGCGACATCCAAAGTCGGACTTGCGGTCGAGGAGATCGAAGAGGGAGCCGTTCGGAAAGGTGAAGCCACCGACGTCCCATTCGATGATCTGGCTAAGCGGTGGACTATAGTCGAGCCCGCCAGATGAGGCCGCATAGGCGAAAAAACGATTGGGCCACGTCGGCCCCGGCATGGAAGCGCACCAATTGTCGCAAACGGCGAAGGCTCGCGCCAGAGCATTCAGTACCGGCAACTGGTCTGGCGAGAAGCACTTCATGATCTCGCCAAAGTCGTTCGGCGCGTCTCCCTCTCCGGCGGTATAGGAGACGGCATAATTGCTGACGAAGCCGGTGTTTTCGACTTTAGGATAGGAACCACCCGGCTGATAGCAGGCACCCTGCCCGCAAAGCTGCTCAACAACGTCGGGGAACTCGTGGGCCGGGTCCACGGGCATCGTCTCGTCCGCCGGCTGCGTGACGGTATAGGTCTGGCCCTGATAGCTGTTGGACTCCGTTCCGTTCAAGCCGTTGAGAGAGGTGGAATCGCCCGTCACCGCATCCATTCCGACAATGCCGGAAAAGCCCAGCATGTGATCGAGCGACCGATTCTCAAGAATGAGGACGAAGACGTTGGTGATTGCTGTTGTCATCTTTCTAGTCTCCGGAGAACGAGGCCGCTTCCGCAAGGGCCAGGAGAGTCATGAGTGTGGCATGATATCGATGCTCGAATGCTCCCCCTTCCCGTGGCACACTCCGGTCCGTCGGAATGCTGCCCTGTACCAAGGCCAACTCCGCCAATGACAGAGTGCCGCTTGAGAAAGCCGGTGTTCGTGCAAGTCCGGTCCATGCCATCGCGACGAGGAGCTCGACGGCGATGTCATAGTCGCCGCGTGCCAGACGTGCCTCGGCGCAAGGCGCGAGAACATCGGCCAGAAAGCGCTGCTGTTCGGCCGGCCAATACCCACTCCTCCTGCCGAAATGCGTGGCGAAGAAGACGAGATGCGTGAGCCTGTAGAGTGTCGACTGGCCCAGACCTTGTTGCCAGTTACTCATCAGCATACTGAGTTCGCGATGAACCGCAGGTCGGCAATCCTCAAGGCCCGCCATGTCGCGGGCGAAGGCGATATTGAGCGAGTTGCCGCTTGCGGCCAAGGCGCTGTGAAGAGCGGCTTGATCTGCGAACCGGCAGCCGGTCGTTCGCTCGAAAATCGGGAAAAGCATGAGCCATTCCGTTTTCGGCTCGTGGGCCGTCCAAGGATGGAGGGCAGCAAGGGCCGTCATGGCCGTCCCGAGACTTCTTGTGCTTCGGCCGACCCACGCACTTCGTTCGTTTTCCCTGACCGGTCCGGCCGCTAGCGCCCACAGCACGAGAGCCAGTTCCGCAAGTGGCTTAACTTGTTTGAAGGTCACGGGCGCCGATCCGGCCTTCGGCAAGAAACTTGGCCGGTGTAAATCGATCCAGGAGCGGAGCCGCCATTCGGCGGCTCCGCTCCTGCTTCGGCCGCCGCTCTCAGGCAACCTTCTGTTCCTTTGCCCTTTCTTCCTTCTTGGCCTGCTGCGCAATCAAGGCCGTTGCATTTCCCGCATTCATCCCGGTGCTGCACGATCCGGAATTCTCGGTCATCACGAAGGTCTCGGTCGTGACGGAAAAGTACAGCGTCGCACCGTTGTCTTCGCTCTCGAGCATGCACTGTTTCGAGGGAGCCTCCAGGGACCCTTCGGTGGCATAGTAGCCGGCATTCGGTCCATCGAGCACCTGGATCCCGCAGAACCAGTAATCCCGGCCCGTATAGAAGACACCGGTGTTAAAGCCGACCGCAAGCGGGCCGGCACTCTGCCCAGGCGCAATAACGGTATTTGGTTGATTCCAAATTTGCGGCCCGTCGTCGCTATACTCATGCGAAAACGCGATAATGGCGTTTCCGCCGGTATTGTTTGTCACATAGATTTGCGCGCTGCTGTTATAAGACATGGATATCCTCCCTGAGGTGATGAAGAATGATAATCACACTGCATGGGTGCTTGTCGCACGCCTAAGCCAACCACAGTCCTCCCTGAGATTACTGCAGAGCAAGCGATGTTTACTGGCGATATCTAGATGTGATCGCATACGCAGTTCACGGGCCACGACATGGATGTCGACGACCGGAAATGGAGTTCGCGATTAAGGAGCATTAAATTCGCCCAGCACGCGGACAGTACCGCAAGTCGAGTAAATTCGCATCCCTACAAAACTATGGATTGCAGCGCTTTTCCTTGTTATTTTTGTTCGGAGAGTTTTCCAAAAGCGCAGGCCGGGTCTTCTCAATCTGACATGTCACGGGGCTCACAGCCCCCAGTAGGCAAGAAGGCCGTTTGAGTTGCCGCTGTCTGCACGGCAAGGCGCCGGCCTGCCCCGGCGTTTTCAGTACTGCTTCGACACGTTGAGAAGCACACCGTGGTCTGTATCGCCTTCGATACCGAGCATGCCCCGATATTCGACGCGGATCGCGAAGTCCTGCAAGGTTTTAATGTTGGCGCCCACGCCGACGATGAAGCGGTCGCGATCGAGACCATCGATGAAACTGCGGTAAGTGGGACCGCTGAAGATATCGGCGTAGTTCATCGTGACCGCGCTGTCCCCCCCGAAGTCATGCTGGTACTCGAGACGGAGTTCCGGCGAGACGATGCCGAAGCTCGTCGGCTGGTCGTAACGCATCGTCACTCCCAGACTGCCTGTCGTTGTGGTGATGTCCTGTTCGCCATAACGGAGGGCCGTCGAGGGATCTCCCCTTTCGGTAAAGGCGTCGAGCGTGGCGCGTGCGACGTCGAGCCGGGCATAGGGCGAAAGGTGCAGAGCCTGGACGTCGAAAAGCCCGCCGGCCGAAACCGAGGCGAACCATTGCTTGCCATCCCGCTCTCCAAATGCGAAGTCCCCGGTCGATGTCACATATCTCTTGGAGTCGAATGACAGCCACTGATATCCAAGCAAGCCATCGATGAAGAAGTTCTCTGCGGGCAGGTAGCTGCCGTAGATCGCAGCGGTGTAGCTGTCCCCCTTGCTGCGGCTTCCGTTGTTGCCGACGTCGCTGTCGTCATGGCCATAGCCGAGGCCGACGCCGATCGCCAGATCGCGATTAAACCGGTAATCGACGCCGCCGCTCAAACCCGTCGTCTCGAACTCGAAGCCATCCCCGCCATCACGATCACCGACATTGATCGAACCGCCGGTCCAGATCGTCACCTTCGTTGCTTTTGGCTGCGCAGATCCACCGGCCGCCTCATCGGCGAGCGCGGCCTGGAACAGAGCGTTCCCCGGCGTCACCTGCCCTCCTCCGCATTCTTCGGGCCTGAGTGTAGTTCCACGACCACGGCAGGCATCCGCGAAGGAAAGGGCAATGCCCTGGAAGAAGCTGACGCCGTCCGCAGGTTCACCCCCTCGCCCGCCGGCTTCGTGCAGCGCCTCGAGCCGCTGATGGAAATTTGCGATCTGCGTCGTTGCAAAGCGGCGCGTCGCCGCCGTTTGCGCGTTCAATATGCCCATCACCTCGGCATCGAGCGTCGGATCGGGCCTGGCGGACACATCGAGATAGATTGCCGTCGGCTCGGACGTTGCGAAGGCATTGCTGAGCGTGAATGTCGCCGTTGCCGCGCCCTCGAATTCCGGGTCGGCGGTAAAGGTCAATTGCTGACCGGATAGCGACGCGCTTCCGGCATCCGGCGGTGACAGGGAAATCAACGAGGCGCCGGTGAACGGCCCTCCGCTGGCACCGGCCGCAAGATCGATGGTGACCGTACTGCCCATCACGACATCGATGCGCCGCGATAGCGGAATCGGACGCGGATTGACCTCGATCGTGACGGTCGCGGCCGACGAACTGCCCGCTGGCCCAAGCGCCCGGTAGGTGAGCGTATCCGTCCCGCCGAACGACGCCTCCGAGGTATAGACGATCGAATTGCCGCTCAAGGCGGCGCTGCCATTCGCCGGATCCTGGACGATCTCGATGGACGAGATCGCCCCCACGTCATTGGCGGTTACATCGATCGTCGCCGATTGACCTGCGACGGCGGTTGCCGAGTCGGGATTGGCAACCGGTACTGCATCGGCGACGGTTACGCTGTAGGCGGCCGACCCGGTGAAATTCTGCGCGTCCGTCGCAACGACAGTGAAGCTGTAGCTACCCGCCGTTGTCGGCGTTCCGGATATCTCCCCGCCAGCCGCCAGAGATAGCCCCGCGGGCAAGGCCCCGGCGCCGATGCTGAGGGTGTAGGGTGCAGTGCCGCCGCTCGCCGTCAGCGACTGGCTGTAGGAGTGGCCGGCGACGCCGTTCGCGATCGTCGCGGGTGTAATGGTGATGGTCGGACTGGAGACCGCGAGCGTATAGGATGCCGTCGTCGTCGACGGCGTGCCGCCGGTCGCGTCTGTTAGGGTCACGTCGAAGTTGAAGGACCCTGCGGACGTAGGGGTTCCCGAGAGCAGGCCGGAGGCGCTCAGGCTCACGCCTGCCGGCAGGGCGCCGCCGGTGACGCTGAAGCTATAGGGCGCGACACCGCCGCTCGCCGTCAGCGCCTGGCTATAGGCAACACCCGCAGTGGCCGCGGGCAGCGTCGTCGGCGAAATGCTGAGCCCGCCGGTGCCGACCGTCAGGCTGTAGGCTCTCGCCCCCGTTTGTCCATTCGCGTCGGTTGCCGTCACGGTAAGGCCGAATGTTCCCGACTCCGTCGGCACGCCTGAGAGCACGCCGGCCGAAGAGAGCGACAGCCCGGCCGGCAATGTCCCTGCCGTCGGCGCGAAACCGTAGGGTCCGACGCCGCCGGATGCCGACAATGTCGCGCTGTAAGCGGTGCCCGCGGTCGCATTCGGCAGCGTCGCAGGATCGATGGCGATCGTTGGCGCACCGACCTGCAGCACGTAGTTCGCGGTATCCGAGAACGGCCCACCGGTTCCGGATGAGCTGTCTTCGGCCGTCACCGAAATAGAAAAGGTACCTGTCTGGACCGGCGTGCCGCTAAGCGTCGCCGTCGCTGTGTCGAAGGACAGGCCGGTGGGCAGAGTGCCGGTCAGCGAGAATCTGTAGGGAGCGGTACCGCCGTTGGCGCCAAAGGTCTGGGTGAACGTCGTCGCATAAGCGAGGTTCAGGGTGCCCGAGGATGGCGAGATGGCGATCGTCGGGGCAGAAACTGTGAGGGTAAATGGCTGCGCCGCGCTGAACGGGCCGGTTCCCGTACTGCTGTCGGTGGCGGTCACGGTCAGGCCAAAGCTGCCGCTCTCGCTCGGCGTGCCGGAGACCGTGACGCTCGTGGTGGAGGTTCCCGTTACCGCCAGGCCGGCTGGCAAGCCGGTGACGCCAATGCTGTAGGGTGCCGCCCCACCGGAAGCGCTGAATGTCTGGCTGTAAGCCGTGCCGATCTGGGCGGTTAACGAGCCGCCGGCGGTGATCAAAAGGGTCGGGTCGGAAACCGTGATGCTGACCGTTGCCGGCGCCGAGGTTCCGGTGCCGTTGCTCGCTGTATAGGTAAAGCTGTCTGCTCCGCCATAGCCCGCTTCGGGCTGATAGGTGATGCTGGTCCCCGAGGCGATCGCCGTGCCGTGTAGAGGTGCCGTGGCGATGGACACGGATGTCGCCGTGCCCCCGGTTATGTTGAGGGTGATCGGGTTAGCGCCGCTGCCATAGGCAACGATCGCAAAGACCGGATTTGCTACGGGGATCGCATCGGCGATGGTAATCGCATAGGCGTTGGAAGCCGTGTACGGCCCCGTGCCCGTGCTGCTGTCCGTTGCCGTGACGGTGAAGTTGAACGTTCCCGGCGAGGTCGGCGTGCCGGTGATTTGTCCGTTGGCGGCGCCAAGCGCCAATCCGGTCGGCAGCGCTCCGCTCGTCAGCGCATAAGTATAGGGCGCGGCCCCCCCCGTGGCAGAATTGAGCGATCCGGAATAGGCGGTTCCTACGGTTCCGTCTGCAAGGGCCGTTGCCGGCAATGTCATCGCTGGCGGAGCGACCGTCAGCGTGTAGGCCTGCGCTCCGGAAACGGACCCGGCATCCGCCGCGGTCACCGTAAAGTTGAACGTTCCACCCGCCGTCGGCGTACCGGTTAAGATGCCGGCCGAGGACAGGCTCAGGCCAGAGGGAAGCGCTCCGGCAGTAACCGCGAAGGTATAGGGCGCCGTGCCGCCGCTGGCAGAAATCGTCTCGCTATAGGCACTGGCCACCGTCGCTGATGGGAGCGTCGGCGGGCTGATGGTGATCGTCGGGGCGGCGCCGATTGTGACGTTGACTTGAACGTCATTTCCTAGGCCGTCGTCGAAGACGAAGCTGTCGCTCGTCGCCGTGTCGCTGCCGCCGAAATGCGTATAGGTGACCGATTGCGTCGCTATCGTGTCTATCGTGACCGTGCCGTGAGAAGGAGGGGTCTTCAAGAGACCGATCCCAAAATCGTCCGGCCCGTCACACATGCTGGCATCGATGACGACCGAACCGCCATGGGTGACGCTGACATTGAACGGACCGCAGTTCGGCGATGGCGCAGCCGCGGCGGGCCCGTGAGCCAGAAAGACGATGAACCCCAAGACCAGAAGTGCCGTCCAGACGGCGACGATCATGCGGCGTCCGGTGGCCCGGTGCGGCAAGCCGGTGTGATGCATCTTTTCCCCCGCCAGCTATCTCAGCGTGCGCTTAAATAAATATTCACAACCGAAACATGTATTTGGAGCTATAATGACGTGCGTTGATTTGCGCAATAGCACTCCTGGATGAATCCGGAAGTGAGACGCCGCTTAAGAGTTTTTTACCAAGGCCGAGGAGCACGGCTTGAAAGAACGCATCCAACAGGAGAAGATGCACGCAACTAGACAACCTGGAATACATGACGGTTCGGAGGCATGACCATGGCCGAGGTTTTTCTGGGGCAGATCATGATGGCAGGATTCGAATTCGCGCCACGCGGCTTTGCACTGGCAAACGGCGGCTTGCTACCCATCAGCCAGAACAGCGCCCTCTTCTCGCTGTTTGGAACCGCCTATGGCGGCAATGGGACAACCAGTTTCGCATTGCCGAACCTGCAGGGGCGCACCCCCGTCGGCATCGGCACCTCCGCCGATTCGAGCTGGAATCCGACACCCTTTGTTCTGGGCGATTTCGGCGGATCCGAGAGCGTTACGCTCTCGCTCGACCAACTGCCGACGCATGCGCATCAGGCAAACGGCACATCCGCCAACGGCACCGGACGCAATCCGACGGACGATCTCTTCGGCACGAATTCCGCCGATATTTACGGCCCCGCGAGCGGGCCGCAAGTGATGCTTTCCGGCAATACGGTGGCTCCAACGGGCGGAGGGCAGCCCCACGCGAACATGCAGCCCTATGGCGTCATCAACTTCTGCGTCGCGATTGCCGGCATCTTTCCGTCGCGAGGCTAAAGCATTTTGCAGTCAGGTGGAATCACCTGTGGTCGCACAAATGCGGCGAAGACAAACAGGTAGAGCGGTGGCGCGAACGGATGGGAGCGCATTGCGCTCTGGCAACAGGAGAAGCGGTGATGAGTGAACCCTTCGTCGGAGAAATCCGTCTGTTCGGCTTCCCAAAGGTCCCCAATGGCTGGCTGCCTTGCGATGGATCCAAGTGGTCGATCTCGGTCTACGAGGACCTGTTTACGCTCATCGGAACCATTTACGGCGGCGACGGCGTGACAACCTTTGCCGTCCCCAATCTCGCCGGGCGCGTGCCCTTGCACTACGGTACTGGGCCGGGTCTGACCGAGCGAATGATCGGCGAGATCGGCGGCTCGGAAAACGTCACGCTGCTGCCAAGCCAGATACCTTCGCATGAGCACTCCATGAATGCGACGACATCGCCGGCAACCGAATCCTCGATCTCGACGTCGGTCGAGCTCGGCGCGCTTACGGGCGACACGCTCTACGTCACCGATACCAGCGGATCGTCTCCGTTCGTCACCTCGCCCGCCTCGACGGGCGCGGCCGGCTATACCTCTCCGCATGATAACACGATGCCGACGCTTGCCGCGCAATTCTGTATCGCCTGGGCCGGGATTTACCCAAGCCCGAGTTGACCGGGCGACGGTCCACCGCACCCCTGCCCTACTCCTTGCGAGGACACGATAATGACCACACCATTCATCGGCGAAATCCAGCTTTTCGGCTTTAATTTCGCGCCGCGCGGCTGGGCCTTCTGCAATGGCGCGTTGTTGCCGATTCAGCAGAACTCGGCACTGTTCAGCTTGCTCGGAACGGAGTACGGCGGCGACGGCCACACGACCTTCCAATTTCCGAACTTCGCCGCACGCGCCGCCTGCAGCCAGGGCACCGGCATCGGGCTGACCCCGCGTGTCGCAGGTGACACCTTCGGAGAGGCAGCCGTCACGCTGACCCTGACGCAGATGCCGTCCCACACACATGCCTTCACGGTCTATAACCAGAATGACCCGAGCAAACGGGCCGCCTCGCCAAGCACGGGTAATTCGCTCGCTTCGCCGACGTCGAGCTCGCCATTTGCGAGCGGCGCGGAACCGGACGCGCAATTCGCGCCCGCCATGATCGGGCCGGCGGGCGGCAGCCAGGCCCACGAGAACCAGCAGCCCTACCTTGCCGTCAACTTCAGCATCGCGCTTGCAGGCGAGTACCCTTCGTTTGGCGGATGACGATGGGCAGGGGCTTCCCTCTCCCGGATTTCCCAGCCAGCGACTGGGGGAAGGAAGCATTGGCGCAAATGGGGGTGCGCCCCGCCTCGTCTTCCGACATTCCTTTCCTGAGAGAGCTTTATCGAACGCTTAGGCTCGATGAACTGGCCGCGATTCCCTGGACTTCGGATGAACGGCAGGAGTTCCTGGACAGCCAGTTCGATCTCCAGCACCGCCATTATCTCGCCGCCTTCCCCAGGGCGGATTTTCTCCTGATTCAGGAAGGCCTTGCGCCGGCCGGTCGCCTTTATATCGATCGAAACATCGACACCTGGCACATTCTCGACATCAGCCTGCTGCCATCCTTCAGAAACCGGGGCATTGCCACGGCTCTCCTGACGAGGCTGCAGTCGAATGCCAGCGAGACGCGCGCATCCCGCATCTCGCTCCATGTCGCCCGTGACAATTCTGGGGGGCGGCGGCTCTATCGTCGCTTGGGTTTTATCGAGGACGGGGAAAGCGAGACGCACTTTCGCATGCGCTGGCGCATCGAGGGTTCAGGCGGGCGTGCGGATCAATTGTAGATCGCCTGATAGAGGATTCCGCTCCGGTCGCGAGCAATCGGCACAAGAAACACCTCGATCGATCCGAGCCGGGCATGTTTCAGCCGGTATGTCCGTTGGGGCAGCACGATGGGCGAGCCGCTGCGGAACAACAGCGAAAAGGGGGCGCGCCGGAGCCATGAAAGATTGTGACCCGGCAGCGGGCTAGCCTCGGCCAAAGTCAGCGCCAGCGACCCCGTGCCCATGTCGACATCAAATCCCTCTCCGACACACGGCGCAAAGTGATCCAAGCTCACGACATCCATGCGCAACCTCAACAGCAACTTTTGGACAGATGCCCTACAGATGACATATCATCAGCGTTCAGTACTCGCGTAAACTGTATATGTTGAAAAATTTCACCGGAGTGGTTGCAGTATCATTAACCGCGGCAAAAGCTGGACCCGCTAGGGTCTCAATCGAGAAAGGACGGGAGCAATCTGGCAGATCCGGAAAAGTCGCTCCTGCTGGTCGGTCTCTTTGGCCGCGCGCATGTATTTTGGCGCTATGTGGCCGGTCGCTCTTCTCGCGAAGACACCACATGAAGTAGCGCGGGAATTGCCATTTGATTGCGACCAGCTCGACAGTTAGCAGCAGGCGTTTTGGCCGCCAGCCTGCTCCCGCACTGATGAGCCGCGACCTGACACACGAGCGAGCTTTGCCGCTGCAAGCCGTCTGGCAACGCGGCTCAGCGCTGATCAGCGCGTCGATACGCGTTTTCGATCACCATGACTGGACCTCCAGTCAGTCCAAGCAGTTCCAGTCGCATCTGGGTTGTACGATTGTTGGTCGAGCGCCAACATACACAACTTGGCGTAAAGCGGTCACTCAGCGCCATCCCAAGGAACTTCCGCTGTCCACCCGTTGCGGACCCTCAAAAGCGGAGTCGTGATTGGCCGTTTGCGCCCCATTTCCGCCATTCAGACCACCGTTGCAGTTTCCCGAAAGCTGGCGGTCTGCTAAGCCGGCACTAATGGGGTGGTAGTACGCCGCCTGTCACAGGTCCTGGAACACCGCGCAAGGCGTTGATGGCAATGCGGGCATCCAAAACATCAAGCATATACTCCTTCGCGGTCTCGTCTAGGCTATCCGCCTGCGTGGTCGCTGCCACCGTGCGCGGCGATGAACATGGCGACGGCCGACCGGCAATAGGATTCGATTTCGTTATCGTCCTCTGCTCTCGCCTCATCGAAGCGTGCGATTATTAGAAGATCGGATCCTTTGAAAAGCGCGGCAAACAAGCGGGCGGACCGGAGAGGATGGGGGACGTTCAGAACCGCCTTTGCGTGCAACTGACGCAAAAGGGCCTCGATTTGGGCGATCACATGGGCGGGGCCGGCTTCGTAATGGACCTTACTCAGGGACTTTTGATTCGGCGTGTCGGCCATGACCATGGCTTCGACACTGCGGACGTCCGGGCGCAACAGCGTGCGGAGCAGCGATGATCCCACAGCCATGAGCTGAGCTTCGGCCGAACCGTCGACACCTTCAAAAAGGGTCTCTGGTACAAACTGCTGGCAGCGGGCCGTGAAGGCAGCGCCGAACAGCGCCTCTTTGTTCTCGAAGTGCCTGTAGATACTGAGCTTGGATATCTTTGCCCGCTGGGCGACCTTGTCCAATGTCGTCCCCTGAAACCCCAGTTCAGCAAAGAGTTCGCCCGCTGCGTCCACAATTGTTTGGCCAAGCGCCTCGTTGGCGGGCCGGCCGCGCCGGCCCCGATTATTTTCGCTCACGACAATTCCAGTCCTTGACAGTATCGTTATTCATGAATTACGATACCATATAGTATCCGAAATAAGCAAGCCAAAGGTTGGATTTGCCCTGTCCTCCAAAATAAGTTTCCTGCGGCCGCTTTCGCGCCAAGGACAGCCCAGCCCCTCCACCCGTCAAACGGAGCGCATCACTATGGATAACGTCATCATCATCGGCGGCAGCTTTGCCGGCCTCGCCGCCGCCCTGCAGCTCGGCCGTGCCCGCCGCAAGGTCACCGTTCTCGATACCGGCCTGCCGCGCAACCGCTTCGCCAGCCACTCGCATGGTCTGCTCGGCCACGATCACAAGCCACCGCTGGACATCCTGGCCGAGGCGCGGCAGCAGCTGACGCGTTATCCCACGATCAGGCTGGTCAATGCCCGGGCCGACAGCGTCTCCGGCACCATCGACAATTTCTCCGTCCTTACTGGCGATGGCGAAAGCCATGGGGCGCGCCGCCTGATCCTGAGCTATGGCGTCGTCGACCAGATGCCTGCTGTTCCAGGCTTTGCCGAAAGCTGGGGCACATCCATCGTGCCCTGCCCCTATTGCGATGGCTTTGAAGTCGCCACTCAGCATTGGGGCCTTGTCTGGTCCGGCCCGCCGTCGCATAATTATGTCAGGCTGTACCAGGATTGGACCGACACGTTGACGGTCTTCGCAGATGGTCACGACATTGCACCCGATATCCGGGCCGATCTGGCGAGCCGCCACATACCTGTCGTTGATGGCCGGATCACCGAAATCGCCCGTCACAGGGGCCATAGTGCCACCGTCAAGCTCGATACCGCCCCCGATGTCGCAGTCGATATCTTGTTCGCGCATCCGCGCAACAAACCGTCCGCAAGCCTGTATGAATCACTGGGCCTCGCCACGGTCGATACACCCTTTGGCATCGCCCTCAAGGTCGACGAGCGTCGCGAAACCAGCATACCCGGCATTTATGCCGCCGGCGATCTTGCAAACCCAGCCATGGCCTCGGTCACCACGGCAATATCGCAGGGCGCGACGGCGGGTATCTCCGCCCAGCAGTCGATGCTGGTTTGAGATCACAGATTGGAGATGAGTATGGCCGTCGAACCGGACAGCGCGGGTGTGCGCTTCCCTCCGCCCTTCGTCTATCTGGGAGCGCTGCTGTTGGGGCTGGCGGCGGAGCGGTTCGTCACCCTGCGCTCGTTCGGCATCGACTGGCGGTTGCTTGTCGCGACGGGCGCGCTTCTGTTCGTTGCCGGCGCGGCGATGATGCTTGCGGCGGCGGGGCTGTTCCGGCGGCTGGGCACCAACGTTCCGCCGTCGCAGCCAACGACCCTCATCGCAACAACCGGTCCTTATCGGTGGACCCGCAATCCGATGTATCTCGGCATGGCGCTTATCTATGCCGGTCTTGCGATCGGCTTCGACGGGCCGATCGCCTTCGCATTGCTCCCGTTGGTGCTGATCGCGATCCAGACGCAGGTGATTGCCCGCGAGGAGCGCTATCTCGAAGCGAAGTTCGGCGACGACTACCGCCGCTACAAGGCCGAGGTTCGCCGCTGGCTCTGACTATTTGGTCACCGCTTGCCGTCACAAATGAGCCGTCGACGCACCGCACGCCGATGTCTGCTTTCGAGAAGCGGGAACCAAGAGCGGACAGACCGCCACCGGCCCGTTGCGGTCATTGCCCACGGGTCCCCAGCCACCTCGTGAGGATACTGCAGTATCCGCCGGAACCCCGTAGGATTGTCGCGGTCAGATCACGCAAGTAGCTGCGAAGACATCGCTTTTTCTACTGGGGAAATGCGGCTACGGAACTGAGGGAATGCGTCCACAAACGGCTTGCCTTGTGACCTTGGATTCTCACATGATTGCAACGACTTAGCGAATTCGTCTTTGTTTCCCTTGTCTTTACCCGTCGCGAGCGACCGTAGATGCCACCCTTGTGCCCTGGCTTTGGGCATCAGTCAACAGGACGGGCGAGCGGCAATTATTTCCGTTCTTGGACCTCCTGAGGTGATTACGCCGCCATTATACCGGCGGCAGTTATGCTCTCGATATCCATCATCGATGCAAGTAGTGGCACTTCTGAAAGAGGACATTGGGTTGTGGGCAGCGCGTTAACGTCCGCCTATTGCGGCCTTGAAACCAGAGCCAAGTGCGAGCGATACCGCTCGATCCAGATCCGAAAGAGGAGAAAGCTGTCCCCCGTTGAAATTCTCAATCTTTGCTGCCACCAGCGCCTGAAGCCGCCATAAGTTGCGATCGTAGACGCGCCTGTCTGCGAGGTAGGAAACGGCGCGGTACAGATATTCTGCGCAGGATCCCGCCGGTCCGCATGCCTGGGCAATGAGCCCAGCGGCTTCGTCAAGCGCAATCTTCTCGGTCAACAGCGAGGTTTTTGGACTTGCCCAGAAGGTGAGCGCACGCCGGGGGCCCGAAGGAGTCCGAGCAGACACCCAGCGGATCATCTCGCAGACCTCCGCATAGCGGATCTCTCGTGCGAGAAGGCGGCGAATGTCCTGTTGCCTTTGGCTTCGGGACATCTTCAAAGCGACACCAGAGCAGCTTCCTCCAGGTCTAAGTGCTAGCATGAGGCCGGGCGCATCAGTGGTCGCCCTAAGGCGTTCAATCCGAAGCGAGAACGCCCTGTGCCATCCATGGACGACGGCAGCTTCGCGTGCAGAAGGCTCAAAACCAGGATTCCACATCAGGGATCCGTAGGCGAATACCCATATATCCTCGTCCGCGACCTCCTCCTCTACCCGCTTCATGAGCTCTTCGAGTTGCTGAGATGAAATCGGCGTCCAATTGGGCTCCGGGCCTTCATCTTCGACAACCTTGAGCGTTCTGGCAACAAGATCAGGCGTCAATTGCAGAGCAATTGGGGCACGTGTCTTGTTGGCAGGTCTTCTTTCCATCTTGGTCACCGTTCTGAGGAGATGGCCGCCGAAGCTCGGTCGTGTCCGGCGGTTAATGACGTGGACTTTGAGCAGTCAGTCAGCGGGACGATCGATAACGGCTCGGAATGTGATCTCAACGATCTGTTCCGGAAACGCCAATGCAGTGACGCCGATCAGATTGCTGGCGCACTGGGGTATGTCCGTTCCGTACATCTCCTTGCGGATCTTTGATCCGGCTTCAAAAGCGCTCGGAACATCCAGGACGTAAAGCGTCTCTTCAACGACATCGTCGAGAGTGGCGCCAAACTCCGCAAGCAGCTTCTTGGTATTGACGTAAGTCTGACGAATTTGCGCTTCCATCTGCGAGAAGTCGGAGGGACGACCGTTATCATCGAGCTCCGCTGGAGCAACGAGCTTGCCGTCATCACCGTGGCTCAACTGCCCGGAGATGTAGATGGTGTCCTTGACCTGCACGGCCTGGACGTAACCGAAGGCCTGCTCCCAGACAACGCCGTGGTTGGCGATCTTCTTTGCGGATTTGTTGGTGGGCATAGTCGTCTCCTTGGAGAGGGTCGTGATTAGGTCTTTCTCGGGCTGTTCGAGGCGGCGGATGTGCTAGAGGCCGCTCCCGCCGCAGGCTCTGATCAAGCCTGGACGAAGGCCAGCAGGTCGGCGTTGAGAACATCGGCATTGACGGTAAGCATGCCGTGCGAGAAGCCGGGATAGGTCTTGAGCGTACCATTCTTCAGAAGCTGGATCGACTTGAGTGCCGAATCGGCGATCGGCACAATCTGGTCGTCTTCGCCATGCAGCACGAGTGTCGGCACACTGATTGCCTTGAGGTCTTCCGTCTGATCGGTCTCGGAGAAGGCCTTGATGCCGTCGTAATGAGCCTTGGCGCTGCCCATCATGCCCTGCCGCCACCAATTCTGGATTACGCCTTCCTGAATGGTCGCGCCGTCGCGATTGAAGCCGTAGAATGGGCCAGCGGGAACGTCGCGGAAGAACTGCGCGCGGTTGGCGGTGAGTGCCGAGCGGAAACCGTCGAAGACTTCCATCGGCAGGCCTTCCGGATTGCTTTCGGTCTTCAGCATCAGCGGCGGAACGGCGGAAACCAAAACGGCCTTAGCAACGCGGCCTGCAGGCTCCCCGTGTTTGGCAACATAACGGGCAACTTCGCCGCCGCCGGTGGAGTGGCCGATATGGACGGCGTTCTTGAGATCAAGAGCTTCGGCGACCGCAAAGGCGTCGGCGGCATAATGGTCCATGTCGTGCCCCTCAGAGATCTGGGCGGAACGGCCGTGGCCGCGGCGGTCATGGGCGACGACCCGATAGCCGTGGCGGAGGAAGAACAGCATCTGCGCGTCCCAGTCGTCCGAGGACAGCGGCCAGCCGTGGTGGAAGACGATCGGCTGCGCGTCCTTCGGACCCCAGTCCTTGTAGAAGATTTCGACGCCGTCGTTAGTCGTGATGTATGCCATTGTAGTAGCTCCTTTGTTTTATAATGCAGCACGCGTTGAGCGTTCGGTGAGCTGCCGTTGTCTGACGCTTTCAATCTAGCGGAAGTCGCCCGATCAACAATTGCAGCAATAGTTTCGAGTTTATTGCGATTTTGGAAATTATCCGAAGGCGGAGGTCACCCCGCTGTTACCCCGTCAGGCAGTGCCCGGTCGGTTGATTGTCAGGAAGTGGCGAACGACAGGCTTTTCTGCTCCGGCATGGAAGGCGAGAACCTTGCCTTGCAGGTCGGCGTCGGCGTTCGATACCCGCTTGTGCTGACGAAGATGCTCGGCCCAGGACTCGACCATGAACCATTCGACGATCTTCTCAGGGTCGGCTGAGTCTTCGGTGACGCCCCAGCCATAGGCCCCATCGCGGCGACGTTCCTGGGAGAGCTGGTCGACCGCGTGCAGAAAGGCACTACGGTGATGCTTCTCCACCTGGTATTCGATCAGGATCAGAACCGGGCCGCGGTCCTGGGCGACCGGTTCGGCGGCAAGCGGCTCGGGCCAGTGGTTCGACGGCACCAGGTCGGCTTCGCCCGCCGGGAGTTTGATGCGGTGCATGACGAACCCTGCGACAAGCAGACCTGCCGCGCCAATGAGCAGGGTAGACTGGATGCCGACGGCCTCGCCGATTGCACCCCAGCCGAGGCTGCCCGCAGTCATCGCGCCGTTGAAGACGGTCAGGTAGACGGCGAGTCCGCGACCGCGAACCCAGTTTGGCAGCACCGACTGCGCTGTGCCGTTCAGCGTTGTCAGGGCGGTAATCCAGGCGGCGCCGAGGAAGAGGAGGACAGTGATGGCGACGATCTTCGGCGGTGCAAGTGCAAGCACAACCATGGCGACCGCGGTGATGATGGCGGCGCCGAGAAGCAGGCCGTCGGAGTTCAGGCGTTGACGCAGCTTTGGCATCACGAGTGCTCCCCCGATTGCACCAGCGCCGACCGCGCCAAGCAGGATCCCGTAGAAGCTGGCATCACCACCGAGCAGTTGCCGGGCAACCAGAGGAAGGAGCGCCCAAACCGCGCTGGCAAAGGCGAAGAAGATCGTCGCACGGAGGAGAACCACATGCAGCGGCCTGCTGGAACGGGTGTATCGAAGTCCTGCTCGGAAGGCACCGAAGAAGTTCTCCTGAAGCGCGTCGCTGGCGTTCTTGGCGCGCGGCCACCAAAGCAGAGCGGCGATGACCACGATGTAGCTCGCAACGTCCGCCCCGTAGGTAATCCCTGCTCCAAAGGCGGCGAGAAGCAGACCGCCAGCGGCCGGTCCTATGGACCGGGCGATGTTGATGCCAAGCGAGTTAAGGGCGACAGCGCTTTTCACGTCTTCCCGCTTTACCAGTTCCGGCACGATCGCTTGCCAGGTCGGGCCCATCAGCGCCGCCCCAATGCCGCCTAGAAAGGTTAGGCCGATAAGTGCGCTGACCGAAAGCATGCCGATCTGCGAAAGGACCATCAGGGAGATGCTGACGGATGCCAGCAGGAGCTGGACGGCGATCAGGAACTTGCGGCGGTCGAGGATGTCGGTGAGAACGCCCGCAGGAATGGCGAGCAGGAAGATCGGCAGGGTTCCGGCGGCCTGGACCATGGCGACCGCGGCCGGCGATGCCGAAAGATCCGTCATCAGCCAGGAGCTTGCGACGTCGCGCATGAAGCTTCCGGTATTGCCAAGGACGGTGGCGATCCAGAGAACCGCAAACACAGGCTGTGCGAGTGGCGCGAAGGTTCCGCCGGATGCTTTTGCCGCGCTCATTTGCCTGCTCCCTTGGTGAGGTCGAATGCGGCGACGAAGAGGAATGCGCCAGCGAGGCCAAGATGTTCAAAGAAGGCGTTGGTCGCCATCATGCGGTCCATGCCGGGAGCCATCTCCCAGAAGCGGAGAGCGATGAAGGTGGCGAGAAGTGTGAAGCCAGCCAGCGCCAGGGCGCCTGCCCAACGCAGGAAGCCCGAGACCACCATGGCTGAAGCCGCGAGTTCGAACACGATGACGGCGACTGCGAAGAAGGCGGCTGGGTGGAGACCGAAGTGGTCCATTTCGGCCAGTGCGCCGTTGAAATCGAAGATCTTGGTGAGCGGACCCTGGATGTAGGCGGCGCAGAGCGCAAGCAGCGACACGGTTCGCGTGACCGGAGAGGCGACGATGCGTGCCAGACTGCTCCGGACTGGATTCGACATATGGGATTGGTGGGTCATATCTGCTCCTGCATGTTCGCCGATCTGATCGAGCGGCTGCGTTTGATGGAGCGATATTGGCTGGTTACCGTCTTACCAACAATTGCAGCAATCGTTTCGATTTACTTGCGGTTTTTGAAATTATCCGACGGGTCGCTCGGGCGGCGGCGTGGCCGCCGAGCGCAAAGCTGAGTTTAGACCGCCCAGCAGGAGCAGCCGAGAGCGCCGAAGAATCCCTTGAGGTCGGCGATCGGAAGCTTGGATGTCCAAGCTCCAGCATGGTCATGGCCATGCACGCCGCAATCGTTGGCGCATCCGCAGGTCGAGATCGCCGTGCGGCGCAATGAGCGAGCGCCTGCGCCTTCCGGTTCGCCCCAGGCCGCGTAACCGCCGAACTTGCGTACGGGAGACCAGTCGGGCATCGCAGGCGGGATGTCGTTCTCGTCGAGCGTCTTGAAGTCGCCCGCGCCATAGACGATCTTGCCGCCGACCATGGTCAGTTCCGAGGTGAGGAACGAAATCTCGTCCTCGGCGCAGGAGAAGAAGTCCTTGTCCGGCACCACGAGGTCGGCAAACTGGCCCTTCTCGATACGGCCCTTCTTACCCTCTTCGTTCGAGAACCATGTGACCTTTTCGGTCCACATGCGCAGCGCCGTCTCGCGATCGAGGCAGTTGGCACGCGGGTAGAGCTGCATTCCGCCGACTGTCTTGCCGGTCACCATCCAGGAGAGCGAGACCCACGGATTGTAGGAGGCGACGCGGGTGGCATCGGTGCCGGCCGAAACGTTGACGCCCTTGTCGAGCATACGCTTGATCGGCGGCGTGGCTTCGGCAACCCCATGACCATAATGCTCGACGAAATATTCGCCCTGATAGGCCATGCGGTGCTGCGTGGCGATGCCGCCGCCAAGGGCCGCGATTCGGTCGATGGATCGATCAGAGATCGTCTCGGCGTGGTCGAAGAACCAGTTAAGGCCCTCGAGTGGAATATCCTTGTTGACCTTCTCGAAGACGTCGAGCGAGCGCGAGATGGTTTCGTCATAGGTGGCATGCATCCGCCATGGCCAGCGGTTTTCCGCCAGGACACGAACGACCTCTTCCAGTTCGCCTTCCATCTCCGGAGCCATCTCCGGACGCGGCTGGCGAAAATCTTCGAAGTCGGCGGCGGAGAAGACCAGCATCTCGCCAGCACCGTTATGGCGGAAGTAGTCGTTGCCCTGCTTGTATTTTACCGAGGACGTCCAGTTGAGGAAGTCTTCTTTCTCCTGCTTCGGCTTCTGCGTGAAGAGGTTATAGGCGAGGCGAACGGTGAGCTGATTCTCGTCGGACAGCTTCTGGATGACCTCGTAATCATCCGGATAGTTCTGGTTGCCGCCGCCCGCATCGATGACGCCCGTCACGCCGAGGCGATTGAGTTCGCGCATGAAGTGGCGGGTGGAATTGACCTGGTAGTCGAAAGGCAGCTTTGGACCCTTGGCAAGCGTCGAGTAGAGGATGCCGGCGTTCGGCTTAGCAAGCAGCATCCCCGTGGGGTTGCCGTTGGCATCACGGGTGATCTCGCCGCCCGGCGGGTTCGGCGTGTCGCGCGTGTACCCCACGGCGCGCAGCGCGGCACCGTTCAGCAGCGCCCTATCATAGAGATGCAGCAGGAAAACCGGCGTATCGGGCGCTACCGCATTGATCTCCTCGATCGTCGGCAGGCGCTTCTCGGCGAACTGGTTCTCGGTGAACCCGCCGACGACGCGCACCCATTGCGGTGCCGGAGTGATCGCCACCTGGCGCTTGAGCATGTCCATCGCGTCGGCCAGTGATCGAATGCCATCCCAGCGGAGTTCCATGTTATAGTTCAGGCCGCCACGGACGACATGGGTGTGGTTGTCGATCAGGCCCGGCAAAACGCGCTTGCCCTTGAGATCAACGATCTTTGTGGTGGATCCGGCGAGTGCCATGATTTCGCTATCGGAGCCAACTCCCAGAAACAGACCGTCCTTGATTGCGATTGCGGTTGCGTTCGGATTTGTGCGGTCGAGCGTGGTCACGCGGCCGTTGCGAAGGATCAGGTCGGGATGCATGTTGTCTACTCCGGTCTGGTTGAGATCGGCGGCTTTCGCCGGGGAGAAGAGGTTAGAGAAGGCCAGACTGGACGCCCCGCCAAGAAAGGATCGACGCGTCGTCATGAACTTCGCTCCTCTATATCCGTCGTCGCCCTGTGGGTAACCTCGGTGCGGTCGGCGCCCTTGGGGAGGTGACCGAACATGTGCGGCCTGATCTGGTTCATCCACGAGACAGCCGCCGGTTCCTGCGCCAGCAGCGTCCTGGCGAAGGGAACAAGCTGCTCGCCGACCAAAATGCCGAGCAGGCCGACGAGGGCGATCACCGGCGGGGCAGGCGAGCGAACATTCAGTAGGCTGTAGACGATCCCGACGAGCAGACCGGCTCCGAGCGACATGAGATACATTTTCATGAAACACCTATCCGATTTGAAGCCGCTCCGACGGGCTGCCGGAGCGGCGGGGAGATCATTACTTTGCCGGGTTCGGGCCGATGCGCTTGCCATGCTTGACACGTTCTTCCGCGCCATGGACCATCGTGTAGGCATAGTCGATGCCCATGCCGTAGGCGCCCGAATGCTCCTTCACCAGCGTGGTGACCGCGTCGTATGTCTCCTTGCGTGCCCAGTCGCGCTGCCATTCGAGCAGGACCTGCTGCCAGGTGACCGGGATCACGCCCGCCTGCACCATGCGATCCATGGCGCGGTTGTGGGCCTCCAGCGAGGTGCCACCGGAGGCGTCGGCCACCATGTAGATCTCGTAGTCGGAAACGTCGTTGAGAGCGGAGAGGGCAAACGTCGTGTTGCAGACTTCTGTCCATAGACCGGAGACAACAATCTTCTTGCGGCCATTGGCTGCATTCTTCGCCAAGGCGTCGCGGACGTTCTGGTCGTCCCAGGAGTTCATCGATGTACGTTCAAGGATGTCGTTCTCGGGGAAAACTGCCAGCAGCTCGGGATAAGTATTGCCTGAGAAGGACAGTGTCTCGACCGTGGTAATGGTGGTGGGGATATCGAAGATTTTGGCTGCCTTGGCGAGGCCGACGACGTTGTTCTTCAGCGTCTGCCGGTCGATCGACTGGACGCCGAAAGCCATCTGCGGCTGCTGATCGATGAAAATGAGCTGGCTGTTTGCCGGTGTCAGGACTTCGAGCTTGGACATGGTTCTCTTCCTCTAGGTTACGGTCCGCGAAGGGTGCCAAAATGTATAGCTGCTGTCGGGAGTTTCCTGGCCTGCTTGACCGTTTTGCCCACCGTCTTGGCTGCTGAAATCAAACCTATCGCCGATTGCGCCAGCGTGGAATGGCAATAAAAATGTCGAATGAATTGCTGAAAGTGAAATAGTTCCTGGTGAAGTTCTGCGGCCGCATGGCAAGAAGGGCCGCAACCCTTCCGGATCGCGGCCCTTCCTCTGTCGTTAGGAAAGGAGTGCGGCTATGCAGTCAGGGGGACGAGGTTTGCCTCGATTTCGTCCCGGAACTGCTCGTATCGGCTCGGCAGCTTGAGTGCCTCCCCGAGATGGGCGGTGTCCTCGTCGCGATCAAATCCCGGCTCGTTGGTGGCGATCTCGAACAATACACCGCCCGGTGTGCGGAAGTAGATCGCCCAGAAGTAATCCCGGTCGATCACCGGCGTGACCTGATAGCCCGTATCCATCAGAGCCTTGCGCACTTCCAACTGCTTTTCCCGGTTTTCAACCGCGAAGGCGATATGGTGGACCGAACCCGCGCCCTGCCGGGCGAAGGGCGTCTTTGGGAGGAGCTGAAGATCGATTGTGTCGGCACCGTTTCCGTTTGGAATGACGAAGCGCGTCACGTCGCCCACCTTCTCCGCTCGCTGGTAGCCCATGAAGCCCAGTAGTTCCTCGGTCGCAGCCGTGTCATGAAGGCTGAAGCGAGCTCCTGCAAAACCGCGAATGGCCACGTCGTCGGGAATGCCGCCGCCCAGCCAGGGTGCCGAGCGGCGATCGTCAGCCGACTCGATCAGCGCGAGGCTGTCGCCGTCCGGTCCCATGAACCGCAGCCGGCTGGCCCCGAAGACGGTTTCTGTTTCCAGTCCGTCGACACCCTGGGACGAGAGGCGGTCCCGCCAGAACTTGAGCGAACCCTTGGGCACGGAAAACTGCGTCTCGCCGACCTCGCCGACGCCCGGACGTCCGAGCATCATGTTCTGGAACGGGAAGTAGGTCATCACCGTCCCCGCAGATCCTGTCTCGTCCCCGTAGTAAAGGTGATAGACGCTGGGATCGTCAAAGTTCACGGTCTGCTTGACGCGGCGCAGGCCAAGCGTCTCGGTGAAAAAGCGGTTGTTCTGGCGCGCGTCCGACGCCATCGACGTCACGTGGTGCAGTCCCTTGATGTCCTTGATCATGTCAATGCCTTTCAATCAGCGCTTGTTTTTGTTGCGTGAACTGAATGTAGGCCGATTGATCAAGCGACAGAATTGCAATACTTCTTTTGACAGAATTGCAGAAAGTGAAATAATAAAATGAACGATTATAAGGCTCTTCGCACCTTCCTCCTTGCTGCGGAGAAGCGCAATTTCGCTCAGGTGGCTCGCGAACTCGACATGACGCCCGCGGCCGTAACCCGCGCCATCGCTGCGCTCGAGGCGGAACTGGGTCTGCAGCTTTTCGTTCGCACGACGCGGCAGGTGTCCCTGACCACCGACGGCGCGATCTTCGCGGCGCAGATCCAGCCGGCAGTGAAGACACTTGAGGATGCGCGCCGCGAGGTGATGAACGCCCATAAGGCCGAGGAGGGACGCCTCAGGATTAGCGCGCCGACCTGGTTCGGAAAGGTCGTGCTGCCGCCGATCCTGTCCGGCTTCAAGGAGAAGTATCCGAAGATGTGCTTCGAGATCTCCCTTTCGGACGGCCTGGTGAACATCGTCGACGACGACTACGACCTCGCAATCCGCATCTCATCCCAGCCATCCGACAAGTTCACGATCTGGAGAAAGATCCGTGTCGTGCCGCGCATCCTGGTTGCAGCGCCCGGCAGCCGCTTCGTCGACATGTCGCATCCTCATGAGCTGACGCCGGACGACTGCCTTGCCTATAGCGGGGAAAGCCGGCGGGAGAACTGGGTCCTGTCGGACGGTGGGTCAAGCATCGCGATTTCTGCTGGGCGGGCATTCAGTGCCAATAGTGGCGAGGTGCTGGCCGATATGGCCGCGGATGGAGCAGGCGTCGCCTTGCTTCCCGGTTTCAACATCGCGGAGCATATCCGTAGCGGACGTCTCGTCCACGTCTTCAAGGGATGGGCGCCGCCTGACCTCTGGCTGACCCTCTACTATCCGCCTTACCAAGCATTGCCGCCGCGTATCGCCTCGTTCTCGAAATTCTTCGAGGAGCAAGTCGCCTCTCACATGGTGATGCTGGATTAGGCTCACTTGCCAGGCCAATCCGAAAGCGGACAAGGTGGCAAAAGCGCTTTTTGCACGATCTAAAGCTGCTGGGCTTCCGGCCGCTATCGATATACCTTAACTAAAGCTGCCAAGCTGCTCTCGGCCCCCGAGCTGCAATAGTTCGGCTTTTCAGGGCAATCACACCGGCCTCGACGTCGGCAGATGCAGCGGTTTTCGGTACGCCGAGAAACTGCGCAGTGCGCAATCCTCCGTGACGGGCCATGCCCTTTGCAATAGTGTTTGCAATATCGCTTGCGCCGGTAAAATCGTCGGCGATCACTCCCAAAAGCACTTCTTTTCCTTCCTCCGCCGCGAACACACCCGAGGGCGGCTTGCAGCAAACTGCCTCTATCAGCCGAGCCGCGATGCCTGATGCCTTCTTTGGTACCAACTGCGCGATCGGATCGGGCGGCTTCGAGACTGCCCGAGACTGCTGAAAGCCGGCAGACGCTGCCTAACTTTCATCACTTTCCTGAACGCGAGAGCGCCCCTTCAATGCGGAGGACATGTGCAGGACACCAAGTTCAGGGCTGGTAAGTACCGGCACCGATGTCTCGCTCATCTCATTTAGAGCATTTGCCATTGATGCTTGAGCAAGAACAACCACGTCGACACTGCCGACAAGGGACTCGAGGCCTTCGCGTATCATCGCATCATGCGCCGCCCTGTCCCCGTTTCGTAATTTTTCAAAGGCTCCTTCACAAAGACGACCGGTAACGGAAACGTCATGACCCATTCTTTGAGCATGGCGTTCAATTAGGCGGGTTGTAGGGTTCATTGTTGTAGGCAGAGTTGCAAGGACGCCAATTCGGTCCCCGCGTTGGATCGCCTCAATCGCCATCCCATCATCTATACGGAAGAGGGGGACGGGGCAGAGTGGCACTGCCGCATCCACTGCAGGGCCGAGCGAGGAACAGGTGACGAGGACCGCCGAAGCCCCCGCGTCCACCGCCGACCAAATGTGTGTCGCGAGCCGCCGCATGGTCTGACGTGACAGCGTGCCCTCACGGACCGTGTTCCCCAGCAGGCTCTCATCCAGCATGTTGAACGGGCGCCAACCGGGCAGATGGCGGCCAACGAGTTCGTTGAACGCGGGGATGATCCCGGGGACCGTATGGATCATGGCAAGCGCAGGGGACTCGTGAGTGCCTGTAGTCATGGCTTACATCTCTGTTCTTGATTGTGCACGCTCTTCAATTCGAGCCTGCAGCAGCGGGGGCGACATGAACCCGAGCGCGGCATCTGTCGTGCTCGACCGGAAGTCGATTCAAAACCACTGTCGTCTGACGATGCTCTGTAGCTTACCCGCGCGACGGCCGCAGATTTGACCGTCGTGTCGCCCGAAAACGGAATTTTCGGCTGTCTGTCTATCTCCAGTCGATACATGCTGCTCGCCTTCCTCCGGTAGCCTCTTATGAGCTCACTTCGAGGACGCGCGACGACAAGCTTTGAGACAGTCTCCCCCTGCCCGTCGGGGAATTTCATCGGCGAGGGAGTGCGCTGTCGAAGGGGCAGAAAATAGTGCCGATAGATCAGCCGCCAAATAATTCCAGGTCAGCCTCCATGTCTCCAATCGTCAAGCGCATACAAAGCGATCAAAAGCTTCCCGCCAAGGCGGATGTCGTCGTCATCGGCGGCGGCATTATTGGTGCAACGGCAGCTTTCTTTCTCGCCGAGCGGGGACTGTCCGTAGCTCTGGTCGAAAAGGGCCATGTCGGCTGCGAGCAGTCGAGCCGCAACTGGGGATGGTGCCGCCAACAGAACCGGGATGAGCGCGAGCTGCCGCTATCGGGTGTCGCCCTGCGGCTATGGGGTGAGTTTGAGTCCAAAATCGGAGAGGACGTCGGCTTCCGTCGATGCGGTCTGCTTTACGCTACGGACAATTGCCGGCAACTGGCGGAATGGGAAGCATGGCGTGATACGGCCCGGCAGTTCAATGTCAATACGAAGATGCTGAGCGCCAAAGACGCGGCTGCCACGATTCCCGCGAACGGCCGCCGATGGCTGGGCGGAGTGCATTCGATTGATGACGGCAAGGGCGAGCCTGCTATCGCCGCGCCGACGATCGCGAACGGCGCTCGCAAATTTGGGGCGACGATCCACCAGGAGTGCGCTGCCCGGGGCCTTGATCTGGTAAATGGAGCGGTGGCGGGGGTGATCACCGAAAAGGGGCTCATCCGGACACAAGCCGTTCTCTGCGCCGGCGGTGCCTGGACGTCCATGTTTTGTCGCCAGAATGGAGTCCTGTTTCCGCAGGCGAGCGTGCGCCAGACAGCGCTCCGTACGCGGCCAACAGCGAATCTGGGTGAGGCGATCTATACGCCGGAGTGTGCGTTGACCCGCCGGTTGGATGGCAGCTACACGCTTGCGATCAGCGGCAGGGCGATGCTCGACATCACCCCGCAAGGCATTCGCTACGCCCGCTGGTTCATGCCGATGTTCATGAAGCGTCTGAAAGCGGTACAGTTCGGCATCGGCAAATCCTTCCTCCAGGGTCCGGAGGCATTGGGAAGCTTGAACAAGAGCAAGCCGACGGCCTTGGAGCGGATGCGCGTTCTCGACCCGCCGCCGAGCCGCCGCACCATCGCGGCTATTTTGAAACGGGTCACCGAGCAGTTTCCTGCATTGGCGGGAGTCGAAGTCGCCGACAGTTGGGGAGCCTACGTGGATTTCACGCCGGACGCGGTGCCGGTCATCTCGCCGGCCGATGGTGTGAAGGGCCTTTACCTGGCCGCGGGCGGCTCCGGCCACGGCTTCGGCCTTGGACCGGGTATCGGACGCCTGGCGGCCGACCTGGTTGCCAATGATACACCCTGTGTTGACCCCACCCCCTTCCGCCTGTCGCGCCTCCTTGATGGTTCGAAAGTCAAGGTCGGCGCAATCTGATCGCGAGGCCAGATCCGGAGAAGGCGGTGGGATACGCGCCGAGGTTAGCTAGCGGATTACGACGTAATCGTCATCGGCGGCGGGCTGGTAGGCGTATCGATAGCCTGAACTCATCTCCTGCCGGGAACACCGTGAACCGGTAGTGCGCAATGACGGCTCTTGTCTGCAACGCCGCCATTCAGCGCTTTGGGCGCCTAATTCCGCTCACCACCCAAAGCGGGAGTTTGTGCCAGGTCCTAAGCGCCAATTTTTCACCATTAGTTGGCTCCGAGCCGCAGCCGACACATGCAGCTCTCGATCTTATTCCAATAGAAAAAGGACCTCCCCTCGCGAGGCTTGCGGTCCGAGCGTTCGTCTTCAAAGACGGGGTATTGATGACAAACGTTGTGCACGGCACCAGTTGTGCACGGCGCGGGTAAGGAGAACCGGTAGCGCAGGAGTCAGTTGGTTGATCAAGGGACCCTAGCGTGCTGCCGACGTGGTCGGATTTCGAAGAGCGGTGACCCCGTTGGACCATGGATAGCCCAGCGGGCGGCTACTTCTTGAAACGAACACCCACGCCGCCGCCATTTTCGGCGATGAACTCAATACCGGCGCTTTCAAGAGCAATTCGGATCAGCCTTAGATTCGCCGGCGTAATTGTTGGTGGCCCATCTTCCGCCTCCGCCCGTCGTATCGTCGAGAGACCTACACTAGCTGTATTTGCTAACTCTTCAGCGGTCCATCGTACCAACGCCCTGGCCGCGCGAATTTGAGCTCCCGTTATTTCATTCATAAATTTCGGTATTCCCGGTTGAACTTTTTTCGTTCATGTGGCACTTAAAGTTTCAACTCGGCCGTGCTCGGTGCTCGCAACACCGAACACAGCCTGACCACAACCAAGCTTACGGGAGCTCGGATCATGGCTGATTCCGACAATAGCAGAACTTTGTCTACGGTCACCCGGGGAGAAATTCTTTCCTTCGTAGCCGCCTCGTTACCCACAATTCCCGACTTTGCCACGACGAAGGCCCTGCCTTCGGATCGGTGCAACGACGATCCCGCGCTAGCGGTTTGGCAACAATGGTGCAGCGCTTGGCAGCATTTGAGCGAATCGAGTTTGCGCCAGCAGCAGCTCGAAAGAGCGCTCTTTTCGGCTGTTTTGCCGCCGCTTGAGCAAGCCGCAGGTTCGCGAGCCTACGACGATGCCCTCGAAGCTGAAGATCGTGCATCCGTTGCGGAGGACGAGGCGGCGGAAGCCCTGTGGAGAACACCGGCGCAATCGATTACGGGGGCAACGGCAAAGCTCCACGCTGCCATCACCAAGTGGCAACCCTCCCCCACAAGCGAAGAAGATCCCTGGCCGCAAATCCGCTCCGTCATTGCCGACCTCCTGAAGATCGATATCGCCTCTGTTGCGAGCGCACGTAATCGCCTGTCCGCGCCCGAATTCCAACCCGAGTCTCCGGGGATGGTCCAACCACGCGCGTGATCCCGGGCTCGCGGGCGAGCTAACAAGACATTCGCACCGCGCTCTTTGCGAGCATTTCGCCCTGGAAATCACGCGTTAGAGCCTGCCCCAACGCGGCATTCCGACTCTTCCAAAAACGAAAAACAAGGAACTTCAAATGAAACTGGGAAGCCAATTTCATCCACGCCTGCTTTCCGCGCTTCTGATCTCAATCTTGCTCGGGAGTGCTCCGTCGACGTCGGCGCAGGCACAGGAAACCGGGGAGCTTCGGATCGCCACGTCCTACAAGCTGATGACGCTCGATCCGCACTATGCCAATCTCAACGAGAACACCTCGCTGCTCTCTCACATCTACGAGCGGCTGGTCTATCAGGACGAGAATCTCGAGCTGAAACCTGGCCTTGCCACCTCCTGGCGGCCACTGTCCGACACGCAATGGGAGTTCAAGCTCCGCGATAACGTCCACTTTCATGACGGTTCAGACTTCACGGCGGACGACGTCGTATACACGATCGAGCGCATCCGCGATTTCCTCAAACCGCCAAGCGGCGGCTTTCGGTCCTATGTGAGCGGCATCAAGTCGGCCTCGGCCTCCGATTCCCTCACCGTCCTCATCGAGACCAATGGCCCCGTCCCCAATCTGCCACTCTTCTTCTCCTCCATTTTTGTGATGAACCGACCCTCTGAGGGGTTCGAGACAACGGAGGATCTCAACGCCGGCCACTCTCCCGTCGGTACCGGGCCCTACCGGTTCGAGAGCTGGCGTTCCGGCGAGAGCCTGAGACTTGTTCGGAACGACGACTATTGGGGCGGCAAGCCCGCCTGGCGCGATGTGATGTTCCGGGTCATCGAGAGCCCGGCCGCCCGAGTTGCGGCGCTCAGCACAGGTGAGATTGATGTGGCGGATGCCATTCCGGCACGCGACGTCGCCTCGTTGAAGGAGCGCGGCGCCAAGATTGCAAGCGTGGGTGCCGCGCGCGTCAACTTTGTGCAATTCGACGTATCGCGAGAGATACTTCCGGGCGTGACTGGCAAATCGGGCGAACCAATCGACAATCCATTCAAGAACCCTCTGGTTCGCCTTGCGCTTGCGATGGCGACGGATCGGGGCATTTTGGTCGACAAGATCCTCGCGGGCTATGGCACGGCTGCGGCTCAGGTCTTTCCGAATGGCCTGCCGGGCACCTCGGCAAATTTGGTGCCAGGGACGCCCAACTATGACGAGGCAAAATCCCTTCTTGCGAAAGCAGGCCTTCCGAACGGCTTCAACCTCGTTCTTGCAGGGCCCGCCGGACGCTACCCCGGTGACGCCGAGAGCCTTCAAGCAATCGCCCAAAGCTGGGCCCGCATCGGCGTAAACGCCCAGCCATCAGCCGCTCCGTTCTCGGTCTTCAATACCAAACGTGCCGCCGGCGACTACGCCGTCTGGTACGGCGGCACGTCCGGCGAGGCGGTCGATGTCATCCTCCATACCCTGCTGGCATCCCCGAACCGCGAGCGCGGAACCGGTGCCCTGAACTTCGGGAACTATCAAAACGATGCCTTCGACGCGATGCTCGCAAAGGCGGAGAGCATTGAGGTGGGGCCGGAGCGGTACCAAGCGCTGGCGCAAGCCACGGAACTCGTTATGGCCGACCAGCCGATCATACCGCTCTACCATTTCCATCACATCGTCGGTTACGGCCCACGGGTCGGCTCCTATGTGATGCATCCCCGCGGCTGGACGACCGCGATGCAGACGCTTGCGGCAGTGGAGTAAGCGATCATGGGCATGATTTCAGTTGCATTGGGAAGGCTGTCGCAAGCCTTCCTGCTCCTCATCGTCATGTCGTTGATCGGATTTATCGGCATCCACAGCGTCGGCAATCCGGTCTTCAACGTGGTCAACATCGAAACCGCCACGCCAGAAGATATCAGGCAGGCGACAATCGCGCTCGGACTGGATCAACCGATTTGGAGGCAATATCTCGTCTTTATCGACAATGTGGTCAGCGGAAACTTCGGCACCTCCTACATCTATCATCTGCCGGCCTTCGAGCTGGTGATGAGCAAGTTGCCGGCGACGCTGGAACTCGCGTCTGTCGCCATGCTTATAGCGGCACCGCTTGGAACGGGGCTCGGCCTCGTTGCCGGCCGACGGAGCGGAACCCTGTTTGATCGGGCCGTGCTCAAGGCGAGCGTGTCGGCGCTGAGCATCCCCTCCTTCTGGCTGGCGATGATGCTGATCCTCGTCGGCGCCATCCTGACAGGCTGGTTCCCATCCGGTGGCAGAGGCTCGACCGCAAGTTTCCTGGGGCAGGAATGGAGTGTCTTCACCGGCGACGGACTGTGGCACCTCGTGCTTCCCGCATTGGCGCTGGCGATACCGAACATCGCGCTCATCGCCCGTCTTTCACGATCGGGAACGATTGAAGTCGAAAGCCTGGACTATACTCGGTTTTGCCGCGCCAAAGGGCTTTCCCCGCAGAGAATTCTGTTCCGGCACACCCTCCCGAACATCAGCGTGCCGATTGTTACGATTATCGGCCTGCAGTTCGGCGGCATGCTCGCCTTTGCCGTGGTGGTGGAGTCGATCTTCTCGTGGCCTGGCGTCGGCAAGCTCTTGATCGACTCCATTCAGCTCCTCGACCGCCCGGTGGTGATGGCAACACTGACCTTCATCTCGGTCGCGTTCGTCACGCTGAATGCCCTGGTCGACCTCTTCTATGCCGTGCTCGATCCGCGCGTGCGCCTATCTTCGTGAAAGGTGACCCCTCATGAAAGCTCAAATTTTGAGGGCGCTCCGAAAGCGTCCGCATGGACCGGTCCTGACCGCGTCCAAGGTGCTGCTTGCGAGCTACATTTTGCTTGCTATCGCGGCACCGGCAATCGCACCACAAAATCCCTACGATCCGTTGCAGATCTACGGATGGGAGGCATCTACGCCGCCGGGCACGCTCGGTAGCGGCGGCTATCTATACCTGCTCGGGACGGACGGGCTCGGCCGCGACATCGTCAGTACCATTCTCTATGGCCTGCGCATCAGCTTGGTGGTGTCGATCACCAGCGCGGCGATCGCCGCGCTGGTCGGGCTGACGGCCGGTGTCAGCGCCGCATATTTCGGCAAGTGGGTCGATGTCGCGATCATGCGGCTCGTCGACCTGCAGCTCAGCCTGCCGACGATCCTGATCGCGCTCATCGCCATCGTCACGCTCGGCCCGGGCGTGGACCGGATCATTCTGGCGTTGATCATTGCGCAATGGGCGACCTATGCGCGGATCGCGCGCGGCGTTGCCTTGAGCGAGGCGAACAAACCCTACATGGATGCGACCCGATTGATGCGGCTGCCGACGTCGCGGATCATCTTCCGCCACTTGCTTCCGAACAGCATCGCGCCGGCCGTTACCTTGATCCCGATCGAGGTCGGCCATGCCGTCGCACTCGAGGCGACCCTCTCCTTCCTGGGTTTGGGCGTTCCGATCGACAAGCCCTCGCTCGGCTCCGCGGTCGCAAACGGGTTCCAGTATCTTCTCACCGGTCAATACTGGATCAGCCTGTTCCCGGGGCTCGCCCTCTTCGGTCTGATCGCAAGCATCAATCTCGTCGGTGAAGACGTTCGACGCAGCCTCGATCCAAGGAACCATTCGCTATGACAGTGGAACACGTGACGACACCCCTGTTGCGGGTTGAGAACCTTGGCCTTCGCCACGCTTCGGGTGACGGCTTGACGACAATCCTCTCTGACGTGAGTTTGGAACTCGGACACGGCGAGATCCTCGGCATCATCGGCGAGTCGGGAGCCGGAAAGTCGACGCTCGGCAATGCCGTGCTCGGCCTGCTTTCGCCCGAGCTCCAGCAGACGTCCGGGACGATCGAGTTCAATGGTCAGGCGATCCACACCATGACGCCCGATGAGCGCGAGGCGCTTCGAGGGCGTCGGATATCAGCGATCTTCCAAGACCACACCGCCTCCCTCGATCCGCTGATGAGCATCGGTGCCCAGGTGGAGGAAACCTGCCTTGTGGTCGATGGCTCACTTTCCAGGCGTGAGGCGCGGGCCCGCACCCTCGATCTCCTTGCCCGTGTCGGAATTCCGGAGCCGGAGCGACGATACCGCAACTACCCGCACCAGTTCTCCGGAGGACAAAGGCAGCGCATCGTCATAGCGATTGCTCTTGCCGGCTCTCCCGACATCATCATCGCCGACGAGCCGACCTCGGCGCTCGATGCGACCGTTCAGAAGCAGATCCTCGGACTACTTCGAAACTTTGTAGACGAAACGGGCGTTTCCATCATCCTCGTAACTCACGACATGGGCGTGATCTCCGAGATCACCGACCGGGTCCTGGTGATGCGCAAAGGACAGGTGGTGGAAGCGGACCGCACGCCCACCATTCTCGATCAGCCCAGCCACGAGTACACACGCAAACTGCTCGCCGCCGTTCCGAGGCTCCGGGTCACCGCTTGGGCAACCAGCGCGGACGACGGATGCGGCCGAAGTGTTTCCTCGATCGGAGACGACAAGGCGCCGATGTTTCTCGTCGCCGACGGCGTGTCGAAACAATTCGCGCAGCAGGGTTTTGCGTGGGGCTTTGGCCGAAGCAAGCCAAAGTTCGGCTTGCATGACGTCGGCCTCCAACTGCCACGCGGCACGATCACCGGCGTTGTCGGCGAGAGCGGAAGCGGCAAGACGACCTTCGGCCGTATCATCGCCGGCCTTGATACGGCGCTTGCGGGCAGGATCCGGATCGGTGCCAGCGAATTCGACGTTTCCAGAGGCGGTCGTCGCAACGGCCTCCTCGGCCGGGTGCAGATGATCTTCCAGGATCCTTCCGCATCCTTGAACCCCCGCATGACCATCGCCGAGACGCTCGACGAAAGCATCCGCTTCGGCGCGAAGCTCGCCGCCGGGGAAGAACCGACGGACGCGGCGGCGATGATGGATCGGTTGGGGCTCGCTCGCAGCCTGCTCGCCCGCTATCCGCACCAGCTCTCCGGCGGTCAGAGGCAGCGCGTCTGCATCGCGCGGGCCCTGCTCGCGGCGCCTGAGATCATCGTCGCGGACGAACCGACATCGGCACTCGACGTATCGGTGCAGGCCGAGATCATCCAACTTCTGAAGGACACCATCGCCGAGCGGGAGATGACGATGATCTTCATCTCCCACGACCTCGCCATCGTCCAGGAGATGTGCAGTTCGGTCTACATCTTCAAGGACGGCCGGGTCGAGGATTTTGGACCATCCGATTTCATCTTCTCACGATCCGACAATCCCTACACGCGCACGCTAATCAACGCCCGACCGCACCGCTTCAGATGCTGAGCTGTGCCGGCGTCTCAACGAATGGGCCCGGCTCCGAACCACCAATTTCTCGAAACGCGTGGCACGTATCGCCATAGAGGGTGACTCCATGAATCACAGGTTCACATTGGCCGTGACTGGCCAATCGCTCATCAAGCACGACATCCGCGACATCCCTGCCCCGGCCTTCCGTGAGGTTCAGTCTCTCCTTCGTAAGGCGGATCTCGCGTTCACCAACTTCGAAGGGACCATCCTTGGGAGCCACGGCGGGTGGCCCCTTAAGGGATCCTTCTTCGGCTGCAGCGATCCAGCCGTTCTCGACAGCCTTCGTGCGGTCGGGTTTCGCGCGCTTTCCCTTTCGAACAACCATGCGTTCGACCTCGGCCCATCCGGCGTGCTCTCGACGCTCGAGGAGGTGGAGAAGCGAGCCTTCCTCCATGCCGGCCTCGGCCGTGACCACGCGCAAGCCTCACGGGCAGGCACCGGAATGATCGGTGGACGGCGCGTCGCGATCGTGGCGATGGATGGCGGCCCCGGTCCGAATTTCATGTACGCGGCCGACGCCGAGGACAATCGCCCAGGACGCCCGGGGGTCAATCGGCTTCGGCTGTCCCAGGTCATCGAGGTCGACGAGACCGCGTTCGATCAAATCCGGGCTATCCGCGACAAGGTTGGGTACACCGCTATCGATCTCACCAACGACAGTCAGCCGGACGATCCGCCGCGCCTCGCCCCGGAATCCGAAATCGGCATCTCGCGTGCGGTCTTCACGCGATCGAAAAGGTTCGGACGCAGCGTCAAGATCGATGAGGCCGATCTCGCCAGGAATCTCGCCGCGATCGCGGCTACGGCCGCGGACGGATCTCTGGTGATCGCCTATCTCCACCATCACCATTGGGCGTCCGACTGGTATCAGGTTCCCGACTGGGTGAGTGGCGTTGCCAAACGATGCATCGATGCGGGTGCTCATATGTTCGTGAGCCACGGTGCGCCCGTCCTCCAGCCGATGGAGATCTACCGGGGCCGGCCGATCTTCTACAGCCTCGGGAATTTCATTTTCCACGTGCGTTCCGAGAAGTCGACCTGGACGGCACCCGAAGTCTGGGAGAGCGTCATCGGCCTTTGCTCGTTCGGCGATGATAACGGCCTAATCGAGATCACGCTTCACCCCGTCATCATCGGAGGCGATGAAGCGCTGGCTGATGGGGTGCTGGAGCATCGCCTGGCGCCGCATCTAGCAGCAGGCGAAAGCGCCGAACGGATATTGCGCCGATTTTCCGAACAATCGACGAGATTCGGCGTCGACGTCGAGATTTCCGGCGGGGTCGGTGTCATCAGGTTTTAGCCTGTAGAGCGCCGTACCAAAGGGCTTGCTGGTTAACTCCGCAGTCCACCACGACAGCGGGCAGCGGAGCGGGCCGACCCATCTCAGCCAAAAAACGCCGACGACAAGAGCGGGAATCTCTTCAGGACGAGGATGGACAACATGGAAGTTAGGGAAGAACTCATCAGCCGCTTTTTTCGCTATTCCGCGATCGAGAGTCAAAGCAACGGCCGCTCCCAATCCTTGCCGTCCTCGCCCGGACAAGCAGCACTCGCTGCCCTGCTCGCCGACGAGATGCGCGCAATTGGGCTGAACGACGTGCTGGTCGACGAGCATGCCATCGTGACGGGAGTCAAACGTGGCAACAGGCCTGAGGTCCCACCGATCGGCTTCATCGCGCATCTCGACACCGTCGATGTCGGCCTCTCGCCCTTCGTCCGCCCGCAAATCCTCCGCTTCGAAGGCAAAGACCTTTGCCTCAATCGCCAGGAAGACATCTGGCTCAGGGTCGCCGAACATCCGGAAGTTCTTGGGTGGGAGGGGAATGACATCATCACTGGTGACGGCACCAGTGTCCTCGGCGCGGACAACAAGGCCGCCATCGCCGTCATCATGACGCTGCTTGCCCGGCTTGATCAGCAGGTTGGCCACGGCGATATCTTTGTCGCCTTCGTCCCGGACGAGGAAATCGGAATGCGCGGCGCCAAGGCGATGGACCTCTCCCGCTTCCCTTGTGATTTTGCTTACACGATCGACTGCTGCGAACTTGGCGAGGTGGTCCTGGAGACATTCAACGCCGCATCCTGCGAGATCGTCCTCACCGGCGTCAGTGCGCACCCGATGTCCGCGAAGGGAACGCTCGTCAATCCGCTGCTGATGGCGATGGACTTCATCTCCCACTTCCACCGCGAGGAGACGCCTGAATCCACCGAAGGACGCCAGGGATTTTTCTGGTTCAAGGACCTCATCGCCAACGACAGCGAGGCAATATTGACCGCATTGATCCGGGATTTCGATACCGATGGCTTCAATCGGCGCAAACGTCGGATCGCCGAGGCGGCGGAAGCAATGAGATCGCGCTATCCTCCCGGGAATGTCCGGTATCAGGTCACCGACACCTATCGAAACATCTCCACGAGCCTCGCTCGTGACGATCGTGCCGTCGCTCTGCTATTTAAGGCAATGGAAAAACTCGGGATCGAGAAGAAGGTGATCCCGATGCGCGGCGGCACCGACGGCGCGGTCCTCTCGGCCAGAGGAATACCGACACCGAACTTCTTCACCGGCGCCTACAACTTCCATTCGCGCTACGAATTTCTGCCGATACCAGCCTTCGAAAAGTCGTTGGAAGTTGCGTTCAAGATTTGCCAACTGTCGGCGAGTAGCTGAGATGAGAAAGTCGCGGCCTAAATCTTAGAGTCGGTCGTTGTCGCCGCCAACGGCCGACACCTCTCTCTGCTCTCTATCCGTGAGCGTGCCCTGATCTGGCGTTAGGTCCAGCTTGCCCCAGATCGAGGTTTTGCGGTCAGTCGGTTTGAGCTTTCGGGAGTGCTTGATTTCTACGGTAAACGGCTTTGTCTGCTGACGCATGAATCCTCCAGGCGACGAATCGCGAGCACTCGAGACCGGGTTGATTGTTGAAGGCAACTCCAGCCGGCAGGTCCGTCGCCACCGAACCAGCGCCCGGACATAGGAATAGAGCAACGGTTTGACCACATGCTATGTCCCGCTTGGCCGAGTCCGTGGCACGTTGCCATCACCGCGTTCCTCTGATCCGTCGGCATTGGCCACGTCCTCCTCGGGCTCGATGAGGCATGTCTGATCGGAGAGCGGCTTCGCCTCGATCGTCTTCCCGCAACGGCCATACAAAACTTTCTTCCCCTGAGCGCTCAGGCGCTCATTCCTCCCGAAACAACAAAGTTTCTCCCGGCCGTCCTCCATTCCATTCCGGCCTTGTCAGGTGCGGCCCAATCGTCCCCGATCCTTGTGACAGCCATCGAGGCCGCGAAGGGCGCGGTCCGAAACCAACGAAAGGAACACCACAATGGCAACCATCGGCACCTTCAACTCCACCGAAAGCGGCTTCAACGGCTCGATCCGCACGCTCGCCCTCAACGTCAAGGCTCGCATCGCCCGCATCGAAAACCCCTCCGACAAAGGCCCGCACTTCCGCATCTACGCCGGCAACGTCGAGCTCGGTGCAGCTTGGCAGAAGCGGTCCGAGCAGGACCGCGACTACTTCTCGGTCAAGCTAGACGACCCGAGCTTCCCCGCGCCGATCTACGCAACCCTCACCGAAGTCGAAGGCGAGGACGGCTACCAACTGATCTGGTCGCGCCCCAACCGGGACTGAGATCCGGGCGAGGCCCCGCCGGGAGGCGGGGCCAACCGGCCGAATTGAGAAACCGCAAGCGGGCATCGAGCCGCTTCCGGCTCTTCTGGTGCCGTACAGGACCGGAAATGTCTGACCGATATCCGCGATTTTCTCCCCACCAAACCAGACGTATGGCCGTCGGGGCGCAGTTCACATGGCGATCGGCGCCGCAGATCAAAAACACGGTCGATAACGAGTCTGGTGTCGGTGTCCTAGCCGCAGTTAGCAGTTCCGGAGAGGTTGCCAGCGCCCCCGAGGGCAAGCGAGCCTCCCGTAGCAATGATGATCACGGCGCAGAGGATCGCGCGGTCAGTGATTGCGCAGGCGGCTCGGTCCTCTCCTGTTCGCCTCAACCTACCTCGGCTTCGGTTTCATCTGCGTTTACGAACAAGGCGCTTTAGGCGGAGTGCGAGATGCGGGGCGCAGTCGGTCCCGCCTCCCCTTCGGGCCACTATGTTGAAGCTCCTGCGGCTGCGCTGTTCCCGCCCTCGCACGACGAGAATTCCCGAAATCCCCCCCTTTGGGCGGCGCTCACGCTGATTTCTCCGATACTCTTCATTGTTCTGGTTCAGCCTTGCTCGCTGCGCTGCGCGCCGGCTCGACCCGAAGTGCATCGGGTGGGTTTCCGAGCGTATGAAACCTGTTCGTTCCGATGCAGGCTTTCATGTCGTCACGCCGAAACCAGATCGCGCGCCCGCATCTGAGCGGCGCGTTCCCGGCCGTGAAGACGATCTGCTCATCGGCGCGCATGCGAAGCACCTCGTGCGGCTGGATCAACGGTCGTGCGGCCAACTGTTTCGATCGCGTCCGCGATGATCCCTTCATTTGCGAACTGCGGCTGACCTGGTCGATCTCGACTGTCGTCATGCCGCAACGGCGTGAGATATAGTCCGCCGTTTCCGGATCGTTGATCGCCGCAAACGAGATCCAGCTCGTACTCTCGAATCATTTGCTGGCGGCGTCGCGACCGCCATAGGTTTCGCGCATCTGCCCGATCGATTGGTAGATCATGACGAGCGTGATGCCATATTTGCGACCGGCATCGCGCGCGGTTTCCAGGATCCTCATATAGCCAAGCCGCGCTACCTCATCGAGAAGGAAGAGTGCTCTGCCCTTCATCGAGCCATCGCGATTGTAAATTCCGTTGAGAAACGAGCCGATGATGACGCGGGCCAAGCCCGCATGCGTCTCCAAGGTCTTGAGATCGATGTTGATGAACGCGTCGGTGTTTCCCTCGGCAAGATCCCCCGTCGAAAACGTCTTGCCCGAAACAAGCGCGGCATAGTTCGGATAGGACAGCCAATGGGTTTCCTTGATCGCATTGGCGTAGACGCCGGAGAATGTTTCGGGTGTCATGTTCACGAAAGCCGCGACGTTTTCCTTGACGAAATCCGAATCCGAATTGTCGTAGATTTCCTGCAGGCGTTGGCGCAACTGCGGCTCCGGTTCGGAGAGATTGGCGCGAACTTGGCGAAGCGTCTGGCTCTCTTTCTCCGTATGGCCGGAGAGACAAACGTCAGCGATCATCGCCGTCAGCAATTGCAAGGCCGAGGCGCGGAAGAAGTCGTCGCGAACACCACGCGCGCCGCCGCTGTCGCTCATGATCCATGAAGCGACGGAGGCGATATCCTCTTCCTTGGTGCCGCCGAATTGTCCGATCCAGTCGAGCGCATTGAAGCCAGTCTCCGGCCTCTTCGGGTCGAGGACGAACAAGTCTCGGTTCGAGCCCGTTCTGTGGGCTGAAACCATCGGCGCCAGCTCGTTCGACGGATCGAGAACGATAAGGGATCCACTCCATTTGAGTGCCGTCGGGATCGTCACCGATGTCGTCTTGAAGCCGCCCGATCCGGCGAAGACGATACCGTGCGTCGATCCGAACGAACCGTCGAAACACAGTAGCGGCGACTTGCCGCCAGCGCCCCACGTTTCCGGGTCATCGGCACGGAACGAGCGCCCCGCTGTGCTGTCCCTGTCGACACGGTAGCGCTCGCCAATGACGATGCCGCCCTTGTCAGCAAAGAGTTTTTCCGCGTCCTGCATTTTCATCCAGTCGGCCTCGCCATGCAGCGCCCGCTTGCCGCGAATGCGCTTCGGCTCGGCGCTGGCGAAGGCCGCATTGCCGACGAGCGCGACACGTAGGGCGAAGCAGGCAGATATCGCCGCCGCCGCCGCTCCCATCAGCGTCGCGGGATCGACATAGGAGAGGATGGACTTGCCGACCGGAACCTGGTTGCCGAATGTCGACAGCCTGATCGCCTCGCGAGCGATGGCGACAGCGATCGTCGCTATACCACCGGCAACGACGCCCCATCCGGCCGTCTTGATCCTGATCGCGCCGGCGCTCGCGAACAGGAGAACGATGCCGATGGCGGCCGCTGAGACATAAGGCAGGGCAATGCCCGCCCGGCCGAGCGTCTGCCGAGCAGCCTCCGACTTTCCAAACCCCGAAAGCCAGTGTTCGATCCCGGTCAATCCGATCGTGACGAGGAACATCAGCGCGACAGGCGCGATGAAAAGGATGATCCTATTCATCGCAATTGCCAAAGGCCTCCGCGCCGATCGCCATTAGTCGCGAGCGTTCGGTGTCGTTGCTTTTCAAGCGCTGGCTCAAATCGATGAGCGCGCCCAGCAGAAGCGCGCGTTTCTCGTAGCGAAGACCCGCTTTGACGATCAGGCCGCCGAGCTCGATCTTTTCCCGCGTGTCCTTCTTTCGGGCGTCGGATGTGGTTGTGCGCGCCATCCGCTTAAGCCTCAGCAGTCCCGCCCGCAGCCGCGCCAGCCGCGTTCTGCGCAGACGGTGCGCTGCTTTCGCCGACGCCAGCTCCCCTCTTCCCTCCGGTCGTGCGAACCTCGCCTCCCCGAAACCGCTTCGCAAGGTCCTCAAAAGCCGCCTGTAGCTGTGTCTCGTCGACCTCGATCTCGCCGAGACCGGCCTTGAGGGCAATCCGACCGATGCGCTCCGCCTCACGCGTTTCAGCGGCCTTGAGTTGCTCCTGCAGCTGCGCGATTTCGGCTCGGATTTTGAAGGATGGCTTCTTCATTCCGTTCGTCTCCCTGAGTGAGAAAGCTTGTCTTTCGAACCCAGTTTCAGGGAAGTGAGTGCGGAACGCACTACTGTGAATCCTACAATCGCAGAGGGCGATCCTTTGGTGGATCATCCCGGCCGTTCCGAAGGAGCGGCTTCCAAGGGCGCAATTATACGTCGCTAACGCGACGCCCTTGCTGGAGGCCTGGTGGCCCCGCCGCTCTCGACGAACCTGTTGATTTCGTTCGCAACCGGGAAAGAATTCGCCGTGGCCGTCCCTCACTTCTCCGTCAGCGTCGTCGCCCGCGGCTCCGGCCGCAGCGCCGTCCTGTCGGCGGCCTATCGGCACTGCGCCAAGATGGACTACGAGCGCGAGGCTCGAACGATCGACTACACTCGCAAGCAGGGATTGCTGCATGAAGAGTTCGTTATTCCTGCCGATGCCCCGGAATGGCTGCGTGCAATGATCGCGGATCGTTCGGTCGCCGGCGCCTCCGAAGCCTTCTGGAACAAGGTCGAAGATTTCGAGAAGCGCTCCGATGCCCAGCTTGCCAAGGACGTCACGATCGAACTGCCGATCGAACTGAGCGCTCAGCAGAACATTGCGCTCGTACGGGATTTTGTCGAGCGCCACATTACATCGAAGGGCATGGTGGTCGACTGGGTCTATCACGACGCCCCTGGCAATCCGCACGTTCATTTGATGACGACGTTGCGGCCGCTGACCGAAGACGGTTTCGGCGCCAAGAAGGTTGCCGTGCTCGGGCCGGACGGCAATCCGATCCGCAACGATGCAGGCAAGATCGTCTATAAGCTCTGGGCTGGAGGTATCGACGATTTCAACGCGTTTCGCGACGGATGGTTTGCTTGCCAGAACCGGCATCTGGCGCTGGCCGGTCTCGACCTTCGCGTCGATGGACGGTCCTTCGAAAAGCAAGGGATCGATCTCGAACCGACCATCCACCTTGGCGTCGGCACCAGGGCGATCGAGCGGAAAACCGATGTTGCCACGAAGCCGGTCGAGCTCGAGCTCATCGAACTGCAGGATGCGCGTAAAGCGGAAAATGCGAGACGGATCGACCGCAATCCGAAGCTCGTCATCGACCTGATCACCCGTGAGAAAAGCGTGTTCGACGAGCGTGATGTCGCCAAGGTCTTGCATCGTTACATCGACGATTCCGCCCTGTTCCAAAGCCTTATGGTTCGGATCATCCTGCATCCCGACACGCTCCGCCTGGAGCGCGAGCGGATCGACTTTGCCACCGGTATCCGAGTGCCGGTCAAGTACACGTCCCGCGACATGATTCGTCTCGAAGCCGAGATGGCCAATCGAGCGGTCTGGCTGTCTCAGCGGACTTCGCATGGCGTTCGCGACGCGGTGCTGGCGGCGACATTTGCGCGTCATGAGCGTCTTTCGGACGAGCAGAAAACGGCGATCGAGCATGCATCGGGATCCGAGCGGATTGCCGCGGTGATCGGCCGCGCCGGCGCCGGCAAGACGACGATGATGAAGGCTGCGCGCGAAGCCTGGGAGGCGGCAGGCTACCGGGTTGTCGGCGGCGCACTTGCCGGCAAGGCGGCCGAGGGCCTTGAGAAGGAAGCCGGGATCGTCTCTCGCACGCTGTCGTCCTGGGAACTGCGCTGGCACGGGGGGCGTAACCAGCTCGATAGCAAGACGGTCTTCGTCCTGGACGAAGCCGGCATGGTGTCGTCGCGGCAGATGGCGCTGTTCGTCGAAGCCGTAACGAAGGCCGGTGCCAAGCTCGTTCTCATCGGCGATCCCGAACAGCTTCAACCCATCGAAGCAGGCGCCGCGTTTCGCGCGATTGCCGATCGCATCGGCTATGCCGAACTCGAAACCATCTATCGCCAGCGCCAGCAATGGATGCGCGATGCCTCGCTTGATCTGGCGCGTGGCAACGTCGGCAGGGCAGTCGCCGCCTACCGTACCAATGGCAAGGTGATCGGATGGGATCTGAAGGCCGACGCCGTCGACAACCTCATCGCCGCCTGGGACCGCGATTACGATCCGGCGAAGACGTCCCTGATCCTTGCCCATTTGCGCAGGGACGTTCGCATGCTGAACCAGATGGCGCGCATCAAGCTCATCGAACGCGGCGTTCTCGATGAAGGAACCGTGTTCAAGACGGCGGATGGCGATCGCAACTTCGCGATCGGCGACCAGATCGTGTTCCTCAAGAACGAGGGCTCACTCGGTGTCAAGAATGGCATGTTGGCCAAGGTCGTTGAGACCGGGCCGGGCCGCATCATAGCGAAGGTCGGCGATGGCGAGCTTGCGCGCCAGGTGCTGGTCGAACAGCGCTTCTACAACAACCTCGATTATGGCTATGCCACGACGATCCACAAGAGCCAGGGCGCCACAGTGGATCGGGTCAAGGTGCTGGGTTCTCTTTCTCTTGATCGCCACCTCACCTATGTCGCCATGACTCGTCATCGTGAGGACCTGGCCGTCTATTACGGCCGAAGATCCTTCGCTAAAGCCGGCGGCTTGATCCCAGTCCTCTCGCGCAGGAACACCAAGGAAACGACGCTCGACTACGAGAAAGGCAGTTTTTCCCGGCAAACCCTTTGCTTCGCCGAAGCTCGCGGCCTCAATCTCGTCAACGTGGCCCGGACGCTCCTTCGCGATCGGCTGGAATGGACGGTCGGGCAAAAGCAAAAGCTCATCGATCTTGGTGCGCGCCTCGCCGCGGTTGCCGCCAAGCTCGGGCTCATCATCAGCTCTGTGAAATCTCCACTCCAGGACACTGTCAGGAAGGTAAAACCTATGGTTTCCGGCATTACCACCTTCGCAAAGTCAGTCGACCAGGCGGTCGAGGACAAGGTCGCAGCCGATCGCGGCTTGAAGAAGCAGTGGGAGGAGGTTTCGACCCGTTTCCACCTCGTCTATGCGCAGCCGGAAAGGGCGTTTAAAGCAATCAATGTCGACGCCCTGCTGAAGGATGGAGCGGTGGCGGATGCCACCATCAGCAGGATCCGCGACCAACCGGAAAGCTTCGGCGCGTTGAAAGGCAAGACCGGTCTACTGGCAAGCGGCACAGACAAGCAGGCGCGGTCAACGGCGCTGACCAACGCGCCGGCTCTTGCCCGAAATCTGGAACGCTATCTGCGCCAACGGGCGGAAGCCGAACGGAAGTTTGAGGTCGAGGAACGCGCCGTTCGTCTGAAGATGTCGATCGATATTCCGGCGCTCTCGGCAAACGCAAAGGAGACCCTCGAACGTGTGCGCGATGCGATCGACCGGAACGACCTGCCGGCCGGTCTCGAATATGCGCTTGCCGACAGACAAGTGAAGGCCGAGTTCGAGGGTTTCGCCAAGGCTGTAGCGGAGCGTTTCGGCGAACGGACCTTCCTTCCTCTGGCTGCCAAGGACTCCAGCGGACAGACCTTCAATGCGATCACGGGTGCAATGACGGCCGGGCAGAAGGCCGAAGTGCAATCGGCGTGGAATTCGATGCGGACGGTGCAGCAGCTGGCCGCGCATGAGCGCACGACCGAGGCGTTGAAGCAGGCAGAAAGCCTGTGCCAGAAAAAGAGCCAGGGGATCTCCTTGAAATGACGGCGCAAGTGTCTGCACCTCGGATGGGACCTACGCAAAGATCGAATGCCGTCGTGCTTTTGCTGGTGGCAGCAACCACCCTTGCCGGCAGTGTTGCTGCGGCCATCATCGGCGGCTACCGCATCAATCTGACACCGAGCGAACCCCTTGGCCTCTGGCGCATCTCGGCGCTCAATCGAGTGGTGTCGACAGGCGATCTCGTCTTCATTTGTCCTCCGCAAACGCCTGTCATGCGAGAGGCCAGAGCGCGTGGCTATCTCCGCTTCGGAACGTGCCCGGGCGGGGTCGCGCCGCTCATCAAGACGGTCATCGGGGTTCCCGGGCAGCATGTCGAAATCGGTGCGGGCGTCACGATCGACGGGCATGCGATCCCTTTCTCCGATCTGGCTCAGCGCGACGGCGAGGGTCGGCCGATGGTGCCTTATTCCGGCGGCGTCGTGCCGGCAGAAAGCGTCTTCCTGCACTCACCGTTGAGGAGCTCCTATGACTCCCGCTACTTCGGACCCCTTCCCGTCGCGGGCATCCTCGGCCTGGCGCAACCGGTGCTCACCAATGCACTGTGAGCACGTTCGGCCGGTCCTGTTGATTACCGCTTCAATCATTGCCGGAACGGTTGCTTGGAGCGGGAACGTCCTTCTCCTTCCGCTCGCATGCACGTTTCCGACCCTCTGGGCGCTTGCGCGAAAGAGGCTGACGGCTGCGTGTGTCTCGGCCGGCTATTTTCTCGCTGCATCACGCGGTCTGCCACAAGGCGTGGCGGCCTTTTACGCGTTCGACCTGTGGCCTGGCTTGGCTCTATGGCTCTGCGCATCTTTGAGCTTTGTCGCGGTCCACGCGATCCTCTGGACAAGGCATTCTGCCATTCGTCCGATTTGCTATCTGGTGGCGGCCGCGCTCATGGCTATCCCCCCATTTGGCATCACCGGTTGGGCGCATCCGATCACCGCCGCGGGCGTGCTGTTTCCAGGGTGGGGATGGTGGGGGCTGGTTGCCACGACAGCCGGCCTCATGGGCCTCGTTACCCGCATGTGGCCGGCTGTCCCGATCGTCCTCATTGGGTTTTGGGCATGGTCCGCCGCAACCTGGGACCCACCGAAACTACCGGAGGGCTGGCGGGGCGTCGATCTCCAGTTCGGAGCTTCGCTCGGTCGCGACGTCAGCATTGCGCGTCACCGTGATCTGATTGCCACGATGAAGGGTCAGGCATCCGGCGGCACCCGCACCGTTGTTCTTCCCGAAAGTTCTCTGGGCTTCTGGACGCCCACCGTCGAGCGGCTTTGGGTAAAAGCACTGCAGGAAAGTGACGCCACCGTCATTGCCGGCGCCGCCATCATCGATGCGAACGGATACGACAATGTTCTGGTCGCGATTTCAGGCGACGGCGCTCAAATCGTCTATCGCGAACGTATGCCTGTTCCGGGCTCGATGTGGCAGCCTTGGCGCGCCCTGCTGGGTCAGAGCGGCAGCGCGCGGGCGCATTTCTTCGCCAACCCGCTTGTGACCGCCGTCGACGCTCGGATCGCACCGCTGATCTGCTACGAGCAACTGATCGTCTGGCCCGTCCTGCAGTCCCTGCTGCAGGAGCCGGACTTCATCGTCGCTTTCGGCAATGGCTGGTGGACCAAGGGGACATCGATCGTCGCCATCCAGCGCGCCAGCACTCAAGCCTGGGCGCGCTTGTTCGCGAAACCCCTCGTTCTTTCCTTCAACATCTGAATGCCAAGGAGCCCGCCATGCTCGACGCTGCCCTGATTCAACAATGCGCAGACCCCTCGTTGAAGCCCCCGATCGTCGAGCAGTTCGTGACCGCCGCGGGCGCAAATGATCCACTTGCCGTCACCGTCAAATCAGGTGGCCGATTGATCCTCATCCCGAAGGCGACGACGCCGGACGAAGCCATCGCGATCGTCCGGCAGTATGTCGGCCAAGCGGTGGTGCGTGTCGGCCTGACGCAGTTTCCGGCGGGCGTCGGAGTCAAGGATGCTTCCGATCTGCAGCCCGATCTGGTCGACGCCTGCGAGAACCTTCGCAAGGGAACTGCGATGTTCGCCAAGGTGCTTCGGATTGTGGCCAAGTGGTACGGCAACCCTTGGAGCGACGAGGTCTTTCCGCACATTTTCGACGATGCGATCTACGCTTGGAAGACCGGCGAATTCGAAGGCGTGCGTGTGTTTCAGGCTCCTGATCCGGGAGGGAGCGCGACGACAGACAGTGCGTCATCCTCAGACGCGGACGCCACCGACAGCTCTCCTGAGGATGCGGCCACTGAAAGTCCGGGGAAAAGCCGCAGCGTTGGATCGGCGGAGATGCGAATCGACCTTTCCCGGATCGGTGGGAAATATACGACTGGAAATTTGAGACCTTCGTTCGCTGCCAAGTCAGATATAGACGGCTGCGCGATTAAAATTGGTTGGGAAATGACTTTAAAATAGACGGAGGCTCGTCCGATAGTCGAGACTGCGCTTGCCGACACTCGTGTCGTCCTGATAGCCGGCCCAAGGCAAGCTGGAAAGACAACTCTTGCGCGGCAATTCTCAGGCCCTGATCGCGCCTATATCACCCTCGACGACGCCGGCGCGCTCAGTGCTGCCAAGGCTGATCCGGTCGGTTTTGTCCGGGGCCTTAACAGGAGCGTGATCGATGAAGTTCAGCGGGCGCCCGAACTGATACTGGCAATTAAGGAAAGCGTTGACCGCGACGACGCCCCGGGCCGATTTCTACTCACAGGTTCGGCCAATCTGGCAACTGTGCCCGCGATTGCGGACTCCCTTGCCGGGCGCATGGCCGTGGTCCCGCTCCTGCCTTTCGCCCAGTCCGAAATCCGTTCGACCCCGGGTGATTTGCTGGATCGTCTATTCGCTGGTGAGGAACCCGCGACCGGCGAGGACGCTATATTTGGTGATGATCTTCTGGAAACCGTGCTGCGCGGTGGCTATCCGGAGGTCTTGCGCAGAGCGACGCCTGCCCGGCGGGTCGCCTGGTTGGAAGACTACGTGGCCCTGATTCTCGATCGGGACGTTCGCGACATCGCCAACATCGATCAACTCGATCGACTGCCGCGGTTGCTGGATGTTCTTGCGGAACATGCCGGCCAACTGGTGAACCACAGCAGTTTCGGTGCCGCATTGGGACTGTCGAGCGTCACCGCGCAAAAAGATGTAGCCATTCTCGAGCGGCTTTTTCTGATCAGAACGCTGGCGCCATGGTCGAACAACCGGTTAAGCCGGCTGATAAAAACGCCCAAACTGCACTTTCTCGATACGGGACTGCTGGCGAGCTTGCGGGAGGACGTATCCGAAGCGCTGCGTGAAAACAGAACACGGTATGGAGCGTTGCTTGAAAGCTTCGTTGTTTCCGAGCTTTTGAAGCTTGCCTCCTGGTCTGACCGGCGCTTTTCGTTTTCGCATTACAGGACCAAAGATCAGGACGAGGTCGATGTCGTCATCGAGGATCGCCGTGGTCGGATCGTCGGAATAGAGGTCAAGGCATCAGCGACGGTGAAGACTGAGGATTTCAGGGGATTGCGTCAGTTGCAGGAAGCGGTTGGCGGTCGTTTCGTGCGTGGACTGGTCTTGCACGATCATGACCGCGTGACGCCTTTCGGAGAAAAATTGCAGGCAGCGCCCTTGTCCATTCTATGGACCATGTGATTGCTGAGCAGCGTCAGGATGTTTCAAACCGATGCCCACGCATCTATTGCACGGCCGGTATCCGCAAAGCTTCCGGAAGTCGCGGCCTTTGTTCGTCACGAGGATGAAATCCCCCTCGATGATCCGAGGCATCAGATGCCAGTCGGTTTCGCCGCTAAACCCGAGCCAATTCACATTGGAAACAATCCTGGCCGTGAGCTTGGGCCACGGCCACGAATGATGTGTGAGGGCATTCATCAATAAGAAACTTCACGAGGTCGAGCCAGATGGTTTGGGGACGTTCTCGTTCCGAAGGACCAGGCGCTTCACGGATTTCACCTTCAGGCCCTGCTCCGAAAGCTTCCTCGGACGTCCCCTGGCGGGATGGGCCGCAACCCAGATCTCGGCAAGTTCCACCATACGCTCGGTGAGCGAAGGATAGCCCTCAACGATTTCCGCTGTACTTGCGCCTTGGGTCTTCATCGCGGCAATCGTTCGTACAGGAACACGGGTTCGCTTGAAAACCGGCTCGCCACCCACGACACCTTTCACGCTTTCAATCATTCGTTCGGCTTCTCGAAGCGCCTCGGCCCGCGCGGCCAGTTGTTCTCGTGCCCGCGCAACGTCGATAATGAGATAATCGTCTGCCCTGACAGTTTCGGCATCGGGATTCTGGTCGATGGTGTCGAACAAGCGCTTGCGGCGCTCGGCAGACAAGATCGATCCGACGCCGTACCAGAGCTTCAACCGAAGCAGATCCTGATCGGTGAGTGCTCGACCCCTGCTACCAACGAGATGAGTCTCGATGATGCGCTTGTCGATCGCATTGTGCACCGATTTCACAGCGATCTCGCTGACAGCCGCCGCCTCGGCGGGCGTGTAGACGTGTGACGTGCTGGTCATAATCATTCTCCTTATGGAGAATAAAGATTGCAGGAGATGGCTGCCGTAAAGGCCGACCTCGCTTTTCGATCTCGCTGCTGATCAGGCTAGCAAGGCGTTCATTTCTTCTCTGCTGTCCGTTTCAGCAAATCAGACGCTTCTACTTCTAAAACCATTGCCAAGCGATCCACCACATCGATGCTCGCATTGTAAACGCTGCGTTCCAGGGAACTGATGTAGGTGCGATCGATACCTGCGCGATAAGCAAGCTCTTCTTGCGACAGGCCTTTGGCCCGACGCGCGGCTTTCAGATTTCGTGCAAATACCTCTCGAATCTCCATGATCGAGAGAGCAACGGCTTGTAGAGTATTTCACCACGGAGTATTCTCTACAGCGACATTACATTTGACGAATCAAGGTGATGCCGCGGTGGCCGAAGCTTCTCTTCGTGTGGGACGGTGAACCGTTCGAAGATTTCGACTCTCTCCTATCCTCCGGTAATCTGGTATCTAATCGCAAGCGTATGCGACGCGAACTAAGCCTCGGTTCTTGGCGGTCTTAAAATGAAGTTAGAGGAGACAAGGATGAAGAACGCCAGCTCATCCGGGGCAGACGAAAAAATTGGAAGACAGTCTCGCTGCGGTTTGATGCAAAAATCGGAATTAGAGGTCCTGGCTGTTTCGGCGATCCTCGAACACCGCCGGCTTCTCGCAGCCGATCAGGCCGTCTATGACGAGTGGTCGCGCGCAAGCGACGACCCGTCAACTTCCAGTTCCGTGCTCCAGACGCTTCAGGACGAATATATCGCACGTCAGAAAAAGTCCGAAGCCCATCAGGAGAAGCTCTCGGAAATTCTGGATGCACTCGGCTACGTTCCAGACGTGCCGTTTGAAGGCGACGATTAGACCTCAGACCAGGCCGCGATCCTTCGCAATGGCAACGAGCTGCGGCACAGACTTCGCGTCAAATTTCTCGCGCGCCTTGTCGAGATAATGCTGCACGGTTCTGGCCTTGATACCAGTGAGCATCGCCGTTTCAAGCGCGGTCCTCCCCTTCGTTGCCCACACAAGGCACACCATTTCGCGCGGCGACAGCATTCGCTTCGGGTTGATTGCAGTTTTCGCTGCGATGATTTTCAGTTGGTAATAGACAGCCATCACCAACTGAACCGCCTTCTTGGGATCCAGCATCCCTGAAATATCGACCTTTCTTTCCGAGGACGCGAAGGTCAGCATCATCGTGGATCCGAAACTGCCCTCAACCGGAATGGTGATCCCGCAGCGAATGCCGTGCTCAATGGCCTCGTCTCGAAACCGCCGAAGCGGAGAAGATCCTCGGGCAGGCCACTTATCGGCTGTCCAGAAAAACATACCTCGCCCGTGCTTTCCCTCCCTCACAACTGGGTCAATCCGTGAATAATCGCCACCAAGATAAATGCCCTCCCATGGTTCGGGATAGGAATTGAAGGTCCTGAGTTCGAGAGCTTCTGCTTGCAGATAGGCAAACCGGTCATATCCGCACGAATGCGCAAAGGTTTTCAGCGCACTTTTCATCATATGTTCGTCTTGCGCGGCTTCCAGCATATCGATGAGCGAGCGAACATGTCCGTCCACGGCTTTTCTCCTTACGTTCCTGACGCGGCGGCTCGTCTTCCCCGGCATCGTTCGTCGAAGAGGCAGATCAGCTGACCCGCAGGGGTCGTGGGGCAACGATAGCGTTTCGGACCTTCAATCGATGTCTGAATCGCAAACCTGGTGTACCCGCGTCACGCGATGCAATGCGAAATTACTACCCAGCCCCGCGAAACTTTCAAGCGCGGTCAATCCGGAAAGATGGCGGGAAATAGAAGGATTTCATATTGCGTGGTTGCATCGCCACACCTTGGTTCAACCTAAGGCATGGCGGCTGAGCATAGTCGCTGCCCCAAGTGGTTAAATTCCACGGTAAGCGGACGGGAAAATGATGTCCTGGTCCACTAACACGTTGAATCTGTAACCTGGCCGAATGCGGATTGTTGGCTGAACATTCAGGTTCTTCGAGATTGTCTGCTCCGCCACCCGACCAAACGATTCGGCGAAGTTTCTTCGCGCCGCATCGGATGCGGTATCCTGCGTCGCAAGCGTCGAACTTTCGGGCATTGACATGTCAATCCCGGTCCCGATCAAGGCAACGAGTGCTGCCGAACTCCACGTGCGCCACAGGTGCCGATCGACCTTGTCCTTTAAGCCGCCATATCCTTCCGCGTCAGTGCCTGCCATGCCCCCGATCTGAAGGGTTGAGCCGTTCGGAAAAATGAGGTCCGTCCAGACGACAAGGACCCTTTCCTGCCCGAATGAGACCTTGGAGTCATAGCGGCCGAGCAGCTTCGCACCCTGCGGTATGAGGAGCTGGTAGCCCGTCGCGCTATCAAAGACGTTCTGGCTCACCTGCGCTGTGATCCGTCCCGGAAGATCAGAGTTGAGGCCGGTGATCAACGTAGCGGGAACGACCGAGCCGCGTTTCAGCTCGTAGAGCGAGATCTGCTTCACGGTCTGATTCGGCAGATAACCGAGATCTTTGATGTCCTGGTTGAAAAAAACTTCCTTCGAGGCTTTGCCATTCGGATCGACATTCTGACCCATAAGGCCGGCGTTCGTTGCCGCGGCATAGAGATCCGAGACCCTCGTGCCTGCCCCAGTCGAATTTTGGCCGCTCGAGTCTGTGGTAATCGTTGCGGCTTTTTCAATTTCGGAAATATCGACCTTCAATGGGGAGTCCAGCGCCGTTGCACGCGCCTGCAGGCGAGCCATCCGCTGGCGCTGGGCCTCTCGGATATACTGTTCATCCTGCTCCCGCTTCAGACGGTCCCGCCATTCTTCTTCCGATTCCAGCGGGGGGCGTCGCTCTTCCTGTTCGAGGGGTCGGCGAGCAACAGCCGGCGCCTCCTTCTCAACTTTCTGCTCGACGGCAGGCGTTGGCTGAAACGCTTCCCGCTCAACCGGCTCACCGATGATGCCGTCGGCAATGCCGCGCTTGAGCTGGTCCCCGAAATTGGTTGCGGGAGTATTCGAAGCACTGTCGATATCGCTGTTTCGGGCAAAGGGAAGCCCGCGCCACGACAGTCCGATCACGACCACGCCAACGAATAGCGCGACGAGAACGATGGCGATGATGATCGGCAGCCGATTGATTCGGCGCATGCTGTTCTCATCATCGGCATGAGCCGACGCACCAAGATGGAGAGACTGGACCATATCTGTCTCCCCTCAATTACGCTGCATGACGGAAAGCGGGCTTGCCGGCGTAGCGCCGACTGCTGTTGCTGTATACGCCCGGCCAAGGGCGATAGACGGCGTGGAGAGTCGCGCGAGCACCTGACCGTCAACGCCATCGATCGAATAGGCGAGCTCGACGGGTTTCACGTCCTTTCCGATCTTCCCGTCGGTAACGACCGTGTAGCCCCATCCCTTCAGCGCGGCCTCGAGGGCCATCCCATACTCCGACGTGCCCTTGCCCATCATGATGGTTGTGGTGCCTGCCGGGCCAATTTGCTCGGCGAACCGGCTCGCCATATCACCGGCGATTGCGCTTGCGGCCGGGGCAGTCACCGCAGTGGCGTTTGAGCTGGTGTCCAATCTTTCCTCGGCAGTTTGGCAACTGGAAAGAAAAACGGCAGCGACGATGAAAACGAGAGCTTTGCGCATCACTCAGCCTCCCCGCCGGATGGTGATCTTCTGTTGCCGCCAGCCAACTCCGGAGACGAGGATCGCCTTGTCGATTGCGTAGTCGACGATCATCACGTCGTTCTTCATCCGGTAATTGACGATGCGGTTCTGGCCCCCGTTGACAACGAACAGCACCGGCGCATCCTGTCCCGAGATCGATTTGGAAAACTGGATGTAGGTTTTTACACCATCCGAATAGACGCGCTTCGGCTTCCAAGAGGCGCTCCCACTCACCGAGTAGGAGAAGTTCAGTTTATCGGGCGCCGTTCCGAGTATTCCGCCGGTATCGAGCCGGGCATTGATGTCCGCGAGCTTGGTCGAGACATCCTCGGGATATTCGAAGCCAACGCGGGCCATGTACTGGCTCGGATGGGACTTGAGTTGGATGTGATAGGTGCGACGCGACGTCGTGACCACCATGGAGGTGACGAGACCCGGTTCCGACGGCTTGACGATCAAGTGGATAGCCTGACCGCCGGTGGCGCCGGAGGTCGCCGGCTCCACCTTCCAGCGAACGGTGTCGCCGACGAGGACATCGCGGACGATCTCGCCGCCCTGCAGCTCAATATCGCAGACCTGCAGCGGCGAGCAGACCACGGACGGCTGAGTTTCGCCGAAGAGAAAGATGACCTTTCCATCCAGCCCGGTGGTAACCAGTCCGGGTGTGCCGCGCCACTTCCGCGAAATGTTAGTTCCCTTCACCTCGTTCGACGTCATGCTTTGTGCATGTGCACCCGTCGCAATGACGAGTCCGGCTATGCAGACGGCGGCTGCGATAAATCCTGTTCTTTGCATGTGAAGTCCCCTGCCCTTATAGCTGTGCTGTCCAGTCGAAATCCCGGACGTAGAGACCGATTGGATTGTGGCGGATGGTCGCTTCGTCCTGTGGCGCCGTCAGCGTGACCGTCGCGATGCCGCGGAACCGGCGTGTGCCCGTTTCTTTGCCCTTCCGGTCCCTTTCGTATTCGGTCCAGTCGATCTGATAGGTCTGGTTCGAAAGCGCGACGATGTTGTTGACCTCGATGGCCACCGTCGACAACTTGGCCTTCTCGAACGGTGAATTGCTTCGGAACCAGTCATTGATCTTCTGCGTCGACGGATCGGACGTCCGAAGGAGTGCGTAGGTTCGGTCGATGTATTGCTTCTGAACCACGGCGTCCGGCGTGATCGAACGGAAGCTGGTGACGAAATTGCCGAGCGTGGCGCGCACCACCCGAACGTCGGCATATTCGATCTGTTCAGGGAACCCGGCGGTCGCTGCGGTTCCAAGTTTGTCGACTTCGACGATATAGGGAACCAGTTTGACTTGGGTGCTGAGATACATGGCATACCCGAAGGCGATCACTGCCATAGTCAGACCCAGAATGCCGACGATGCGCCATGCAGCGGCTGCCTGGACATAGGAGCCGTATCGCTCACTCCATTCCTGGCGCGCGGCAAGATACGGGTTTTCGGGGGCGCGGTTCGCTGCCATCGATCGATCACTTTCTGATTGCTGTTAGTCTTTGCGTTCGGGAGGTGGCTTTAGCCCGCTCTGCCCGCTGCGACTCTGGTCCAGCTTGGCGTTGGCGAGCCCGAGGATCGATCCTGCATAAGCACCAGGAGAACCGATGGCCTTCTCCTTGGCAGCCGAGCCCGCCGCTTTTCCTGCGGATCCGATCCCTGCGCCAAAACCTCGAAGCATGGCACCTGCACCGGATGACCCTGCGGCCCGTGCGGTTTGAGTCGCAGCGAATCCCGCCCCGGCTGCACCGGCCGCTAGGAACCCTGCCCCGGTGGCAAAGGATGCCGCCTGACCACCGTGCCTGATCGCCTCCATTCCACCTGAAACGGATGCACCCTGAACGACGCCCTGCATAATGTTCGGAACGTAGATCGCGACGATAAAGACGACGACAGCAATACCGGCAATTGCGAGCGCTGTCTGGAACTGATCACCAACGTCAGGTTCGTTCGCCAATCCGATCAGCACCTCCGAGCCGATACGCGAGATCATGACAAGCGCCATCAGCTTCATTCCAACCGAAAAAGCGTAGATCAGATATCGGATTGCGAAGTCCTTCGTATACGACGAACCACCCAGGCCAAGCATGATCATGCCGGCGAGCAGGCCGATATACATCTCGACCATGACGGACACGAAAATCGCGGCAATGAGCGAAAACGAGATGACCACGACGAGCATGGCAAAAGCAGCCGAGATCGCTAACGCGTTGTCCTCAAAGAGACCGAACTGTATCTTCTCCGACATCTTGGTCGAAACGGCGAGTCCGGCGTTGAAGACGTCGGCTGGAGACGAAGTACCGCCGCCGGCGCCAATCTGAAACAGACTATCGACCACTGCCTTCGCGAAGGTCGGCCCTTGTGCCAAAACGAAGGCAAAAAAGCCGACGAACATGATCCGTTTCACAAGCTCACCGAACCAGCTCTCGAGCGTTGCGGCCTGCAGAGCCAACCAGACGGCCGCGATACCAATCTCGATCGTGGCGAGGATCCAGAACAAGGTTTTTGCCGCATCGATGACGGTCGTTTCCCACCCCTTTGCGGCCGTGGTGATCTGGCTCTGCAATGAGGTAAGAACTGAACCTTCTTGAGCGAGGGCTGGCTGTGCTGCCAGTATGCAGAAGGTGGTAACCAGCATCGGGGCTCGGAGCCGCCGAAGAGATATCTCCGTCATGTGCTCACCACTCGACCTTCATCTTTTCGCCGCCAGAGGTTGGATACTCCTTCGACGAGCCGAAGAACTTTTCGCGGCGCTCCTGTACAGCCTGCTTTTCGGAGATGAGGAACCAGATGCCGGTGCTGCCGAACGCCAGGAAAATCGCGATTGCGACAAGAATCAGTTTCGTTCTCACCATTCCACCTTCATCTTTTCGCCGCCAGAAGTGGAGGGAGCAGTCCCGCTAAAGAATTTCTCACGCCGTGCCTGCGCGAGGTCCTTGTCTGTCTGCTCGGCCTGAAGCCAAGTTCCCATCATCGTCATTTGCTGGGAGACAAGGCCGCGAAGCTTCTGCACCTGCGCGACCTGTTGCGCAGCGATCTGATGGCCCACCTGCAGGGCCTTCATCTGCCCGTCGGCCGTTTCGGACATCGACCGCAGCGAGGACATCGTAACTTCCTCGCTGTCGAACTGCTTGGCCGTCAAGCTCGCCGCCCTTAACGTGCTGGCGATCGTGTCCCGGTTGGTGTCCGACCAGGACTGATAGGTAGTCGAAAAAGAAGCATTGTCTGGCAGGTTGGTCTTCAGACTTGAGTAGCTCTGGAAACGCTGCTGCAGTATGTCGTCCGCATTGCCCATCGAAAACGAAATGGTTTGCCCTTGATCGACGATGCTGCGCAACTGATTGAGGTCGCTTTCGACTTGCCCCCACATATGCGACGGGAGAGTGGCGGTGTTCTGAAGCAGGTTCTGGTAGATGTTGAGCTGCGTCTCGATCTGTTGGGCGAGCTGACTAATCTGGGTGAGTTGGTTCTGGATCTGCTCGCCGGATTTCCCGACCAATGCGACCAACTCGCCATTGTTGAGGACCTGCGTCCACTCTGTCGCAGCGCCGGTGGCGGTTCCGGCCTCGGCGGGCTTTGCTTCGCCGGTAGCCACCACGAACGCCGCCAGACCAGCGAGCAATCTATTCGAAGTTAAGCAACGATGCGGCATCGTGGACTCCTTTCATTTGAAGCCAGTGGATCGGCCAGTCGCGGCCGTGTTCGGAATAGAGGGCGCGGATGCGCTTGAGGTCTTCCTTGCCGGATGCGCCGACGAAGCTGAGCGCCAGCGGCCCGAGCGCCATATCGAACAGCCGTCGGCCTTCAGGAGTGACGACGTAGTATTCGCGCTTGGGAATCGCGTTCGAGACGATCTCGATCTGCCGCTCGTTGAATCCGATCCGGTCGTAGAACTCGCGAGTTCCAGGCTCTCTGGCGGCACCATTCGGAAGGCAGATCTTTGTTGGGCAGGATTCCTTCAACACGTCGATGATCCCGGAGCGTTCGGCGTCGGAGATCGACTGTGTGGCGAGCACGACGGCGCAGTTGGCCTTACGCAGCACTTTCAGCCATTCGCGTATTTTGCTGCGGAACACTGGATGGCCGAGCATCAGCCAGGCCTCATCGAGCACGATCAGGCTGGGAGCGCCATCGAGGCGCTTCTCGATCCGCCGGAACAGATAGGTCAGTACGGGCACGAGATTGCGTTCGCCCATGTTCATCAGTTGTTCTATCTCAAAGGTCTGGAAGGCACCGAGCGTCAGACCGTCTTCCTCGGCGTCGAGAAGCTGTCCCATTGGACCATCAACGGTATAGTGATGCAGCGCGTCTTTGATTTCACGCATCTGCACCCCACTTGCGAAGTCGGACAACGATCTTCCGGGCGCGCTGACCATCAACCCGATCTGGCGGGAAATTGCATTGCGATGATCGGGGGTGATGGTTACGCCTTGCAGGTCCACCAGCATCTCGATCCATTCCGTGGCCCAGGCCCGATCGGTTTCGCTGGAGAGGTCCGAAAGCGGGCAAAAGGCCAGCGCCTTTCCTTTTTCTTCAGAGCCGCCACCAATCTCATAGTGATCGCCGCCAGTGGCGAGCGTCAGGGGCAGGAGCGAGTTTCCCTTGTCAAAGGCAAAGATCTGGGCGCGTTCGTAGCGTCGAAACTGCGCCGCGATTAGTGCCAGAAGCGTCGACTTGCCCGATCCGGTCGGTCCGAAAATGAGAGTGTGACCAACGTCGTCGACATGAAGATTCAGCCGAAACGGTGTCGACCCACTCGCGACCTGCATGAGCGGTGGCGAGTCCGGCGGGTAAAAAGGGCACGGTGCAACGGGGTTGCCCGACCAAACAGAGTTCAGTGGGATGAGGTCGGCGAGATTGCTGGTATTGATCAGCGGCTCGCGCACATTTGCGTACCAATTGCCTGGAAGGCTTCCGAGATAGGCGTCGGTTGCGTTGAGTGTTTCGATCCTCGCTCCGAAGCCTTCGGCCTGTATTAGCCTGCGTACCGCCTCCGCCTCCTCCTGCAAGGCTTCGCGATCACCGTCGAATAGAACGATAACCGGGGTGTAATACCCATAGGCGACCAACTGCGAGGAGGCTTGCGCGATAGCGTCCTCGGTCTCGGCCACCATGCTCATGGCGTCCTGATCGATCGAACGACTTTGCGTCTGGAATAGCTGGTCAAAGAACGGCCGGACCTTTTGCTGCCATTTCTTGCGGGTGCGCTCGAGCTTTTGCCGCGCCTCCTCCGCATCGAGGAAGATGAAACGCGATGACCAGCGATAGCTTAGCGGCATCAGATCAAGGCTGTGGAGAATCCCCGGCCAGCTCTCTGCCGGCAGTCCGTCGATCGCCACCACACCCAGGTAGCGGCTTTCCACCTTTGGCGTTAGCCCATGCTTGAGCTCGGCTGTCGCGATCCAGTCGAGATACATGGGAGCATCCGGCAGCCGGATTGGATGGTTTTCGCCCGTAATACAGAAGCGAACGAATTGCAGCAGTTCGTCATAGCGAGCGACCCTCTCCCCGCCCCTCTCGACGACCTCGCGCGTTCCCATTCGCCGGATCGAAAGGGTGTTGGCAAAATACTGCTCAATCTCCCGGACAGCGTTCTTGAAGATGAACAGCACCGTGTCGGCATAGGTCTTCTTGCGGCTCTCCTCGTCCGAGTAGATGTATCTGCTGAGGGCCGTCTTTTTGGGCTCCAGGGGCCGATAGGTGAGGATAAGAGCGTGCTTGCTCTCGAAATGCCGCTGATCTCGCGCAAAATGCGCCCGGCGCTCGGCATCAATCGCCCGGGTGACCGGGTCCGGGAAGTGGCACCGGTCCTCAGACGGATAGTCAACCGTCGGAATACGGATCGCTTCGACCTGGATCATCCACCCGTTTCCAAGACGCGACAGAATGGCGTTGATCTGTCGCGATAGCTCATTGCGTTCCAGATCGGTGGCACTTTCGGTGTCGGGCCCAGCAAAGTACCAGCCAGCCATGAGGCTGCCGTCCTTCAATAGCAGGACGCCATCGTCAACCAGACCGGCATAGGGGACGAGATCCGCGAAGGATGGTCCGGTTGCCCGGAACCGTTTGAGAGCGACCATGCAAACCTCCTCAATACCGCCGCCACGGCGAGGTGGTCGCCTTGTAGTAGGGCTTGTAAGAAATGTGCCGGAAGTAGACCTGACGCATCAGCGGGTCCGCCTTTGCCATCATTCTCAAGAGCCCGACGATGACGATCCAGACGGCAACCCCGAAGAGCGCGGAATATATTGTCAAGACCACAAAGATCAGGATGACCGCGGCGAGACCTGTGAGCAGGACCAGTTCCCGGTCCGCGCCCATCAGCAGATTCGGACGCGAAAGTGCACGGTGGATGCGGTTGTGTTTTAGACGGGACAGGGACTCAACCATGAGCCCCCTCCCCTACTCTGCTTCGGCTGAAGAATGTGGTTCGCTCGTCCGATGCTCCAATCGAGGCGCCCGTCGCGCCGAACAGGCCGATGATGTTGGTGGCACCGAGCAGGATGCCCGCCACCAGCACGATATACACCAGCCGCCGCGCGAAGTCGTTCAGTTCTCCCCCAAAGATGAGCATGCCGCCAGCAATTGCGACCGCTGCAAGTGCAATAGCTCCCGCGACCGGCCCGGTGATCGACTCCTGGATTTGCTGCAGCGGCCCTTCCCAGGGAAGACTGCCGCCCGAACTGGCGAGCGCCGGCGCGACGCAGGCGAGAACGATGTGCGCCGCAAGGAGTGCGACGGCGATGACGGCATTTCTACGCGACATTGCGCGCCTCCTTCTCTTCTGTAAGCTGGTCGGATTCGATTTCGTACTGGCCGCCCGCGAAGCGCTCGACCTGAATGACGTCGCGGACGCGCCGCCCGCGCGGGGTCCGTTCTATGGAGACGATGAGATCGACCGCTTCTCCGATCACCTCATGCATCGGCTGCTGGCTGGCTTCGGCAGTCAGCTGCTCGAGACGGCGGAGCGCCGACATCGCTGTATCTGAATGGATAGTCGCCACGCCACCCGGATGGCCGGTGTTCCACGCCTTGAGTAGTGTGAGCGCAGCGCCGTCGCGGACTTCACCGACCACGATTCTGTCGGGCCGCAGCCGCATGGTGCTCTTCAGCAGCCGCGCCATGTCAACGGTATCGCTGGTGTGGAGAAGGACGGCGTTCTGGGCCCCGCATTGAATCTCGGCGGTGTCCTCAAGAATGACGAGCCGGTCTTCTGGTGCGCTCTTCACAATCTCGTCGATGACAGCATTCGCGAGCGTCGTTTTGCCGGAGCCAGTTCCCCCGGATATGATGATGTTGAGCCTGGAGGAAATCGCGCTGCGGATCGTCGATGCCTGGTACTCTGTCATCACGCCGGAGCGCACATACTCGTCGAGCGGGATAAGACGCGACGCACGACGACGAATAGTGAAGGCAGGCTTGGCGACCACCGGCGGCAAAAGACCTTCAAAGCGGTGGCCACCGATCGGCAGCTCTCCGGAGATGATCGGCTGTTCCGTGTCCACCTCTGACTGAAGCGCATGGGCAACGGTACCGATCACCATTTCCGCCGCGGCCGACGACATCTCACCGGCCGGCGCGACGCCGTGGCCGAGCCGCTCGATGAAGAGCTTTCCGTCCGGATTGAGCATGATCTCGACGACCGTTGCATCGTCCAGCGCCACGCAGAGGTGATCGCCGAGCGCCTCCTGAAGTTTGCGGACAAGCCGAGGGTGAGAGCGAAGCTGGTTCACCGATTTCTCCTTACGCTGCCTTGCAGAGGGGGGTGCATTCAGATCGGTAGTTAGATGGGCGGAGTTTTTGAAATGTGCCGGCGTCGACGGGTAGGATGCCCGCCACGGCCATCGTTACGCCGATCTTCTTCGGCTCCCCCAACCGCTGCAGCGGCCAGCCAACACGAGCGAGGATCCGCTCGAAGCGGAGATCGGTCACCGTGACGATTTCGGTGAAGCCATTCGCCATGCACCATTCAATGATGCCTGCGAACATCGTCAGCGTTGCCTCATGTACCGAGCCGGCTCCCTTGCCCTCCCCGAGACTAGTGTCGACGCAGAAGCGGGAGCTTTCGATCATCGCGGAGTGCGCGTTGAGCTGGCCATTCGGAAGTAGCGACGAAAAGACGTCCGTCACCATGGTCGGGCCAAGCGCCGGAAGCAGCCTCGCGCACCCTGCCACGTCACCGTTGTTCGAAATTGCGAGGATGTAGGTTGGCATCAGCGCGTCAAAAGCGTCTGACTCCCGACCGTCAATAACGTCAACGTCCCAGCCCAACCGGGCGGAAAAGATCCGGGCGCGCAATTGGTGATGCATGTGGAGGAGCCGGGCTTCTTCGTCATTCCGTGGCTTCGAGATCGCGAGAATCTGCATGAATTTCTCCGTCGTTGTTGGTCGGCGGTGAAATCAGCACGGATCGGAATCGGTTGGCAGTTGTAGAATCCTACAAAGCCAAGCCGAGATAAGCGGGCAATGCGGAAAGGGCTTGGTCATTCGGATGGGGATATCGCTGCCTTCGCTCGCACCGCGCCGAGCCGCCTCAATGGGGGTGACGGCCGAGTGTCAGCATGGGCGACCCTGTTACAACTCGGTTCGAGGCTCGGTTGGCTGCCAAATGCTTATTCTGCGGGTCTCTGGCATTAAGAAGATGGCGAGCACGAAACACACGGCAGGAACGGCAATTGGGTAGATCAGCGCGTACCCGATACTACCTGTCGCTGCGAAGGCCGCCGAGGTTATGAACGGCACCAGTCCGCCACCCCAGCCGTTTCCGATGTGATACGGCACTGATACCGACGTGTACCGAATCCTACCGGGAAAATATTCCGCCAGAAACGCCCCAACCGGTCCGTAGACCATGCCGACATAGCAAACGAGGATGAAGATGATGAAGATTGCGATCGGATAGTTGATGCTCCGAGGCTGCGTGACCGCACCGAGCCACAAATACAGCGGGTAATAGGTGAGCGCGGCGAGCAGCATTCCTCCCAGGATCACTGGCTTGCGGCCGATTATGTCGGAAAGCCAGCCAAAGAGGATTAGGCTCGGCGTTGCAAGAAGCAATGCCGCTCCGACGATGTAGGCGGAGTTCAGCGGATCCACTTTGGAGACCTGCTGCAGAAAGTACAACGCCCAGAACTGTCCGCTGTACCAGACCACGCCCTGTCCAATAAGCACGATGGTGGCGATCCCCACATATTTGATGTTGGAGCTGAGAAACGCTTCCCTCCAGGGATTTTGGGTCATTTGCCCCTTGGCCTTGATCTCCTGGAAGATTGGTGTCTCCTGGAGCTGGAGCCGAATGTAGATCGCGATGCCTACAAGCAGGAACGACACCAGGAATGGAACGCGCCACGCCCATGCGTCGAAAGCTTCACTGCCAAAATAGGTTCGCGCCGCGATGATCACCGCCAGCGACACCACGATCCCGAGAGTCGGGGAAGTCTGAAGCCAGCCTGTATAGTAGCCGCGGCGTTCGTCGGGGACGTGCTCGGCGACGTAGGTGATGGCGCCGCCATACTCGCCGCCCAAGCACAAGCCCTGGATCATCCGCAAGCTGAAAAGAAGGAAGGCAGCGGTCAGACCGATCGACTCATAGGTGGGGATTAGACCGATCGCACCGGTGCCTAACCCCATTCCCGTCAGCGTGATGAGGAATGTGTATTTGCGGCCGACCCTATCGCCCATCCAGCCGAAGAGGAAAGCGCCAAGTGGGCGGATCAGGAATCCTGCCGTGAAGAGCGCAATCGTACTCAGCAGCGCCGCAACCGGGTGTGATTGCTCGAAGAACTTGACGGACAGAACCGCAGCCAAGCTCCCGAAGATATAGAAGTCATACCATTCGATGATGTTTCCAACCGATGCGGCAACGATCACGCGGCGGAAATCCGTCGGGACTTGAACAGCCATGTTGCTTCCTCCCGTTTCAAGACATGGCTCTCAGTAATTTCCTATAGTTTACCACGAAAATCGCTTTGCCAAAATCGAGCAGTGCTCGCGAAACGCGGCATCGAGCCACCAGGATTAGCATTGAAGACGAAGGAGGGGCCCGTGAAACAACACTCCCGCTTGGCGATGCCGAGCCGCTCTTTTAGAGTTCCAGGGTGCGGGCGTCATTCTAAGCGCTTTGCTCACCAATTTCCGCTCTCCACTGGTGGCGGACCGAGGAAGCGTCCGCCCTTCGAAAGCCGGCTCTGAATCCTGTGCCTTGAATGGAGCCCAACCGAAGACTTCGAATGCTTCGGCAAGCTTGCCTCATACGCTCTTACCGCTAGTTATTCGCTTGACCAGGAGACGAGTGCGGTGATGATGGCGTTGTCGCGTAGAGGCCTCTTGCTGGCGGCTGCTATCTCGGCCGCTACTGCGCGCATGTCATTCACGTTGGCAGGGGAAACGGCTGTGGCGAAAAAGGTCGTGCTTCTGGGCGATTCGGTGTTCGACAACGGGGCTTACGTCGCCGGCGGGGCAGACGTCCTGCAGCATCTTGTGCGTCGGCTGCCGGCGGGGTGGTCTGCCTCTTTACTTGCCGCTGACGGCAGTCTGATGGAGGATGTGCGTCTGCAACTGCAGCGCCTACCGACCGATGCCACCCACCTGGTAGCAAGCGTGGGCGGCAACGATGCACTCCGCGTCTCCGAGGTCTTAAACGCTCCCTCGCGGTCGGTCGGCGACGCACTGCTCAGGCTCGCGGCCGTAAGAGAGCAGTTCTGCTCAAGCTATTTCGATATCCTAGATACCGTACTAGCCGCCAAACTTCCGACGGCCATCTGCACGATTTACGACGTACGCTACGCCGACCCCGACCAAAGGCGTGTTGCGGTCACGGCCCTCTCGATCCTTAATGACTGCATTACTCGTGCAGCCGCCGAGCGAGGGGTTGCGCTAATCGACCTCCGCGTTATCTGCGACGAGGATAGCGATTTCGCCAATGCCATCGAACCGTCCGAGAAGGGCGGCGGCAAAATCGCTTCCGCCATCGTCTCGTTTGTTGCCCCGAATCCATCACCAGGTGGACGCGGCGAACTAATTGTACGCTGATTTCGACATCGAGCCCAATTCGGCGAATCGGGCTGCGGCTTGGCTCGGCTTAGACGCCGCGGGTCCTTGCGCTCACTCTGCTCGCAACTTCGCAGCGCCGGCACGCTCGTGACCGGACGAGGTAGCGGGGTGTACTTTGGCTCAACGCGTCCTACCGCCAACCTTGTGACAAGCCCCCTGAATGAACTTGAGTTGCGCGCGCGACCGACCCGAAAGCGCTAAAACTCAGCCACTTTGCCCCAGGCGGAGCCTGTAAGACGCTCCGGTTTGTAGGGAATAGGGTCGACAAGGGGCGTTTGCCCGGTGATGACATCTGCGATCAGATGACCGGCACCCGGGCCGATTCCGAAGCCATGTCCGCTGAAACCGGCCGCGAGAATGAAGCCGGGAATGTTGGGGACCTCGCCGATGGCCGGCACACCGTCGGGCGTGCTGTCGATATAGCCGGCCCATCTTGAGGCGATTTTCGCCTTTGCGAGACCTGGCAGTAAGTTCCGGGCCCGGCGGAGAACTTCGGAAATCGTGCCCTCGTCGACAGCCGGATCGAGAATACGCATGTGTTCCATCGGTGTGCGCTCATCGAGCCGCCAGCGTCTGAGCGTTTCATGTCCCGAGCGCCAGCCCTCGACCCCGCCCGGTGCCAGATTCCGCCAGCGGCGGGCAAACATCGGTACGAAATATCTCGCGAACCGGAGTTGCTGTGCCGTAACGTCGACCCTGGCGCGGCCGCTGATCGCCAGAGTGTAACCGCCATCGGCACGCCGTGTCGTGGAGACCTCCGTCGTGTGGAGAGCATCCGGCAGGCCCTCGACAGGTTCGACGGACAGAATCGACGACCGGACCGAAGCCTGAGGGAAGCGCACACCCAGGTTGTTGCAGAATGACGAGGCCCAAGCGCCACCGGCAAGGACGGCGACCTTTGTCCGGATTGTCCCTTTCTCGGTGATAACGGCGGAGAGTCGGCCGCCACTCGTCTCAATGCCGCGAGCTGCGCAATTCTGGAGTACAACGCCGCCCGCGCTGATGATCGCGCGCGCCACCGCAGGCGCTGCCTTGGACGGATCCGCGGTGCCGTCAGACGAAGAAAAGACACCGCCTTTCCACGGCTTCCCCGTGGCTTTGCCACGCTCGGTCGCCTCCGTGGAAGATAGCATGAAGGTGGTCACACCCGCCGTGCGGGCGAAGTCCCGCCAGCGAGCCCAGCCCTCCAACTCCCTCTCGTTGTTGGAGAGATAGAGAAGCCCGCAGCGTCGGAAGCCGGTGTCCTCTCCGGTCTCGGCGGCGAACCGATCCCAGAGATTAAGGCTCTTGGTGGAGAGTGGAAGTTCGCGGGCATCGCGGTTCTGTTGCCGGCACCACCCCCAATTGCGGCTCGATTGCTCGGCGCCAATAAGCCCCTTTTCAACGAGAACTACCTTGAGACCGCGGCAAACGAGATAGTAGGCCGTAAAGACGCCGACGATGCCGCCCCCGATCACGACCACATCTGCGGCTTGGGGCTGGGAGTCCGTGGTTTCTACGAGAACGAGCGGGGCAGGCATGGTCATCTCCGTTGAGGCAAATCCATACTATTGCGGGCTCCGCCAAAGTGGCGCGCTGAATCCAGCGTTCAACGGAATAATGTTCTGCAATCGATGGCAAGTATAACCATTTATGCTGGCTGGATGTTTCCAAGCGAAAATGGACAAGGTGGGAAGCTGTGTTATGCTCTCTGGCATAATCTGCTGAAAGGCGGGCCCGAAACGGCCCCCGGGGAGACCGCGTGAAGCTCGACCGCATCGACATCAAGATTCTCTATGAATTGCAGAAGAACGGCCGGATCACCAATGTCGAGCTCGCCGAATTAGTTCATCTATCGCCGAGCCCTTGTCTGATGCGGGTGAAAAAACTGCAGTCGGAGGGCTATATCGACGGCTATTCCGCCCTTATTAACACCGCCAAACTCGGTCAGACTATAACGGTATTCACCGAAATCACCTTGAAGAACCACCGGCAGGTTGATTTCGCACGCTTCCTGTCGACTGCCGAAAAGATTGACTCGGTCATCGAATGCCACCTGGTTTCAGGTGGGTACGACTATCTGATCAAGTTCGTCACCAGCGGCATCGCCGAATATCAGGAGATCATGGAGCGTCTCATCGACATGGATATCGGCATCGACCGATATTTCAGTTACGTCGTGTTGAAATCGCCGATCGTCAAATCGCACCTGCCGCTGACCAGCCTATTTCCCCTGTGAGCCGGCAAAAGCCAGCAAAGTTCGAGTGGCGCCTCCCGAGCAAGGCTTTTCCGAGCTGCCGGAAGTAAACAACTCGCTCCCGCATCAAGCCATGACCAACCTGACGTCACTGTCTTCCAGCGTCTGGTCGAGTGTCTTCCGGGTGCGGGCGACAATCGCATCGATATCGCCATCTGTGCAACAAAGCGGCGGCGCATAGCCCAGCACGCCATTGCCGAAGGCGCGGATGATGAGGCCGTTGTCCCACGCCCGGTCGAAAATCCGACGGGAAGGTTCGGCCGTGGCCGGAAGCGGCGTCTTCTTCGTCTTGTCGGTGACGAGCTCGATCGCCGCCAGCATGCCGCGGCCCCTGATGTCGCCTACGAGCGGATGGTCGGCAAGGCCCTGCAGCCCCTCCATTAGGCGCTTGCCGGCCTTGCGGCCATTTTCCAGAATCCCGCCCTCGTAGAGGCGCAAAACCTCGAGCGCCACCGCGGCACTCACTGGGTGGGCTGAATAGGTATAGCCATGCCCCACCAGGGAAGTGCCAGCGCCGTCTGCGATCGTGCTATACACGCGCTCGGTCATGAAGACCGCGCCCATCGGCACATAGCCCGAGGTCAGGCCCTTGGCGACTGTCAGGAAATCGGGAACGACTTCGTCTTCGCTGCAGGCGAAGAGCGGGCCGGTGCGGCCGAAACCGGTGATCACTTCGTCGGCGATGAACAGGATATCCAGTTCGTGGCAGAGGTCGCGCATCGCCTTCATCCAGCCCCTGGGCGGCACCAGTACGCCGCCCGAGCCCTGGATCGGTTCAGCATAAAATGCCGCCACCCGCTCCGCGCCGATCTCCTCCACTTTCTGCCGCAACGCCTGTTTCGAGGCAGCGATGATCGCTTGCGGATCGGGGCCCACGGGATTGCGGTAAGCGTAATGCGAGGGGATCTTGTGCTGCCAGTCGAAGGGGATGCCGAAGCCGGCATGGAAGGCCGGAAGAGCCGTCAGCCCGGCGCCGACCGTCGAAGAGCCATGATAGCCCTGTTCGAGCGATATGAACTGGTCTTTCTGCGGGGTACCCTTGGCGTGATAGTAATAGCGGATGAACCGGACAGTGCTGTCGATCGCGTCGGATCCGCCGAGGGTGAAATAGACATGATTGAGATCGCCAGGGGCCCGCTCGGCAAGCGCCGCGGCAAGACGGATCCCCGGCTCGGCGCCGAGGCCAAAATAAGCGGTAGCGTACGGCAGTTCCCGCATCTGCCGCGCGGCAGCCTCGACGATGCTGTCATGACCGTAACCGGCATTCACGCACCAGAGGCCCGCGAAACCGTCGATGAGCTGGCGCCCGGACATGTCGGTCACGGTCGCACCAGAAGCAGAGGACAGGACGCGTACGCCGAGCTTTTCGTGGGTACGATAGGAGGCGACCGGATGTACGAGATGGGCGCGGTCGAGTTCGATAAGGGAGTTGCTGAGCATCTTTGTCTCCGATTCAGCCGAAAGCCTGATTGGCCAGGGCAAAGGTTTTTACACGGGGAGAAGGATTGACTTGGCCGCCGCGCTGCATTGCCGTCGCTCCGCCGACATGGATAAGTCCACGTTCGGCCAACCACTGCGACAAGCCCAAGTCCTTGGGTGTGTCGATGCGAAGAAATCTGTCGCCTCGAGCCGCTATTTGGAACAAAATGAGCTTTTTGGCATCATCGGCATTCTCCGCCACCACGGGACCGATGACCTCACCGCGGCCGAATGGGCGCGTCGCCGAGAAACCTGCGACGTGTCCGTCGCGCCGGATCACCGCAAACCGCCCGATTTCCTTCATATAGAAAATCAGCTTGCTGCGATCATCGCCGAAGGCTGCCCTGTCCAGGGCAGCTATTTGCGGGAGATCGCCGGATTGCATCCATTCGACATCGATCGGCGCTTCAACGGCCGCACAGATGCCCTGACATTGCAGAATATCTCCAACTTGGCGAAAGCCCATCTTCTCATAAAGCGGCAGGCCTTCCTGGGTCGCAACCAGTCTGCATGGCACTCCGTGAGCACCATCAAGACCCGCTTCCATCAGTCGGCGGCCGAGGCCACGCCCGCGCATGGCTTCAGCAACGATGACCATATTTATCGTGGCGCAGCCTCCGAAGACTGTTGTGAGTGTAGTGCCGACGACTTTTTCATTCTCCAGCACGACGACGCCTGTGCTCATTGCAAGTGCCGTTTCCCAATCCTCCAGCCTGTGTGGCCAACCGGCCTGTCGCGAAAGCGCCAGCGCGCCTTCGAGATGTTCGGTACCAAACGGAACGATGTCGAGTTGGGTCATATGCATTACCTGGATCCCTGCTTCTTCACAGGGAAGAATAACGTCGCCTGAAAAGAAGATCGTCCCGACAACCGGAGACGGGCGACATCTTTGACCGTGTTGGCGAGCGCTCACCGCATCTTATGCTGATAGCAAATCTTCGAATGGCTCGGTGCCACAACGGCTGGCGGGCGCAACTCTCTGCCAAATATCGAGGAAATACGAAAGATTCTGCTTCGCACAGTGGCATCTGCGGCCAGTTGCTCTGCATAGCCCCGGTAGAATTACCTATATCGAAGGCGCCTCGGCATAACCAAGGACCACTCGATGATACGATACCGACCGAAATGCACTACCTTAAATTACTGGAGTGTTCTCCTCCCATGTTCATGTCGGCACTCCTTTTCCAGAACAAACTTGATCGTAGACGCGAGCCGATCAACGGCTATGTCGTGATCAAGAGCATGGCAGACCATTCCGGCGTTGTCGGCCTCTAGCGGAGCAAGGCGATGAAGTTCGAATCCTACTGGCACGACACCGCCCCGAAATTCGCAGGCGCCTGCGGTGGCCCCGTCGAAGGCCATTATGATGTTGCCGTGATCGGCGGCGGCTTCACCGGCTTGGCCGCAGCACGGCAGCTCGCGAAGTCCGGCGCGCGCGTGGCCGTGCTGGAGGCGAACCATATCGGATGGGGTGCATCCGGCCGCAACGGCGGGCATCTCAACAACGGGCTTGCCCACAGCTTCATCGCCGCCAAGGCAGAGCTTGGAAAAGAACGCGCGGTGGCGCTTTATCGAGCTCTCGACGACTCCATCGATACGATCGAGAAAATCGTTGCTGAGGAAGCCATCGATTGCGACTTCCGGCGCGCGGGGAAGCTGAAGCTCGCTTCAAAGCCTCAGCATTTCGAGGCGATCGCCCGCAATTTCGAAGCGGTGCATCGTGAGGTCGATCCGGATACCGCCCTGCTGACGCCGGATGATCTCAGGACCGAGGTCGGCTCTCCCTTCCATGGCGCAATGCTCTCGAAGAAGAGCGCGATGATGCATATGGGCCGATATGTCGTTGGATTGGCCAAGGCGGCAGCACGGCATGGCGCGACGATATTGGAAGACGCCCATGTGACGCGCCACACCATATCGGGCCCGAAGCACCGACTGGAGACGGCCCGAGGTGAGGTGACCGCCGACCATGTCCTAGTCGCAACCGGCGCCTATACGTCCGGGGCCTCCTTCAACTATTTCCGGCGCCGCATCATCCCGGTCGGCAGTTTCCTCATCGCGACCCGGCCTTTGACCTCGGCGGAAGTGGCAGCCACCATGCCGGGCAACCGCACCTGCACCACCTCGATGAACATCGGCAACTATTTCCGCCTGTCGCCCGACAACCGGCTGATCTTCGGCGGGCGCGCCCGCTTTGCCGCGACGTCGGACCAGCGCTCCGACGCAAAGAGCGGCGCCATATTGCGCGCCAGCCTCGCCCAGATCTTCCCGCATCTTGCCCATGTGGAGATCGACTATTGTTGGGGCGGCCTGGTGGATATGACCAAGGACCGCTATCCCCGCGCGGGCTATGTCGACGGCGTGTGGTATGCGATGGGCTATTCGGGCCATGGCGCACAGCTCTCGACGCATCTCGGGATAATCATGGCCGACGCCATGCTGGGCAAGGCTGACCGGAACCCGCTCAAGGGCCTTGAATGGCCTGCTGTGCCCGGCCATTTCGGCAAGCCCTGGTTCCTGCCGCTGGTCGGGCTCTACTACAAGACCCTCGACCGATTTCAGTAAGGCGGCCCTCCTCCCCTGCCGCCAATTGGGGCGCGGATCTCTCGATCCGCGCCTTCTTTTTCACCGTTGGAATAGATGGAAGCACTTCAAACAAGGATACTGCTCAATGCCAAGTTGAGGGCGCTTGAGCACTCGAGCGGCTCCTCAGAGAAGACGTTCGAGCACTGCCTTCGCAATCGTCTCAGTCATATGCCTTCCGGGAACGGTGCCAATCCCGGCCTTCGTCGTCGCTTCGATCGCCGCCATGACGCGCGCCGCGGCGGCACGCTCGCCGAGATGGTCGAGCATCATCGCGCCCGACCAGATGGCGGCGATCGGGTTGGCGATACCGAGATACGCGATGTCGGGCGCTGAGCCATGGACCGGCTCGAACATGGAAGGCGCGGTGCGATCGGGATTGATATTGGCCGAGGCCGCAAAGCCGAGCCCCCCCTGGATGGCGGCGCCGAGATCGGTGAGGATATCGCCGAACAGGTTGGAAGCGACGACGACGTCGAGCGTGTCCGGTGCCATGACTATGCGCGCCGCCATCGCGTCGATATGATAGCTCGTCACCTCGACGTCGCGATATTCAGCGGCTAGGCTCCGGGTCATCTCGTCCCAGAACACCATGGTATATCTTTGGGCATTGGATTTGGTGACCGAGGCCAGCTTGCCGCGTCGCGCGCGCGCTTGCTCGAAACCGAAGCGCAGGATGCGTTCGACGCCTTTGCGGGTGAAGATGGCGGTCTCTATAGCCACCTCGTCGGCCGTTCCTTGATGAATGCGCCCGCCCGCGCCGGAATATTCGCCTTCGGTATTCTCGCGGATGCAGAGTATGTCGAAGTTGTCGCTCTTCAGCGGGCCGGAGGCACCGGGCAAGAGCCGGTGCGGGCGGATATTGGCATATTGGGTGAAGGCCTTGCGGATCGGCAACAGCAGCCCGTGCAGCGACACGGAATCCGGCACCTCCGCCGGCCAGCCGACGGCACCAAGCAGGATGGCATCGAAGCGTCTGAGCGTTTCTATGCCGTTTGCCGGCATCATGGCCCCTGTTTGCTTGTAGAAGTCGCAGGACCACGGGAAGGTCGTCCCCTCAAGCGTAATGCCCGATGCCTTGGCGGTCGCCTGGAGGACGTCCCAGGCGGCCTCAGTGACTGGCTTGCCGATGCCGTCGCCCGGCAGTAGCGCGATCGAGTAGGTTTTCATGTGTGATCCTGGAGGTTGATGAGCACGCTCTTGCTCTTGCGGTTGGCGTGATAGGCTTCGCGGCCGAGATCCTTGCCGATGCCGGAACGCTTGTAGCCACCGGTCGGCAGGATATGGTCTCGGGAGCGGCTGTAGCGATTGACCCAAACAGTGCCGGCCTGCAGCCGTCGCGTCATGCGGATGGAACGCGAGAGATCGCAAGTGAAAAGTCCTGCCGCCAGCCCGTATGTCGGGTGGTCGGCGAGTGCGAGGGCCTCCTCTTCATCCGTGAAGCTCTGCACAGTCAGCACTGGGCCGAAGATTTCCTCCGTGACGGCCGGGGAAGTCTGGTCGATGTTCGACAGCAGGGTTGGGCCGTAGAAATAGCCGTCAGTTTCGAGGCGTTTGCCGCCGGCCAGGCATTCGGCTCCAGCCTGACGCGCCGCCTGCACGATGGCATCGATACGGGTGATCTGGCGCTCGGAAATGATCGGCGAATAGTCGCTCGTCTCGTCCCAGGTCGGGCCGGGTCGGATTGTCGCCATTTGTGACAAGATCGCCTCAATCAGCGGCTCCATTACGGATTGCTCGACGATGATGCGCGAACCCGCGACGCAGGCCTGGCCGGCATTGACGAGGATGCTGTTGGCGATGGCATTGGCGGCAAGCGTCAGGTCGGCATCGGCAAAGACGATCTGCGGGCTTTTGCCGCCGAGCTCGAGCGTCATTGGCTTTACGCCCGTCCTCGCGATATTCGCCATGATGGCTGACCCGGCCGCAGTCGATCCGGTGAAGCTGATTTTCGCGATATCCGGATGACCGGTCATCGCCTGGCCGGTGGTCTGCCCGTCGCCGAGCACGATATTGATGAGGCCCGCCGGAATGCCGGCCCGAACGGCTAGTTCGGCGAGGTAAAGCGTCGAGAACGGCGTCATCTCCGAGGGCTTCAATACAATGGCATTGCCAGCGGCAAGTGCGGGCCCCAGTTTCCAGCCCGCCATGGAGAGCGGAAAATTCCACGGCGTGATAGCGCCGACGACGCCATAGGGCTCGGTCAGGATCATGCCGAGGCACGAGTCATCGGTCGGGACGAGATCGCTGCCTTCCTTGTCAGCGAATTCGGCGAAGAAGCGTATCTGCTCGGCGGTGACCGCGACATCGCCCCCAATGAGCTGGCCGATCGGGCGCGTGGAGGAGACGGCTTCCAGCCGGGCAAGGGTTTCGCCTTCGGACTCGATCAGGTCCGCCCAGCGATGCATGGCATTGGTGCGTTCGCGCGGGCGGCGGGTGGACCAGCTGCTTTCGCGGAGCGCCGTCTTGGCAGCGGATACGGCTTCGTCGACAAGGCCGTCATCGGCTACGGGGCACTCGGCATAGACGACGGCATCGGAGGGGCGGCGCATGGGCAACCCACCCCCGGCATCGATGTAGCGCCCGCCGATGAAATGGCCTTTCGGCAACTGAATTGTGTCTGGATCAAAGCTCAGAGCCATGGCCGTGTCCTTGGATGATATTGGCGAGGCCACACGAGGCCTACTATTCCACTCAACAGGCTCGTGCGGTCCTCATAAAAAGTGGTCGACGGTGCGGTTACATCACCGTCACATAGATCTTCCTGACCGTTTCGATGGTGCGCCAAGTCCCGGTGAAGCCCGGCTTCATGACAAAACTGTCGCCCGCTTTGTATCTAACCGGCTCGCCTTCATCCGGTGTGAGCTCAACGACGCCTTGAAGGATATGGCAGAACTCGAAGGTCTCGCCCTTGATCGAGCGGGTGAGACCCGGCGTTGCTTCCCAGACCCCGGTATGGACGAGCCCATCGCGCGCCACATCCTGGGCCCAGGTCTTGAACGAGGGATCGCCAGAGATCAGCCGCTCGGGGAGCGGTTTGGATTCGCGCGGGGCCTCTGTGCTGTTCGGGTCGATGGTCTTGAGAAGGGACATGATTTCTCCTTGCTGTCCTGCTGTGGTTCAGTACCCGCGGCTGCGATCGACCAGTCCGATCGGGTCGAGGCCGGCGCGATGGCGCTTGACGTTCTCGATGACCGCACGGGCCGCGGTGTCCGGCTGTGTCACGCTGGCGATGTGCGGCGTGAGCATGATCTTGGGGTGCCGCCAGAACGGATGTTCGGGCGGCAGAGGTTCCGGCTCGGTGACGTCGATCACCGCCCCGGACAATTGATGCCTATCGAGCGCATCTATGAGGGCATCATGATCTAGCTGTGCGCCACGACCGACATGAACGAGCGATGCGCCGGGCGAAAGGGCCGCAAAGAGCTGCGCATCGAGAATGCCGCGGGTCTCCCCCGTGAGCGGGAGAAGGCAGACCAGAATGTCAGTCTCCCCAAGAAAGGACGGCAGCGACTCGGCGCCATAATGACAGCGCACTCCGTCGATCCGGCGTGGGGAACGGCTCCACCCGGACAGCGGAAAGCCGAATGGCGTCAGCCGCTCGATGACCGCTTGCCCGAGCATCCCGAGACCGAGCACGCCGATCCGGCGGTCTGCCGCCTGCCGGGCGGGCAGGGCTTGCCATCTGCTTTCGGACTGCTGCGCAAGATATGCCTTGAGATTGCGGTGAAGCGATAATACGGCAAACGTCACATATTCCTGCATCATGCGCACGATGCCGTCTTCGACCATCCGGACGAGCTTGACCTCAGTCGGAAGAGTCTCGATCCGGAATTGATCGACGCCGGCACCGATCGAAAAGACGATTTCGAGATTTTTGAAGCGGTCGAGATCCGGCGGTAAGGTCCATGTCAGGACGTAACGGACATCATCAGGATCAACCTGCGTCAAATCCATAATGAAGGGGAGATCGGGAAGGTCGCGGGCGAAGGCTTCGGCGAAGATGCGCCCTCTCTCTCGATCGGAATTGAACCAGAACGCCATTTGTATGCCTCAGCTTCGGAGTGTTTCAGCGAGTCGCTCGATCATTGTCTGACACGCAACGAGTTCGTCGGTGCGAATGAATTCGTCGGCGCGATGGGCCCGGGCGATATCGCCCGGGCCGCAGATGATCGCGTCGATGCCGGCCGCCTGATAAAGCCCGGCTTCGGTGCCGTAGCTCACGGCGGCAAGCGTTTCGATACCGGTCAGTTGTTCCATCAGCCTAGCAAGTGGCGCATCGGCGGCGAGCGACAACGCGGGGTAGCAGCTCAGAAGATCCCACTTTGTTTCAAAGCCTCGCTGCGCAAGCGCGACTGCGGCAAGCCTTACCGGCTCGAGGAGATCGGCGGGTGTCGCTCCCGTGATCGCCCGGGCCTCGATTTCCGCCGTGAGGAAATCCGGAATGATGTTCACTGCTTGCCCGCCAGACACAGTTCCGACCTGGAGCGAGGAATAGGGTGGCTCAAAGCTTGGGTCCAATCGGCTGCTCCGGAGTGCCTCTCCCGTACGAACGGCGGCAAGCAGGACGCAGGCGAAGGCATGGATCGCATTTAGACCCTGATCGGGCCGCGACGAATGACCGGATCGTCCGCGAATCTCAACTCTTGCAGCGGCCTTTCCCTTATGGGCGCGGATCGCACGCATGCCACTGGGCTCGCCGATGATCGCGCCGATCGGCTTAGCGCAAAGGTCAGGCAACTGGCGGATCAGATGGGGCACACCCCGACAGCCGGCTTCCTCGTCATAGGAAAATGCAAAGTGTAGGGGGCGTGCGAGCGGCATTTCCACGACCGCGGGGAGTGCGGCCAATGCTGCAGCGAGAAAGCCCTTCATGTCGCTCGTCCCCCGGCCAAAGAGCAAATCGCCATCGGACCTCAGCGTGAACGGATCGGATGTCCAGTTCGACTCCAGGGCGGGAACGACATCCATATGTCCAGAGAGAATGTAGCCGGGCACATGATTGGGGCCGACCGTTGCGAAGAGGTTGGCGCGATCGCCTTCCGGTCCCCGCAGTACCGTCACCCTGGCACCGCAGCCTTCGGCAAAATCTCTGATCCATGCAACGATTCCGTCATTCGGCGTGCCGACGACGGAGGGAAAACCGACCAGCCGGTCGAGTATTTCCTTGGCGTTCATCGCAGGTCTCCTTGACGTAAGCTTCCAGCCGCGCTCTGATCTCCACAATATCGCCAACTGGGGCCATATCCTGCCGAACGCTCCGTCCGGATTAGCAAAATCTATCGAATCGCCGTATTCCGAAGCAGGATGTTTCGTGCGGGGCGCACACCCGCGCCAACGGCGGGCGATCTGCTTGGCTAGCGACTCCGCTGCCTGCAATCGCGACCATTGCGGTGCGAATTCGGTCTCCGTGCGGATACAACTGGGATCATGGACAGGTTATTCCGAGCCGGTCTTGTATATATCGGCAAGATCCGGCAGGTCCCAATTGCCACCGGTCAGAACCGCACAAACCTTTTCATCCGACCTGATTTTTATGGAGCCCGCGAGCAGTGCTCCGATGCCGATCGAAGCCGCGGGTTCGGCGATCAGCTTGGCGTCCTTAGCAAGTGCGCGCATGCCTGCGATGATGTGCTCGTCTTCGACGAGAATGATTTCATCGACGTATTTCTCAATTATTGGATATGGGTTCTGACCTGGAACGCTAATTCTCAGGCCATCGGCAATCGTGTTCTTCAGAGGCAACGAGGTGCGCTGCCTGTTGATCCGACTATGATAATATTTCGGCGTCAGAGCAGGCTCAGCACCGATGACTCGAACCGACGGTTTGGTTTCTTTGATGGCGGTCGCAATTCCCGAGATTAGCCCTCCACCGCCCAAGGGAACAATGACCGTGTCCACGTCCTCCAGATCGTCCAAAATTTCACACCCGATCGTTCCCTGGCCGGCCATAACAATGGGATCCTCAAAACCGTGGATGGTCGCATAGTTGTTTTCTTGCGCGATCTCGTAGACCTTTTTCCACCTGGCGGCGGTGTCGCCGTCAAAGAGGACCACCTCCGCGCCGAGTGCTTCCGTATTGGCAATCTTAATCTTGGGGGTTGTTGTCGGGAGCACCAGGATGACTTTCACGCCCAGCATCCGGGCCGCATAGGAGAGCCCCTGAGCATGGTTGCCAGAGGAACTGGCTATGACGCCGTTTGCCATCGCCTCCCTTGGCAGGGAAAGTGTCTTGTTTAGAGCGCCACGAATTTTGAAGGCTCCGGTAATCTGAAGCGTTTCGGGTTTGAGATAAAGCTCGCAGCCAACAGCTTGCTCGATCTTCTCTGCACGCAGCAACGGAGTGTGTCTGATGTGGGGCGCCAATCGTTGGCGGGCTTCTTGAATGTCCTGAATAGTGGGATGGTTTAACATGATGCTGCTCGCCTTAGTAGGTTGCGTTCCCTCGAGGCACAGGATGGTCTAGGTCGAAGATTGATTAATCTTCCGGGTCAGATCGCAAGATAACGTAATCGTCCCGCTGGGACCTTCCAGCTCTTTAAGAATAAGCCGTGACCGAGGTCAGGATTCGAAGAATTCGAAGAAGGTCCCGACGCTTCTTTCTATCGCGTTGCTATAGATCTTCGACGCGGTCGTATTGTCTTGGATGGCCATTCCTGTGGAGTCGAAAATCGTCACTTCTTGATCGTTTTCCCTTCCTGGCTTTTTGCCGAGCAATATCTCTCCAATTTCGCCATGGATCCCGTCCTTGGTGATGATATGCTTGTCGAGCGGATGCCATGTTTCACCCTTGTCGCTGCACTGCGCGATCGAGTCCACGACGACTTTGGCACTCCTGAATATCTCTGGATCCAGTTCCTGTTTGCCACGTTGATCCGTACCGATGGCGACGATATGCGTTCCGGGTCTTATCCAATCGGCTTCCACGAGCGAGCCCTTCCCGCGTGTCGTCGTAACGAGGATGTCGGCCTGCTCGACCGCATCCTTCTTGGAACGCGCGATGACGACCGGAATGCCGAATTCGTTTTCGATATCGATTTTGAAGCGGGAGAGCGTATCCGCGCTATTGTCCCAAGCATGGATCTCTTCGATACTCATGACCTCCCGGATCGCTCGGATCTGCATTCTGGCCTGATTTCCAGTCCCGATCGACGTGATTCTGCGAGCATCTTTCCTCGCCAGCACCTGTACGGAAACAGCCCCCGCAGCGCCGGTTCTCAAGCCAGTGATCAGGCTGCCGTCCATAACGCAGATCAACGCGCCATTTCTGGCGTCGAACAGCAGAATGGTCCCCATCCCGTTAGGTACGCCAAATACAGTCGGATTGTCGACGAACCCTCCCGAAGACGTCTTCATTGAAATAAGTTCATTGCCTTTGTAGTAGCCGAGCTTGAAATCGATTTCGCTACCGGGCGACGGGAGATGCATTCCTATATAATCGGGTTGCTCCACCTGATCACTGTTGAAGGCTTTGTATGCCTCCTCGACGGCACCGATGACGTCCTTCATGCTGATCAATCTGCTGACTTCTTCTTTCTTGAGAAGCAGGGTTTTCACGAACTTTCTCCCATCATTGGCACGGAGGCAAAACGTTAGGTTGGGCCCGCGAACTTAAGCCAGCCCGCCGATATGGAAGCTCTTCATCTCCAGGTATTCCTCAATGCCTGCCTGAGCGCCTTCGCGTCCGAGACCAGATTGCTTAACGCCGCCGAAGGGAGCCACTTCGGTCGAGATCGCACCAGTGTTGAGGCCGATCATGCCGAATTCCAGCGCCTCGCCCACGCGCCAGGAGCGCTTCAGGCTCTCTGTGTAGAAATAGGCCGCGAGGCCAAACGGTGTCCCGTTGGCAATCGCGATCGCCTCCTCTTCCGTCTCGAAACGGAACAACGGGGCAACAGGGCCGAAGGTCTCTTCGGTGGCCAGCAGCATGTCGGTCGTTGCGCCGGTGAGGACTATCGGCGTTGCATATTGCTTACCGTCCACCAACGAGCGGCCGCGAGCCGCAATCTGTGCACCCTTTGCAAGCGCATCTTCAATGTGACGATCAATTTTCTCTATGGCCGCAGTGTTGATCATCGGACCTATGTCGATGCCGGCCTCGGTTCCAGGGCCGACTTTCATGGCTTTGACCCTGGCGCCGAGCTTCTCGGCAAAGACGTCATAGACGCCGGTCTGCACCAGAATGCGGTTGGCGCAAACGCAGGTCTGGCCGCCATTGCGGAACTTCGAGGCTATGGCGCCCTCCACGGCGAGGTCAAGATCGGCATCATTGAAGACGATGAAGGGCGCGTTTCCGCCGAGCTCGAGGCTCAACCGCTTCACGCTGTCGGCGGCGCCGCGCATCAGGAGCGAACCGACCCGCGTGGAGCCGGTGAAGGAGATCTTCCGCACCGTTTCGTTCGCCATCATTTCATTGCCGATCTCGGTCGGCATGCCGGTGACGATGTTGATTACGCCGGCGGGAATGCCCGCACGCTCGGCAAGGACACCGAGGGCGAGTGCCGAAAGCGGCGTGAATTCTGAAGGCTTGATGACAACGGTGCATCCGGCCGCCAGGGCGGGCGCGACCTTGCGGGTGATCATGGCATTGGGGAAGTTCCAAGGTGTGACGATCGCGCAGACGCCGACCGCCTCCTTCAGTACGACGATCCGGCGATCTGCCGTAGGCGACGGAATAGTGTGGCCACCGATGCGACGGGCTTCCTCGGCAAACCATTTAACGAAGGAAGCACCATAGCGAATCTCGACGCGTGCTTCATCGAGCGGCTTGCCCTGCTCGAGCGTGAGGAGCGTAGCAAGATCCTCGAGGTTCTCGATCATCAGCGCATGCCAGCGCTCAAGCAGGGCGGCGCGCTCGGCGTGGGTCTTCTTCTTCCATGTCGCGAATGCCTTGGCTGCCGCGTCGATCGCAGCACGTGTCTCAGCCTGCCCCATATCTGGGACGGTACCTACGGACGCCTGAGTGGCCGGGTCGATAACATCAATCGTCTTTGAAGAGGTGGCTCCCACCCAAGAGCCGTCGATGAGACCGGCTTGCCGAAATAGGTCCTTATCGTTCAACTGATGCATGCTGTTTCTCCCTTCGATCAGTCATTACTTTAATGCCATGCTTCTTCGTTCCATCCCGAGGGCCGTCAGCCCGGCCGAACGCCGAGATGGACGGACGGCAGCTGCAGCGGTCGGAGGACGATTTGATGAAGCCGTCGTCCTGTTCGACATAATCCTAGCGAGGAACGGAAAGCAGAATGCGTCGGCCTGGGCTGCCTGGACGAAACAAAATGATGTGGTTGGCTGCTCAACAGTCGTTTATTCGGAGCGCATTCTAACGGGAGCAGACTCACAATCTGAAGAGCACCGCCGGCGTCAACGGCGTGCTCGATAGAATGCTATTCGATCCTGGATCCGGTAACCTTGGATGATGGCAGGCATGAACCAAGGATTGCCACTGTAGAGAGGAATTGACGCGGGCGGCCGAAAATCGAAAGCCGAACGGGCCTGCTCTGTGTGACCCAGAAGTTTGTGAGCAGCGCGCGTTCCCACCCACGGCGCCCAGACCACGCCTGAACCGCAGAAGCCAGTCGCGTAAACGACCCCTTCCCGCTCGAATATCCTGGGAAGCATGTCGCGATGCATGGCAACGTTGCCAAACCAAGTGTGGGACAATTTGACGTTTTCCAGCTCCGGAAACAGGTTGACGAGGCCGTTACGCAGATAGAGCTTGGGCTCAATCGGATCGCCCCTTCGTGAGCTGTCGCGGCCGCCGAGCAGAATGCGCTTTCCGTCCGGCGTGGGCCGGTAATAGAATCCAAGCTTACGGCCTTCCGTCATCGTCATCTGCTTCGGCATCAAGCGCGCCATGACATCTGGTGCAAGCTCTTCCGTTACGATGATGCGGCTTCGGACCGGCACCAGCCGGCGACGCAGATAAGGCACTGCGCCGTCTGTGTACCCGTCCGTGCAGACGACAACTTGGCGAGCCCGCACCGTGCCTGCGGAGGTCGAAACCAGGAAGGCCGAACCATCCCGTTCGATAGAGCTCACACGAGTTCCAGAATGGACGGTCAACCCGGAAGCAAGCGCCACGCGCAACAATTCGGCATGGAATTTAGCCGGGTGCAGTCCACCGATATCCATTCGCACCATGCCGCCGCGATAGAAGTCGGTGCCGATATATTTGCCTTGTTCGCGGTAGGGTACACCATATGCTTCAATGCCGAGCTTTTTCGCCAGGACGTCAGCGCTCCGGGCCGTCTTCTCATAATCTTCGAATCCGACGACGCCTTTGAATTGACCCACAAGCCGGAAATCGCAGTCTAGCCCTTCAGTTTTGATCAGGTTGTAGACGAATTCACGTGCGATCTTGCCCTCGGTCTCGATCGCGATCGCCTTTTCTTCGCCAAATCGCCGAGTGATTGTCGCGTAATCCGGACGAATGCTTCCGCTTGTGATCCCCCCATTGCGGGAAGACGCACCCTCGCCGGGATTCATTGCGTCAAACGCAGCTACCGACCTGCCTGCGCGCGCGAGAGTCAGGCCCGCGGACAGCCCGGTATAACCTGCGCCGACGATCAAGACATCCAGGTTCTTGGCCAGCGACTGCTTCGGCAAGGGTCTTACAGGCGCCGCCTCCCACCAATATGGAGTATCCTTTTCGGCAATCTTATATTCTTTCATGAGCTCTGCTCTTTCGTTGTTTTGACCCGAGCCGGGAAGGACAAAGTTGTCAGCTGTGGTCGCCCCGCACATCAAGCGCGTCACGCAGACCATCTCCGATAAAATTGAAACTGGTGACGGCGATGGTGATTGCCGCGCCCGGAATGATCGCCAGCCAAGGCGCGGTCCCGAGATACTGCTGTGCCCCATTCAACATGTTGCCCCAGCTCGGAAGCGGCGGCTGGATGCCGTAACCCAGGAAGCTGATATACGCCTCCATCAGGATGGCCCGGGCGATGGTCAGGGTCGATGCAACAATGATCGGACCAATCGCATTCGGGAGGATCTCTCGAAACATGATATGCTTAGCGCTCAATCCCAGCATCCGTCCGGCCTGAACGAATTCCCGTTCGCGGAGCGAGCGAACCTCGGCCTCGACGATGCGCGCCACTTCCATCCAGCTGCTGGCGGCGATAACAACGGTGATCATGATCGCGCTTGGTTTGAGTGCCGCGGCAAGCGCAAGCACGAGGAAGATCGAAGGGAAGGCGAGGAAACCGTCCACTGTGCGCATCAGCGCCGCCCCGATCCAGCCGCCGCGATATCCCGCGATCACGCCAACGATGGTCCCGACCAGAGTGGACAGGAGCATTGCGGAAAAGCCGACGAGCAGCGAGATACGGCCGGCCATGAACAGTCGCGCCGCGATATCCCGGCCAAGAGGGTCGGTTCCGAGGTAATGATGACCAGTGAACGGACCAGCGAAGCGCGCACGAAGGTCGATATAAAGGGAGTCATAGGGGAGAATGTACGGTCCAAGCACGCATGCGAGCGTCAGAGCCACGATCATCGCCATCCCCAGCAGTGCGAGATGATGGCTCATGAAGCGGCGTGCAGCGCGGCTGTTCCACCAACGGTCCGACCCGGGATTTGCAGCAATAGCGGTCATAACGAGTGTCTCCTGTTGGGCGTGATGCGCTTAACTCATCCGAATGCGGGGATCGATGATCGCCACGGCGATGTCCGCGATCAGATTGCCCAGGATGACAAGTATGGCGGAGAACATCAGTAGTCCCATCACCACCGGATAATCGCTATATCCGAGACTATCGAGAAACAACCGGCCCATTCCCGGCCAGGTAAATACGGTCTCGGTAACGAGCGCCCCCGTAAGGATGCTGGGAAGCTGCATGCCCGCAAGCGTTATCATGGGCAGCAGGGCATTGCCGACGACGTGCTTCATAAGGATCCTGCGTTCACTCAACCCCTTGGCACGGGCGGTCTTCACAAATTCCTGGCTGATGGCATCAAGCGTCGCGGTCCGCATATAGCGGCTCCAAATCGCCACATGGACCAGAGCAAGTACCATACTCGGGAGGATCAGATGGTGCAGATAGTTCAGAAGGGAGCCATCGCCGACCGTGTACATGTTGCCGGCAGGCAGCCAACCCAGTTGCAGCGAAAAAACATAGATACCCAGCAATCCGAACCAGAAGGTCGGAATCGATAGTGCCACCATGGCGCCGACGGTGGCCAGATAGTCAAACGCCGAATAGCGGTGCGTGGCGCCACGGATACCAATCCAGGTGCCGATTGCGATCGCTATCACCGTGGACGAACCCATCAACAACAGGGTCGCGAAAAGGTGACGGCCGATGACGCTCAACACCGTTGCCCCATCCCGGAACGAGTGCCCCCAATCGCCCTGCAGCAGGCGCCAGGCCCAGTCCAGGTACTGCATCCAAAGAGGGCGGTTCAGCCCAAGCTGTTCCTTGAGGCGGTCGAGATCTTCTTGGGTCATTCCGGGGTCGAGGCCGTACTGCGCCAACGGGCCTCCCGGTATCAGATTCAGGATGGTGAATCCGATGATTGAAACTATCACCAGTAGGATGAGACTCTGGTAAAGCCGGTTAAGTAGGAAGCCGCGCATTCAACTCTCCTCATGACATCGCCAATGGATGGGCCGCCGCCGCTACTCGTGACGGCGGCTCCGGAGATCAGCTCTTCCAATGCCATCCGGCGGCATGCCAGGATGCGACGCGGGTGTTGGCATTCGGCTTGAAGCCCTCGAGTCCTCCCTTACGGCCGAACACGTTGGTGTACGCAAACAACGGCAGGAACGGCAGGTCTTGCCGGACGATTTCCTGCACGCGGAAGTAAATTGCCCTTCGCTCTTCGGGATCAAACGTACGGACACCCTTTTCGAGCAGCGCGTCGACCTCCGGGTTGGAGTACTGGCCGGTATTTGATCCTTTTCCGCCTTTCGCGACAATCGCGCGCGTGTGCAGGCGGTTCGTCACGTCGGGGTCCGCCGCGATGACATAGGTCACACCGGAAATTGCGGAGTCGAACTGCGATTTGAGCCAGAAATCGCCCCACATCACTGCTCCTGGCAGATTTGATATGGTCATCTCGACCCCGATTTCAGCAAATGTCTGCTGCAGAAATTGCTGCACTTGTTCACGCAGATTGTTACCTGCCGTTGTTGCATTGGAAAACGACAAGCGAACCCCGTCCTTGGCGCGCACTCCATCCGATCCCGGCACCCAGCCTGCCTCGTCGAGGATTTGACGCGCCCGCTCCAGGTTGTACTCCTGCGCCGGCAGGTTCGGATTGTAGTAGTAGGATTGCTGCGGCATGAAGGTTTCGGTGAGGTTACCTACGCCATAATAGATCGCGTCTATGATCGCTTTTCTGTCCATAGCGGCGTAGAGCGCCTGTCGCACTGCCGGATCCTTGAATTGCGGCTTTTCAAGGTTGAGGTAAATCGACTCGACTGACGCCCCCGATTCCAGAGTAACCACGCGATCCGGCAAGTTACTGGCTTCCGCGTAATGATCGGCGGTAATGTAAGCTTGGTCGACAAGGTCGACGTCGCCGCTCTTGAACTGGGTGTAGAGCACCGTCATGTCCGGAATATATTTGAAAACGAGCCGCTCGAGATAAGGACCTTCCCCGAAATAGTCAGCGTTCGCGACGAGTTCGATATGATCGCCGGCGATGCGTTGCGCCCACTTGAATGCTCCAGTGCCAATAGGCGCCTGATTGAAGCCGGCGGCGTTCGGATCTGCCTCCTTCTCGAGAAGGTGCCTCGGAACAATGAAGGTCTCGGCGAGAAACGACAAGTAGGGCGCGAAAACGGACTCCATCCGCCAGGTGATCTCCGTGGGTGAGACCACCTTGATATCACGCACTAATGAATGGCCGCTCGTACGCCATGCTCGGAACTTGGGGTTGGTGATGAGTTCGAGAGTGAACTTCACATCTTCCGCTGTAAAGGGCTCACCATCATGCCAGCGGACGTCGTCGCGCAGACGAATGCGCCACTGCAGGCCGTCCTGCGAGATACCGCCATTCTTTTGGCTTGGTACTTCGGCCGCGAGATTGGGCTGGAGAACGCCCTCGGGGTCCATTCGAAAGAGCGCATCAAACACCGAGAAATGCACGGCGTCGTCGACTTCGGTATGCGCCATCAGCGGATTGAAGACAGTGGGTTCCTGTGAAAGCCCGACGACGACCCGACCGGTCGGTTTTGCAGGGGCGGTCTGGCCAAAGGCCGGCGACACCAGGAGGTTTGGCGCGACAAGCCCTGCCAGCCCTCCAGCTGCCATCATGCGCAGGGTCTCGCGTCGCGAATAGGTCTGTTTAGTCGTTTCAACCTTGGTCATGATGTCTCCTCCCTAGTGGACATGTTTGGATTGGCATTCAGGAATTAGCGGCGGTAGCCGGGGCGGTATTCAGACGCTCTCCGGGAATGGCTGCGACCAACTCGCGCGTGTAGGCGGATTGCGGATTGAGGAATATCTGCGAGGGCGGGCCGCGCTCGACGATCCGGCCCTTCTGCATTACTGCGATCTCGTCAGAAATCTGGCTTGCCACCCGCAGATCGTGGGTGATGAAGATCATGGCCACGCCGGTTTCTCGCTGAATTTGGTCCAGAAGTTTCAGGATCTGGGCCTGGATCGACACATCGAGGGCAGATACGGCCTCGTCGGCGATGAGAAGCTTCGGCTTGAACATCAATGCCCGCGCTATACCGATGCGCTGGCGCTGCCCACCGGAAAATTCGTGCGGATAGCGACCGAAGGCACCTGCATCGAGTCCCACATGGGACAGCAGCGCCCTCGCCTCCTCCCGGGCCTGGGCATAGGGCGTCCCGTGGGCGACGGGGCCGACCGTCAGAATCTGCCCGATCGTCGAACGCGGATTCAAGGATGCAAACGGATCCTGGAAGATCATCTGGATCCGCGGCCGCAAAGGGCGGAAAACCACTTCGGACAGCTTGGCGATATCGTGGCCGTCAAACAGTATCCGTCCACCGTCACTGTCCATCAGCTTGATGAGCAACCTCCCGAGCGAGGACTTGCCCGAGCCGCTCTCTCCGACGATCCCCAATGTGCGGCCAGGCGCCAGGTCGAACGATACATCGTTCACGGCGGTAACGATCCGCTTCTTGCCGAAAAACACACCGCTGCTTCGATAGGTCTTGACCAGACCTTCGACCTTCATGATTGGCTTGGCGGGAGCCGCGTCCTCGTGTGCACGATCCCTGCCGCTGAGGTGGGGGACAGCTGCAACCAAGCGCTGCGTATAGGGATGGCGGGGTGCCTTCAGCACCTGTTCCGCACTTCCTTGCTCTACGATATGGCCCTTTTCCATTACCACCACGCTGTCGGCGATCTCTGCGACAACCCCAAAATCGTGGGTGATGAACATCACACTCATGCCCTTGCGCCGCTGGATGTCGCGGATCAGTTTCAGGATCTGGGCTTGGGTGGTTACATCCAGAGCGGTCGTTGGCTCGTCTGCAATCAGGATCTTAGGCTCGAGTGCCAGAGCCATCGCGATCATAACCCGCTGGCGCTGCCCACCAGACAGTCGGAACGGGTACTGGTGGTACATCAATTCCGGGTCCGGCAATCCCACCTCTGTCAGCAGTTCAATAGCACGGATCCGGCGCGACGCGGGCGTTCCGACATTGTGCGCTGCCATGACTTCGGTGACCTGCTCGCCGACTGTCATCAGCGGATTCAAGGCCGAAAGCGGGTCCTGGAAGATCATGGAAACGACACGACCGCGCAGATCCCTGAGCTGTTCGGGAGAAGCCCCCACGATAGCCGTGCCTTCGAGATGAATCGCGCCTGCCGCCACCGGTATCACCTTGGGTAGTAGGCCCATGATCGTGTTGGCTGTCACCGATTTGCCCGAACCGGACTCGCCGATGATGCACAAGATCTCTCCGCGCTTTAGATTGAATGAGATATTCTCTACGGCGAAAGCCCGCTCCATCCCTTTCGGGAGGCTGATACTCAGGCCGCGCACAGAGAGCGCCACCTCGTCCGCGCCCAAAGTCTGGATGCTGGCGATCATCGAGTTATCCTCCTATTCACCGCAACGATGCGGCAGTTGCAACGCCCCTGCGGGGAACGGCGTATGCTGTAGCTATCCACGCACTGACCCAGACTGCCGAGCTCTTACCGATACATGCACCAGCGGCAGCTCTGCGTCTCCTCCAGGCGTGACGCCGTTTGATCGTCACTACTTTCTTCGCGGTGTCGCCGTGTCTTGCAAAGGAGATCCCGCCTGGCAGACCCTTTGCCATCGCACGTCATGCCATGACCGAATGAGGCTAGTATCGACTTCTCCTGCCGAAGGAGTCACCGAATTACGCTTCCGCAACAGCAGGAAATTCCAAAATGGTTGGCGCCTTCAGAATTTCTCGACGCTCTTCGGAGACCAAGCAGAGCTGATTTATGAACTATTTCAAAGTCATCAGAAACCAGCGCCCGTTGTTAGAGAGCAGGTCGTGCCAAGACGGACCTCAATGTTGAGTTTGAACAGTTGCTTCTCCCGACAGCCCGGCCCGAGAGCAATTTCCCCTGTCGGACTACTCTGATCTGTGCGCGGCCAACCGGCAGTCAGTCGAACTTCGCTGTATCTAAGTTTCGCAAAGTTGCGTTGTCATCGGTGCGATGCTACGTGAAGCAAATCGGGGCACAGGGTTCCTCCTGCCCGGCACCCGTATTTCGGGAGAAGATTTCGAACGCCAGGGGCAAATCAGTGAAAGATGCCGAGCCTAGTGTGCAATCATGAGCTGATCGACCCTTGGCGGCTGCAGAGTTGCCAAGGTCGTTGCACTTGTTGAACCGGCGAAGGAGCTCAAAGTCAAATGCCGAAGTCAGTTCGACTTAAGTCATTCGAATTGGTGGCACGGGACATCAATGAGATCGATGTCGGCTCGCTCCACGCCTTAACCGTGGCCGTCGGTTGGCCACACCGTCCCAAAGACTGGGATTGGCTTCGCCAGTTCGGCCGGGGCATCGCGGTAGTCGACAGCATCGGCCGGGTTTTCGGAAGCGCCATGTGGTTCCCCTATGGCCAAGACGTTGCGATGATCGGCCTGGTGATCACCACTCCGCGCTCGCAGGCTCAGGGTAATGCGCGGTGGCTCATGGAGCAGGTATTCGAAGAATGCCGCGGCAGAAATCTGTATCTCAATTCAACTCGCGCGGCACACAACCTGTATGTCTCGCTGGGTTTTGCAAACGAGGCGACGGTATGGATGCACCAAGGAACGGTTGCTTCCTCCCTACCCAACTTGCCCGCCCCGAACGGTGATTTGATCGAGGCGGGGATTGATGCACTCCCGCAGATCATCGAACTTGATACCCAGGCCTTCGGTTGGAAGCGAGAGGAGCTGATCTCGGCACTAGCCCCGATTTCCACCATCCAATCCCTCTGCCGGGATGGGAAGATCGTTGGCTATTCTATATGCCGGGAGTTCGGCCGCGGCCATGTGATCGGCCCCGTGGTTGCAAGCAATGACGATGACGCGCTTCAGCTTATTGCCGTCCATCTACGGAACCTGAAAGGGCAGTTCGCGCGTGTCGACACGCGGGAAACAGGACCATTGGTCAACTTTCTTCGCGCGAGTGACTTTCGAGTGGCCGAACGAGTAACGACTATGTCGCGGGGCCGACTCCTTTTGAACCGCAAGGCCGGCGAGCCTTGGGTTTATGGCTTAGCTGGTCACGCACTCGGGTGAACCGCAGCCCGTCCCCTGATGACGGGCTCGATAGCTTTGGTCGGCTCATACACACAGGAAGCCTTTTCAGAGCAGCCTCGGCTTGTCAGCTCTTGCGTCGCCCCCCGCCTCGGCCTGCCGACGCTCGAAATGGCGGCTTTCGAAGCCACTTAGGTATTCCCGCCAACCCCCGTCTCGCCAACTGCCATGAGAGGCAGACCGCAATGCTCTATTCGGCTTCCAACACAACGCTGCCAAAACCAGCGCACGCGAACGGCTGCCTTCGGTGGAGCAACAGCTGAACTCAGGACACGACCAAGTGCGAGACGCGGCGCCAGCAAAAGGTTGTGCGGGATTTGCTGCAACCGAAGAGACTTCTGCTGAAAGACGAAGCATTCCGGCACATTCTTCCAAACAACTGCAACTATGCTTCGTCCATGCCGTAGAGTTCACAGGAGCCAAGGATATGGATCGCTTCAGGCCAAAATACGTAACATTCGACTGCCATGGTACGCTAATCAACTTTCAAATGGCGGAAGCCGCTCGTGATCTGTTCGGTCATCTTCTGGATGGGCCGAGCATGGACGAATTCATCAGGAACTTCCAAGCGTACCGCATCGATGAGGTATTGCAGGACTGGAAGCCCTATGCCGACGTTGTTCACAACGCGTTGGAGCGCACGTGCCGCCGCAACAAGGTTGCATTCAGGCCCGAAGACGCCGAAATCATCTACAACCGCGTACCGACCTGGGGACCGCATCCGGATGTGCCCGAGGGCCTAGCCAAATTAGCCAAGGAAATCCCGCTGGTCATTCTCACAAACTCCATGGTGGCCCAGATCCCGTCGAATGTGGCAAAGCTAGGCGCGCCGTTCCATGCCGTCTACACCGCAGAAGAAGCGGGAGCTTACAAACCCCACCTCAAGGCGTTCGAATATATGTTCGACATGTTGGGATGCGGACCGGAAGACATCACGCACGTTTCGTCGTCTTTCCGTCACGACCTCATGTCCGCCTATGACCTGGGTATCAAAAGCAAGGTGTGGGTCAACCGCGGCCATGAGCCGGCCAACCCCTATTATGAATACACCGAGATCCGCGATATTTCGCAGCTGCCCGGCGTTTTCGGGCTCTGACTTGAGATAAGGCAACAGCGGTTCAGGGACGAAAACGCGCGCGGGCCACTGAGCTATGCTGGAGTGCCTGCTCTGAGCTAGTCAGATTAGATCAGGGTTTCCAACTACGCAGCCCGAAAAGCACCATGAACGGACGAGGATCTTCAAATTGGGCGATCTTAGTGGACTTGCTGCTGATCAGGAACTAGGCCGGCGCAACAGCTCTGCGGCTCCGGCCTCCCGTCACCTGCCGCATGCTGCAGCGTCGACAGAAGCCTATTTTCGTGCCGCAACCGCCATTCTGTCCTCGCCGCCAGACGAGTCAGAACCGGACATTTCGGCGACACTGCTCAAGCGGCACTACGGACTGGAAGGATCGACCGCGGTCTTATCCTCCGAGGTCGAGCGCACTGTAGAGGTCTCCCTGTCCGACGGCCGCCAATTGATCCTGAAGACGTCGGCACGACAAGAGGCGGTCGACAGCTTCCGTTTCCAAAGTGCCGCTTTGGCTGCACTGCAAGGAAGCGTGGGATTTGCTGCACCCACAGTGATCCCTACCGGTGGGGGCGCGTTGATGTTTGAGGAAGAGGGTCTAAGTGGTTACCTGCAGACCCGAATCGAGGGCGTGTCTCTGCACCAGGAGACGCCGACTCCTGATCTCCTCTTTCGAACTGGAAACGCCCTCGGCCAGATGGACCTAGCCCTTGCGCAAGTCAATATACCCGCAGCCCACCGCCCCATTCTCTGGCATGTAGGGTGCTGGCCGCGATTGATGGAACTGGGGGAACACCTACCTTCTGGAAGCGTTGCCGAAAGCGTTCGGACCGCAATGGCGGAGTACATGAGGTTCGTCGAGCCGCAGATCTCGAACCTGGAGTGGCAGGTCGCGCACAACGATCCTAGCCCGTTCAACACAATTGTTACCCCCCACGGCTTGGGTTTCATCGATTTCGGCGATGGCTGCTGGAGCCCCAGGATACAGGACCTGGCTATCGCGGCGAGTCACCTCGTGACAGATCCGGCGCTTCCTTTGGGCGGAGCCGAACATCTCATTTCGGGCTATGCCTCGGTCGTCCCACTTTCCGCCTTGGAAGCAAGACTGCTGATCGGACTCATGCGCGCACGACAAAGCGCACTGATACTGGTCAATTACTGGCGCTCCCACCTCTTTCCGGCAGACGCGCAATACATCAAAAAGAATGTGGCTCGTGCCGAGCGCGGGCTAACTATTCTGGCGCCTCTTTCCACTGCATCAGGTGAGGCCGCAGTCCTCGCGGCAGCTTCACAGCCATCGCCGTAACTCTTAGACAGGCAGGAACACATGTCCACAGACCTTATGCCCAATCGCTACAGACCCGGCGAGTCTGATCTCCCAGCGCGCGAGGCCGAGCTGATTGCCCGTCGTGATGCAGTTCTGGGAGCATCTTATCGACTGCAGTACCGACGGCCCGTGCACTTCGTTCGCGGCGAAGGCATGTGGCTCTACGATCCCGACGGGCGAGCCTATCTTGACTTCTACAATAACGTTCCTTCCCTCGGCCATTGCCACCCGGAAGTAAACGCGGCAATGGCCGAGCAAGCGGCCCGAATAAGCGCTAATACGCGTTATCTAGAACCAAGACTTGTCAACTATGCCGAGCGGTTGGTTGATACTTTCCCCGAGGAGCTAGACCGGGTGGTCTTTACTTGCACGGGGAGTGAATCCAACGATCTGGCCCTGCGTATCGCACGACTTGTGAGCGGCGGCGAAGGCGTGATCGTTTCCTCTTATGCCTATCACGGCACAAGCGCGGCCGTCGCCGCGGTTTCGCCAAACTTGGGCGATGCCGTCAAGCTCAGCCCATTCGTGCGCATGGTACCGCTTCCCGGTCCAGCGGGCGTGCCAGAATCCCAGGCTGCGGACTTTTTCGAGGCACAGATCCGTTCCGCCATTTCGGATCTGAACCGTCGTGGCATAGGCGTTGCGGCCCTGCTTATCGACAGTATTTTTTCCAGCGACGGCGTATGGGTGGATCCTCCCGGCTTCGTTGCCGGCGGAGCTGCAGCGGCACGGGACGCAGGCGGCCTCGTCATCGCCGACGAAGTTCAGCCGGGCTTCGGGCGAACTGGCGCTCATATGTGGGGCTTCGAGCGGCACGGGATCGTTCCGGATCTTGTAACCCTCGGCAAGCCAATGGGTAACGGGTTTCCAATTGGCGCGGTCGTTGGTCGCAAAGCCCCAATGGAGCGCTTTGGTGCAACCGCTCGCTACTCGAACACCTTTGCCGGAAACACTGTTGGAATAGCGACGGCGGACGCCGTGCTGACGATCCTGCAACGTGACCAAATCCCTGAAAATGCGCTTGCCATGAGCCAGCGGCTTCGGACCGGGCTGACGGAGATGGCAAAGCAGCATACGGGCGTTCGTGCAATCCGCAATGCCGGTCTCTTCTTTGGCGTAGACATCGGGTCCGAAGGCATGCCGGCCCCGCGCCGGCGTGCAATGGCTTTGGACGTGGTGAATGCAATGCGGGATGATGGCGTGCTTATCAGCACGACAGGAGCCAATGAGGATGCGCTCAAGGTGCGCCCTCCACTCGTTTGCAAAACCGAGCACGTAGACCTCTTCCTGGCAGCTATGAAACGCGCACTCATCAAGGTCGCCGGGTACACGAAGCCCGACGGCTTGTGCGGAGCCACCTGACAGCGTCACACCAAAATCGTAAGCCGCAAGTCGAGGCCAATCCAGGCGGCGAAACCTGGGCATGCTCGCGTCGTGAACTGCAGCTCAAGTCCGCCAAGATCGGAGCGGCTGAATAAAGACACGCAGAACGGAAGGCAGAGGCGCCAAGATCGCGCCTCTGCCGCTTCCTCATCCAAATCGCGCGGGCGTGCGCGACTTCTCTCGAGTCCCCAGCGGCGCCGGACCGCTGCTGCAATGGCGCTTGGACTACAGATCGAGCTTCGCGTCACCAGCGTCGCCTGCGTACGATTATTCACGATCTGCCACGGCGAACGAATTCTGATCGTCGTCGATGTCGTGGGCGGCACAGCGCTCTCAGGGCCTGCGAGCCGGACGTCACAATGGTTGGCGGCACCCGTATCGACCTGCCCCCAACCGGGTCGCTGCCGACGGCACGATGGTGTCGGCAAAGGACTGAACGGCCCATGCCTTCATGCGGAAATGGCTTGAGGTTCTAGGCACCGAGATCTACCACATCTGATACCAGTCCGGCACACCTTCGTGTGCCCTTCTTTCGCAGCAGTTTCGCCGCTCGCTAAACCGCCCCAGGGTTCCAACCGCGCCCTCTGTTGCCAAACATTTCGTATCCGTCCTTCGTGACGGCGAGCGTATCCTCGAGCTTGATGAAACCGCGCTGCGGATGGAGCATCGTCGTCTCGACGGAAATGACCATGCCTGCCTCCAGGGGCCGATCCGCATCTACGCCTTCGTAAGCGACAGGGTGGTTGGTCATCAGGAACGGTGCTTCGTGGCTGATGAGCCCCATGCCGTGGCAGAAGAAGTCGGTAAAGTCGGCCGAAGGCGAGCTTCTCAAAGCCTCTTCCGCCGAAGCAATCATCTCACTGCCTCTCGCCCCGGCCTTGATCCTGGCAAAGGCTGCTTGCTGGATCGCATCGACTTCAGCTAGCAAGTCCTCGAGCTCCGCATCGGGCTCGCCGAGCACGCCCATCCGGCAAAGGTCACCGATATAGCCCTGGTAGTTGCCGCCGGAATCAATCGAAAGCACCTCACCCTTCGCCCATGCCTGCGGAGAGGCCGCACGGTTGTGACTAGCACCCAGGGTCAGCAGGCAATACTCGAAATACAGTCCGCGATTGGTCTCTTCTCGCCTGAGCCGTTCAATGATCTCGCCCTTGGTGGATCCCTCTCGTGCAGCCGCGATGGTGGCGAGCATTGAATCAGTGATCAGTTCGGAGGCAACCTTGAGCTTCTCCAGCTCTTGCGGTGTCTTGATCGAGCGCAGTCGCTCGAGCGTATGCGTCGCCTCCACGAAACGCGCACCTTCAAGGCGAGAAGCCAACAGATCCCGCGCATCGGCCGGCAGGAAGGGCGGTTCGATGCCGATGCGAGCACCCGACTTACCGATCTTTCTCAGATGCTCGACCGCAAGCGCTGCTGCGTCGAGTGTACCCCATGTCGCCGTATGAACGGCGGGTGTCCAGAAAGGGTTGTTCTGGTGTTCTCCCCCTTCCATGCGGTTGCCAATATACGCCGAGTGATCGGGGGAGCCCTTCTCATAAACGACGATCGGCAGATAGCGGCTGTGGCCAATCGCATCCATTGCGGCGAAGAAGATGAACTTGTAACCGCCCAGCAGGTACTGCGTGTTGTGCTTGGATGTGGCGAGCAGAACGTCGATGCCCGCCTCCTCCATGAGCTTGTCGAGTTTCGCCGCATCGAAGGGGGGCCCCGCCGCTAGCGTTTGTCTTGGGCTGATGTCCACGGAATTTCTCCCACAAAGCCGTTGTCGTGCGCCCTTAAGTACCGGGCGGGATTAGACGGAAATCCGGCAGATCCCGAAGCGCACGCTCAGGGCCTGCCGGTGAATAGACCACGAAAAGCTGCATCGGGCCGGGACCCGTGTTCCTTGTCGAGTGGAACCGGCTTTCCGGTACATAGATAGTGCAACCGGGTCCAACCCTCTGCGTCACCGGATCGCCGTTCTCGTCCTCCACCATCTGCTCGCCCTCTCCCGAGATGACGAAAATGATCTCTTCCGCTCCCGGATGATTGTGACGCGCATGCCCTTCGCCGCTCGGCAAATCCACCACACCGCCCGAGAAGCGCTCGGCCCCGTTCACCTCCGGCGCGACCGTCAGCGCAAGCCGGCCCCAGTCGAAGCCGAAACTGTCAACATCAATCGGGTAGAGAAAATATTTGTCCTTTGCCATGCCGCGGCCTCCTCCGCATCCTGCTCGCTTCAAACCACCGTACTGATGGCAAGCGCCTTGAACTCTTCCGTCTGCTTGCGGATCGCCGCCTCGGCAGGCAGGCGTTCCATGGAACTTGCGCCATAAAAGCCATTGCAGCGTGGGCAACGATCCAGGATGTACCCTGCGTCCTCCGGCATCGAAATCGGCCCCCCGTGGCAGAGCACAATCACGTCCTTGCGTACCGAGCGCGCGGCCGCCGCCATCGCGTCGATTTCGCTCGCGCAGTCGTCGAGCGAGATCGCGGAAGTGGCGCCGATCGCACCTCCCGTGGTAACGCCCATATGAGCGACAACGATGTCTGCACCCGCCTTCGTCATCGCGATCGCTTCTTCCTCGTTGAAGACATAGGGTGTCGTCAGCAGGTCGAGCCGGTGGGCCTCGGCGATCATGTCCACCTCGAGACCATAGCCCATCCCCGTCTCCTCAAAGCTCCGCCGCATCCGTCCATCGAAGAGGCCGATGGTGGGGAAATTCTGTACGCCGGAAAAGCCCATGGCCTTCAGTTCCGCGAGAAACTGGGGCATGAAAACGAATGGGTCGGTGCCATTGACGCCGGCGAGTACCGGTGTCGCCTTCACGACCGGCAGCACCTCCAAGGCCATTTCCTTCACGATCTCATTGGCATTTCCATAGGCGAGCAGACCGGCCGCCGAGCCACGGCCCGCCATTCGGTAACGGCCGGAGTTATAGATGATGATGAGGTCGATGCCCCCGGCCTCCTCGGCCTTGGCCGAAATCCCCGTTCCGGCCCCACCTCCGATGATTGGCTTGCCGGCGGCGATCATGCCGTGGAACTTTTCAAGAATGGTCTTGCGGGGGATTAGTGGCATCGGTGTCTCTTTCAGAGTTGGCAATGTCTCGGTACGCGCCGACTGCGGCCTCGGCGAACTGCGGATCGTTGATGTGGAGCGGAAGGCGTTCGATGCGGCGCCGGTCATTTCTATCGACGGTGGCTTCCAATGCCTCGAAGAGCGCCGCATCCGCTGCAGGATCGAAGAAGGCGCCGCCCTCGATATCCAGTGCCGACACGCCTCGCTCCGGGATCAGGAACCGGACAGGTCCGCTGCAGAGGTTCAGTTTTGCGCCAATCCACCTTCCGATTGCGGCGCATTCCTCCGGAGTCGTGCGCATGAGCGTGACATTTGGGTTGTGGCGGTACAAGAGCCGGCCGGAATATCGCTCCGGTACCGTCTCTGGCGCCCAGAAATTGACCATGTCCAAAGCCCCGACGGAGCCGACATAAGGCAAATCGGTGCGCGCGATTGCCCCGAAACGATCCTCGGTCGCGGGCAGCACACCGCCGAAGAGAAGGTCGCACACCTCCGTCGTCGTGATATCGAGCACACCCGATAGAAGTCCGCTGTCTGCAAGCTTCTCCATTGCTCGTCCGCCGGTGCCTGTGGCGTGGAAAACCAGACAGTCATGGTCAGCCTTCAGTCGTTCAACGATGGCAGTCACACAGGGCGTCGTCACGCCGAACATGGTCAGGCCGAGAGCGGGCTTCGAGGCCGCTTCCTGCGCCGGCCTGTTCGCCATGGCGGTAATCGCCTCTGCCGCATTTTTTAGGATCACGCGGCTCACGCGGTTGAGCCCGGCCAGGTCGGTAACCGACGGCATCATGATGATGTCTGAGACGTCAACATAAGGTGCCACGTCGCCGGACGCGAGCGTCGAGACCATGACCTTCGGTAGCCCGAGCGGCAGCCTGCGCATGCCGGCGGTGATGATCGACGTCCCGCCGCCGCCACCCATGCCTACCACGCCCGCTACGTCGTCGCGGGCGGGAAGGAACCTCGCGAATGCCTCGCCCATCGCAGCGATCGCTGTTCCCCGATCGTCGCCGGAAAGCACCGCGGCGGCACCGCCCGGATGCGCGGCGGCGACGGTTTCGGCGGAGATGTCAACCATAACCGTGGGGCGACGCGTGCCGACATCGACCAAAACAGGCCGGCTGCCCGCTGCCTCGACGCAGGACGCAAGATAAACGAGTTCCTCCCCCTTCGTGTCGGCCGTGCCGACGACGTAGATGTGCTTCATCTCTCCTCCCCGGCGACCCTGGCCCTCCTCTGCCTTGAAAGCCGCCTCATGCCGACCGGTTTGCCGACACTTGCAAAATTATGAGATGCGCGTATCGTAAAGATATGGATGTCTCACGTCAACAGAGCGAATCCGCCACACACGCCGAACGCGGTCCCCGAGCCCGCACACGCAAACTCATGTTGGATACCGCCACACGGTTGATGCAGTCCGGTATAACCCCCTCGGTGAGTGAGGTCGCGGAAGCCGCCGAAGTTTCGCGCGCCACTGCCTACCGATACTTTCCGAGCCAGGCGGCGCTGGTTCATGCGGTGGTGCACGAGGCGCTCGGCCCGATCCTCGATTGGAGATCCGAGGCGCCCGATGCGCTCACCCGCGTTGGCGATCTGCTCGCAACTGCCATGCCGCGCATCGACGAGTTCGAAGCGACGTTCAAGGCTGCACTGAAGCTCTCGCTCGATCAGTGGGCGCAGCGGCAGGCAGGCACGCTTGGTAACGAACCACAGCTCACGCGAGGGCACCGCGTCGAGCTCCTTCGACAAGTCACCGTGCCACTCGAGGGCAAGGTGCCGGCTGAGGCCCGCGAGCAGTTGGCTCAGGCGCTTTCGCTTGTTTTCGGTGTCGAGGTGCTGGTCGTGCTTAAGGATATTTGGGGCCTCTCGTCCGAACGTGCACAAGCGGTTGCAGAATGGGCGGCGGCAGCCTTGGTCGAGGCGGCGGTCCGCGATGCGCAATCCGCGACATGATCTCGCGCATTCTCGTCGACTCGAGGAACTGGTTTGACCAATTTAGATAATGCGCGTGCATGACGACTTATGGACAACTCATTCCTGGTTGAACTGGGGGTAAGGCATGCAGGTTTAATTCCGTAACACTCCCGGCATTGCGAGCGGTGGCCTGCGGCAATGGCGAGGAAACAGTAACCTTGACGCTCGTGAGATTTGGTAATACCAGATTGGTGCTGCGTTCGCTTGGGCTTAATATCTGTCCCAGGCCGCAAGGGTCGGAGGAGGACTCGCCGCAGAAGCGCCAATCAGGAGGATTTGACAGACGAACCGCCGTGGAAAAGGCGGGGCGGGATACACAAAAGGGGAGGAATATTATGCGCAAGACAGTGGCCGGTCTGGTGGCTGGTATCAGCTTTATGTTCGCCTGCGGGACTTCCGCGCAATCACAAGAACTGACGATTTTCTGGGCCGAATGGGACCCGGCCAATTATCTCCAGGAGCTTGTAAACGAATACGAGGCCGAGACCGGCGTGAAGGTCACGGTCGAAACGACTCCATGGGCGGACTTTCAAACGAAGGCCTTTACCGAATTCAACGCCAAGGGCTCGGCCTATGACATGGTCGTCGGCGACTCACAGTGGATCGGCGCCGCATCGGAAGCCGGCCACTACGTCGACCTCACCGAGTTCTTCAACCAGCACAAGCTAAACGAGGTGATGGCTCCAGCCACGGTGAAGTACTACTCGGAGTATCCTGCGAACTCCGGCAAGTACTGGTCGATCCCTGCTGAGGGCGACGCTGTCGGGTGGTCATACCGCAAGGACTGGTTCGAGGACCCGAAGGAGATGGAAGCCTTCAAGGCGAAGTATGGCTATGACCTCGCTCCGCCCAAGGACTGGAAGCAGTTGCGCGACATCGCCGAGTTCTTCCATCGTCCGGACCAGAAGCGCTACGGCATCGCGATCTACACCGACAACTCCTATGACGGCCTCGTTATGGGCGTAGAGAACGCCATCTTCTCTTTCGGAGGAGAACTCGGAGACTACAGCACTTACAAGGTCGACGGGATCATCAACTCGGAGAAGAACGTCAAGGCTTTGGAAGCCTACCGCGAGCTTTACGGCTTCACCCCTCCTGGCTGGGCCAAGTCCTTCTTCGTCGAGAACAACCAGGCGATCACCGAAAATCTGGCGGCGATGAGCATGAACTACTTCGCCTTCTTCCCGGCGCTGGTCAACGAAGCATCAAACCCGAACGCGAAGGTCACCGGCTTCTTTGCCAACCCGGCCGGCCCGGAGGGCGACCAGTATGCCGCTCTCGGAGGCCAGGGCATCTCCATCGTCTCCTATTCGGAGAACAAGGAAGAGGCGATGAAATTCCTTGAGTGGTTCGTCAAGGACGAGACACAGAAGCGCTGGGCCGAGCTCGGCGGTTACACGGCAAGCGCCAAGGTATTGGAGTCCGAAGAGTTCCAAAACGCCACGCCCTACAACAAGGCATTCTACGAGACCATGTTCAGAGTGAAGGACTTCTGGGCAACGCCCGAATATGCCGAGCTGCTGATCCAGATGAACCAACGCATTTATCCCTATGTGACGGCCGGCCAGGGTACAGCGAAAGAGGCGCTCGACGCTCTCGCCAAGGACTGGAACGCGACCTTCAAAAAGTACGGCCGCCAATAACGAACGACACGCGGGTGGGTGCCCGGCTCCCTCCCGCTCTTCAACTTGGCACCGGACAGGGCTCGCGCCGGACGCGGCGCCGCGCTCAGGCAATACGCAACAGATGGCGCAAGTGCGCCCGGCGTCGGCTCTGGGAGGAGGAGCACATTGGCCACCGTGGTTATGACATCGTTGGATTCGAAGTCGCGCGCTGCTTCGCGCGGCTTGAGCGACATCAAAATTCGCAATCTGTTCATTATTCCGACGATCCTGTTCCTGATCGTCTTCAACATCTTCCCGTTGATCTACTCGCTCGGCTATTCGTTCACCGACTTTCGTGCTTCGACGAACGCGCCGGCCACCTTCGTCGGCCTGCAGAACTACCGGGAACTGTTAAACGACCCCTTCATCTGGGCGAACTTCGCAATTACGGCGAAATACGTGATCGTGTCGGTTGCCGGTCAAGTTGCCGTCGGTTTTGGCACGGCGATGCTGCTCAACCGTGAAATCCCCTTTAAGGGTCTCATCACGACACTGCTTCTGCTGCCGATGATGTTGTCGATGGCGGTGGTCGGGCTCTTCTGGAAACTACTCTACGATCCTTCCTTCGGCATCATCAACTACGCGCTCGGCCTCGGCTCTTTCGAGTGGCTGGCGAATCCCGAAATGGCACTCTACGCTGTCGCCATCACCGACATCTGGATGTGGTCACCCTTCGTGATGTTGCTCTCGCTCGCAGGCCTCTCGGCCGTACCGAGGCACCTTTACGAGGCGGCTGCCATTGACCGAGCGGGACCGTTCTACACGTTCTTTCGTATCACTCTGCCGCTCGTTGCGCCGATACTCATGATCGCAATCATCTTTCGCACGATGGAGGCTTTCAAGACTTTTGATCTCGCCTACATTCTCACCAGCCAACCGACCACGGAGGTGATCTCGATCCGCCTCTACAAGATGGCGTTTCAGGAATGGCAGACCGGGCGGTCCTGCGCACTCGCCTACATAGTGCTGATCATGGTGCTCGCGATCACCAACATTTACGTCAAATATCTCAACAGGGTGAAGGAGCGCTGAGATGGCGGCTGTCCAGACTCGCTCCGAGCGCGCGCTGAACCGGGTAGCGATCGCCGCCGTGCTCGTAATCACGCTGCTGTTCCTCGCACCGATCTATTGGATCACGTCTACGGCCTTCAAGCCGCGCAACCTCGCGACGACCATCCCCCCGACGGTCATATTCGAGCCGGAGATCTCGCCGTTCGTCAAGCTCTTCACCAAGCGCTCTCAGTTGCGGTCAGCACCGGATCCCGAAGACTATGCTGCCGCTCCCTGGTGGGAACGGCTGGTCTTCGACGGGGGGGAAAAGGTCGTGCGTTCGGGACGGGGTGAGGTGCAGTTATCCGGCTACCCCAACCGCTTCATGAATTCGCTCATCGTGGCGATCACCTCTACGGTGCTCGCCGTCGGCATGGGCACCTTCACGGCCTACGGCTTCTCGCGTTTCAAAGTGAAGGGCGAAGCGGACCTGTTGTTCTTCATTTTATCGACACGCATGCTGCCGCCCGTGGTCGTGGCGATCCCCATGTTCCTGATGTACCGGGCTGTCGGGCTGAACGACACTCACTGGGGTCTTATCATCCTCTACACCGCCTTCAATCTGTCCTTCTCGGTCTGGCTGATGAAGGGCTTCATCGACGAGATTCCGAAGGAATACGAGGAAGCGGCGCTCGTCGACGGCTACACGCGCTTGGAAGCCTTCTTCAAGATTGTCCTGCCAGAGGCCGCCACAGGGATCGCCGCGACCGCCGTCTTTTGCTTCATCACAGCGTGGAATGAATATGCTTTCGCGCTGATCATGACGAACCGGCGCGCGCAAACGGCACCGCCCTTCATCCCAAGCCAGGTCGGCTCTGGCCTTCCGGATTGGACAGTCATCGCGGCAGGTACCTTCCTGTTCCTGTTACCGGTCGCAATCTTCACCTTCCTGCTCAGGAACCATCTCCTGCGCGGCATGAGCTTCGGAGCGATCCGCAAATGACGTTTCGTGCCATAAATCAGAAGTATCTCGCGCCAGGCGCGCAGCTCCTGATGATATTCGGGATCATCGCGCTGTGCCAGCCGTGGAACCTGTTCCTTCATCGCTATGGACTGACGATGACGTTAGTTGGACTGATTGCCTTCATGATCACGTCGAAGGTACCGCCGGAACAGAATGCTGACGAGAGCAGGCCATGACGCAGATTGAATTACGCGGGATTGAGAAGCACTTTGGTGCCGTTCAGGTCATCAAGGACCTCAATCTCACCATCGCCGACAACGAGTTCATTGTTCTGCTTGGCCAGTCCGGCTGCGGCAAGACGACCACTCTACGCGCGATCGCCGGGCTCGAAACGATCGATGAAGGCGACATCCTCATAGACGGTCAGCCGGTGCAGCACATAAAGGCGTCGCACCGAGACATCGCCTTTGTGTTCCAGTCCTTCTCGCTCTACCCGCACATGACGGTCTTCGAGAATATCGCCTTCCCGCTCCGCGCCACGCGCGGCAACCCTACGGACATCGAGCGCGAGGTTCAGGCGGTTGCAAAAACGCTCCAGATCACCCATCTGCTCACCAAAAAACCCTCCGCTCTTTCCGGCGGCGACATGCAGCGCGTGGCGATCGGTCGGGCACTCGTCCGGCGTCCCAAGGCGATGCTTATGGATGAGCCGATCGGGGCGCTTGACGCGAAGCTCCGCGAAGAGATGCGCGCTGAAATCAAGCGACTTCACATCAAACAGGGCTCGACAACGATCTACGTCACCCATGACCAGGTCGAAGCGATGTCCCTCGCCGATCGCATTGTCGTCATGCACGAAGGTGTGCTGCAGCAAGTCGGCAGCCCTCACGAGGTCTACGCTCGTCCTGCCAACATGTTCGTCGCGCAGTTTGTCGGGAGTCCGGTAATGAACATGTCTGACGTGACGGTTTGCGAGGACGCGGGGCATGCGCGCGTCGTGGTGGGAGGTGCTCCAACGTCCTTCGATTTTCCGTCGAATCTCACGGCCCAGCTCGCTGTCGCTGGGGCTCCAAACGGAAATCTCACCCTCGGCGTACGACCTGAAGGGGTTCTCGTGTCGAGGGAAGCACGTGAGGGCTTCGTGCCCGTCGAGGCCCATATCATCGAACCGCTCGGCTCGCATGACATCATAGACCTACAGGTTGGCGATCAGATGCTACGCGCGCGGACAAAAAGTGGTTTCGTACCCCGGCCCGGCGAGGCCGTCTGGGCTCGCATAGATCCGGCTCAGGCGCACTTCTTCGACAGCTCGACTGGCACATCTTTCGGGATCAGGCTCTGATGGCGCATATCGAACTCAAAGGCATCACCAAGACCTTCGGAACCCACACCGCCCTGAGGGATCTCAGTTTGGAAATTGCCGACGGGGAGTTTTTCGTGCTGCTCGGCGAGACCGGCGCCGGCAAGACGACGACCCTCAGGCTGATTGCCGGGCTCGAGAAGCCTACGAGCGGACAGATCTTCATCGACGGTGAGGATGTCGGCGACTGGGGCGCCGCCGAGCGCGACGTGGCGCTCGTGCTGCAGCAGTATTCGCTCTATCCCCGCTATACCGTCCGCGAGAATCTCGAATTCCCGCTGAAATCTCGCATCCGGCGTGTCGAACCGGTCGAGATCAAGGAGCGTGTCGCCCGTGTCGCGAGGACGCTCCGCATCGAGCATCTACTCGACCGCAAGACGGACCGCCTATCGGGTGGCGAGATGCAGCGCGTATCCATCGGCCGCGCCATCGTGCGCAAGCCGCGCGTCTTTCTGATGGACGAGCCCCTTTCCGCCCTCGACGCCAAACTGCGCGAGGCGCTGCGCACTGAACTCAAGAACCTTCAGATGAATCTCGGCGCGACCTTTCTCTTCGTCACCCACGATCAGATCGAAGCCATGTCGATGGGCGACAAGATCGGCGTGCTCAACAACGGCCAGCTCGTTCAGACAGGCACCCCACAGGAAATCTATCGCAATCCAGTCAACACTTTCGTTGCACGTGCAGTTGGATCGCCGCCGATGAACCTGATCTCCGGCAAGCTCGCGGCCAGCGAGGCTATCGCTGACGAAGGCTACCGCTTGCCTTTTGATGCTGCGCTCGGCGCCGCGCTTGACGGACGGCCCCTGACCTTCGGCATCCGCCCTGAGGATCTCTTCCTCGAAAGCGGCGCACCCGGCGAGGCCCGCGTGCACGACGTCGAGAACCATGGCGTCGAAAAGATCGTCACGCTTCGTACAGGCAACCACTTCTTGCAGGCGACGGTGCCAGCTCAGGCCGACCTCGAGATCGAGGAGTCTGTTCGCTTCTCCTGGAATCCGGAAAAAGTCGTGCTCTTCGACGGCGGAAGCGGGATAAGCCTGCGCCATGCTGGCTGAGGCGTCATTAACGACAAAAACCGATTCCATCCTGGTCGTGCCTTCCCGCCCGCTTGCGCGTCATTCACATGACCATCAGGACGCGTCCATCCGGGTTGGGCGAAGCCCTATGCAGGGAACCGTCGCCTGTAGTGTTCCACAACCTCAGCGTTGCGGAGATTAACGGGCAATCCCCCTTCCATGACGCGGATCGCTTCGGCCGCAGCTCCTATTCCCATGCGCATCATGCTTTGCTCTGTAATACCGGCGAGATGAGGCGTCACGATCACATTGTCCTGCCGGAAGTAGGGATGCTCGGACGGGAGGGGCTGTGTAGAGAACACGTCAAGGGCAGCGCCGCCGATACGCCCCATCTCTAGCGCCTCGATCAACGCACCATCATCCACGACCGGACCGCGCGACACGTTGACGAGGATCGCGCCCGGCTTCATGCGCGCAATTCGCTCGCGGCTTAAAAGCCCGGTCGTCTCGGGCGTGAGCGGGCAACAGAGAACGACGATATCAGCCGTCGAAACCAGATCGTCGACTGAGAGAAACCGGACACCGTTCGGCAGGCTTTCCGGCGAGCGGCTGTTCGCAACGACCTCCAGCTGGAACCCGTACTTCGCGATCCGGAAGACCGCCTTTCCCACATTGCCCATGCCGATGACGCCCATGATGCGGCCAGCGAGATCAAGTGCTCGGTCGCAGTGGGCTCGCCCAGCACTCCAACCCATGTTTCTGAGATCGCGGTCCATAGGACGGAACTGGCGCAGCAGCGCAAGCGTCACCATGAAGACGTGCTCCCCAACGGTCGGTGCGTTAACGGCCGGCACGTTGGCGATAAGCACACCGGCGGCCGTGGCCGCGTCATAGGGAATCATGTCGAGCCCCGCACCGTGCCGGACTACGGCGCGCAGGGCCGGTACATTTTCGAAGAAGGCCGGCGGTATCGGCGCGCGCACGATGACAATCTCCGCACCCTCACCTTCGCGAAGCAACGTCTCGGGATCGGGGGCGGACGCGACGCGAAGATCACCCGCCGCCTTCAGCATAACTTCGGCGTCGGGGTGCAGGCGGTGGGTCGAGAAAATGAAACTCATCGGCCTCCTCATTGCCGACCGGGGACTACTCCGCGGGCTGTCGCAGGCCCCCGATGAGGCCCTTCCAGTAGCTTTCCGCGCCCTGAAGATGCGCGTTCATCAAAGCTTGGGCGAGATTGCCATCGCGTGCGAGCAGCGCCTCGTAGATACGGATATGTTCTTCATGCGAGCGGCGGCTGCGGGCGATATCAGCGAAGTAGATAGGCAGTCGCTGTTCGCCCATCGTGTAATAGACGCTGCAGATCCGGTGGAACACGCTGTTCTTCGTCGCCCGCACGATCTCCAGATGAAAGTCCCTGTCTTCGCGCGCGAGGCCCTCGCCTGCAGCGATCTTCGCCTCGGAAGCGGCGAGAATTTCGCGCAGCCGTTCGTAGTTCTCCTCCGTCGCCCGCGCGCAGGCGAGCTCCGCAGCCTTGATTTCGTGGATCTTGCGGAGTTCCACCGTCTCGTAGATCACGATCGGGTCGAGTGGCACGCCAGCGCGCGCGAAGAGTGCTATGGCTTCGACACTCGCCTCCGTCGTCGTCAGATAGATACCCGACTTTGGCCGACGCTCCACAATGCGCATGGCTTCCAGGATTGCCAGAGCCTCCCGGAGCTGTCCCCGGCTGACGGCGAAGTGCTCGGCGAGCTCCCGCTCCGAGGGTGTTCGTCCACTGCCGCTCGAAGTTGAAAATAGATGGGCCGCCAGGTCCGAAAGCAGATTGTTTTCTTTCATGATTACAGTCTTTGCGCATGAGTCTCCAGGACGCGCTCCTTTATCGTAAATCCCAAGCCGGGTTTATCGGGAATCTCTAGCATCCCGTCTCTCACGGCGACAGTCTCCTCGACGAGGTCGTGGATCATCGGATTCGCGCCGACCGAGTATTCGATGACGAAGCTTGCCGGGGAGGCCGCGCAGATGTGCAGACCAGAGAAGAAGCACGGGGCACCGGCCCACAAATGCGGGGCAAGACGGAGGTTGAAGGCACTGGCGATCGCGCCGATGCGCATGGCCTCCGTAATGCCACCGCAGAACGCCGGATCGGGTTGGAAAATATCGGCTGATCGCAGCACCGCAAGGTCGCGGAAAGCGAAGCGAGTGGCCTCGCTCTCGCCGGCTGCGATCGGCACGTTTCCAGCGGCGCGCACTTCCGCCATGCCGGCCTTATCGTCTGCGATCACCGGCTCCTCGAACCAGGCAAGATCGCAATCCCGGACGAGCTGGATGAAACGTTTCGCGTCGGCAACCGTATAGGTGCCATGCGCATCGACCATGATATCCACCGAGGGGCCAAGCGCCTTGCGGGCAGCACGCACGCGGGCCGCCGAGACATGCGGTGCGCGGTCCATCGCTCCGACCCTCATCTTGACCGCCTTGAAACCGCCACTGGCAAGGTAGGACTCCAGTTGGGCGCCGATCTTTTCGGCACTTTCCCACCCGCCGGAAGCATAAGCAGGCAGCCGATCCGCTTTACGCCCGCCGAGCAGCTTCCATACCGGCACGCCCAGCGATTTGCCAAGGATGTCCCACAATGCGATGTCGACGGCACTGATCGCGGCAATCGAGAGGCCCCGGCGTGAAAGCTCCGGCATAGCATGACCTGACACCGCCGCCGTTTCGTGGCGCACGCCATTGTAGAGCATCTCCCAGATGGCAGAGATATCGGCGGCGTCGCGACCGACGAGCCTCGGACCCACTTCATAGTTGAGCATGTGAACGAGGGTGCCGTAAGTACCCGCGCTGCCCGCAGCATTCTTGCCCTCGCCCCACCCCACGATCCCGTCATCTGTTTCTATGCGCAGGATCGCCGCGTCGAAGGTTGTCAGGCGACCAAAATCGCTGCGATGCTGCCGATTGGCTTCGATAGGTATGCGAACCCACCAGGCTTGGACAGTCTTGATACGCATTTCGCCTCCCAACCCCGCAGCACGCCGGCCGCAGGGCATACTCGGGACCCGTCCCTCACTTGATCAGCGGCAGGATGGTCTCTGCGGTGATCCGCATCTGGTCATCGTAGAACTTCTCGGTCAGCAAGCTCGATCCGTGGTCTTGGATGAATTTGAGCTGCTCCGGCGGGATATCGACCGGATTGCGCTCGACCATATCGCGGTATTTCGCCGCTGGCGTGCGGTCTACCGGAGCCACGAACTCATTGGTGAGCGCGCCGTCGTATCCGATCTCTTTCAAAGTGGCGACGATCTTCGGCCAGTCGAGATGGCCGAGGCCCGCCGCAAAGCGGTTGTTGTCCGCCACATGGAAATCGAAAAGCCGGTTTCCGGCAAGCCTGATCGCGTCGTATATGTCCTCCTCCTCGATGTTGAGGTGAAAAGCATCGAGGCAAACGCCGCAATCGGGATCAACTGCGTCGGCTAGCGCGAGCGCTTGGGCAGCGCGGTTGAAGAGATAAGTCTCGAACCGGTTGAGCGGTTCAATCGCCAGCCGGATGCCCTTTCCCCGCGCGTGAGCGAAGCACTCCTTCGTCGCCTCCACGACCCACTGCCATTCTTCCTCCTCGGTGCCATCCGGAACAACCTTGCCGACGGTCGCAGGTACAAGGGTGACGATCTCGCCTTCGAGCTCACTCACCATCGTTATAACACTCTTCACGTAATCCACTGACTTTGCTCGCTGGCCCTCATCCTTGGCTGCGAGGTTGCGCTCGCCGAGCGTTAGCGTCACCGCGCCCCAGCAGCGAATGCCGTGTTCTTTGAGCAGTGCGCGCGTGTCCTTGATGTCATACTGGGCCGGCTCGCCTGAAATCTCGATGCTCTCGTAGCCGTACTTCTTGATGCGTTTCAGCGTGACGGCGAGAGGCTCCGCCCGCATCCAGTTGTGCGTCGAAAGGTGCATAAACGTCCTCCCAAACCATCGTTACTGCCGCGGCACTCGAGAGTGCCGGGGCATCTCCTCCACTCCGACCGAACCCATTCTGGTTTGGCCAATTCTGCTTCATAGAAGGTCTATCCCAAAATACCTCTGCCGGCAAGCCGCTTACGAAGCCTTGCATTTCTGGGCGTTTTTACACGTTTACCCCGTTCGCGGCGCTTCTGTCCTAAATCATTGACGTCGCTAACTTGACCAGATCGCCGCATTTGGTATTACCAGATTGCGATCGGCGTGGGAGGCGTTGCCGCGGCAGTGAGAAACGGGAGGATGGAACCATGAAGATCGGTATGTGCATGTTTCTGTGGACGACGAGCGTCGGCCGGAAACATGAAAAGCTACTCCGGGACATCAGGGCGACCGGCTTCGACGGGGTAGAGATACCGATCTTCGAGGGCGCTCCGGACGAGTACCGCCGCCTCGGCGCATTGCTCGATCGCATAGGTCTGGAGCGCACCGCAGTGTCTGCCATGAGCGACCCTTCCATGAACCTGATTTCGCCTGACAATGCGACACGCAAGCGCGGCATTGCTTACATGCAATGGGCTATCGACTGCGCGGCCGCCCTGGGCGCGCACACGTTAAGCGGTCCACTGCATTCTACGCTCGGCCAGTTCTCCGGTACCGGGCCCACCGCCGCAGAACTGAGGCGGTCCATTTCCTCGCAGCGCGCGATCGGCGATCATGCCGCTCAGCGCGGTGTCACCGTTGCACTTGAGGCGCTGAACCGCTTCGAGTGTTATCTCGTCAACACAATGGACGACCTTGCTGCCCATATTGACGCGATCGAGCATCCGAATATTCGCGCCATGTACGACACCTTCCACAGCAATATCGAAGAAGCCGACCCCGTAGGGGCCTTCACCCGCAATGCGCACCGCATTGTTCATGTCCACATCTCGGAGAACGACCGCGGGGTGCCGGGCCGTGGCAACATTCCATGGCCGGAGACCTTCAAGGAAATCCGTGCGAGCGGCTATGACGGCTGGCTGACAATCGAGGCCTTCGGCCGCGCATTGAAAGACCTCGCGGCCGCAACGAAGGTCTGGCGCGATTTCTCCGAGACCCCCGAAGAGGTCTACCGGGATGGATACCGTCACATCCGGGACGGATGGGAGGCAGCGGCATGACAGACCCGGCCTTCCGGACTACATCCTAGAAGCTCCAGTTGAAATAGCCTGTGTGGCGCCGCTCACCAACGCCTGGTTTTGCTAAGCTTGAGCCGGAGCTACCGGCATCTACGCCCCCAACCCTTCGCAACCATGTCATGGTGTCTTCAGGTGACTTCGAACCGCTCAAGCATCTTCTTGAGCTGCAGGTTTTGTCTCTGAAGTTGTTCGGCCAACAGCCGCTTAAGCCGCTTGTTTTCAGCATCAAGGGCGGCCACTTCGTCGAACGAGATCGGATCCGCGGCAGTCCTGGGATCCTCGAGTGCGGCCATTGAGCTATGCGTAGTCGCGTGGGTAGGGCGCCGGCCGACGCGCTTTCGAGGTGTGCGTTTTGATGTTGTTGTCGGCTGCGATGTCTGCTGACTGTCCTGCACTTGCGCAACAGCTTCGGTAGCCGGGCAATCGGACTCATGCTGCTTCGCGATTTCAATTTCCGTACCGTCGGCCGACGCTGGCGCTGCTTGGTCAGAAATGTCATCGCCTGCGGGTTCGTTCGCGAAATTCGCAGTCACGGGAGCAGTTGGAGCCGCGTCATCTGCTTCAAGAGGCCCCGGTGCTTCATCTGACTTGAAAAGATGCGGGACCTTGTCTTCTACTTCGCGGGCCACTGCCTTAAGGTCAGTGTCCCCCCAGATGGAATTCGTCCGAGTTTTTGACTGTCGCCGCCCCGACTTGAACTCGACAACGAAACTCCGCTGTGGCGTTTTCATATACTCTCTCGATCCCTGAGTCCGTAAAAAGAACAACGCCGATCGGCGCTACTGTTGGCGGACAAATACAGCTCTTCCCGGCACACTTCAACTGCCCGGCACCCGAAGCGGCGCCGCGTCCTTCGCGTCGCCAACTTCGCAGCTTACGTGCGTGCCGCTAGCCGTCCTAGGGGCCTATTCGCGGCTATGCCCGGTCTATCGAGAAATTACTGCCGGCGTACCGCGGGGCCGGATGGCCGCTGAAGAACCAACGCCTGCAATTTTAAGTCAATCCAGCTCAAGTCTTTTGCGCAGTTCGGCGTTTTCCGCCCGCAGCTTCTCCGCCAGTAGCTTGCGGAGCCTTTGGTTCTCCTCTTCGAGTTGGACAAGGTCTGCCAACTCATCGCCGGCCGGCACGGGCCTGGGGCCTTTAATACCCTTAGTGTCGTTTTGCTTGACGGTCTTCGCAGCGCCTTTCCAATGATAGTAGGTTTGCTCCGATATGCCGGCGCTCTTGATAGCGTCTTTGAGGGTACTGTTGCTTTGGACTTGCGTCTCAATCAGCTTGAGCTTCTCGCTCTTCTCCTGTTCGCTATACCTCCTGGGTTTCGCGGCCAACGCCTTTGATGAAGCTTGCACTGGTTCGGCAGCCGTCTTTGGACGCCGTACCGACCTCTGCTTCTTGGTCGTCGGTGCTTTCACTTCTGCGTTCGCCGCTTCAGTTGCAGCAATCGGTCCCGTGTTACTTTCGTCAGCCATCAACAATTTCCTCCTGTGGTCATTGCCTGTTTTCTGCCGAGAGCACCGCAGAGTCAACTCAAGCAAAAGAGTTCTGCTTTACGGATGGTTGATATTAGGCTTATGCCTGCAATGTGCCGATCAACGGGGAGTAAAGGCTACGAGCTGTCGTCTCAATGACGTGACTCGGAGCGTCGCTACGCTCACGAAACATCGAAGCGCTCGAGCATCTTCTTGAGCTGAACGTTCTGCAGACGAAGCTTTTGAACGAGCTGGTTCCTCAGCATTTTAATTTCTGCATCGAGTGTTGCCACTTCATCAAAGAACAGATCCCGCGAAGACGGGAGTTGCACGCTTGAATGATCCGTTGCGGTGACAGGGGTCTGTGCAGCCACCTGCGCGTTGTCTTTCTCCCCACGTTCTCGTCGTTTAATCCGTGCTTTCGTTTGCGACTTTGTGCTTGCCGCGTTTTTTCGTACCAACGAAGGCTGTTCGCCGACCGTGTTGTCAGGTTCACGACGCGCCGGTGCGTGAGCTTGTGCATCATCGACCGGTGGTCTTATTACCTGCGCAACACTGTCACCACCTTTCGCCTTATCGGATGCACTCGACTCTTGATCAACTAGCTTCGAACTGGGTAGAAGTGCGGACGCATGCTCCACTTCGCTCTCGAGGGCCTTGGGATCGGTGTCATTGCCAGTCGAACTGTCCTGCGCTTTCGCCGACGCTCGACGCGACGTCAGTTGGGCAATGAATTTCCATGGTGATTTCATAGTGATCCAACCTTGAGCACGCCGGACGGTGATCCTGCTGCCGCTGTCCCTTCCTCACACCTTTCGAGACTGCACCGCCATCGCGGTAACGAGCCTGCGCAAACTGCTTGCCGTGGCATGCTCGTCAATGCCCTCCGGATCACCCCTTGTATCGATCAACGCCGTCAGCCTTTTTAGGGGTGGGACGGCCTCTTCCCACTGATAGATCTCCGACATGCTGGAGAACGCCTCGCAAAAGGGACGATCGAAGCGGGCATTGTGGGCGATTACGACGTCGGCGGGATCGATCAATGCTCCAAGCAAGCCGACATCAATCATCTGCCCGGCAACCATCTCATCGGAAATTTCTGTGAGGCGGGTGATTTCAGGCGGGATCGGGACAGTCGGCTTCTGCAGGCCGCCGCGCAGCACGCGATCGCTGCCGCGCTCCTCCAGCAACTGGGCCATGCTCTCGTCATCGAGGCGCCTCTGATGCCGCAGTTTCAGGGGCGGTGGCAGCTTCACAAAAATATCATCGCCTGGCTCACACGGCGAGGGAAACATATCGAGCTGAGATGCCATCGGCCTCCAGTTTCCTTCGGCTTTGGCGCACCAACGGGTGCGGATCATGCGTCAGGATAGAAACCGAGCGAGACGCTGGCAATGCGAAGGAGGGGGCAAAACAGGAAATTCAAGCCAAACTCCCCGGAAATCTGTCGAAAGGGGAACAACCTCCCCAGCATCACCTTCCTTCCGGCCGAAATACCTGCCCGTTGAGCGAACCGGTGAACCGTAGGAAAAACCAAAGAGGCGGCAAGATTAGTCGCAGTGATGTTGAAACGAACCAACCTCACGACACGAAGCCTCTGCGATTTTGGCGCTACGCTTTCGCGCGCCAAGAAAGGGCAACGCAGATGGCACACAGACAGCTGGTAGTCGCCGATATTTCCCGCGCGATGCCATCTGCCGCTATCTCTCAGAGCAGTTCGGATTCTTCATCAGGCAGCAAATCGGGCACGTCCGGAAACACCTGGTTAGCTTGGCTCGGTCGGCAAGAGAAATATGGCCGTCTTAGGCTCGCCATCAACCCCTTCCCTAAATCGGTGCGCTGATCACCGCAGAGGCGCCTCCGGTTGAGGCAGAACCTCCCTCGAGGAAGCACGTTAAGTCTCCATTAGCGTAGCAGCATGTACGTTCACGACGCAGCGCGCAGCGCGGGCATGATGCCTCCTGCTTCCCGGCCGACGGACCGAGGAATTTTTTGACAATCCCCGCAGGTATCATCCCATGCACAGGAATACACTCTCGGAAAGCCGCCAGACACAGCTATTGGTGCTGCTCGTCGCTGCTGTATTTATCTTGGTCGCAGCCGCACTCGCCGGATTAATTGCGGGCTCCATCGCTACCCTCACGACGACGGCCGATGACATCGATGACCAAAGAGCCCTGCAAGCAACTTCGGGAGCGGTGCAGGCGCTTCGCAAGCAGATGGCGGCGACCTTGCGCGACAACGCGTACTGGGACGATGCCTATGCCGAGGTGAACGCCGACACGCGCGCCGACTGGATTATCGAGAATTGGGCGTCGACCTCCGCCGACTACCCTCTTTATGACACCGTTATCGTTGTCGATAGCGAAAATCTGCCGGTTGTCGCGTACCGTAAAGGCGTTCCTATGGGCGTCATGCCGGGCGAATTTATCGACGATTTCCAGACATTGCTCGACGCGGCGAGACGGGTGAGAATGTCCGACGAAGTTCCTGTGCATTTCGCACGCTCCTCCGCCGGAACCGAACTAATCGGCGCGGCCGCGATCCAACCGTTCGAACGCGATGAGTCGCTCGTTCCGGGAGATTTCTATGTGCTCGTGTTCGCAAAGCTGATTACCCCGGCCGTCGTGGCCGAGGTGTCCAACAGTTTCGCAATTGCGGACCTGCGTCTTGAGTTGAAGCCTTCTGCGGGACGATTGGCCGTTGCCCTGAAAGGTGTGTCGTCCGACGATGTCGCCTATTTCACCTGGCCTTCGATGGCCCCAGGCACAAAAAGCTACGAGAAAGTCGACGGAGACCTAAGAACCGCAGGCGCGATTTTAGTCCTGTTTCTCTGTTCCATCGGATTCGCGGGTGGCATAACGATTCGCAATCTGCGCAAAAGTGAACTCGCTTCGCGCCGACGCGCCCTGCATGATCCTCTGACGGGCCTCTTGAACCGCGCAGGTCTACTCGAGAAGTTTGCTGCTGTTTCCGACCCCCTAAGACTGAACGGGAAGCAGGTGAAGCTCCATTTCATCGATCTGGACGGATTCAAGGCGGTCAACGACGTCTGGGGGCACGCGGTTGGAGACGCCCTCATTGTCGCTGTTGCCCACCGGCTGCGCGACACCTTGCCGAAGGACGCATTTGCTGCTCGCCTGGGCGGCGACGAATTCGCGGTGGTGACAATTAACGAACTTGGTGCTGAGCTCGCCCCAAGCTTCGGCGGGCGGCTTCAAGAAGCCTTGGCGAGCGTATTCGAGATTGACGGACGGTCGATCGAGATTGGCTGTAGCATTGGCGTCGCGGTATCTGCGCTCGGCTCGGTGCAGATCGCCGAACTCATGCGCCGCGCCGACATCGCACTTTACCGTGCGAAAGACCTCGGCCGCGGCATGACTATCGACTTCGACAACAGCTTTGACGATGACGCCCTCCAACAGGCGGAACTAGAAAGCCAGTTGCGCACCACACTGTTGAAGGGTGGTATATCGGTTCTATTCCAACCACTAATCGATGCTCGCTCCGGCGCGGTGACCGGCGTGGAGGCGCTAGCGCGCTGGAGTAGGGAGGACGGGACCGCCATCGGTCCCAACGTGTTCATCCAGATTGCTGAGCGCGCCGGCATGATTGATTTGCTCGGCCTGCAGGTACTGACGACGGCGCTGAACGCCGCCGCGGCGTGGCCGGCGTTGAATCTCGGAGTTAACATTTCTCCGCTGCAGCTCAAAAACCCGCGATTCGTCGAGCAGGTCACAGCCGCAATTAGAGATGCGGGTTTTGACCCCCACCGGCTGACGATCGAGGTGACGGAGGGTGTGCTAATTTCCAATCCAGAACAGGCCCGTCGCGCAATCGACGGGTTGAAGAAGATCGGCATCAAAGTTGCATTGGATGATTTCGGTGCTGGATATGCCAGCATCGGATCGCTTCGGCGTTTTGGGTTCGACCGTATGAAAGTGGATCGCTCGCTGGTGGCGGCGCTGAAGGTCGATCAAAATGCCGGAGCCGTCCTTCAGGCAACTGTGGCCCTCGCCAATGCGCTGCAGATCCCTGTCACGGCCGAGGGTATCGAGACGGAACAGCAGGCAACGGCCGTGCGCCTGTCGGGTTGCGACCAACTTCAGGGATACCTCTTCAGTAGGCCGGTGAGTGCCGATGAAGTTACGGCAATCTATTGCGCAGCCGCGGCGAGCTGCAGCGCGAGTCACAACAGTCGCTGACCTGTTACGTTCAATCCCGGTTGGTATGCGCCTTTGGCGGGGGTCGCAGCGTGATTGTCTGCCGGGCTGCAAAGGCGCCCTGCACATATGGACCCTCAATCATTCGTGCTCCTCGGCCGGGAATCGCCGTCTGATAGGAGTGTGCAACGAAGCGTTTTCGCCGAGTGCTCCGACTGCTGGGCGTTGGTGCATTACGAAAGTGCGGTCATGAAGCCGTGCATGCGTCAGAGGAGCTAAGAGACCGATTACGCGAACGAAGAGCAGCATCCGTAAGCGGTGTCCGCGAAGGCCACTATGTCGGCTCGTTTGACAATGTTGTCAAACGAGCCGTTTTGCATAACGATGCGGTAGCTGCGAGAAATCAGTACTCGTTTCACCAGCCTTAACTGCAGCGTTGCCGTTAAAGGCCTACGCCACCATGGCTGTCATGCGACCAGCCGCGGACGCCACGGGTCGGGATTGCTCGTTGACTGCTGTCGGCGCGGTACGGTGGGCACCGGCCCCTGTACCGACGTCGAACTGCCCTAAAAGTTCGAATAGTTTCTCTGCTTCTCGCGCGAGGCTGCAAGCTGCCGCCGAAGTCTCCTCGACCATAGCGGCATTTTGCTGTGTGCCCTGATCTATCGTGTTGACGGCGGTATTGATTTCCTTGAGACCAGTTGCCTGCTCCTTGGAAGCTACGACGATAGCCTCTACATTGCCGTCAACCTGCAAAACCTGGGTCACCATCTCCTGCAGAGCCTTTCCAGTATTGCCCACCAACGCGACCCCACTCTTCACGTGCTCATTGGATGCGTTGATCAACTCCTTGATCTCTTTTGCAGCCTTGGCTGAACGCTGGGCCAGTTCCCGAACTTCCTGTGCGACAACTGCAAAGCCCTTGCCGGCTTCTCCCGCACGCGCTGCTTCGACACCGGCGTTGAGCGCCAAAAGGTTGGTCTGGAAAGCGATCTCGTCAATCACGCCGATGATGTTGGCAATCTCACTGGCGGACTTTTCGATCTTGCCCATGGCTTCAACCGCCTGGCCGACGACATTGCCCGAGTGCTCTGCATTCTCTTTCGTCCTGCGGACCAGTTTTCCGGCCTCCTGAGCACGGTGGCTTGAGTCGCTGACGGTTGTAGTGATTTCTTCGAGAGCGGCCGCCGTCTCTTCTACCGATGCGGCCTGTTGCTCGGTGCGCTTCGACAGATCATTCGAGGCAGACTGGATCTGTTGGGAGGCGGAAGCGATTGCGCCGGCGTTCTCGGAAACTGTCTGCAAAGTCGAGCGGAGCTTAGAGGAAGCCCCGTTGAAGTCTACCCGCAACTTGTCGAGAGCTGGCAGGAATGGCACTGCGATTGACTGAGTCAGATCCCCCTCGGCCAGGGCGTTCAGTGCGCCAGCCAGTTGGTCGACATTGCCCACCCGGGCCGTGATGTCGGTCGCAAATTTCACGACTTTGAAAATGTTGCCGTTCATGTCGAAGATTGGATTATAGGTTGCTTGGATGAACACCCTCTTGGCGCCCTTCCCAAGCCGCATGAACTCATCCGAAACGAACTCACCACCGGCCAGCTTGTCCCAGAACTGGCTATACGTTTTGGTGTTGGTGTAGCTCGGCTCGCAGAAAATGGAATGGTGCTTGCCCTGAATTTCAGATAGCTGATATCCCATGGTCGTCAGGAAGTTTTCGTTCGCGGTTAGGATGTCGCCTTTAGGTGTGAATTCTATGACAGCCTGAGCACGGGAAATTGCGTTGAGCTTGCCACTGTCTTCGGCAGCCCTCCGCTTCTGGGTCGTGATGTCGGTGGCGAACTTAACAACCTTGTAGGGCTTACCGCCCCTAAAGATTGGATTGTAGGATGCTTCAATCCAAATCTCAGTGCCGTCCTTTGAAATGCGTCTATATTGGCGCCGATCGTACTCACCACATGCGAGCCTCGCCCAGAATTTTCTGTAGTCAGCCGTCGCAGCCTCGGTCGGATCGACGAACATTCGATGATGCTTGTCGACGATTTCCCCCAACTGGTAGCCGAGCGCACGGCAGAAGTTCTCGTTCGCGGTTATAATCGTGCCGTCGAGCTTGAACTCGATGATTGCCTGAGACTTGCTCATTGCGTCGAGAATTGCCTTCGCGTCAGCGCCGGCACCAAATGCAAACATGTGCTCCTCCAAATCGGTGCATCTACGGACGAAAGGTCCATGCCATGGATCACAGCACGCAACTTCCTGATGGGAGAATCCTAGGATGCATGTATTTAGGATATGTGAATATTCTAAACAACGCATACGAAATGAGCGCACTCCTGCGGGTGTAACTGCCGCCATAGGTGACCACCAAGACGAGTGAGCGCGAAGTGCTGGAATATGTGCCTTCGCACTTAAAGCGAATCGTGCATCTTCGCCCAAGATGAGCTGCCGGGCCGGCGGGCTGGGCGTCGGCTTCGTTTTCGACAAGGAGCACCGGCTGCCGCAGCCGAATACGGTTTAGCTCCCAGAAGGCGTGGAGGACGCGCCCGCGCGCAGACGCCTGCTCGACGAGTTCGGGATAGAGATCGGCGGAGGACTCGGGCCGCTCGCGGGGCGCATCTGGCGAATCGGACTTATGGGTGAGACTTGTCGGATCGAGAATGTCGACCGTCTGGGCCGGGCGATCGCGGCAGTTCTGCCGTAGGGAATACCGGGCCACCACGCCGGAACTGTCGTTGACGCAATCGGGGTTCACCGGGTGCGTGGGCGGCGGCGATAGCGTGTGTGAGCTGTCAGAATTGAATGCCAGCGTCTGAGCGGTTGCTGACTTAGTAATGCGTACGGACCATCTGCTCCGTCGGCAATGCCGACATGATCATCAAGATCTTCTCCGTGGCGGCGGTCGTATTTCTCCCGCCGACGCTCGTCGCCCCGATTTACGGCATGAACTTTGATGTGATGCCGGAACTCCAATGGCAGATCGGCTATCCGTTCGCGATCGGCTTGATGATTCTTTCGGCCGTTATGCCGTTCCTGTATTTCAAGAGGCGCGGCTGGCTCTGAAGAAGCCGGAGATGGGCGTCGGTCGACTGGCCTTACATGCGAGTGGGCATAGCTCCTAGTCGGAGGTACGGCCGCCTTGCCTCACGCCAGATCGAGGCAACCACCGCCTCTCCAAGGTGCTTGGCAACGCTGCAGGGGTTAATCTTGCATGTTGCAGTCGCCATCGCGGTAGGTCAGGATCGTGAGCCAAACTCGCAGATGATGTCAGGCGCTCCGGTCATCTTTCGGAGGAAACGGCGGCGCGACCTGCCCTTCGTCGCTGCGCGGCCTCCATGCCTTGTGGCCATGGAGGCTTGTCCGTCGTGAGATAATCCGCGGGGTGCGTGGCATCCCTGCCCCTGATTTTGTCGGCGGTTCTGCTGTCCATTGGAATTTGCACCGCCTGTAAGGCCTCAGAAAAATGGGCACGCGAATTAACCTGAGAATCCCATTGTGCGACGCAGCAATCGTCCCCACATCAACAGTTCAGGCCCAATTGGCGGCCGAGGAGACGGCATTGCTGAACAAGCCCCCACAAAATCACCGCTTGGTCGAAATCGCCGGGTTTGGCTCAAATCCTGGAACATTGAAGGCGTGGCTGTTTCTGCCGTCGATCATGGCCCACGACGCCCCGCTTGTGGTTGCGCTGCATGGCTGCACACAGACAGCAGAGGGCTATGCAACTGGATCCGGCTGGTCTCAACTCGCAGAGCGACGCGGATTTGCGGTGCTCTATCCCGAGCAGCAGCGGTCGAACAACGCCAACCTCTGCTTCAACTGGTTCGAGCCAGGCGACATCAGGCGGGATGCGGGAGAGGCGTTGTCCATCCGGCAGATGATCGGCCATCTCGTCCAGTCGCAAGGTATCGATCCCAAGCGCATCTTTGTCACAGGCCTGTCAGCAGGCGGCGCAATGGCGAACGTCATGCTGTCGACCTATCCCGACATATTTGCGGGCGGCGCAATCATCAGCGGGCTGCCTTATGGTGTGGCAGGCACGGTCGCTGAGGCGTTCGAGCGTATGCAAGGCCGCAATCCGCCGACTGTCTCCGGGCTTCAGTCCGTACTCAAGAGCGCATCGAACCACAAGGGGCTCTGGCCTTCGATTTCGATCTGGCACGGGACGCATGACCAGACGGTCCGACCCAGGAACGCGGACCAGATCGTCAAGCAATGGTCCGGCGTTCATGGCCTCGCCACGGAGCCAACGCGGAGCGAGTTGATACATGGCCATAGCCGCAGAGTCTGGCTCGACGCGGATGGTAGGCAGGTCGTGGAGACCTATTTCGTCAAAGGGATGGGCCACGGTGTTCCTCTGGCGACGAGCAGCGATGTCGCGATTGGGAGAGCCGGTCCGCATATGCTTGAGGCGGGAATTTCCTCGACCGTGCGTATCGCACGTTCATGGGGTCTGGCTACGGAGGCAGACGTCGAAGAGGCTGAGACAGCCGGCAATTTTGTCCAGCGGGAAGAACCCGAGGTCGCGGCATCCACGATAGAAAGGGCATTGCGCTACGCCAGATCGCGGGCGACCACCGTCGGCACTGCTTCGGACGGCAGGATCGCCAAGGTCATAAACGACGCGCTTCGAGCGGCGGGTCTGATGCGGTAACAAGATCTTCGCGTCAGCGGATATGATCACCTCGTTGCGAACACAATCTGCCTCTATACGTTTGCACATCGGCCTTGCTGGTGAGCGTCTGAGGATGTTCCCGGGGCCGCAAGTCGCTTGAAACTTTTGACCACGGATGTACTGGCACTGGAATTGAAGCGACGTGAGGAAGGTCGGGTTTGCCCGGCCTTTTTTGTTGCCTGGCGAGCAGGCACAACATCACTTCCGAATTGCGGATCCGCGGCAGGAGGAAATCGGTATTGCGGGAAATCCCTGCTCGGCAGCCCAAAAGTAGTGACGTCGTTGAGACACCAAATCGGCAGCTGGCACGCCGGCTCGGTTCTCTTGAGCACTGTCCGTCAAAATAGCACGTCGATCCTCGATCCCTGTCGCCTTGATGTAAGTCAAACTATCGTCCCCTTCGTCTTGTCGCCGGGCATGGCACGCGATGTTCGGCTCAACGCGACGGAAAGAGTGGTCAAGGATAGACGACGCTAGGTGATCGATTAGCCAATCGGCCGCCCGTGAGACTTGAATGCCGGGGCGTCCCTGCTCCGCGGCTTCGTCCTCGAGGTCGAAGACGCCCGTTACAACGGTCAGCAGGTGTGGACGTTTTACGAAGCCGACGCATACCCTCTGCCGCGGTGGGACATGTGCAATAACATTTGAACCATCCGCCGCCCTGCCGGCAGCGCCAATATCGGTCGGTCTTCAAGCACTCGGTAAACCTGACGTGCTCTGGGTCGCGCCCACTTCGCAGTCGCCCCGCAAGGATTTCCGCGAGCTTGCGTCCACCGGCTGACACGATCAGGACTTGCGAGTGTCGTCCAACCGCGCCATCCTCGGTTCCGACGAGCTCCGTGATCCGGTGGATATCGGGCACGTCGGAAATCGTACCGGAACCGGGAGGTTAAGCCGTGAGCATAAGAGATCGCCAGGAAGGCTTCGAAAAAAAGTTCGCGATGGACGAGGAAACCAAGTTCAAGGCCATGGCCCGGCGCAACAAATTGTTCGGCCTGTGGGCCGCCGAAAAGCTCGGTAAAACGGGCACGGATGCCGACACCTATGCCAAGGAGGTGGTGCAGGCAGACTTCGAAGAGGTAGGAGACAATGATGTGTTCCGCAAGGTGCGCACCGATTTCGATGTGGCCGGCGTGGTCCTCTCAGATACTCAGATCCGCAGCATCATGGATGAACTGCTCGCTGCTGCAGTCGAGCAAATCAAGAACAACTGAGCAACGCTTAACCCGACAAAATCCCCCGTGGCACGAACAGCAGCGCCGTTCCGATCGACAATTTATGCGATCATTCTGGCCCAGAACGTGATGCCCCTCGCAACGTGCCGTTGTCTGGGCTCGTGAAGAACGCCTCCCTTCGACCCCTTGCAGTCATTGGTACCCGACAAAGCGAACGTCGCGTCGAGCTTGATCTTCGAGTTGCATGTGAGTACCTGCATCAGCATTGTCCCGTCCTAGACTAGGATTAAGGAGAATCCCATGCCGAAGGTCGTTGGAATTGGTGGTGTGTTCTTCAGGGCGACGGACCCGGTTGGGCTCGCCGAGTGGTACGAGAAGCATCTTGGGATTGACGACCTGCACAAGTCCGTATGGCTGCAAGAGGCAGGGACAACAATTTTTGGGCCGTTCTCTGAGAATACCGACTATTTTGGACGAGCAGAACAGCAGTGGATGATCAACTTCCGCGTCGATGATCTCGAAGGCCTCATCGCAGAACTGAAAGCAAGCGAGATTGCGGTGGAAACTCGGGCCGAGTGGAACTCAGAAGTCGGACGCTTTGCGCGCATTCACGATCCCGAAGGCAATCCGGTCGAGCTCTGGGAGCCGACGAAGGAGTGATAGCACACTTATTTTTGCGGCGACTCAGCGGGGACGATGGACGAACTCAGCGGGATGGTTAACGAGCTAATCAGCGCTCTCGGCGCGGTCTAGTCTCTTCCTTCGACCGAGGCTGTGTGAAAACTATCCAGCTAGGTGGAAAATTCTTGCCGGCAGGACGTTATCGCAGCAAGGAGTGAAAATTGGCGACGTCGGAAACGAAACCGCTTTTCAGCAGCGTGATTTCGACCCGTGCGGACTCAAGCCGCCATCTCAGTCCGAAATCACTCCGCCTTAAATTCCGAGGATTACTTGCTCGCCTCGCACGATGAAGTTCCCCGGGCAACGGTCGCCACACTGTTGCTCGACTGCAAGCATCTGCGCCAACAGCTTGCGGTTGCCGAGAGTTCATCGCGGGTGGGTCACCGCAGCTCAGAGATCGGAGGACTGACCCACCAAATGTGGACGCTCGTTCTCCCGTCCGACCGGGCGGCGCCTCTCCCAGTGCCAGATTCGACGAGCAATTCCCGTTCATACATTATCCTTGGGCACTGAACGTGAACATCTCGCAGCAATCTGGAATGGCTAGTCAGCTCAGGAAATCGACCGCGGTTCGCGCCAGAGCCAGCGTTCCGAAGGCGATCGATCGCTCATCGGGCTGATAGTCCGGATTATGCACCTTGTCCGACCGGCCCGGCTGGGAGGAGCCGACGAGCAGCCGGAACGACGGGACCATTTGCGCAATCAGCGCAAAATCCTCACCTCCCATGCTCGGTTCAAAGTCGAAGGCCACATCGCCGAGCTGCGCATTGATCGCGCTCATGGTGCGCTGGAGCATGCCCGCATCGTTGAAGATGGGCGGTGTGCCGCGCCTATAGGCAAGCTCGCAGCCCGCCCTGAAGCTCAACCCGACGCCCTCGCAGAGCCGGCGCAGACCGGCCTCCGCCGCATCGCGCGCCTCCGGCTGCCGGCTGCGTACGGTTCCCTTCAGTTCGCACCGCTCGGGGATGATGTTGCGGGCCTCGCCGGCATGGATTGAGCCGACTGTCACCACACAGGCGTCGAGCGCCCGCACATCCCGCGACACAATGGTCTGCAACTGGCCGATCAGCTGGGCCGCGACGACGATCGGATCGACGGCGGCATAGGGACGGGCCGCATGACCGCCCTTGCCATGCACAGTGATGTCGAATGAATCGACCGCGGCATTCGCATAGCCGTGCACGATGCCGAACTGGCCGACGGGTATTTCGGGCCGGTTATGCAGGCTCAGCGCCATGTCGACGCCGTCCATCACTCCGTCGGCGATCATTTCCTTGGCGCCGCCGACGGCCTCCTCCGCCGGCTGAAAGATAAGGCGGACGTTGCCCGCCAGCCGGGCCTCCAGGCGCTTCAGCACGGCGCCGACGGCGAGGACCGTCGCGGTGTGGAGATCGTGGCCACAGGCATGCATGCGGTTCGGGATCTTGCTCGCAAAGGCAAGCCCCGTCTCCTCCTGCATCGGCAGGGCGTCCATGTCCGCGCGGATCAGCAGGGTGGGACCGGACCTCTTGCCGCGGATGTGCCCGACGACGCCAGTGCGACCGACACCGGTCTGGTGCTCGATCCCGAGGCTTGCCAGGGTCTCCGCGACGAGGGCAGCCGTCCGTACCTCCTCGAAGGCCATTTCGGGATATTCGTGGATGCGCCTGCGGATACCGATGAAACGCGCCTCGTTTTCATCGACGATCGCCGCAATCAGCGACGCCACGTCATTGATGCCGGAGTGGGAAAGCTTCTCGGCCACGGCTGGACTCCTGCCTCTCGGGTTGAATTTTGTGGATGCGACCGCGTTCTAGTCGAGCGCTTCCGGCGCCGGTCAACCGTTCAGATGACAGGCCGACAGGTGTTTCGGCGCCACTTCTTTGCGGACCGGGACTTCCACGCGACAGCGCTCCATGGCGAACGGACAACGGGGATGGAAATGACAGCCCTTGGGCGGATCGAGCGGGCTGGGAAGTTCGCCTTTCACGGCCTCGAAACGCCGCTTGCCCGTTTCGATGCGGGGAACTTCCGTTAGGAGGGCCTTCGTATAAGGATGGTTTGGACGTCTGAAGACATCCTCGACGGGCGCTTCCTCGACGATCCGGCCAAGATACATGATCGCGACGCGGTCGGAAATGTGCTCTACCACGCCGAGATCATGGCTGACGAAGAGGTAGGTCAGGTCCAGCCGGTCGCGCAGGTCCATGAACAGGTTGATCACCTGAGCCTGTATGGAGACGTCGAGGGCGGCGACGCTCTCGTCGCAGACGAGGAACTTCGGCTGCACGGCCAGCGCCCGCGCGATGTTGACCCGCTGGCGCTGACCGCCCGAGAACTGGTGCGGATAGCGCGTCTTCATGGACGGGTCGAAGCCTGCCAGCGTCAGGTAGTTGTCCACGTAGGAGGCGCGTTCCGCCGCGGTTGCCAGGCCGTGCGTCTTCGGCGCTTCCCAGATGAGCTCCTCGATCCTCATGCGCGGATTGAGGGCGGCCATCGGGTTCTGGAAGATCATCTGCGTGGCGAGGCCGGCCTCCTTTTGCTCGGCGGCGGACATTGCCTCGCGGTCCACCCCCTGCCAGAAGACTTTGCCGTCGGTTGGCGCTGCGACCCCGGCGATGACGCGGCCGAGGGTCGATTTTCCGCAGCCGCTCTCTCCGACGAGGCCGACGACCTCGCCGCTGCGGATGCTCAGGCTGACGCCATCCAGCGCATGAACGACCGGGGCGGGCTTTGCCAGCTTCAGGCTAAGGGCGATCCTCGCGGCAAGGTCCGGCCTAGCGCCGAAACGCTGCGTTATGGTCCTGGCCTCGATCAAGGGGGTCTCGGCAGCCTTCATGATGCTGATACTTTCGTCACGGGATGGATGCAGCGGAAGGATCGGTCGCCCGCAGGTGCCAGCTCCGGCATGACGAGACAGCCCCTCTCCGCCCGCCCGCAGCGCGTGCGGAAGCTGCAGCCCTGCGGAAGGCGGTTGAGGGCTGGCGTCATGCCGTTGATCTGGCGCAAGCGCTCCCCGCGTTCGTTCTGCGACGGAACGGAGGCGATCAGGCCTGCGGTGTAGGGATGGCGGGGATCGTTCAGAACCTCGGCGACGGGGCCGGTCTCCACCAGCCGGCCGGCATACATGACGGCAATGTCGTCGGCCAGCCGCGAAACGATGGCGAGGTCGTGGGTGATCCAGATCACCGCAGTCCCTGCCCCCTCGGTGAGCTTCTGGAACTCTGCGATGATCTGACTCTGGATCGTCACGTCAAGCGCCGTCGTCGGTTCGTCAGCGATGATGAGGTCCGGCCTGTGCAGGAGGGCGATGGCAATGGCCACCCGCTGGCGCATGCCGCCGGAAAACTGGTGGGGATAGGCCGCGAGCCGCTCCTCGGGGCTCGGGATGCCGACAAGGCCCAAGGCGTCCCGGGCGCGCTGCCGGGCGATACCCTTCGACACGCTCTCATGGGCGAGCACGGCCTCGATCATCTGCGTGCCGACCGACAGAACGGGGTTGAGCGTCATCGTGGGGTCCTGGAACACCATCGCGATCCTTTTGCCGCGGAGACGACGCATCTCCTCTTCCGAGTGCCGGCTGATATCCACGCCGTCGAAGAGGATCTCTCCCGAGGCAATACGGCCGGGCCGCTCCAGAAGCCGGATGATCGAAAAACCGGTAACGGATTTTCCGGAGCCGGACTCGCCCACGAGGCCGAGCACGCGGCCGCGTTCAACGGAAAAGGACACATTGTTGACAGCCCGGATGCCGGACCGCCCCTTGCCGCCGCCGAACTCGGTGACCAGATTGCGTACCTGCAAGAGCGCGGTCATGATGCGTTCCTCGGGTTGAGCACGTCGCGGAGGCGATCGCCGACCAGATTGATGGCGACGATGGTGACCAGGAGCGCAATTCCGGGGAAGAAGCTGATCCAGTAGAGGCCCGTCAGCAGATACTGGTACCCGGTCGAGATCAGCATGCCCAGCGAGGGTTCGGTGACGGAGGCGCCGAGACCGAGGAAGGACAGCGTCGCCTCCAGGCCGATGGCGCGCGCCACCTGCATCGTCGCGATCACGATCACGGGGGCGAGACAGTTCGGCAGCAGATGCCGAAAGAGAATGCGCCAGCCCGGCAAGCGGAGCATGCGCGCGGCCTCGATATATTCCTTCTCCCGCTCGACGAGGGCGGTGGCGCGGACGGTGCGGGCATAGGTTGCCCATTCGGCGATGATCAGCGCGATGACGACATTGAGCACGCCCTTGCCGAGGACCGCCAACATCATCAGAGCCATCAGGATAGTCGGGAACGACAGCTGCAAGTCGACCAGACGCATGATCACGATTTCCGTCCGCCGTCCCATATAGGCGGCAAACAGCCCCGCCGTCGTTCCGATGATGGCGGCCGCGAAGGCAGAGAGCACGCCGACCAGCAGCGACGTGCGAAGGCCATAGAGGATGCCGGACAGGATGTCGCGGCCCTGACTGTCGGTACCGAGGTGATAGACCAAGCCGGTCATGGACTCCGAACCCGGCGCCAGGCGCCCGTCCATAATGTCCAACTGCATCAGGTCGTAGGGGTTCTGCGGCGATATCCAGGGCGCAAGGAGCGCCAGGCAACAGATGACGAGGAGGGTGACGAAGCCGATCGCCGCCGCCGGCGAGGCGAAGAAATCGGCTAGGTTCTTGGAAAGGCGGCCGGGTTCCGGAAGCGCTTTGTCCGTCTCTTGCATATTGTGTTCGGCCATGCGTCTAAGCCTTTGAATCCAGCCGGACCCGCGGATCCAGGATGGTGTAACAGACGTCGATGATGAAGTTCAGGACGACGAAGAGGAGAACCATCATCATCAGGTAGGCGACGATGACGGGCCGATCGAGAAGGTTGATCGAGTCGATGATCAGCTTGCCCATGCCCGGCCAGGCGAAGATGCTTTCGGTAACCACCGAAAAGGCGATGAGCGAGCCGAATTCGAGGCCGATGATCGTCACGACGGGGATCATCAGGTTCTTGAGCACGTGTACGGCGATCACCCGGCGCTCGCGCAGACCCTTCGCCCGGGCGAACTTGACATAATCCTGGGGCAGGACCTCCTGCACCCCGGCGCGCGTCAGCCGCAGGATGAGGGACGTCTTGAACAGAGCCAGGTTGAAGGCGGGCAGGAGGAGATGCCTGATCCCCTCGCCGGTCAGAAACGACCATTGCACGCCAAACAGCTCCAGCGTCGGGCCGCGCCCGTTGGTCGGCAGCCAGCCCAGCTCGACCGAGAACACCATGATCAGCATCAGGCCGACCCAGAATGTCGGCAGTGAAAATCCGAGAATCGAGCCACTCATGATCAGCTTCGACGAGACCCGGTTCGGGTAGAGACCGGCGTAAAGACCGAGCGGCAGGCCGAAGACGAGCGCGATCGCCAAAGCCGAGATCGCCAGCTCGAGCGTTGCCGGCAGCCGTTCCAGGATGAGCCCCATGGCCGGGCGGCCATAGACGAAGCTGTCGCCGAAATCACCGTGCAGCAGACCTTGCAGGAACAGGACATATTGCCGCCAGAGCGGCTGATCGAGGCCATAATGAGCAATCACACGGGCGCGCTCGGCCTGATTGGCATCGGGGTTGATCAGGATATCCACCGGATTGCCGATCACGTTCACGCCGATGAACACGATCACCGTCATCGCGACGACGACGAACACCGCCTGGATCAACCGCCTGATTATCGATGTGACCATTGCCTTCTCCAGGACCCTGTTTTTACCGCATTGTCCAATGCCGAAGCGGTTTGGCTAAAAGCGGCTTTCCGCCCGCAAGCCGCTCTAACCCAATAGAATCCATCACCCTCATAATTTTAGGTCGATCCGAGCTAAAATCGTCGTGATCTAGGGGACAGAGATCGCCATCCCGTCGCGTTGCGGATCGGCGGCTCCCTTGGAGACGCCGTTTTCGATCCTGATCGCGTGGACCGCCGCGAAGGCGTAGGTCTGGGGCGAGCGGGCCACTTGATACCCCTCCGCGCGCAGTTCGTCCTCGACCGAGTGGCGGATGCGGTTGCAGATGTCGATAGTGTTCGACACGCCAACGATTCGGGGCGCGACGACCGCCTCGAGCACCGGCATGCCGAAGTCGATCATGTTCATCAGGCATTGCGCGACGGCCGGAGCGATATAGCTGCCACCCGGCGCACCGATCACGATGCTGGGTTCTTCGTCCTTGAAGACGATGGTCGGCGCGGCGGAACTCGGCCGGCGCTTTCCGGGAGCGATTGAACCGGGCTTCCCCGGAACCGGGTTGAAGCGGCTCATGGTGCCGTTATACATGAAGCCGAGGCCGTCCGTGATCGCGCCGGACGGGCTGCCCAGCGTGTGGGTCATGGCGACGGCATTGCCGTCCTTGTCGATAACCGAGATATGGGTCGTATCGCGTTGCGAACGGTCGAGGCGCGAGACATTGGCTCTTTCACCGGCCTTGATCGATGCGGCCAGGGCGGCTGCATGATCGCGCGACAACAGCTTCTCGTATGGCACCTCGACATAGGCGGGATCGCCCATATGGGCGTCCTTGTCGATCGTCATCCGCTTCATGGCCTCGAACAGAACGCGGATGTGCTCGGCGCTGCCGTGCCGCATCGCGCCGACGTCGAACTGTTCCATGATGTGCAGGAGTTCGAGCATCGGGAAGCCGGAACCCGGCGGAGGCGATGTGGCGATGCGGTGTCCGCGATATTCGCCCCAGACGGGCTTCACCCGCGACAGGTCATAACGGGCGAGATCCTGTCGGTCGATCAAGCCGCCATTGGTCTTGAAATCCTCAGCGATCTGCTCGGCGATCTCGCCATGGTAGAAGATGTCGGATCCGCCGCTGCGCGCGATGCGTTCGAGCGTCTGCGCCATATCCGTGTTGACGAGCATTTCCCCGACATTGCGGATATTTCCGTCCTCATGGAAATAGACGTGCCGGCCAGTGGCGGAATAGCGCAGCTTTTCAAACGTGTTGGCGAAGCCGTCGTTCGACTGGTCCTTGGTCCAGTACCAGTGCATGTGGCTGCGGATCATGAAGCCGTCGCGGGCATAGCGGATCGCCGGCGCGATGAGATCCGCCCAGTCGAACGTGCCGTAGTCCCTGAGCGCCGTCTCATAACCCTTGAGGGAACCGGGCGTACAGACCGCAAGGTAGCCGATGTCAGAGACATTGCCTTCCAGCACGAAACCGAAGCCATCCCGGCTCTGATGCTTGATCGCGCCCAGCCACATGTCCGGCGTCGCCTTCAAGGGGGCGCGGGCGTAGAATTCGAGGATCTCGTGCACACCCTTCTTCGGCATGTGTACATGCATGGAGCCGAAACCGCCGATGCCTGCCATTTGCGGATCGACAACGCCCTGGACGAAGGCGCAGGCGAGCGCGGCGTCGATGGCGTTGCCGCCGCGCTCGAGCACATGAGCACCCGCTTCCACCGCCTCGGGCTGCGGCGCGACAATGGTTGCATTTCTCATCTTGCGCGACGGTCCTTCAATACCTTTGCGAGGAAGGCCTTGACGTGGCCCAGCACCTTGATCCGATCGTGGGAGACGCCCGGCACGCGCTCGAAGCTCACATTCACGCCGGCATCGCGGAACGATTTCGCAAGCGCCGCCAGACGCTCGGGGCGCGTCGCGCCGGCATCGTTCGCGCCCTCCATGTAATACCGCCCGCCGGGCTGGTGCGTGATTTCCCAAGTCTCCAGATCGGCGTCGCCGACGACCATTTGCACCGGGATTTTCGCAAGTTCCTGTTGCTGGAACGGACGGCCGAAACGGGCCTCTAGGTCACGAATGCCGACCCACCAGTCGCGCGTCGGATCGAGAAGCGTAACCGAGCCGGGAGCGCCAATCGACGCGGCCCAGAGCTTTTCCGGATGAAGGATGGCGAAGCGATGGGTGAAATGTCCGCCGCCGGAAAAGCCGAACATGGCGAAGGTCGACCAGTCCTGTCCGTATTTAGTAGCGACTTCCTCGACCATGGCGAGAACGACGCGGTCATAGCGGATTTCGCCTTCCTCGATGAACTTGTAACCGGAGCGCGCGCCGTCGCCGAGCACGCCGACGGGGAAGATCGGACACAGGATGGCGCAATCGTTGTAGAGGCCGAATTCGGCGAAACCGTCGCGGAAGTCGATGGCCGAGGTGCGGCCCGTGCCGTGCACGGCGACCAGAAGGTCGAGTTTGCGGCCATCGGCGGCCGTCGGCGGAACGTAGAGCAGCATATGAAGGCGCGGGTCGACCTGCGACGCGAAAATCGCCGTCTGGCCGTAGTCATAGATCGCCTTCGCCCGGGCGTTGGCATCGCCCGTTCCGAGTTCCTGCATGATTGTCTCCTGAAAAGTCAAGAATGGGGGAGCCGCCTCACACGGCTCCCGAGGGCCCGCCTTCAATTTGCGGGCTTCACTTCATAGGCGAGCGTGTACTTGTCGCCGCGCGGCGTGTAGGCGATCGTTTTGCGGGCGCCGAGCACGACGTTTTCGTGGTGCATGGGAAGGATCCAGAGATTGTCGAAGCTCTGTTTCGACAGCTCCTGCAGCAGCGGAACGCGCTTCGCCTCGTCAAGCGTCGAGCTCGCTCGGGCGAGTACCTCATCGATCTTCGGGTCCGACACACCGCCGCCATTGTAGCGCCCGGTTCCCTTCGCCTCGTCGCGAGTGGCGACCAGCGCGACCGTCGGGTTGCTCGTCTCGCCGGTGTTGACGCCCCACGAGCCGAGATAAGTGCTGTACTGGCCTTCCGCATAGGCCTCCGAATACATGGCCCAGGGCATCACCTCGACCTTTGACTGGATGCCGATGCGCGTGAACATCTGGCCGACGGCCTGGAGCACCTCGGCATCCTTGACGTAGCGGCCGGAGGGGCCGTGCAGCGTCAGGGTGAAGCCGTCCGGATAACCCGCCTCTGCCAGGAGCGCCTTCGCGGCGGCCGGATCATAGGCAATGCTCTCGACCTTGTCGCTATAGCCGGCATAGCCTTCGGCGACGAACTGGTCGGCGACGGTGCCGTTCTTCTGCATGACGCGGTCAACGATGGCAGGGCGATTGATCGACATCAGCATGGCTCGGCGGACGCGGATGTCCTTGAGCGGGTTCTTGCCGAGGTCCGAACCGTCCGTCGCCTTGATGAAGGGCGAGGCATCGCGGCTCACATCCATGCCGAGATAGACGAGGCGCGAGGACTGGCCGTTGATGACCTGGAGGTTTTCGCTCGCCTCGACACGCGCCATGCCGTCTGCCGGAAGGGCTTCGACAATGTCGATCTCATTCGACAGGAGCGACGCCAGCCGGGCGCCATCGTCGGGCAGGAAGCGCAGGGTGACGTTCGACCAGTGCGACACGCCGCCGAAATAATCCTCGTTCCGCTTCATCGTCAGGTCGCCGCCCGGCGTATAGGAGACGAAGGAATAGGCCCCCGTCCCGATCGCGCACTTGCCGCTGTCGAAATCCTGAACCGGCGCGTCCTTGCAGTCGGCGCTGATGATGCGGATGCGGCTGACCGAATTGAGGATCAGCGGATCGGGAACCTTGGTCTCGACGATGACGGTGAGCGGGTCCTTCGCGGTCACGTTCGCGATGTTGCGGGTGTAGGACGCAAAACCCTGGCTCGGCTTGTCGCGGGCCCGCAGCAGCGAGGTGACGACGTCGTTGGCGTCGAACTCACTTCCGTCATGAAACTTCACGCCCTCACGCAGCTTGAATTCCCAGTGCGTGTCATCGAGGGCCTTCCATTCGGTGGCAAGTTCCGGAGCGTTGGCCGACGTGCCCGTCAGGTTGACGAGACTGTCCCAGATATGCCGGGACGTCGCGTTGTTGGGCGCCGAGCTGTCCTCATGCGGATCGAGGGTGGTGGGCGTCGTCGACATGCCGATCGTCAGGGGAGTCTTCTCCTGCGCGGCGGCGAGTGCAGGGATGGCGATCGTGCCGAGCAGAGCGACGGCTGCTCGCGTCAATATGTTTGCGGTCATGTTGCTAGGTCCCAGTTGGAGGTTTCCTGCCGGTCTGATGCCAGCCTGACGAGCGGTTCTGAGCCTCTCTTGGAAAAAGCGTAAGTTTCCCGGACGCCCATTGTCAAACGGAAAACGAGCGTGTTACGCTTCTCGTAACGCTCAGCTGCGGCCCTGAATCCGGCGACCACCTCCGAAGGAAACGGGCCCACGGGAACGAACAATGAGCGGAAACGCAATTCTGCACACGACAAACCGGGAGCACTGTCGCATGTCCCCTTCGACGCCAACCAGCCTGTTCGCCGGTGACTTTTCCGCGCTCCGCGCCCGCTTTCTGGCCGCCGCGCGGCAGGCAGGCGCCGATCTCGTCGAATATCTGCACCCACTGCACGGACCGAGTGGCGAGCGCCTGGCAACCGACGTCGCCTATCTCGGGCGCAACGACGCGGAAAAGCTGCTTATCCTAATCTCGGGCACGCATGGGGTGGAAGGCGCCTTCGGCTCGGCCTGCCAAACCGCCTGGCTGACGCAAAATTCGCCGTGGCAACTTCCCGACGACACCGCCGTCCTTGCGATCCATCTCATCAATCCCTGGGGAACGGCCTGGCAGCGCCGGGTCAACGAGGACAATGTCGATCTCAACCGCAATTTTATCGACTGGCAGAAAGGCACGCCGAAAAACGAGCGTTATGCCGCCCTTCACGATGCGCTGGTCTGCCGCGCCTGTGAAGGGCCGGAGCGAGAGCGGGCGCAAGAAGCCTTCAAGGCCGCCAAGCAGCAGCATGGCGGGTATGCCGGCCTCGCCCCGATCATCGAGGCCGGCCAGTACGATTTCCCGGACGGCCTCTTCTATGGCGGCGACGGCCCCGTCTGGTCTAACCGCACGCTCAACGAGATCCTCTCGACCTTCGCGCAGCAGGCCGAACAGATCGTCGTCTTCGACCTGCATACCGGCGCCGGCCCCTATGGCTTTCCTGCCCTGCTGTCGGTCGCCGAAAGCGAGCATGACGGGCTCGACTGGGGACGGCAGATTTTTGGTCCGGCGCTCTCCGTCGTTGTGACCGGCACGAATGCCAAGACGGATACCGGAATCGCCGCGACGGCGACCGGCTATGTTTCGGCCGCCGTGAGAACCGCCGTGCCGAAGGCGCGCGTCCTGCCGCTGGTCGTCGAATGCGGTACGTTGGACGGCGCCACCGTTTCAGACGCGGTGCAGGCGGACAACTGGCTTCACCTGTTCGGCAAGGTCGACTCGCCGCTGGGGGCAAAGATCAAGCAGGCCTTGGTCGGCGCCTTCATCCCCGAGGATGCCGACTGGCAGGGCACCTGCCTCGCGACGGCGCTGCGTCATTTCGACCGCGCCTTTACCGACCTGAAGGCGGTCGGCGGCGCCGGCGAGGAAAAATCCCTGTCCGCTGCTTCCGCCGTCTCCGTCGTGCGGGACGCGGAAGCTTCAACCCCGCGTGCCAGCGAACGGCCGGCGCTGGAAGTGCAGGACATCCGCAAGCGTTTCGGCCCGCTCACTGTGCTCAACGGTGTCAGCCTGACGGCCCAGCCCGGCGAGGTCGTGTCGATGATCGGCTCTTCCGGCTCCGGCAAGAGCACCTTCCTGCGCTGCCTCAACCTGCTGGAACAGCCGAACGACGGCCGCATAGTCATCGACGGTGAGGAAATCCGATTGAGAAGGGCGGCGGACGGCAGCGCCGTTCCAGCGGACATGCGGCAGGTCGAACGCATCCGCTCGCGGGTCGGCATGGTATTCCAGAACTTCAATCTCTGGCCGCACATGACCGTGCTCGAAAACATCGTCGAGGCGCCGCTGCACGTATTGAAAGAAGAGCGGGCGGCAGCCATCGACCACGCTCATGCGCTGCTGAAGAAAGTCGGCCTCTCAGACAAGCACGCCCAATATCCCGGACAGCTTTCAGGCGGCCAGCAGCAGCGTGCCGCGATCGCCCGCACGCTTGCCATGCGCCCCAAGCTCATCCTGCTCGACGAACCGACCTCCGCGCTCGATCCCGAGCTGGTCGGCGAGGTGCTGCGGGTGATCCGGCACCTGGCCGAAGAAGGAAACACGATGATCCTCGTGACGCACGAAATGCAGTTCGCGCGCGAGGTCTCGCACAAGATCCTCTTCCTCCATCAGGGAAAGGTGGAGGAAGAGGGTGCCCCGGCGGAGGTTTTCACCAATCCTCGCTCCGAACGCATGCGCCAGTTCCTGGCCCGGACGTTCTGACAGCCCCGCCCTACCCGCTCAACAACGAAGCTCAACATGGGGAACCAAAACATGAAGCTGAAAAGTCAGTTGCTCGCAACGCTCTTTGCCACCGGCCTCACGACGGCGCAGGCCGCGGAGGGCGAATTATCGATTGGAACGGAAGGCGCCTATCCGCCGTGGAGCATGGCCGATGCCGTCGGCAACGTCACTGGCTTCGATGCCGATGTCGGCAACCTGCTCTGCGCCAAGCTGGAGATGAAGTGCCAGTTCGTCGTGCAGGCCTTTGACGGCCTCATTCCGGCGCTGAAGGCCAAGCGTTTCGACATCATCATTTCGGGCATGTCGATCACCGAGGACCGCAAGAAGGAGATCAACTTCTCCATCGGCTATGCCGAACTGGCCAACATGTTCGTCGTCCCAAAAACCTCGTCCCTCGTCGGAATTACCGACCTTAACGACCTTATCAAAGCGCTGGACGGAAAGAAGGTCGGTGTGCAGGCTGGCACGACCCATGCGCACTATCTCGAAAAGAAAGTGCCAGACGCCGATCTAAAAACCTACGACACGCTCGACCAGATGCAGATCGATATTGCCAGCGGCCGTATTGACGCCGCCTTCGCAGATCGATCGGCGCTCGACGATTTCCTGAACAAGCCCGAAGGCAAAGAATTTCAGTTGATCGACCTCAACGTTCCCAGTTCGTCCGATCCGACGTTGGGTGAAGGGATTGGCGTTGGAATCGCCCAGGAAAACACCGAGCTGAAGGCTCGCATCGACAGGGCGCTCTGTGAACTCGTCGCCGATGGCTCCATCGGCAAGGCAAGCCAGACCTGGTTCAAGTCGGACATTTCTCGGCCCTGCCAGCAATAACCAACGGGCGTTCCCGGCAATGCTGCCGGGAACGCCGCATCCGACAGGCATGAAGAGTTTGGGCAGGACCGATGGAACTGGGAATTTGGCAGGTATGGGAGGGCGGCTGGATCGCCGCGATCCTGCGCGGTGCGGCGATCACCATCGCCGTCGGCGTCGCGAGCATGGCCGTCGGCATTGTCATCGGCATTGCCTGCGGCCTGATCAAATGGGCGCGGCTTTTTCCGCTGACGCTGGCGGTGGATTTCTACACGTCGATCGTGCGCGGCGTGCCGGAACTCCTGATCATCTATCTTCTCTTCTTTTCCTCCGTCGAATTCGTGGGGCAGATCGCCGCCGCCTTCGGCTATGAGGGGCTGGCCGGCAACGGCTATGCCTTCATCATTGCCGTCATCGCGATTGCAGCCATATCGGGCGCCTACTCCACGGAAGTCGTTCGCGGCGCGCTTGCCGCCATTCCCGGCGGCCATATCGAGGCAGCGCGGGCGCTCGGCATTCCCGGCAGGCGCATATTCCGCCGGATCATCGCGCCGCAGATGCTGCGGATCGCGGTGCCCGGCATGAGCAATGTCTGGCAGACGACGATCAAGGACACCGCCCTCGTCTCCGTCGTCGGCCTGCAGGAATTGATGCGTGCCGCCTTCGTCGGAGCCGGCTCCACCCGCCATCCCTTCATTTTCTACTTCATTGCGGCTGTCGTCTATCTCGTCACCACGCTGGTAAGCCAGGGTGGCTTCGACCGGATCGAGCGCCTTCTACGTCCGCGTACGAGGAAATAGGCCATGGATCTCGACCTCATCCGGCTCGCCGTTCCGACCCTTGCCAAGGGATTGTGGCTGACCGCTCTCCTGACACTCACCTCAGTTGCCGTCGGTTTCAACCTCGGGCTCGCGCTCGCGGTCATGCGACTTTCGAAAAATCGGTTCGTCAGTGGTTTCGCCAAGGGCTACAGCACCGTGTTCCGGGGAACGCCGCTGCTCGTCCAGCTCTTCCTCTTCTACTACGGCCTCGGCCAGATTTCCTTCGTGCGCGACAATCCTGCCCTCTGGTGGATCATCGGCGACGGCGTCCATTGCGCCGTGATGGCGCTGGCGCTCAACACCGCTGCCTACACCTCGGAAATCCTGCGCGGCGGCCTCATGTCGATTCCGGGCGGCCTGGTCGAGGCCGCGCAGGCTTGCGGCATGTCGCGGCTCCTGTGTTTTCGTCGGATCACCTTTCCGCTCGCCATCAGGCAGGCCTTGCCGGCCTATGGCAACGAACTCGTGCTCGTCGTCAAGGGAACGAGCCTTGCGTCGACCATCACCGTCCTGGAAATCACCGGCCATGCAAAACGCCTGATGAGCCAGACCTATGCGATCCTGGAGGTCTTCGCCATCGCCGGCGTGCTCTACCTCCTGATCAATCTGGTGCTGATTACACTCGTCCGGCTGCTGGAAGTCCGTCTTACGCGCTACCTGCCGCGGTAGCGAAATCCTGGACAGCGAAGAAAAACGGCACCCTTTACGCCGAAACGCCCTGAGCGTCCTGCAATCAGCCTCTCCCTATTTCCCGATGTCATCGACAGGAATTGTCCAATGCACCGCCTGAAACCAGAATTCACCGCCGAAATCCGGACCATCGTCGGTGACGGAAATTTCAGGGAGGGCGAGGCCGTCGCCATGATCGATTACGGCGTGGCGCCGGAAAATCTTGGCGCCGGCGCCGTCGTCCTTCCAAGCACGACCGAGGAGGTTTCCGCCATTATCAAATGCTGCCGCGCCAACAGTGTGCCCCTCGTCACGCATGGCGGGCGAACCGGGCTCGTAGGCGGCGGCCTATCGAAACCGGGCGAACTGGTGCTCTCCACCGCCCGTCTCAATCGCATCCTGCACCTGTGCCCGGTCGAGCGTGTTGCAGTGGTGGAAGCCGGCGTGACGCTGCAGGCGCTGCAAGTGGCGGCCGCGAACCATCGCCTTGAACCGGGGATCGATCTGCCGTCTCGCGGCTCGGCCACCATTGGCGGCATGGCTTCGACCAATGCCGGGGGGATTTCAGCCTTCCGATCCGGCGTCATGCGGCATCGCATTCTGGGACTGGAGGCGGTGCTCGCGGATGGTTCAGTCTATACAGACCTGACCCGGGTCGTGAAAAATGCCGCCGGCTATGATCTGAAGCACCTGTTTGTCGGTGCGGAAGGCACCCTCGGCGTGATAACGCGGATTGCTGTCAAACTCGAACCCCAGCCTTTGACCACCGCGACAGTCCTATTCGGCCTAGCGTCGGTGGATACAGCGCTCCAAACGGTTCGCCGAGGGCTCGAAGCCGAATACGGCCATCTGCGCGCCGCCGAAGCAACCTGGCGCAGCTATTTCCGCTTGACCTCCAGTCACCATCGTTGGTCGGCCCCGGACTACGCCACAAACCACCCAGTCAACCTCCTGATGACGCTCGGCGGCGCGGACGACGCCGCCTTGCAGTCGGAGCTCGCGCGCATCTATGAGGACATGATTGCCGTTCAGCCCGACACCTCGGCCGTGATCGCGTTTTCGGGCGCGCAGGAGGCAGATCTCTGGCGGCTTCGCGAGGACACGGACCTCATCTATCGGCGGCATCCGGGCGCGCCATCTTATGACGTTTCCATTCCCCTCTCACAGATAGCGTCCTATCTCGAACGGTGCCTCGCCGATCTGAAGGCGATCGATGCCGCTTTCGATCCCTATGTCTTCGGCCATCTTGCCGACGGAAACCTCCACATCGTTCTCAACAGCACCGGCAGCGACATTTCGGCCGAAAAGGCGAGCGCTGTCGAGAAGGTGATCTACCGGGATATCGGAGCGCTGGGCGGGTCCTTTTCTGCCGAACATGGGATCGGCGCTAAGCGGGTGGCGCCGCTATCGGCCCTATCCAACCCGGCGAAACTCACCCTGATGCACCGGATAAAAGACACGCTCGACGCACCGGCGCTCCTCAACCCCGGAAAGGTGCTACAGCCAGGCACCGTCTAGATGGCTGCCAATTCGCGGGGGTCATATCTGGGCATCCACCAGTCCTGCACTGCACCATCGGTCAGGACGATCGACGCGATAACGAGCCTTCCGTCGACAATACCGCGTTGACGACTTCAGGCAGAGATCTACCCATCCCTCGGGCGCGATGTCGGGCTGCCTATTCTCGGTCATGGATGTGATCATCGATCAGGCCGCGGGGGCGGCGCGCACCGCGGCGGTGCTGGCACGCTATTCTCGTCTTCGCGAGCCCGAGCGCACTCAGCCTCGCCCTCGACGTACGCGCTAGCTCCGGGCGCGACTAGCGCTTTATCGAGGCAATATCGCATCGCACAGTTCCGAGTTCTTTCCTCGCGGCTTCGGTTTCGCGTACATTGGAAACGGCCCACGAGCAGTGGGTAGAAATTCCGTTTCTTCAAACCAAAGAGATGCGGCCACCGTCAGTGCGAGACTCACTGATGCGCACGTTATAAAACTTGCGCCGTAGATGTGCCCAACATCCTGCAAACTGGACCGTTTCGTTCAACAGCCCCCCAAGATATGAGGGTTGCTGATACTGTTGGTTGTGTCCTAGGGTCGTCATCTCGGTGTCACAAAGCTTGCCGAATCCCAATCAGGACAGCATGGAATTCCCGACCGCCAAGGACAGGAGGCCCCCTTGACTCAGCCGATCAACCTTCAGCGTCTTGCTCGCCAGCAGTTTTTGCGCTCGTCAATCCATTCCGCGGAAAGCAACTTCCAGGCTGCGCTCGGCAGGGCACGAGATCCTCAAGCAACCCAGAACAACAACGGACCGAGGGACACGCAGACGCCGGGCGGCATTATCATCCACAAGATCAAGTGCGGTGATACGGCCATCGAAATCGGCGAAGGGCGCGGCTACAGTCTCGATCAGCTTCAACTCATGAATCCTGATCTGCGGGACAACCCAAACGTGATCGTGGAAGGCGGCACGCTTACAGTGCTCGACCAGAGGCTCTTCAACAATGTGAAAGCTGCCGTCAAAACGACGGACGAAGCCGTCTCGGCGCAGGCTTCCTATGAAGACATGACCACAAACCTGGGCGATGTCCCTCCCCATGTGCGAAAGCTAATGGCGATGGAGGCGCCTTCAGTCCGGGAGACCGCCGCGGAAAAACGGCGCGAGGCTGCGGAATTGCTTACACCCGGCCTGCTGGAAGAAGGGCTCACAAACGCGCTTGACGAGCGTGCCATGAACGAAGCACTCGACGCCCACGCGGCCGCGATTGCGCCGGTCGGAGATGGGCACCCGGGGTTCGAAGCGATCATCAAGGAGGCAAAATCCGGTGCGCGTGACCAGATCAATGACATCTTTGGACGGAAGGTCGAGTTCACCGATCAGACCACCGGGAGCAAGAGAACCGCAAATCTGCGTGAGCTGATGGCCGAAGCGGAAGGCACTCCGGCCGCATCGAGGCAGCGGGACGCCTCTGCGCAGTGGCAGAACGTTCAGCATGGCATGGTGGCGCTGATGGACGGCCTTTCCCAAGAAGCTGTCAAAACGAACGGCGGCGCGGGAGCAAATAAAAAACTGATCGAGACCCAGGCGGTGCAGAATGTCGCCCAAATCCTAGCCGCGGCAACACCGAACCGGGAAACGCCCCTGGAAAACGATCCTTATATATCGACTGTCAACGTAGCAGCGGACGAGATCCTTGTCATGCGCTCCGTCGAAGCCGTCAACGATGCCGCAAATGACCTGGATGCCGCTCTCGATTCGCTGGATTCCATCCCCGAGCTGGCAGAGCTCGTTGAACAGACCGAGGGCATTGATACCGATCTTGCTGTCCAGCGTATCGAGGGATCGCAGTCCGCCGTTAATTCCGCGATGTTCGATCTTTTCCGCAGCCAGGTCGACCACGGCATGGGCGCGATTATGGCCGATGACCGCCGGGTTCAGGATGCCGTGACCAAGCTGACGATCCTTGCAGACCGGATGCACACGTCGAAGGGCGAAGAAGCGGTCCAGGAACTCGCCTCATCAATCGCGCGAGTAATCCATTCAACCGGGGAAAAATCCCGCCAGTCATCCGAAAGCCTGGCGATCCAAATCGGGAGCGGCCTGAAACAAGCGATCGCCGATGGCCACAGTCCGGCTCTTGCGCAGGAGGTCGCGCGCCAGCTGATGGATCCAAGCGTCGTTGGTACGGGCAATAAATACGAAAAGGAAGCCTCCAGTATCCTCCGGCAGGCAAGTATGGGTGTCGAAAAGCTGCAGGAGACGGCGGAGTCCACAGGGAAGGAGTTTTACGAAAAGATCGTCTATGTCTCCGAGCTCGGGCGGCAGAATATCGGGGCATCCAGCACGTTTTCCCATGCCGATGGCGTCAACTCGCTGCTGGAGTCGGAAAAATCCCTGGTCGAAAAGACCGACCACTATGGCGAGGCGATCGTCCTGACCCTGGCGTCGACGCAGGAGTTGCCTCCCGAATTACAGGGACTGGAGGGTGCCCGCCATCTACAGGATGCGCGCAACTCTCTGAAGAATGAGGTAGATCAGGAGATCGTGGCCGGCAAAGGAAAAGATGCCGCAATTAATTCCATCCCGCTATTGACCCAATCGAGCCCGAGTGCGGCCCTGGCATCTCAGCGTGTTGCGCAGGACGCCGCCCTGGACAGGATGAAGGATGTGCCCGCGGAAGATCTCGACCAGTTGGTCGAGGAACTCGGAAAATTGCCGACGGATGATCCCTATGCGGAAATGGCGACACAGCTCCAGTCACTGGAGGATCCGAAGGCCGTTCTCTATGAGAATCCGGCTCTTACTCTTGCGCTGCTCGACCGTTTCAGCACTGGGGATCAAGCCCAGCCGGAAGTGCGTCCCGCTCCGAACGCCGGCTTCCTCTCACGTACCGGACGCGACGTTTTGCTGGAGGTTTTCAAATTCCAGACCCAGGGTGGCGGCGGACTCATCCCGGGCATTTCTCCCATACAGCCCTCGGCCGATACGCGTTTTGACGCCATGGATCGGCGTCTCGATGCCCTGCAAAACCGCCTGAGCGCGCAGAGTGGCACCGCTGGGCGCCTATCGGGACTGACTGGCGTTGCCCGGAACCTATGGCTCAAGACCTATCCAATACAGACGATCGAGGCCCGCACCGGGCTCAATGCCCATACTCCCTCCATACCCTTCGTCAACACCGGCTCTGCCTTGCTCAACCTATGGGGAACGGCAACTCTCACTCGGTCCGACGTGCCAATGGATCAGGCCTGGGGATGGTATTTCGCCGGCGGCGCCGCAAAGGATCTGGCCCTTGCCGTCGATGGCACACGCGGGCTGATAACCGGCCGGGCCGGTTTCTCGCAGATTGCGGGATTGCGCGGCTGGGAATGGTTGCCCCGCATCTATAATGGCGCGGGCGTTGCTCTCTCGGTGCTGCAGGTCGGCCATGAACTGAGCAAGGGCGACCTGCCGATGGCGGCCGCCTGGCTTCCCGGCACGGCGGCCAGCATCTATGCGGCAATGCCTGGTGCCGTTGCAGCCGGACCTGTCGTGACCATCGGCTTCCTACTGACGGCCGGGCTGGTCACCGGCATCAGCCAGTATCGTCACGTCCAGGATGCAAATCGCCTCGAAGGCCCGCTCGGCGCCTATCTCAAGGGTGCCGCGCCAGGTGTTGAAAAGCCAGAAAGTCTCGCCAATTGCGATGAAAATGGCGTTCCTTATCTGGCGCTAAACCCAACGCTCGCCAAAGCGCAGGGTGTCTCTCCGAGCCAGATGATCGACTATCTCTATGAGCTCGATGTCGATGAACGCGACAAAATGATTGATTACGCCCTGCAGGTGAAGCCGAACGATGATGGAGAGTTTCCACTGAAGAACGATCCGGACGAAAAAGCCGCAGGGCAAACTCCATGGATGCCTCAGGGACGCGGCGTTTATATTCCACCTGGCAGCCAGTACCCGGCAGCGCGCGATACCCGCATCCAACGTCATCAGATCGCTTCGGTCGAAGATTTTCAACGCTGGGCCCGCGAGTACGACTACACGCTGCCCACCGGTTGATTGGCCGATTGGCTTGGCATCAGCCCCGCTGCTGCCCGAAGACCCGCACCTGTTGCCAGCCCACGGCAGCAGGCGGACCGCCGCATGGGCCCAGCCGTCTACGCCTGCGCCGATAATCTCATCGGCGCGGGGCGTACCCTAGCCAGCGCATTACGCCGTCGGAACGGCAATTCCGAGTTCCACCAGGACAATGTCGATTTGCGCCGCCGACGAGGGAGCAGCATTGCCGTCTTTGATCTTCTGCGCGGTGCTCGGGAGATAGACTTCTCCGCTCACATATCCTGCGTTCAGGCGTTCCGGGTCGGTATAGGCTTCGTCCGAGACTGCGGTTGCAGCCAGTTTCATTGCATTGCCCCCAAACGCATCGAGCGTGTGGTGAAGATTGTCCCGCAACGCCTCGAGCTTGTCATCCGGAATGGCCTTCAACCAATCCACGAAGCGTTGGCGGTCAGATGGCTGGTCCAACTGGTAGCCCTTCAGTTCCGCATATCTGGTGAGAATCGGGACCGGGCTGTGGCCGTCCCCGCTCTGATCCACGAGGACGCGAGCGGTCCCCTCGTCAACGCCGGAACGCGTGAGGAAGCGCATAGAGGTGTCGTTCATATATTTGTTCGAATCTCGTGTATCGGCGACGATCATCTGGCCCATTACCGCGCCGCCGACGATGATAAGACCGGCCGGGCCGAACATCGTGCCGGTCCCTAGTGCGGCCATGATCGTTCCGCCGGCCGCGGCCGCCGAGAGGCCGCCCATTAAAGGGTCCCCCGCTTTGAAATAGTCGACCGCCATCCACGCATCGAAGCCGCCGCTAATTGCGCCGAGGAACTTGACTGCCGGCCTGCTGCTGCTTCCGAAGTGCTTGACGGCAGCGGACTCGGCGTCGAGTTGATCCATCCCGCCCAGGATCTCGACCGCGCGCTGGCCGAGTCCAGCGGCATCGATGACGACTTTCAGATTGTTACGGAGCGTGGGGTTGTTCTGCGCTGCGGTCGCCGAATTGGCGAGGCTCGCTCCCGTAGCCGCCAGGCCGATCATACGCAGCATCTGGCCGGAACCGCTCGTGTTCGCGAAGGACCGAACCCCGCTTGAGCTCTTGAGATTATTGAGGTCTTCGTTAAGCCTGGCCATCTTCGCCCGGGATTGCTCGACCGCCTCGCCCGGTTCCGGCAAGGATTTGCCCACGGCGTCGATCGCCCGGTCCATGTCGGCTTTGGGAATGCCGAGCATGTGTTCAAGCTTGCTATCTTTGAGCGCTTCCAAGCTCGCCCTCGCCTTACCGATCGCAGTAGGATCGCCCGATTGCAACTCTGTGAAGGACGGCAGAACCTTGTGTCGGATGATCTGGGTCGTCGCCTCCTCCGCGAGCTTGCGGCCGCGATCGGTCAAGCGAGCCTGGTAGCCCATCAGATTGAGTACGGCCGGACTGTCGAGCAGCGCCGGATTTTTTTTCATCGCGATCTCGACGGCCATCGCGGTCTTTTCGTCTGATAGGATCTTGCCGATTTCGTCATTGACGGCCTGCTGCTGCGAGTCGAGTTCCGGTGGAAGGTTGCCGAGCGCTGTCAGTTGCAACAACAGCTTTTCGGCACTCGCCGCGATGTTGCCCTCAAGGCGCTGCTCGGTGGCTGCCCATTGGGCGCCCTTTTCTGTCTTGTAGTCTTCGATGGCCTTGGTGAGTTGCTCGGCGGTCATGGTCTTGCCGTGGTTTGAGACCAGCCACTGCAGTTCTTGCATATGCGCCGAATAGGCGATCACGTCCTGGTTGACCATGCCCGACGCGTATTGCTGCACATTGGGAGCAATGTTCTGGACGACGAAATTGGGAGCGACGCCGGCGCTCTCAGCGGCGACGGCAATCGGATAGTCGAGACGCGAACCCCTGCTGATGGCCATGGGCATGACGTTCGGATGATATCCGCCGAGGGCGGCGAAGCGCTGGACGAGCTGATCGGCGCCCGGACTGCCCGCAATGCGGTCGATGATCGCCATCAAGTTTGCCTGGCCGTTCATGCCAATCAGATCGCCACCGATCTTCTCCTGCCTCCTGGCATTCGCCGCTTCGATTGTCGGCATGGCGGCGGATACGAGCTCGACCGCCAGTTCCGGGGCGGTTCCTGCGGTCAGCCGCTCGAGATTCATCATCGTGGTGGCAGCATCGCCCTGGTCGCTGAGGCTTCGGTCCGGCTGGTAGTCGGCCAACGGCTTCGATGCCCAGTTTGCGGCCTTGTCGATCAGCGATTTCGCATCTTCGGATCGAAGCAGAACGCGCCGGACCTCCGGCGTTGCCGAGCCATAGGCGGAAGACACGGCACGGAATGCTTCGCCGGGCGCACTGGCGTCGTTCGCGCCATCGATAATGCTGCGCGCCCTGCCTTCGACCTCGACACCGGCATGCGTCGAGTGACGCAACGTGATGTTGAGCGCTTTCGCGGTATTCTCGATTGCGCTCTGAGCAGGGGCGGCATCCTGCCAGTCACGATCGTACAGGCGTTGCAGCGCCTCTACCCGTTGCGCCTCCGGCAGCCGTTCTACAAAGCGTTTCACGTCCTTGGCGATCTCGCCGGTTTGCGCTTGGTAATCGACCTGCGGGTCGTCGGAGTATTGGACCTGATTGCCGCGTTCGTAAATTTCGTCAGCCAAGACGGATTCCTCATCCGTCTTCAGACCGCGCTCCTCGATCGCCGCCTTGACGGTAGTGCCGGCGGGTCCCGCATCTGCCCAGTCGCTGCCGGCCAGCCGCAAGGCGGCCGATTGCCGGTTTGACGCGGGCAAGCTGTCTAGATAGCTGCCGATATCGCGCTGCATGCTCTTGCCTTCGGCGCTGTAGTCTATCTTCGACGGATCGTCAGCATAGGCGAGTTTGTTTCCCCGCTCGTAGAGATCGCTCATGAAGGCGACTTCACCTTCCGGAACGCCTTGGCCATTCACGGGGCCTCGCGCGACGATCTCCGGTGAGCTCAGCGGCACGATCATCACTTCATTCGGGTCGATACTCGCCGCCTGTCCCGTGAGCTTGATCCGGTTGGTTGCGAGCAGATCGTCAAGGCTCACATGGTTTTCCTTGGCAATCTCCCAAAGACTATCCCCCTTCTCGGCGACGATGGCTCTTTCCTTGAGCGGATCGATCGCGTTCGGGCCACCCGCCTGGGCCCGCTCGCGTACCGCGGCATTGATCTGCTCTATGAAGAAGCGTCGCTGTTCCTCCGACATCGCAGTCGCCCGGCCGCCCGCCGCGTTGTAACGGTTCCGGCCATCGATATCGATCCGATAGGACATGAGTCCTCCTTGAGGTGAGGTGCGTCGAAGATGCCGTTTCCGGGAGAGCCGGCGGACGGGTAAGCTCCTCAAGACGCGAATATGTCAGTTGCGCGTAAGCGCGGTGCGCAGGCACTATGCTGCGCTTGCTTAATGGATTGATGACAGGAGTCGTGTTTTTTCGAGGCCGTCGCTCTTTCGACAGGTCTAATTCGGCGCCCCGGCAAGGCCGCGCAGCAGCTGCGGAGCGACCTTAAGGATCGCGAGCTCCTTCTCCATATATCGCAGGAGGTAGGTCAGGTAGAGGACGATCAGGGTCGCGAAGATCAGGTTTTTGACCGCGAGCGACAAATCGAATACGTGCAGTTGCGGCGACATTCGCGACAGGTAGGCAAGCATCAGATCGGCGATCAGCAGCGCCAGCACAATTGGTGCGATCAGCAGAACGCCGATTTGCATGATGCGGTCAACAATGGCGAGAACAGCCATTGCGGATTCGGAACCGAGCGTCGGCCGAAAACTGGTCACAGGCCAAATTTCGTAGCTTTTATAGAAGGTATCGGCGAGCAGGGAAAAGCCCCCCGACTTGAAGAAGACGGCGACCAGCGCCAGCACGAAAAACGTACCAGCAATGCTGGTCTCCGTCGCCTGCAGCGGGTCCACGAGTTGCGCCGATGTCGAGCCTCGCTGCAAATCGACGAGATCGCCAGCGACCTCGGCAGCCCAGAACGGAATGCCGAGGACGACGCCGAGGACGATCCCGATGATAATCTCCTTCATCAAAAGGCCGGCTACCGTGATGGTCGTGAGGCCTGGCATGTCGATCAGCGTCGTCGTCAAGCTCGGCACCAGCGGCAGAGCTATTGCGATGGCTACCCCCGAGCGAATAAGTCCTGTCAGGCCAAGCCGCACAAATGCTGGCGTGATCACGATCATTCCCAGTGCTCGGGCCATAGCAATGGCTGCCCCTGCGAGCACCGGATAGATGGCGTCGAACATCGTTGATGTGGCGACGAGAGAATCCACGCGCCACCTACCGCGTCAGGGCGGGAAAGATATCGAGCGTGTTGCTCGCGAAGTTTGCCACCTGAACCGCGAGCGCCGGTCCGAGTACGATCAAGGCCAACATGACGGCGACGAGTTTGACGGCCTGGGGCAGCGTCTGGTCCTGAATCTGCGTCAAAGCCTGCAACAGGCCCACTGTGACCCCGATGACAATGGCGATCGCAAGTGCGGGCGCGGAGGCGAGCAGCACCATCAAGAGCGCTTTCTGCATTTGAGCGAGGAAGGCGGTTTGATCCATTGTCTCTATCCGTAGCTCAGTATCAAGCCGTGCATCAGCCGCGACCAGCCGTTGACGGCGACGAAGAGGAATATCTTCAACGGAATTGAAATGAGTGTCGGAGACACCATCATCATGCCCATCGCCATCAGCACGGTCGAGACGATGAGATCGATGACCAAGAACGGCAGATAGAGCAGGAAACCGATTTCAAAGGCGCGTGTCAGCTCCGAACTGACGAACGCCGGCACAAGGATTAAGAGGCTGTCGGTCTTCACCTGGGCCCGGGCCTCCTCCGACCAGATTCGCTCGGTCGCCTGCATGAAAAACTGGCGCTCGTTTTCGTCGGTATAGCGTTTGAGATGCGCCTGTAGCGGCGCGCGCAGCGAGTCCGCTGCCCGCATCATGCTATCCATCGATTGCACGTCGACCGGCTCGCTGGAGAGCGTACGGTACATCTCGCCGACCAGCGGCGTCGTCACATACACCGTAAGGATCAACGCGACGCCATAGAGCACGAGATTGGGAGGCGACTGCTGGATGCCAAGCGCGTTGCGGATCAGGAAGAGGACGATCGAGATTTTCAGGAATCCCGTCATCGTCACCACGGCGAGCGGAATGAGGCCGATCGTCGATACAATGATGATGATCGGTATGAGATTGGTCGTCTCACCCATCGTTCGAGAGCCGCACGATGCGCACACCGAGACCTTCGCCGACCCTGATTAGTTCGCCCTTCCCGACCAACCGGCCGTTCGCAATGATATTGACTGGGCTGGAAAGGCTCGGACTTGCATGAAGCACCGTCCCCTCCCCCATCTTGACGATTTCCTTGAGGGGAAACTCGGCCCGTCCGATCTCGAATACCAGTTGTACCGGCAGGTCCGTGAGCGGTTCGGGCTCTTCAAACGACGCGTCCTGTTTTGCCATGAAGGAATGTTCCCAGCTTGTTTTTAGATTTCGCCAGCCAGACATCAGTATGTAACCTGCATCGCTGCGGGCCAGCGAGGCGATCATGTGATTTGCAACGAGGGCAAAGGGTTCCGTGTGAGGCTGCTCACACATGACGACGTCGCCGACCTGCAGACTTTTGAATTCGCCGGCGCTTAGCTGCTGCGTCCCGGCGCAGAGCCGGATTGGTTGAACCAGTTCCTCTGTAAACCTGTTTAGAGCGTTTGTGGGGCGATCAAACGCCCTACCGATCTTGAGCGCCGCCCCGGTGCTAAGCTGCAGCTCGGCGTAATGAGGCAAGCCGCCGGACTCGATCATCCATGAAAGCTTAATCGGATTGTCCGTCGGCAATTCAAGCGAACCGAGCCTCACCGGTTCACCGACAAGGTTCTCCAACGTTTCCAGGTGATGGGAGAGGGTTTCTTCAAGGAGAATATTACGCTGGGCAGGCGTCAGGGTCGCGATTTTCGCACGAAGCCCGAGCGCTGCTGCGAGCTCGTCGAGAGCAACCGCGGGGATCATAAGGCGGCCGGCGGACCCACCGATGAAAAAGGCGACCTCTACCGGCTCCGTCAAAGGTCGCCTGTCCTCCGCTGGCTGGACGGAAACGTTCATGGTCGATACCGAGAGCCGAAAGGCTACACGGATCCTTGTCAACATGTTGAACGCCTCGACATGCGCTGCGGCAATCTCCGGCACCCAGGAAGGATCCTCCGCAAGGGAGCGAACCTCCGCGCCCCGGGCGTGGCTTTCTGCAGTCATCCTCATCCGGTCACCTGGAGCGCTTGCGGCTGTTTGGGCGAACTGCATCTTCGTCATCGACCTCGCTAAAGACGTCTGCTCGCTTGGCGTCCAGGCGGCGCTTTTCCTCCGCTATCAACGAAATGCGGCCATGCAGCTTCTGTTTGCGCCGATACTCGGCGGCAAGTTCTTGCTTCCGTCTTGCCTCGCGCAATTCACTCTCTCGGGCCGCGTGAATTTCCCCTTCCAACTGTCGGGCGCGGTGATCCAAGGCGCTCAGCGCACCGCGGTAATTCTCGAGATCGCGCTGATCGAGCGGGCCGTCGGCGAGTTGGGAATACAGAGCCTCCTCCTGCCGTCTGCGCTCCGCCTGATGCGTAAAGCTCTCGTATTTCGCTGCCTCGACGGTACGGGTAGCCTGCCGGTGGCGCCCATGCTGGAGCTCCGCCGCGGCTTCCGCACGCCGCATCCTTAATGCGCGTAATTCGACGAGTCGGCGCAAATCGACTTTCCGGGTCACGATGCGATCCTCTTCAGCAGCTCCTCGGTCGTGTCCAACGACGAGAACTCGTTGTCGTCCTGTCTGAGAAAGGCTTCAATTGCCTCGCGCTTTACGATCGCTTCATCCGACAGCGCATCGAGACCGCGCTCGTACTCCCCCACTCGCAGCAACAGCTCGATCTCCTCGTAGCGGGCAAGCAGCGCACGAATGTGAGCGGCATGTTCCCGGTGCGCCGTGCCTGCGACGCTTTCCATCAAACGGCTACGGCTCTTCAGCACGTCGATCGCGGGAAAGAAGTTGCGCTCGGCCAAACTGGAACTCAGCATGATATGGCCATCGAGAATGGCTTTCGTTTCCTCGGCGACAGGGTCCAGCGTCCCGTCACCCTCGGTCAGGACCGTGTAGAGAGCCGTGATGGTACCGCCTCGCCCCGGCCCTGCCCTCTCCAACAGTCGCGGTAAGGCGGCAAAAAGAGAGGGCGGATAGCCTCGGCGGGTTGGCGGCTCGCCTGCCGCAAGTCCGATCTCCCGCTGCGCCCGGGCAAATCGGGTGACACTGTCCATCAGAAGCAGGACGTCTTGACCTTGGTCGCGAAAATACTCGGCTATCGCGGTCGCGCAGTAGGCTGCTTTCACACGCTCGATCGCCGGGCGATCGGAAGTCGCAACCACCACGACCGAACGCTTGCGGCCCTCCTCGCCGAGCTGCCGCTCGATGAACTCTCGCACTTCGCGGCCGCGTTCGCCCACAAGACCGATTACCACGACGTCCGCTTTCGTGCCGCGAACAATGGCAGACAGGAGCGAGGACTTTCCAACGCCCGGCTCTCCGAAGATACCGACGCGTTGGCCGCGAGCTACGGTGAGCAATCCGTCGATGGCCCGGATGCCGAGTTGCAGAGGATGGGTGATGAGATCGCGCTGCAGCGCGTTGGGCGGCGGTCGATGTGTTGGGTAGTAGGTCCCTGTAACAAGCGGTACGGTACGATCCTCGGCCAAGTCGAGGACTTCTCCCAAAGGGTTGAGTACCCGGCCGAGGAGGCCCTCGCCAACGGGAATCTGCAACGTCTTGCCGGTGGCGATGACTTCCGCTCGCGTAGACATGCCCTCAAGATCACCGATCGGCGTCAGCACTGCCTCCTCGTCTTCAAAGCCGACGACCTCTGCTGGCACGGTTGTGCCGGAGACCGGATCTCGGAGATAGCAAAGCTCACCGATGCGGACCATCGGGGCGGTCGCATGGACGATGATCCCCGTGATCCTACGGACGCGTCCGTGAACCGGTCGCGTATCGGACGTCAGCGCCCGCCGGCGCAGGCGCCGAATGAGCTCGCCAGGATCCGACAGCGCCTGCTCGATCATGCGACAGAGCCTGAAGTATCTGCTTGAGCACCGAGCAAGGCATCGCGAATGACGGAAAGTTGCGCGTCGAGTCCTGCATCGACGACAGCCACGGCATTGGCGAGAACGCACTTGCTGCCATCGATTCGGGGGTCCGCGAGAACCGAGATCCGGAGGGCGGCATTCTTGTTGTGCTGCTCGATGATTTCAGTGACCCGCTCGACAAGAACGGGGGAGACGGTGATCGTCACCTCGCGCTCATGCTGGAAGGATTGCAGCGCCTGCTGTGCAAGGCTGGCGACCAGCTCCGCCTGATCGAAATGGCCCAGCAGTTTCTCGACGATCGCGAGACTGAGTTCGGCGATCTGCCGGTCAAGCCCAGCGACATAGGTGTTGACGTCGGCAGTCGTTTTAATCAGGAGGGCGGCGGCCTGGCGCTCTCCCTCAGATCTGCCCTCTTCGTAGCCCTGCTTTCTGCTCGCTTCCACGATCTGGCGCACCTGCGCGAGCTGCTGATGCGCTTCGGATTTTGCAGCCTGTAGAAATGCGAACCCTTCGAGCCAATGATCGCCTTCCGCCTTGCGGAGGATCTTTGCCGTGGGCCTGCTGGGGAGTTCTTTCATTGACCCTCCCTGCCGGCGAAGTGCGTATCGGTGTCTTCTTGGCGCTGGAGACGCCGGATAATCGCCGCGCCCCTGGCCGGATCCGCCGCTTCGGCGTGGTGAATGCCGTGGTCGTCCACCTCGTCCGTCAAGCGCAGCCACGCCGCCAAGGCATCAGGGAGGGACGTTTTCCAGCCGGCCCAGCATTTGCGGCCGTCTCGTTCAATCGCCTGCACCAAGGCATCAAGGTTCCCAGGAGGCTCCAATCCGGCGGCGAGGTCGCGATTGTCTACGCCGATACGGAATGCACGCTCCCCAATGCGCTCCTTCATCAAGGCAACTTCGCGACTGCGAATTTCGCCGGCAAGTACATGGCCCCAGAAAACCGCTCCGGCGAGATAACTGTGCTGTCCCACAGCTGACGGCGCCAGTGCCAGGAGCTTGAGGTCGTCTTCTTCTGGGGAGGGACAGGAGCCGACATCCGGAAGGTCGAATTTCTCCATTAGCAGGCGGCAAAGCGTCCTTTGCACCCGATCAGACTGCTGCAGCCTGACCGCTGCCTCGAAAGTGATCGCCTCACCAAAGGCGGTGACGATATGGCGCGGATGGATCAGGCGAGCCGGGGCGCCACGGAAGGCCTCCCATATGTTCTTCGCTTCGGCGCCCGTTGCGCCGTTTACCGCTGAGCGCTCCGTCACTTTGCCGGACCATATGGCTGCAGAGGATAGACTTTCCGTCGCCTGCTTTGCTTTTGCCACGCCAGATAGCCGAGGCTTACCATCGCAGCGAGCAGAGCACCTGCCAGGCAGCCAAAGATGAGTTTGGCCTTGGCGACGCTCGCGGGCAGCATCCACATGCCGAGGAAGGAGGTGAGTTCCGCGCCCGTGGCGGGCTCGCTCGTCCGCTGGCTCGCTACCGGCACCACCGAGACTTTCTCGTAGCTCAGTCCCGATATGCTGTTGGCAACGAGAGTCTTGATCCGCGGGATAAGCGGGTTCACGTCAAGATCGGCTTCGTGGCGGATGAAAACCGAGGCTGAGGCGGGAATCGCGTTGCGCTGCAATGGATCATTGTCCGGTAGTACAACGTGAACGCGCGCCGCTAGCACGCCATCGATCTCCGAGACGGTCCGGGAGAGCTCCTCGCTCAGCGCATAGATCATCTGCGCCCGCTCCTGCACGGGCGAGGCTACAAGCCCCTCCTGCTTGAAGACGGTGCCGAGCGTTGCGAATCTCTCCTTCGGCAAGCCCGCCGCGTTGAGCAAGGCGACAGCCTGAGAGAATTGATCCTCGTCTACAGTGACCGTCAGCTTACCGTCCTTCTGGAGGACGCGGTTGGCGGCTATGCCTTTCGATAGAAGCGTGGCGACCATCTCGTTCGCCTCCCGCTCGTCCAGATTGGTGTAAAGATCGACGCTGCAGGCCTGCAGCGTCAGAACCATGAGCGCGAGAGTCAGCGCGCGCGTGATCGTTGAGGGCCGCCAGAAAATATTCATTGACCTTTGACGAGTGTCATCGTCGCGCTGGTGAATTGCGTCGGGCCGCGAACGACCATCTGCGTTTCGATTGCGTGATCGAATATTTTGCCCAGTGCTTCCACCAGCCGCCCCGCCTCGCTGTCCGATGTGCGCGCGAGATTTGCCTCGGCGGCTGTCAAGTTGGGCGCGAACGACTGTGACGCCGCCTGTTGACCCGGATTTGCAAAAAGCTCCGTACCGTTGGCGAATTTCCCGGCACGCTCCACGAAACCCTTCAGGTTGTCGGCGATCGTTCGGCCGAGATCCACCGGGCTCGCCCCATGGGGCAAGGTCATGACGTTCATCGCCGCATGCTCGAACAGGTCCTGGGAAGTGACGAAGTTGGAGTCCTGAACGGCAGGGGCTGTTGCGAGCGTCGTATTCTCAACTGGTGGGACAACCGTCATGGTTGCGTCTCCTGTTGCTAGAGCGACTATTCCTCGTCAGACAAGGCTTCGTTGAGGATTTCCTGAGCGATCTTCATCATCTCCTGTCCGATCAGTTGACTACCGCCTGCCGCGACCGCTTGCTGCAGCGCCTCTTCGAATTGCGCCTGTGAGGGGTTCGCATTCTGTGTCTGAACGGGTGCCTGAGCTGTCGCCGATATCGAACCGGTCATCTTTTGCCCTCCTGCTGAGTGTCGCTGGTCTGGGAATTGGTCGCTTGACGACCGTTCTCGACGAGGTCGGCCTCTACTTCCTTGTGCTGACCGCCGCGAAATATACGAACGCGTGGGTCGTCCACCTGGGCTCTCGGTGGCGGCTGTACCGATGAAACGACTTGCTTCACCATCGCAATGAATGCAGGTGGTCCTGAGACGCGAAGCGCTGGCGCATTGGCTGTCGCCCGAATTGAGAACCGGTCGTCCATGAGGTCCAGCCGCTCGATCTCGTGTATGACCGAACGGCCATCTGCCCTACCAGTATCGATGATCTGCGTGGAGAACTCGTCACTGGCATTGATGTGCAATATCGACCCATCGAAATACCAGGTCAATCCGTTCGCCTGCGTCAGCCTGTCGAGGAAGTCCATGGCCGTTTCCGCACGAATCTCACCTCGAACCTGACCGCGGATCCTCTCGGACACAACGACTGGAATGGAAAGATTGCGACCGAACTCCTTGAGTGCGTCGCGAACGTCCTGGTTAATCAGGACATAGCTGTAGCGACTGTTGTACCACGGCGGAGCGCCCGCAAACGTCGGGGACGAGATCGCTAATATAGAGACAGCAAACATACAGAAGCTCCTCGCAAGCATGACGTTCTTCATGTCAAACGTTCCGACTGTCCGCCTCAAGTCGGCGAAAGCTATAACAGTATGTTCGGTTGCGCAACTCGCAGTTGGGATAAAAACAAGCAGCTACGAGCGCTAACCAAGAAGAGAGTAAAAAACCGTGAATTTATACTGGTATTTTGATTTCATGACAATTGCATGACATTTTCTGTGAGCGCCTAATCACTGAATTCACGAAGAATTACACAGTGAAATATTATGTGATGCCCTTGCAAATTGTCATTTTCCGGCTTCAACTTTAACCATTGCTGGCCCCGATGCAGGGGTAGTCGACTCGATAAGACCTTTCAGCCGGCTTCCGGGCATTGCTCCGGGAGCCGGCCGATTTATCAAGGAGAAGACAATGGCAGTTTCCGGTGTAGGCGGTACGCAAACTTCGGACAATTCAATCAAGACAATGACGGAAGCCTTTGACAAGGCTATCGAAAAGTCTGCTGAGATCACCAAGATCACGACCGAAAAGAAGGTGGCCCTCGACGCAGCGAAGCAGCGTCCGAACGGCTAAGCGCTAAGCTAAGGGGCGGCTCGCCGCCGCCCCTTTTCATCTCCGTTGCATTAGACTTGGAATTGTCGGGACCCCCCAAGGGTGAGGTCGTTGTCTTGATTGGCGAGGTGAGCGTTCGATGGCATCCAGTTTGGTCTTGAAGAATGCTGCTACGGATTTGACGCTGGATATTCTCAAAGGTGTCCACAGCGGCGTTTCCTTGCCCTTGGCACAGGGCTCTTATTTGATCGGCTCAGCTGCGGATTGTGATCTCATGTTGAGCGACCACGACGTCAGTGATCGCCATATGCGACTGCAGTTTGCCGGGTCCGAGCTAATGATCGAGGCAATCGGAGCCGATGTCGTCGTCGATGAAACGACTGTTCCCGTCGGCCATGGTCTCCAGGTCAAAACGCCTGTGATGGTTTCGCTTGGCAGCGCGCGCCTGAGCCTTTCGGAACCGGGGCGGACTCAATCGGGCAGTAGGACGCAGCGGCCCATGCGCTTAAAGTGGATTGCGGGTGGTACGGCGGCGGCCTTCTCGCTCCTCACCATCGCCGCCGTCCAGGCCGGAGTGGCTGACGTCGACAGATCCCCTTCCATCACGAACCTCAGCCCAGAAACTGTGACGACCGCCGGCGTACCTCCCCAACCGCTCTCCGCGGAGGATGTGTCGTCAGCCCTTTCGGTAAAGCTCCTGGAGGCTGGCCTGCGTGGTCTTCGGGTGCAGACGGACGGAGCCCGGCTCTCCGTTTCCGGCGCGGTCGACGACGAAAGCCGCGAGTCGTGGAACGGCGTCCAGAGCTGGTTCGATCGGACCTATGGCGACCGCTACGTTCTCACGAGCGAGGTCGGCGAGGCCGTTCCGAAAACCTCCCCGAAATTCAATCTGCAAGCCGTTTGGTTCGGCGAAACACCCTATGCGATCAGCGCCGATGGTACACGCCTCTACAAGGGCGCCGCACTCGAGGATGGCTGGTACATCAAGGATATCCGCGACGGCAGCCTGACGGCAGGGCGGCAGGGGGAAGAATTCACGGTTCGCTTCTGACAACATGAGGACGAGGACGACGCAATGAGCTTGGAGGTTCGCCGACACGACAATCGCAACCGCGCTCAGCCGAGCGTGGTTTCAGTGCGGCCTGATGCGGCTGTCGAGGCGCAGTCGCAGGCGTTCGACGCCAGGCTCCTGCAATCAGTCCGCCAGGCGAGGCAGAAGACGGCGCAGGCAAGTGGCTCCCGTGCGAGCGCGGCAGGGGGACGGGCAAGGCTCTCGAGTGCCAGCCTTTTCGATCTATTGCGCTCTCAGGAGATACTGAACTATGTCGTCGAGGAAGTCTTGCCGGGTCTGAACCTCGATGAGGATATCGCGAAGCTCACGGCCTCGATGCTGAACGAAGAAATCGAAAGCAGGCGCGATCTTCAGCGCCGGCTCATGCAGGCGCAAAACAGTTGACGCAGCAACGCGCCGACAGTGTCGAATTTCTCCATGCGCTGGGTTCGCTGTATTGTCGCGGCGGACACCATGAGCGCGGCCTTGTCTTCCTGTTGCTTGCCGCAAGAATGGCTCCGGAAGATGCCTCGATACTGCATGCCCTGGCCGAAGCTTTCATCGCTACGGATGCGGCGACGCGCGCAATCGCCGCTATCGATCGCATCGATGACATTTCCGGCAAGGCCGATCCGGATCTTTCACGCTTGAGAAGCAAGGCACATTGGCTGCGTGGGCGGGAAGACGAGGCGCGCGCTGCGTTCAAAGACTACCTTCAGGCCAGGGTGGCGACATGAGCGCGATCGCCACCGTCAACCAGTTCGCCAGAGCCGCCGCTCGACGGTCGGACATCGTTGTTGCGGCACTGGTGATGCTCGCGATCACGATGATGATCATCCCGATGCCGACCTATTTGGTAGATGCGCTGATCGGATTCAACTTCTTCTACAGCCTGCTGATCCTCATCGGCGCGTTCTATGTGTCTCGCCCCGTGCAGTTCTCGTCTCTGCCATCGATCATTCTGCTCGGGACGCTCTTTCGCCTCTCTCTTTCGATCACCACGACGCGTCTCATCCTGACCGAGGCCGATGCAGGGCAGATCGTCTCGGCCTTTGGAGACTTCGTTGTCGGCGGCGACGTGCTCGTCGGGCTCATCGTCTTCCTGATCATCACCGTCGCCCAGTTCGTGGTGATCACCAAGGGCGCCGAGCGCGTTGCCGAGGTCGGAGCGCGCTTTGCCCTCGACGCCATGCCGGGCAAGCAGATGAGCATCGACAATGAAGCGCGCAGCGGCGAAATCGACCAGCAGGAAGCCCGCCAGAAGCGCGATGAGCTCGAGCGGGAGAGCCAATTCTACGGCGCCATGGACGGCGCCATGAAATTCGTCAAGGGAGATGCGGTCGCAGGCCTCATCATCATCGCGATCAATCTCATCGGAGGCCTCACCATCGGATCTTTACAACGAGGCCTGACGGTCGGCGAAGCGGCACATACCTATTCACTGCTGACCGTCGGCGATGGCTTGATAGCACAGATCCCGGCCTTGATGATGGCGGTGGCCGCCGGCGCGGTGGTCACGCGCGTACCGTCCGGCCGCAGCCCACAGGACTTGAGCTCGGAAATCCTCGGCCAACTCGGCGCGAGCGATCGCGCACTGGCGCTCGCGGCGGCCATCCTCTTCGGATTTGGCCTTGTTCCGGGTTTTCCGTTGCTCGTCTTTTGGTTTCTCGCCGCCGCGGCCGGCCTCCTCGCCTATGCCGCACATCGCCGAAGCGCTGACGAGGATGCATTAGGGTCAGCATCGATGCCGCGTGAGCCGCCCCGGCCGATGTCGTCCGGCGGGACCGTCGTCGACCATATTGCAGGGACCTTACCCACTAATTCCGGCGAGCTCGGTGGAGTCGCACACAGGATCACCGTGTCGCTAGGGGAGGAACTTGCCCAGGCGATTCCGCCCGACTTGTTCGCCGAACGAACCGAAGCGTCCGCTGCAGCTATCCTCGAGGACCTCGGCATCCGTGTTCCGGCGATCGGCTTCCTTATGGATCCTCGGCAGGAACGGACCGGGCTTCGTGTCGCTTTCGAAGGCGTTCCAGTCCTCGAGACCGGGCTGCCGCTCTATCATGTCATGGTTTGGGACGAAACGGTCGACCTCGACATCATGTCGGTGCCCTATGTTACCCAACCGGACCTCCTGGGACTGAGGCTCGTTTGGGTCGAGAAAACCCGTTCGGCGGCTTTGGACGCTGCGGGGGTCGGCTACTGCGAGGCGGACGACGTCATCATCACGCTTCTGGAACGCGTGCTGCGCCGCTATGCGCCGGAGTTCATCGACGCACAGGAGGTGCGTGCCATGCTCAGCCGATTAAACGAGGCCTATGGCGATCTGATCCGAGAGGTTCTGGAGGCTGTTTCAGCGCAGAAGCTTGCTGACGTGCTGCGCAGATTACTCGAGGAAGACGTTCCGATCACCAACATGCGTATCATTCTCCAGGCCGTTGCCGAGCGCGGCGCGCAGATACAGGGCGTACAGGCGCTGACTGACAGCGTGCGGGTGAGCCTCAGCCGACAAATCTGCTTCCGTCTCGCCGACAGCAACAGGATCATTTGCGCCTATCTTTTCACGCGGCCTCTCGAGGACGAGATAAGAACTGCGGTCGAGAAGAATAACGGGCCGATAGGTGGCATTCCGGAGCGGTTGGCGGCCCCGATCCTGGAAGAACTGAAAATGCGACAGGAGAAATCTGATTCTCAGCTCCGCACCGCGATCCTTACATCGATCGATATCCGGCGCCACGTCCGAAATCTTCTGGCGCGCCACGATTTGAACGTGGCGGTTCTTTGTTACCAGGAGATCTCCGCGGAATTCAGCGTCCAGTGCCTTGGCTATATCGCGCTCCCGGTGACCGGGGTGGCGGAGCTCCCAGGCACGCGCCAATGACATCGGTGGGGACGCTCACGAAACTTAGTTGAGTTTTGCCGGCGCGGGGTCGCCGGTGAGGGGAACAATAGGAAATGGAATGCTGAGCTTGCGATGTTTTCGCGCGATTGCCGCAGGGAAAATAATCTCGTTCATCCTGATGTTGATGCTTTCCTCCCTTCTCGTAGGGACGGCCAATGCGCAGGTAAAGGTCGATGCCATTAACGGTCAGGTGCTTGAGCTCACTGTTGGGGCAGGTCAGATCCTGCGTTTCGACGAACCGGTTGAGTCGGTTTTTCTCGCGGATACGGCAATCGCCGACGTGCGCGTCGTCTCGCCGGGCGTAGTCTATATCTATGCAACGAAAATCGGTGACACTAATCTGATTGCCCTAAGCGCCGACCAGAGCACACGCGGCACCGTGCAGGTGCGCGTCAGCGGCAATCCGCGCGCTGCGGAGCAATCGGCGCTGGCGCTGCAGCCGACAACTAAGGTCGACATAAGTCTGTTCGGCGGTCAGTATGTCGGCACCGGGCAGACCCGCAACGTCGGCGAAGCGATGGACATGGAAAATGTCCTCCAGAGCTACTCCACTCCGGACAAGCAGGCGCTCAACAACACTACGATTGCCGGAACCAATCAGGTCAATATTCGCGTACGCTTTGCGGAAGTCGCCCGAAACGAACTAACGCGCTTCGGCATCGATTGGAGTGCCTTCGTCAACAGCGGGTCCTTCTCCTTCGGCATCATCCGGACCGGCGGCGCCAGCAACGAGGACGACACCGGCATCGCGATCGGCGCCAGGGGCGATCATGTGAACGTTAACGTGCTGCTGGACGCGCTGCAGGCGAACGGCATATTGACGATTCTGGCGGAGCCGAACATCACCGCCGTCACTGGTCAGACCGCCAGCTTCCTCGCCGGCGGTGAAATTCCGGTACCGGTGCCGGTCGGCGACGATCAGATCGGTATAGAATACAAGCAGTTCGGCGTCTCGCTCCAGTTCACGCCGACGCTCCTCCCGAACAACCGAATCGCGCTGCAGGTGCGCCCGGAGGTCAGCAGCGTTTCTCAGGACAGTGTAGTTTCAATCGGCGGACTTGTGGTGCCGTCTCTCAGGATACGCCGGGCCGACACGACAGTCGAGGTCGGAACCGGCCAGACCTTTGCAATTGCGGGTCTATTCCAGCGACAGGAATCGCAGACGCTGAACAAAACCCCTGTCGTCGGCGACGTCCCGATCCTCGGAGAGCTGTTCAAGTCCAAGCGGTTCCAGCGCAATGAGACTGAACTTGTCATCCTGATTACGCCGTATCTGGTCTCGCCCACCTCCGAACGAAAGATGAAAACGCCGCTGGACAGCCCCTCCGGGGCGATCACGTCCCCGCGCAGCAAGACCAAGCCCGTCGTCAACAAAGGATACGGCTTCTATGTGGAATGATCGCCCGGCAGGGGATGGTGCGGTGAAGGTCCGGCTGGTGCTAGTGGTGGTCCTATCGCTCAGCGCAGGCGCCTGCAGTGGTTCACACCCACAGCCCTACTCTCCCAATTACAGCTCTATTTCGATGCGGGGGGCACCGGCAAAGGCGGGCATCGTGCACAAGGGCTATGACGTGGCGGAGCGCCAGGTTCTGGTACCCGACGCCTGTATCACCCCCGACACCGCCGATCAGCCGCTCTATCTGCCACCCGGCTGCGCCAACAATCTCAATCTGCAGTTCATGGCACAAAACCAGGGGGATCTCATCCAGGGCCGCGAGATGGGTCCGGCGATGGCTGCTCCGGTAGCGCGCGCCGCGAAGAACTATCTTGACGGACACAGCGACGAGGGCCGCAGGCGCCGCGCGGAGACGAACATTACAGGTGAAGAATGACCCTAAATTCCTTCCTGCAATTCGGTCGGCATGGGGCGGGCAATAAGAGGAGCGTTGCCGCTCTCCTTGCACTGCTCGCACTTTCCTCATGCACGACGACGTCTGCCGAGAACGAGAAGGACGAACCGTCGAGCGGGCAGAAGAAGCTGCTCAGCATTGCGGAGAGCATCGAGGCCAAAGGAGAAAGTGCGACGGCGTTGGCGCTTTACGAGCGCGCTGCTGAAAACGCGCCGGGCGACGTGTCGCTGCGCGTCCGCGTCGGCAATGCACGCCTGAAGGCTGGCGATGTCGAGGGTGCGGAAGAGGCTTTCCGCGCGGCCCTGCAGGTCAATCCCCAGGACGCGGAGGCGCTGCTGGGATTGGGTACCGCGCAGTTGCGCAAAGGCGAAACCGAGTTGGCCGCGCGCACTCTAATTCCGGCTGCGCAGGCGCTGAACTCAGTCGTCGCCTATAATCGGCTGGGTACCGCCCTCGTCTTCAGCGGTAATGGCGCGGCAGCAGAAGAGGCCTTTTCCAAAGCCCTGTCGCTGCAACCCGCCAATCTGGACACCACAACCAATCTCGCACTCGCCCAAGCACTCTCGAACGACCTGCCACAGGCCGTTATGCATATGGGCAACGTAATCGGATCACCGCTCGCCCAAAGAAGGCACTTCGTCAATTATCTGATTGTGCTGGCGATGGCCGGAGAGACCGAGAAGGCGCGCGCCTTCGACGTGCCCGACATGTCGGCTAGGCAGAAGAACCAGATCCTGGCGAAAGCTGCGAAATTGCCGTCCATTTCGGATCCTGCGAGACGCGCTCAGGAGGTAGGCCTCCTGACATCGGCCAAGGACGGCGTAACATGAGCGAGACAAGCGAAGAAAAAGCCCTTCCGGCATCCGAAAAGAAGATCCGGGATGCCCGCAAGAAAGGCCAAGTGCTCCATAGCCCCGACATGGTCTCTGGCATCGTCATTCTCTTTTGCACCCTCTACCTCTTCTATGTCGCTCCGCGTCTGCAGGTGAAGATCGACGTCCTGCTGGATGAGGCGTCACATATCTACGAGCGTCCGTTCGCAGATGTCTGGTACCGACTGAGCACCGTCGCCGTCTACGCCCTTTGGACAACAGTGCTGCCGATCCTCGGAATAACGATCGTCGCGATCCTGGCCACCAATGTGGCGATCACCAGGGGATTCGTGTTCTCGGTGAAACCGGTCGAACCGGATTTCAGCCGCGTCAGTCCGGCGAGCGGTTTGAAGCGCCTGACGTCGCTGAAAAGCATCATCGAGTTCGGCAAGGCGCTGTTCAAAATCCTGGCGCTTTCCGTTGCATTTTCCGTTGTCTTCCATGCGGGCCTGAAGGCATTGTTCCAAGCGCCGACATGCGGTTTCATGTGCCTGCACGCGCTGTCCCTCTCCATGCTCAAGACCACCGCCTTCATCGCGATTGCCGCCTTCATCGTCATGGGCACCTTCGACGTCTTTCTGCAACGCTGGCTATTTATGCGCGAGATGCGCATGACGAAGTCCGAGAGCAAACGTGAGCACAAGGATACCGAAGGCGATCCGCTCATAAGGCAGGAGCGCCGCAAACTCGCGGGCCTAGTCGGCGCGACCAAAACCGGACTTTCCAATGCCGCACTGCTGATCGGGGACGGCGGGTCGGGAGCGGTCGGGATCCGATATGTCCGCGGCGAAACGCCCGTTCCGCTCATCGCCTGCCGTGCCACCGGCGCGGCCGGGGCAGCGATGCGGGATCAGGCGAGGAAGAAAGGAATTCCGTTGACGATCGATGTGCCACTCGCCGCAGATCTCGAAAGGACCCCTATCGGGGCGCCGGTTCCAGACCGGCTCTTTCAGCAGGTGGCGAATGCGCTGGTCGCTAACGGTTTGATTTGAACGTCTCAACGTCGATGGAGAGCGTCACATGTCCGATTTGAGAACACTGGCGAGGCGCGTCGTTGTGCCGCTGTTCTTGACGGCACTTTCAGTCGCGACAGCCAGCAAAGCATATGCGGAGCAGCCTTCGCCACCGTTGTTGGACAAGAAAAACAATCGGGTCTGGATCGAAGACGGTTACATCCAGTTCCTGATGTCGCCGTCCGCCTACCCGCCGCGGCAATACCGCCACAATGGTCGCTACGAAGAGACAGGCGCCCTCGTGCCGAGGCATCGGGTGGCTTACAGGACCGGGGAGGCTCCCGGCACGGTGATCATCGACACAAGCGAATATGCTCTTTACTACGTCGAGCCTGGTGGAACAGCCACTCGCTACAGCGTGGGCGTCGGTCGAGAAGGCTATGGCTGGCGCGGATCCGAGAGGGTGACCGCCAAACGCCCCTGGCCGGATTGGCGCCCGCCGGCGGACATGCGCGCCCGAAGGCCGGACCTGCCGACACATATGGTCGGCGGGCCGGACAATCCGCTCGGCGCGCGGGCCCTCTACCTGGGCAACACTCTCTACCGCATTCATGGTTCGAACGAGCCGGAAAGTGTCGGGCGCTCCTCATCGTCAGGCTGCTTCCGCATGACCAACGAGGACGTCATCGACCTCTACGAAAGGGTGAAGATCGGGGCGAAAGTGGTCGTCCTCTAGATAGTTTGCGCGGCGGTTCCAGATGGAGGGCCGTTAGACATCCCACCCCGTGTGGATTGAAGAGCCAACCGCTCCCGCTGGCAAGTAATCTGCTCTTCGCCCTCGTGTCCGGGGCTGCGGAACGCCACTAAGCGTACCTGAATGCCAAGCGCTATTGTGTCCCCGCGCCTCGCTTCACGCAGCCTTTTGGGCCCCGGGAATCGCTGTGGGGACAACGATCCGTGATCTTCTCCAGCGCGCATAAGCGGAAGCAATCGTCGGCAGTCGGTCGGTGATGTTGGTCGTTCACCGGTCTGATGCGCGCACCGCCAGCGGCCGGCAGATCTTGAAGGCTTCGATTGGACCAGACATGCCGATTTCGTGTCCGCCCGCAATCAGGGCAGGTGCCGAACGCGGGTCCGGCAGCGGAGACAACCCAACCATCTGTGAGCGCTACACCCAGAACTTTTGCCCCCGGGTTCCCGACGAGCGAACGCAGGCGGCGGGCCGTCCGTGCAGAGCAGTCGTTCTCCATCCCCGAATTCGAACGGCATGGGCGCTGTATCGGGCGAACTGGCGTTCATCTGGCAAGACGATCTGACGGATGACGAGCAGGCTTTGATCGAAAGCCTTGAGGTTCTCCCGATCGATGGGCCGAGCAGAATCCCTGTTCCAGCACAAGCTAGCGAGGCCGGGGTAGTCCGTGGGCACGATTTCCTCTGTCATGTCCCTAGTCCTTGCCGAGTTCTTCCGGTTTCACCCCAAGGGCGTCCGCAAGAGCTTCCTTCCCATAATCAGGCATCAGGGCGAGGCCAGCCGCAAGCCCTTCCTGCCACGACGGCCCGCGATCCCATGCCTCCTGGTATGCGTCCGCCAGAGCGACGCCCTGCCGAGTCTGCAGCATGGCCTCGAAAAGCGTTGCAGCCTGCAAGAGGTCCTTTGCCCGCTTCGCCCTTCCGAGTGCGTCTGTGAGCCGCCTAGAGGCCACGATAACCTTGTGGACCGCATACCTCTCGGGAGCCGGGACATTCACGCTCACGCCTTCCCTGTGCAGCAGCACGGTCCTGACAGGCTCGTAGATCAGGTAGTCGAGGAACCGGAGGTTTTCCGCCGATGCGCCACCGAGGGCCGGCATGGGCGAGGGCCTGCGCGTGTATTCATCCGATCCCCGGTTGCTCGTCAGGAATTCCACCCGGTAGTTGTTCCGGTTGACGAACGCAGTCGCCCGCGCCTTGTCGGCCTGATGGGGGACCGCCCGAAAGGACGGATCAACCCCGTGCAGGATGTCCAAGATTGGCGGCAGGCTGTCATCGACCTCCTGCGAAATCGCGAAATCCATTGCCAGGTCGGCATCACCAGTCTGCATCGCCGTCGTCGGCAGTCGCACGCCAAGGACGCCCGAATAACAACCATAGGCGACCGATCCGACGAGGACGCCACGCAGGCGAAAGAAACCCGCGTCAGCGAGCGCCTTTGTCACATCGCCAGCGAACCGATCAGGGCCCGACATGCCACCCGATCGTATCAACGTCGAAACCAGTCGCCGCCGCTCCCGCATGTTGTCCTTGATGTCCCGGTGTCGTTGGACACGGGCCGCGATCTCGGGATCGGCAGCGGGGCCGACATAGCTCCGCTTGTCCTTTCCCTCGGGAGTAGGGATGTCGAAATAGAAGTAGTCCTTGCCCTTCACAGGGACCGTGACGAAGCGGCCCTCGAGCGGAAAGTCGGCGTGGAACTGCGCGTCGAGAGACTGTTGAGCCAACTCCGCGAACATTGTGCGGAATACAAGGTCCATTTCCCGCATCTTCAAATGCCTCGTTATAATGTTCCTGCAAAAACATTATAACCTCGTTTTTCATTGTCAAGCCGGGGCTTGGGCGGGGGAAATAAAACTCCGGTTTCTGAACTGACCCCCGAAAGTTGGACATCCACTTTCGGGGGTTTTGCATGTCCAAGTACAGCGAGTGTCTGAAGCGAGCGATTGTCGAGCGATGCCTGAACGGCGAGGAGAGTTATAGCAGCGCTGGCCGGCCTTATGGCATTGATCATTCGACGGTCCGCAAATGGGTGGCGAGCTACGAGGCGCATGGAGCTGCGGGGCTTGCCAAGAAGTTCGGCCGCTATGATGCAGCGTTCAAGCTATCGGTTCTCGAACGGATGTGGGAGGATGGGCTTTCCTACCGCCAGACGGCGGCGTTGTTCAACATCCGCAATGCGGGTTGCCTTCCGGATTGGGAGCGGCGCTACGAGACTGGCGGGCTTGATGCCCTGGCCCCGCGCCGCAGAGGAGGGCCCCGATCGATGCCCGAGCCGCCGGTGCGCAAGCAGCCGCAAGCGCCGCAGAACGATGCGACGAAGAGCCGCGAAGAGTTGCTGGCGGAACTGAACCATCTGCGCATGGAGAACGCCTATCTAAAAAACTGGAGGCCTTAACGCGGGACCAGGCGGCGCCGAGAAAGCGCAAGTCGTCCAGGCGTTAAGGCCGTTTTATCCGCTTGCCGCGCTGCTGAAGCTGGCGGGGCTCTCGCGCAGTACGTTCTATTATCGACTGAAGCTGGCGTCGCTTGCCGACAGGCATGCCGTGCTCAGGGAGCGGATCAAGGCGATCTTCGCCCTGCACAAGGGCCGCTACGGCTACCGTCGGGTGACGGCGGCGATCCGCCAGCCCGGGCAGAAGATCAATCACAAGACGGTCCAGCGCCTGATGGTCGAGATGGGATTGAAATCGCTGGTGCGGCCGAAGAAGTACCGCTCCTACAGGGGCGACGCCGGGCGGGTGGCGCCCGACCTCCTCAAACGCCAGTTCCAAGCCGAGGGGCCGAATCAGAAATGGGTGACGGACATCACCGAGTTCAATGTGGCCGGCGAGAAGCTCTATCTCTCACCGGTCATGGACCTGTTCAACGGTGAGATCATCGCTTATGGAACCGCCAGACGTCCGGTCTTCAAGCTGGTCGAGGGCATGCTCAACAAGGCAATGGAGAGGCTCAACGGCAAAGACAGACCGATCCTGCATTCCGATCAGGGATGGCACTATCAGATGCCGGCCTATCGGCGCCGGCTGCAGGCGCGCGGCATCGCCCAGAGCATGTCGCGCGATGTAGTCGACAGGGTCCCACAGCTTGCGGGTCAGGCTTCATTCTCAGGTTCGATCCGATCGACGACCTTTTCGAACGCGCGGTTGGCTATCTCATGAGTGCGGCTCGTTCGTCTGCGGTTGCGGGCAGCGTTTCGATGACGGCATGGGAGTCCATGTCGAATATCCTTCGAGGACTTGGCGAGAACTTGTCATCAGCATTTTCGGTTCGCCGACCGATACTGGCTCTAGCTACGCGGCCTGTGTTCCATGACGCCAGGCGACCGCTTTATGCGCCCATTGCGCGAGCGTGGGATATGGCGGATCATTGGAAACGCAAGCTCCCCGGCGATTTACCCACAGCGTCGCTCAAAACTGCGCTCTGTTATAATGTTTTTGCGAAAAAATTATAACTCCGGCGAGTTCCTGCAAACGTGTGCTTTCTTTACGGTTGTTTCACTTTGACTCAATGCCGCCGGATCGCATTAAGGATGTCGCTTGACAGAAATCTCGAACGGCTGATTCGCGGACGGTTGGCGACACCACGTCGAACGTCTTGAGTGGGCCGAAGGAGGACCTCATGCTACTAGGGCGGTTATGAGAGAAGCAAACATCTGAGGCGCGGTGTGGAGGTCTGAGACTCGCCCCAAGCCGGGAACTACGATGGCCGCAACGGCACTACGCCGACAGGCGCGCCTCGGCAAAACGGTCGGCGGCTTCTTCCAGCACCTCTTCTGCCCACTGGTTGAGACTCTTTCCCGAAAGCTCAGCAGCAAGGAGCTGCTCGGCGATGGACTTCGGGAGCGACACGAAACATCATCTTCCCAGAATAAGGTCGCTGTAAGCGCGATTTTCGCTTCACGTTGACGCTGCGATACGCAAGGTCGCCGCGATATGCGGCTTTGCTTACGTGTTGGACGTCTACGGCAACAGATCGTCAAGGCCTGTATCGACAGCCCGCTGGGGTAGCACTGTCAGGGCGTAGCGCAGCCAGGCTAGTGGCTCGATGCCAATGCTTGCTGCGATCACTCGCCCGACGAGAAACGCCAGGCCGCGCTTGTCCCGCAGCAGCCAGCCTGATCGCCAAGACCTGCAACATCACCCTGTGGCAGGTCGGACATCCGCAACAGCGCGTCGCAAAATGCACGTGCCGCGGGACCGAGATGCTCATCGGTGCTGTGCATCAGGAAGGCGGGTGTCAGCGTTTCGCCTTGCGGGCTGAATTCAGCGGCGGGTACCCGCACGAGCCGACCTTCCGCCAGGTCTCGCTCCGCCAGCCAGAGCGGCAGGTTTCCCCAGCCGATGCCGGCGCGGATCAGCGCATGCTTCGTCATGTTGTCACCGACCCGCCAGGTTCCCGGGGAGAGGACATTGAAGTCACGGCCCTGCGTAAGTGGAGAGGGGTCTTCTGCGACGATCTGCACATGATCGGCCAAGTCCGCTGCCGTGATCGGATCACCTGCCGCAGCCCGAAGCCCAAGCGGGTGGTTCGGCGAGACGACTGCCGCGCGCGTGACAAATGCGAGTGCCCGTCGCTGGATACGTGGATCAGGAATGTCGATGCCACTGATCGCCAACACGCAACGACGTTCCCTGAGCGCATGCACCGCTTCTCCGAGCGATGCAGTAAGCACCTGCACCGCAACGGAGGGATAGGCCTCATGCAGTTCCCTCAGCGCCGCTCCAGCGAGCCAGAGCGGGAACTGTGGATCGAGCGCGATTGTCAAGCCAAGTTCCACTCCTTCACCAAGGCCCCGCGCCCGCGCACGCATCGTATCAGCCTTGAGGAGGATCGCGCGTGCATCACTGAGCAACGAACGGCCCTCTGGCGTCAGCACCGGGCGGTGTCCGGAGCGGTCGAAGAGACTGAGCCCGAGCTCCGCCTCCAGATTCGCTATCGCGTGGCTTACCGCCGACTGGACGCGGGAAAGCCGCGCAGCGGCCGCGCGGAAACTGCCCGTCTCCGCGATGGCGACGAAGATACGCATTTGGTCGAGCGTAAGAGCATCCAGCATGATCTATTCCATCGATCGACTTGAACGATCCTTTCTCAATTATCCTGATCGATTTCCCATGTCATCTATTGGTTGAGAAAACAACCAGCGCTGACCGGCACCGCGGCAACGCCCCCGCGTTCCGGGTTACCCAGTGCAAAGCAAGGATCAGGACAGATGACCAAGGTGCTCGTGCTCTACTATTCCTCCTACGGCCACGTCGAAGCGATGGCGAAGGCTGTCGCGGAAGGCGCCGGACAGGCGGGCGCCACCGTGGCGCTCAAGCGCGTGCCGGAGCTCGTGCCGGAGGCGGTTGCCAGGAGGTCAGGGTACCGGCTCGACCAGGACGCCCCTGTTGCGACCGTCGCCGAGCTTGCCGATTACGATGCGATCATCATCGGCACGCCAACCCGCTACGGCAACATGGCAAGCCAGATGAAGAACTTTCTCGACCAGACCGGCGGCCTTTGGGGCGAGGACAAGCTCGTCGGTAAAGTGGGCAGCGTCTTCACCTCGACCGGTAGCCAGCACGGCGGGCAGGAGACGACGATCCTGTCGACGCACATCGTCATGCTGCATCTCGGCATGGTTATTGTGGGTTTGCCGTACAGCTTCAAAGGCCAGATGCGCATGGACGAGATCACCGGCGGTTCCCCCTACGGCGCTTCCACACTGGCAGAGGACGAAAACCACGGCGACAGAGGCCCCAGCGCCAACGAACTGGACGGCGCCCAGTTTCAGGGCAGACATGTGGCCGAGATCGCGGCTGCCATCACGCTGGGTTACAGACAGCGCCTGCCGGAGCTGGTCCGTTGAACATCCCCCCGTTCGCAGCGGTCGGATCAGCCTGGCCCAGGATCGTCCTTGTCGTAGGCGCGGGCGTGGTGTCCGCCTTCCAGGTCGGCAAGGCACCGATGGCGTTTGCGGCTGTGCAGGCGGACCTGGCACTCAGCCTCGCCACGGCATCGTGGCTCATCTCGATCTTCGCCGTTACTGGCGCTTTGGTCGGTGCACCGATCGGACTGGCTGTCGACCGCATCGGCGCCAAACGAATGGCCGTCGCCGGCCTCCTTCTGCAGGCGGCGGGTTCGGCGCTCGGAGCAGTATCGGTGAGCGCCGTCACGCTGCTCGCGACAAGGGTTGTCGAAGGCCTGGGCTTCCTCTGCGTAGTCGTTGCGGCACCCGCCCTGATCACCGCAGCAGCACCAACTCATATCCGCGACAGGGCCATGGCTCTCTGGGCAACCTTCATGCCGATCGGCATTACGGTGATCATGCTGGCCGCGCCTCTGCTGAGCCTCCTAACCTGGCGTGGTTTCTGGCTCTTGAACGCTGCAATCCTCGTCGGGTTTGCGTTGCTTCTCGGGTGGAGCCTGCGCCTACCGGACACCCTTTCTCGACCACACCGGAATATTCGTCAGGATATCGGCGAGGCACTTGTTTCGAAGGGCCCTTGGGTACTGGGAGGGTTGTTTGCGGCGTTCTCAGCCGCCTACTTCGCCGTATTCGGCTTTCTGCCGTCGCTCCTTTCTCAGCGCCTTGGGATCAGCAACGAGGCGGCGAGCATGCTGAGCGCGCTGGCAATAGCGGCGGGCGGAGTTGGTAATCTCGTGTGCGGGCAGTTGCTCGCCCGCGGCTTCCCGGCGGTACAACTGCTGCTCTTCAGCTTCTGCACCATGGCCCTTTGCGGGGTCGGTGTCTTCAGCCAAGTCCTCTGGGCCGTTGCTGCCTATGCGCTCTGCGTCGTCTTCTCCTTGGTCGGCGGGCTGATTCCCGTCGTGATCTTTGATAGCGCGCCGCGCAAAGCTCCGCGCCCAGAACTCGTCGGGGTGACTATTGGCTTCGCCATGCAGGGCAATAACCTTGGTCTGATCATCGGCCCAGCCACCGCCGCCGGCATTGCCGGCGCATTCGGCTGGCCAATGGTTTCCGCCCTTGTCACAGCGATCGCCATCGCGGCAGCGCTGCTGGCGCTCACCTTCAACGGCAGACAATCAACTAGAATCGGCCGCGATGATGCGCCTCACTAAAACAGCCGCAGGTCCTTGACGCTACCACCGCTGGACCGCCTCAGCTTGCTCCCAATCCGCCGACTGCTTCTAGGCCGCTGGCTGAGGTGGTGACAGTCGCCCAGTACCTGGGCGAAGGTCGACTTGGAGCCCAACCCGGTCCCCTCAGGTGTCGCCGTCAGCGGCACAGGTGGCGCACTTGATGCCGAAATCGGGAGTGTTACGAAAGGTAGCGGTTGAGGCACGACATTAGCGGCTACATATTGAGGCTCCCGGACACGGCGCGGCCGCGCCCTCTTCATCGGCGGCATTGTCGTCCGCACCGAACGCCAGCGTGGTCTTTCGGGGGCCGTCGTTCATGACGTAAGAAAGATCAGTCGTCTTGATGCAGAACTTCCATAGAGTGCTTTGACAATTGAAGCGCCCGCGTGGCTTGGAGTCACGCGGGTGCGGGGGAGCGCCGGGAAGCGCCTCTGGGAAGGGCGGTTGGCTTCGCGGTTGAATAATCCTATTCGACCTTGAACTCGGACGTCTCTCCCGCAAATGTGCAGGTAGCAGTCCAATCCATTGCGAAAACTTCGCCCTCCGGCGTTGCAGTAATATGGTACTTGTCGCCCTTCTTCGGGTGCTTATTGGAAGCGAATTTGCCGCAGGCGAATTCCTTCTCGCCGCCGCTTCCGGTTCCATCTTCGAGCAAATGATCTCCTCCGTCAGAATGCTTAACAGAGACATTCTCCCAAGCAGACATGGTTCGTACCTCCATCTGGTGTCGACTGTGATGTGAGTTTGCGATAAATTTTCTCTGGCGGACGACGCCGCGGGAAGCCCTAGTGGGCCGGCGCGGCGAAGGCTATTTTCCGCCGCGCGCCTCCACCCAGGACTTGTCAGTCGGTGGCGGCAAGGGGCCGGAGGGCTTCCCGGTCTGACCCCAGGCGGACATTTTTGGGAAGCTTGGGCCGATCAGCGCCTTGTAGGCTTCGACGAAGCTCAGTCCGCCGGCGCCCGGAGCCGCCGAGAGGCAGGCATATACATAGACGCCGCCGGAGTATCCCTCTGGGAAGATTGTCAGATTCTTGTTCAGGTCGCGTGCCGTCAGGTAGAAGTCGTCCCCCTTGCTGCCGATGACTGGCTGGCCTTCGTCGCCGAATGCTGCGCCGTGTGCAACAATGAACAGATTTTCCGTCGGACGAAGATTGGGGATGTCCCTGTCGAAAACTTTGTACCATTCTCCGAAGACATGGTGGTTACCTTTAGCTGCGTCTCGGGCAATGTCTTCGACCATTAGATCGTCAGTGCAGGCTGCAATGATCATCGGAATCCTCCATTGAGTTGGACGTTGGTGTGGGAACTGCATTCAGATCAGTTGAAGATGCGCAGATAGAAGGGTTGGTCGCTCGGCGGCCCGAAGGAGCCGAAGACCTTTGTGATGGTGGTCTGCGTTTGCTTGTTCGAAAGGTTAAGCGTCGCCGAGAGTAGAGTCGAAGCGATGCTGAAGCTCTCTGAACTGCCGGCGTCAGTCACATTCAGGCACGTCAGGTACAGGTGGATCTGATCAGTGCGGGTTTGATCCAGGATGAGGCAATTGAATGCTGTCGGTTCTCCGTACTTGTTCAGGTATGAGCCGATGGGTTTCGCCAGGGCTGATGCGTGACTTCCGCCGACGACATTGGCGCAAACTGAAGCAAGGGCGCCCGGCAAATCCCCGATCGGCATCGTGCGGTTCAGCGCTTGCGATGTTATCGCGCCTTCTACCTGGCTTGGAACCATCTGCACGGCATTTTGCCAGGTGCGCGGGTCCAGGTTGCGGGACGGATCGTCCGACAGTTTCTGGATCAACGCAGAGCAAATCCTTTCTGCTTCGAGGGGGGTGGTGCTTTGGGGTCCGACCACCAAGAATAGACCCGCAACTGTTTTAGCAAATGGGTTCATGTCGGTTCCTTCCGGAAGCGGCAGTGGGAATTGGCGGCACCGCCGTGCGACAGAGCTTCGGCTAGAGGTTGCCGGCTTGCTCTGTCGCCCTGGCTTTAGCGGGCGCGTTTCACCCCGAGCCGCACCGTTCGTTTCTGGTGCTGCGTTGTCCGCGGTCGAGATTTAAAAGCTCAGACCTGTGGCTTGATGTCGTTTTGAGGTGTGGAGCCGCCGTTGAAGAAGTTTTTGGCCTTCTTGAACTGCTCGGTGGAATTCTTGTTCACCAGCTCCTGGAAGTTTTTGTAATCGGCGCCGCCTTTCCGGATGCGTCGGGTCTGGATGAGGTTTGTGACCTCCGTATAGTCCATGTCGACGTTGACGTATTGCGTCGACGAGCAGGACGACTTCAGCTCAAGGAAGTATTCCTTGAACTCGATCTGCCGCAAGACGATGGCGCCGTAGTCGAAATAGCTGCCGGCACCGTTATCGAGAAGGTAGCTCTGATAGGTGCAGGTCAGCGCTTTGTACTGCTGCGCCTTGCTGCTGGCACTGAACGTCAGGTCGCCCATTTGGGTCAGGAAAGACTGGAAGTCCGTCAGCAAAGATGCCCCGTCGGTGACGATCGCCTTGGCGATCAACGACAGGAAAGTGCCGGAGACGGATGTGCCGGCAAACTTGTTTGAGTAGCTTTTCTGCTTCTGCCCTCCGATCGAGAGATCGGGAATGTTACCGACGACGTTCGTCCAAGTGTTTATGTCGAGTTTTTTTGAGTCGATATCGGGATAGTGAGTATGCATGTAATCGTGGATGAGCCCGCCCATCGCCAGCAGATTGTCCTGGTTTTCGTTCATGATCCCGCCCCATTTCGGATCATCGGTTTTCTGGCCGATGAGGTGGAACTGCACTGTACCCTGGTCGTTGGCGATCTGGTCGTCACTGGGGGCCTCAGCATCGGTCTGAGCCAGCATCAAGGGTTTTGCATAAAAGAAGGAGCGTGCTGCGTTGTAGCTCTTGTTGGAATAGCTCTGTTCATGTTCCTGGACATTCACTGCGGATACACTCGACATGCCTGCCTCCTACTGTCAGATTTGAACGTTGCTCCGAGAGTCGTGGGTTTCCCCATAAAACTAATGGGTGCAATGCTTCCCGCTTATGCTCTCATTAGCTGTATAGCAGGTCGTTTCCGCCTCTACCTTTGTCTTAGACAGGCTTTTCTCTGCGGAATGCAATTTTGCGGTAGCTGAGCGGCGGCAGGCCATGAATGGCCTTGAACGCCGTCGAGAAGTTATTGCTGTTCTCGTAACCCAGCGTTTCCGCGATCTTGGCAACGCTTTCGTTCCCACTGCGCAGGCGCCGGGCCGCCTCGGCCATCCGGAAGTGGCGCAGCCAGGTAATAGGCCCGCAGCCGAAGGAAGCTTCAAAGCGATTGACCAGGGTTGTCCGGTTGGTCCCGACGAGCCGGGCCAGATCGCTCAGTGTGGTCTGCCGATCGACTCGCTGCGCCAACAGATCGCACGACTTTTGCACGAGCGGATCCGCGGAGAAGAATAACCCGGAAGAGCGGCGCTCGATCTCAGCGACGCAGCCGGCGAGCCGCCTGAGAACCTCCTGGTCGATCAGCGGCCACAGCAGGTAGTCCGAATATCCGCTGGCGAAAATCGCTTCACGGTGCAGGCTGTTTTCAGAAACGAGTGCCAATTGCAGCAGCGCGGAAGAGAGTTCTGTGGGCTTGTACTCGTCTCGCTGTCGCAGTCGGCAGTCGACGATAAGAATCTGTGCCGCGCGTCCCAGTCGCAACCGTTGGTGATCGATAACTTCGACGTGGCGCAGGGGGCGTGCTAATCGCGACAGAGTACGAGCCACTACTGAATCCGAGCCAAGATATGCAGCCAGGAAGGAAGCATGCACCTCGAATACACCTGAGATCTGGCCCCGGACCGATCGGGGGCTGGGAGGGTCGTGAGCCTAGGTAAAGTCGACGGAGTTCAGCGCACGGTTTGGCGCATGTTTGCAATCAACGCGTCTGAAATGAAGAAAAAAGCAACCTTTGGGTGAACAAACAAATACTCTTGAGACCGTTACATCCGAACTGGCACCTGATGGTAAACAAGCAACCTATTCCGGGGCGATTCGTCTCGCATGGGGGATAGGTGCGGCATTCGGTAGTTACGTCGGCAGCTGGATGGTGTTGGAAGTCCGCGTGCCGGCAATGATCTGGGGCCTATGCGCATCCGTCGCCGCGTTCGGATTGGGCCTCGCTATTGCCTTCAGGTGGTCGGAAAGACCCTTCAACTTTCATCGCTAATGTTGAACGGAGCTGTGGCGGATGACAGGGTCACTGGCGGCCGGTCAGCGCTGGTTGTTTTCTCAACCAACAGATGACATGGGAAATCGATCAGGATAATTGAGAAAGGATCGTTCAAGTCGATCGATGGAATAGATCATGCTGGATGCTCTTACGCTCGACCAAATGCGTATCTTCGTCGCCATCGCGGAGACGGGCAGTTTCCGCGCGGCCGCTGCGCGGCTTTCCCGCGTCCAGTCGGCGGTAAGCCACGCGATAGCGAATCTGGAGGCGGAGCTCGGGCTCAGTCTCTTCGACCGCTCCGGACACCGCCCGGTGCTGACGCCAGAGGGCCGTTCGTTGCTCAGTGATGCACGCGCGATCCTCCTCAAGGCTGATACGATGCGTGCGCGGGCGCGGGGCCTTGGTGAAGGAGTGGAACTTGGCTTGACAATCGCGCTCGATCCACAGTTCCCGCTCTGGCTCGCTGGAGCGGCGCTGAGGGAACTGCATGAGGCCTATCCCTCCGTTGCGGTGCAGGTGCTTACTGCATCGCTCGGAGAAGCGGTGCATGCGCTCAGGGAACGTCGTTGCGTGTTGGCGATCAGTGGCATCGACATTCCTGATCCACGTATCCAGCGACGGGCACTCGCATTTGTCACGCGCGCGGCAGTCGTCTCGCCGAACCACCCGCTTGGGCTTCGGGCTGCGGCAGGTGATCCGATCACGGCAGCGGACTTGGCCGATCATGTGCAGATC